>NZ_JBWKZT010000001.1:0-1018269 GCF_059424735.1 Ensifer sp. GW101-20A05 | reverse complement strand
GCGGGGTGGAGCAGCCCGGTAGCTCGTCAGGCTCATAACCTGAAGGCCGCAGGTTCAAATCCTGCCCCCGCAACCAAACATCCAAAAAGCCCGCGCGGAGAAATCCGCCGGGCTTTTGGCGTTCTAGCGCTACCCGGAGAGAACGGGCGAGGGCACGAAGCACAGCGAATATCAGGCGACGTCGGCGGTCTTGGCCCCTTCGCCATCCTCCGCCGAAAGCCAGCCGCGCGTCGCCTCGAGGATCTCGTTCGACAGGGCCGGATCGTCGGTCATCCTGGCCAGGATCAGCGCGCCGATCATGCTCGCCGAATTGCCGATCGCGGCACGGCGCCGCTGCTCTTCGTCCAAGCCCGGCGCTATTTTACCCAGGCGCTCGAACTGACGTTTGAGAAACGCTGTCATTTCCGTGCGTGCTCCCTGGGGTTGCCGGCTCACTTCCGACGCCAGGGCAGCAAGCGGGCAGCCATGTGCGAAATCGTCTCGATGCTCCGCTGAAAGATAGCGCTGTGCGACGGCGGCCAAGTCCGTCGACTTTGGCTCGGCTTCTCCCCGGAGTCCGGCCAGGGTCTGGGCAATCAGATCATCCTTGGACTTGAAGTAGCCGTAGAAGCCGCCGTGGGTGAGCCCGGCCGACTTCATCACATCCGTCACTGTGACGGACTCGAAACCACGCTCCCGGAACAGCCGACCAGCCGCCTCCAGAATGGTTCGCTTGTTGTCTTCGACCTGCTGTCGGCTCACGCGCATCACCGTCTCCTAAATTTCGATTGACATTATACATGATGGCCGTCATATATCCAAATACATGATGACGATCATGAATAAATCAAAGGAGCACACCCGATGAGCAAGAAGCCTGCAGTCCTCGTAACCGGTGCTTCCACCGGTATCGGCGCCGTCTATTCGGAGCGATTTGCGCGCCGCGGTCACGATCTCATTCTGGTCGCACGCAATGCGGTGCGCATGGCAGAGCTTGCCGAGCGGCTGCGGAGCGAAACCGGCGTGAATGTCGACGTTGTGCCCGCCGACCTGACGGACGAGCAGGATTTGGCCAAGGTCGAGCAGCGCCTGCGCGAGGATCAGCGTATTGGTGTTCTGGTCAACAATGCCGGCACATCGATCCCGCGCGGCTTCCTTCAGCAAAAGGGCGAGGACATTTCGAAGCTCATCTCGCTCAATATTACTGCCGTCACCAGGCTGGCCCATGCCGTAGCGCCGCGTTTTGCCGAGAGGGGTGAGGGGGCGATCGTCAACATCGCTTCCGTCGTCGGCCTTGCGCCGGAGATGGGCGCCACAGTCTATGGCGCGACGAAGGCCTTCGTGCTGTTCCTTTCCCAGGGGCTGAACGTCGAGCTGGCGCCCAAGGGCGTCTATGTGCAGGCGGTGCTGCCGGCTGCGACGCGCACCGAGATCTGGGATCATGCGGGCGTTGATGTCGAAACGCTTGCGGGCGTGATGGAGGTCGGCGATCTCGTCGATGCGGCACTGGTCGGCTTTGATCGCCGCGAGTTGGTGACGATCCCGCCGCTGCCGGACGCCGGCCAGTGGCATACGTTCGACGCCGCGCGCCAGGCGATGCTGCCGAATTTCGCACAATCCGAGCCGGCTGAGCGTTATCGGTCGGCTGCTTGATTGGACCGCAGGCCGTGGGAGCGGACGACCGTGTCGGCTCCCACGACAATAGGACAGCAAAGCGCTGGCGGGCGACCCGGCGCATTGCTTGTCTTCGCTACCCGCTTCGCACGATCGACGACAGTGACAGGACGTTTGCCAAGCGCCCTCGGGCTGGTAGAGATTGAGGATCAAAGATTCGCTTCCGCAGCCAGTTGCGCCTGCGGGCGGAAATCCTCCTTCGAAACAATGTTGACGGTGCGAGCGTAATCCGATGAGAAAATTCAACCTGGGAACAACCGATCTTTCCGTTTCATCCGCCGTTCTCGGCCTGATGCGGATCGCCGATCTCAGTGATGACGCCATTGCCCGGCTTTATGGCAAGGCGCGGGACGTCGGCATCAACGTCTTCGATCACGCCGACATTTATGGCGGCGAACTGCATGCCTGCGAGCGTCGGTTCGGCGATGCGTTGCGGCTGAAGCCTGCCGAGCGTGAACAGATCGTTATCCAGAGCAAGTGCGGTATCCGGCGCGGCTACTTCGATTTCTCCCGCGACCATATCCTCCAGTCCGTCGACCGCTCGCTTGCGGCACTGAAGACCGACTATCTCGATCTTTTGCTGCTGCATCGCCCGGATGCCCTGGTGGAGCCGGAGGAAGTGGCCGATGCCTTCGACAAACTGCAGGCGGGCGGCAAGGTCAGGCATTTCGGCGTGTCGAACCATACGCCGCGGCAGATCGATCTCCTGAAGACGGCCGTGCGCCAGCCGCTCGTCGCCAATCAGATCCAGCTCAGCATTGCCCACGCCCCCTCGGTCGCGTTTGGGATTGCCGCGAACATGGCGGGTCTCGAGCAGTCGATCGACCGCGACGGCGAGGTGGTCGTCTATTCGCGGATCAACCGCATGACGCTGCAGGCCTGGTCACCGTTCCAGCAGGGCTTTTTCGGCGGTGTCTTCGTCGGCGACGAAACCAATTTTCCCGAACTCAACCGGGTGCTCGACGAACTCTCCGGCAAATATGCGGTGTCGCCGTCGGCCATCGCCTACGCCTGGATCGCCCGGCATCCGGCCAACATCCAGGTGGTCCTTGGAACGACGAGCCCGGAACGGCTGGCAGACATCGCGCCCGGCGCGGATACCACGCTGTCGCGCGAAGACTGGTACCGCCTCTTTACTGCGGCCGGGCACGTGCTGCCCTGACGGCGATTTTGGTGCGCCGGACAGTAAAAAGGCCCGCTCGGATGTGAGCGGGCCTTTTCGTTTTTGGTGTCTGGTGCCGATCGATCAGGTGCGCGGCTTCAGGTTCTCGGGGTCGTAGAGCGGCTTGTAGCCGATGCCGACGACTTCGACCGGATAGGTCTCGGCGAAGTATTCGACGTTCAACTTGCGGCCGACCTGGCAATGGGACCAGGGCAGATAGGCAAGCGCGATGTTCTTGCCGATCGTCGGCCCGAAGGCGATCGAGGTGGTGTAGGAGCGGCGGCCGAGTTCGTCGACCAGCACCTTGCCGGTTTCCGGATCCATCACCGGCAGGGTGCCGACCGGGTAGCGCTTCACGCCATTCTTGTCGGTATTCTCCGTCAGAACGAGCGTGCAGAGCATGGCGGGCTGGTGTTCGCGCGCCTTGTATTCGAGGTGCTTGGCCTTGCCGCGGAAGTCGACGTCCTTGACCTTCGGACGGGCAAGGTCGGCCTCGATCAGGTTGTACTGGGTGAGAAGATCGGCGTTCTGCAGGCGCAGGCTCTTTTCCATGCGGCGCGAGTTGGCATAGGTTTCGACGCCGAAGGCCATGACGCCGGTGGCGCGTAGCGCGTCCCAGACGGCAAGGCCGTCCTCGTACTTCATATGCAGTTCCCAGCCCTGCTCGCCGACATAGGAGATGCGGAAGGCGGTGACCTTTTTGCCGGCGATTTCGATCGGCTTGATGGCGGCGAAGGCGAAGTTCTCGAGATCGAGGCCCGCCGGATCGGCAACCACCTTCTTCAGCGTTTGGCGGGCATTGGGCCCCCAGATGCCGATGGTGATGAATTTTTCCGAAACGTCGGTGATGGTGACGTCAAGGCCGCGGTCTTCCGCGACGCGGCGCATGTACTGGAAGTCGCGCGGTCCGGCATCGGCGCCGTTCACGAGACGGCAGCGGTCGGCCATGCGGAAGACGGTGAAGTCGGCCCGCACCATGCCCTCGTCATCGAGGAAGTGGGTGTAGATGCCCTTGCCGATGTTGCCGTCGCCACCGATCTTGGCGGCGCAAAGCCACTCGAGCAGTTCGACATGGTCAGGACCTTCGATGTCGACCATGTGGAAGTGCGAGAGATTGACGATGCCGCAATCCTCGCTCATCGCCAGATGTTCGGCGTTGGACACGCGCCAGAAATGGCGGCTGTCCCACTCGTTCTCGCGCACCGGAACGCGGTCGCCGTATTTTTCGAGAAGATGTTCGTTGGCGGCGTAGCCGTGCGCGCGCTCCCAGCCGCCGAGTTCCATGAAGTAGCCGCCGAGCTCCTTCTCGCGCTCGTAGAAGGGCGAGCGCTTGACGTTGCGGCCGCTGGCATAGGGTTCGCGCGTGTGCACGGCGGGGTAATAGATCTTCTGCGCCGCCTCGAAGCAGCGGCCCTCGATGAACGTCTCCTCGAGCTGGTGCGGGTAGAAGCGGGAATAGTCGATCGAGGCATGGTCGATCTCGGTGCGGCCGTCGGTCATCCAGTCGGCGATCAGCTTGCCGTAGCCGGGGCCGTCCTTCACCCAGATGGCGACGCAGTACCAGAGGCCGCGCACCTTCTGGCTCTCGCCGCAGGAGGGGCCGCCGGCGGCCGATACCTGAAGCAAGCCGTTGAACGAGTGGCTCTCGTTATAGCCAAGCTCGCCGAGGATCGGCGTCAGCTCCATGGCGCGCTCGAGCGGCTCGATGATCTGCTCCATCTCGAGGTCGCGCTGTGACGGCGACAGGCGCGCTTCGTGCTTTTCGAGAATATGCCGGGGATGGCAGAGGCGCGGATTGGTGGTCTCGTAATAACCCCACTCGATCTGGCCGCCTTCGGTGGTCTTCGGGTCGCCGGTGTCGCGCATATAGGCGGAGTTGCCCTGGTCGCGCAGCAGCGGGAAACCGATTTCCTTGCCGGTGCCTTCGAACTCGTTATACGGGCCGAAGAAGGTGAGCGGATGGTCGACCGGCATGACCGGCAGATCCTCGCCGACCATTTCGGCGATCAAGCGGCCCCAGATGCCGGCGCAGACGATGACGTGGTCGGCCATGATCGTGCCGCGGTGGGTGACGACGCCCTTGATGCGGCCGTTCTCGACGATAAGCGACTTTGCCGGCGTGTTGCCGTAGACCTGCAGCTTGCCGGACTTTTCGGCCGCATCGACCAGCTTGCCAGCAACCGTCTGCGAGCGCGGGATGACGAGGCCGGCATCCGGGTCGAACATGCCGCCCATCACCTGGTCCTCTTCGATCAGAGGGAACATCTTCTTGATTTCGGCCGGCGAGACATAGTGCGCGCGGGTGCCGAAGGCCTTGGCGGAAGAAAGCTTGCGCTTGATCTCCTCCATCCAGACATCATCGCCGGTGCGGGCGACTTCCAGGCCGCCGATGCGGGCGTAGTGGCCCATCTTCTCGAAGAAATCGATCGAATACTGCGTCGTCCAGACCGAAAGATAATCGTGGCTGGTGGTGTAGCAGAAGTCCGAGGCATGCGCCGTCGAGCCGATGTCGGTCGGCACACCTGACTTGTCGATGCCGACGATATCGTCCCAGCCGCGCTCGATCAGGTGGTGCGCGATCGAGGCACCCACGATGCCACCCAGCCCGATGATTACGACCTTCGCCTTTTGCGGAAACTCTGCCATTGCTTGCGACCCTAGTTGGATTGGATGCCGGATTTTACGGCTTGAGACGCCCCGACTAGAGCCTGTCTACGACATAATCATCAAACTGCACGACCAGAGCCGAGCAATCTGTGGATCGTGGAACGAGAGCTATCGGGACGGTCATGCCACTGATTTCGTGAGAAAAAGCGCCGAGGAACATCGAAGCGATTTCTCTTAGCATACAGAAGACGCGGGCGCATTCGAATGCGTCATCGCATGGGGCACGAATGTCGGTTTTGCGGCGACGCCGCCCCCTCCGACGCAGGTGATTTACCTGGGGTGTCCCGGCATGCTCTGCGACCTGGCGATCAGGGTGCGGCGCCGAAGAAGGCGAGGCGGGTGAAGAGCACGTAGTGCGATTCCGAGACCATCAGCGCCACGAAGACCAGCACCAGCAGCGGCGGCAGCAGGATCGCGTAGATCAGTGCCAGTCGTTCCCAGGCCATGTGCATGAAGATCGCGACGATCAGGCCGGCCTTCAGCACCATGAAGAGCAGGATCAGCGACCATCTGAGATAGCCCTGCAGCCCGACATAGTCGACGAGATAGGAGAAGGTGCTGAGCACGAACAGCAGCACCCAGACGACCAGGTAGAGGCCGATCGGATGCTGCTGGTGTTGTTCATGCGCCGGTGCCCGCGACCCTGCCTGCGGTATCGTGTCGGTGTGTGCCGTCGTTTCGGTCATGGCCATGCCTCACCACAGATAGAAGAATGCGAAGATGAAGACCCAGACGAGGTCGACGAAGTGCCAATAGAGGCCGGTGATCTCGACGATCTCGTATTGCCCCTTGCGGCTCGTGAAGAAGCCGCGCCTGCCGGTGTCGAAGTCGCCGCGCCAGACCTTGCGGGCGATGATCAGCAGGAAGATGACGCCAATCGTGACGTGTGTGCCGTGGAAGCCGGTAATCATGAAGAAGGTCGAGCCGAATTGGGCAGCGCCCCAAGGGTTGCCCCAGGGGCGTACGCCTTCGGTGATCAGCTTGGTCCACTCGAAGGCCTGCATGCCAACGAAGGTGGCGCCGAAGAGCGCCGTCACCACCATGAGCAAAGCGGTTTTCCTTCGATCCTGGCGGTAGCCGAAATTGACGGCCATGGCCATTGTGCCGCTCGAGGTGATCAGCACGAAGGTCATGATGGCGATCAGGATCAGCGGCACGTCGGAACCGCCGATGTGCAGCGCGAAGACCTCGCTCGGATTGGGCCACGGAACGGCCGTCGACATGCGCGCCGACATGTAGGCGATGAGGAAACAACCGAAGATGAAGGTGTCGCTGAGGAGGAAGATCCACATCATCGCCTTGCCCCAGGAGACGTTCTTGAACGTCCTTTGATCCGAAGCCCAGTCGGCGGCGAAACCGGCAAGCCCCGCCGGGCGGTGGAGCGGCTCTCGGACAGGCGAATGTGTCTCGACAGACATGCCTTGGCTCCTTAGGTCAAGAGTTGCCGGCAGAGCTCGACGAAGTCGTTGGCCCAGCCGGAAAAGAGCGCGAAAAGCACCAGCCAAACGGCCAGCATGAAATGCCAATAGGTGGCGCAGAGCGTGATCGACAGCACGGCCCTCTCGTCCATCGGGCCGGCGCGCGTTCTCACGATCACTCGGGTGAGCGCGAAAAGGCCGCCGAGGATGTGCAGGCCATGCATGCCTGATATCATGTAGAAGAAGCTGTTGGCCGGGTTATCGGCGATGAGAAAGCCGGCATCGGTTAGTTCGCGCCAGGCGAAGACCTGGCCCGCGAGGAAGGCGAGCCCCGCGGCAAGCGCGGCGATCAGGGCCGTGCGGCTTGCCTCGTCATGATGGCGCTCCGCGGTGACGCGCGCCGCATGCAGAAGCAGGCTGCCGAGCCCGAGGATGGCGGTGTTCAGCCAGAGGACTTTCGGCATTGGCGTCGACCACCAGTCGGTGGATGCCATGCGCATGAAATAGGCGCTGATGAAAAGCGAGAAGAGCGCGGCGACGACGGCGAGGAAGACGCCGAGGCCGATTTTTGCGGGTGGGATCGAAGGACGACCATCTGGACGCGGGTCAAACGCGTGACCGATCTCCAGCCAGGGTTTTGAGAAGAGCCGCTGCCGGCTGAGCCACCAGCCGGCGATTGTGAGAATCACGGCCAGTAGGATCAAGGTGACGTTCATGAGGCACCCTCCGGAGCATGACCTGCGGAGCCCGGCTGGTTCTGCGGAATGAAATCCTCGGCCGCTCCCGGCACGCTGTAGTCATAGGGCCAGCGGTAGACGACCGGCAGTTCCTTCCAGTTGCCGTGGCGTGGCGGCGTCTCCGGTGTCTGCCATTCGAGCGTTGTTGCCCGCCAGGGATTGCCGCCGGCCTCACGACCATGGCGAATGCTCCAGATGAGATTGAAGAGGAAGAGGAGCTGAGCGGCGCCGACGACCAGCGCCATGATGGTGATGAACTCGTTGAGCGTATGGGCAGAGGCCGGGACGAAGGCGGTTTCGCCTATCTCGTAGTATCGGCGCGGCATCCCGATCAGTCCGAGATAGTGCATCGGGAAGAAGATCAGATAGGCACCGACGAAGGTGACCCAGAAGTGGATCTGGCCCATCACCTCGTTGAGCATGCGGCCGGTGATCTTCGGATACCAGTGATAGATCGCGCCGAAGATGACGAGGATCGGGGCCACGCCCATGACCATATGGAAATGCGCGACGACGAACATCGTATCGGAGAGCGGCACGTCGACGACGACGTTGCCGAGGAAGAGGCCGGTCAGCCCGCCATTGACGAAGGTGACGATGAAGGCGAGTGCAAACAGCATCGGCAGCGTCAGGTGGATGTCGCCGCGCCAGAGCGTCAGCACCCAGTTGTAGACCTTGATCGCCGTCGGCACGGCGATGATCAGCGTGGTCGTCGCGAAGAAGAAACCGAAATAGGGGTTCATGCCGCTGACATACATGTGGTGCGCCCAGACGATGAACGACAGCGCGCCGATGATGACGATCGCCCAGACCATCATGCGGTAGCCGAAGATGTTCTTGCGGGCATGGGTGCTGATGAGATCCGACACGATGCCGAAGGCCGGCAGCGCGACGATATAGACCTCAGGGTGGCCGAAGAACCAGAAGAGGTGCTGGAACAGGATCGGGCTGCCGCCGCCGTGCTGCAGCTGCTCGCCCATCTCGACGATCGCCGGCATGAAGAAGCTGGTGCCGAGCACCCGGTCGAACAGCATCATGACGCAGGCGACGAAGAGGGCGGGGAAGGCAAGCAGCGCCATGACGGTTGCCGTGAAGATGCCCCAGACGGTGAGCGGCATGCGCATCAGCGTCATGCCGCGGGTGCGGCCCTGAAGCACGGTGACGACATAGTTGAGGCCGCCCATGGTGAAGCCGATGATGAAGAGGATGAGCGACGAGAGCATCAATATGATGCCCCAGTCCTTGCCGCCGGGCGTGCCCGAGAGAACCGCCTGGGGCGGGTAGAGCGTCCAGCCGGCGCCGGTCGGGCCCCCGGGGGCGAAGAAGCTGGCGACGAGCACGAGCACCGCGAGCAGGTAAAGCCAGTAGCTCAGCATATTGGCATAGGGGAACACCATATCGCGTGCGCCGAGCATCAGCGGGATCAGGTAGTTGCCGAAGCCACCGAGGAAGAGGGCGGTCAGCAGGTAAATCACCATGATCATGCCGTGCATGGTGATGAACTGATAATAGCGCTCGGCGTCGATGAAGGCAAAGGCGCCGGGAAAGCCGAGCTGCAGCCGCATCAGCCAGGAGAGCACCAGGGCGACCATGCCGATGGCGATCGCGGTCGAGGCATATTGCACGGCGATGATCTTCGCATCCTGGCTGAAGACATAGCGCGTCCACCAGCTATGGGGATGATAGAGCTCGACGTCCTCCACTTCCGCGGGGCCTATCGGTTCGCCCGTGCTATGCCGGATGTCGACCATCTGCGAGAACCTCCCAACACCGGATCATTTCGATCCAACGCTTTGAACCACGCAATTCCGAACGATGAACCGTGGAATTGCTTTCGCTCACGAGCGGGATGCGAGCGGAAAACCGCAAGCACTTTTCCTCATCCCGCTTTGGCCGTCGGGCGCCTGCTACTGCGCCGGGGCGGCACTTCCTGCCTGCGCCGTTTCCTTGGTCCCTGCCTTTGCCTGCAGCTGTGAGAAGGTCTGCTGCTGCGAAAGCCAGGCCTGGTAGTCGGCGGCACTGTCGACGACGACGGTGCCGCGCATCTGTGGGTGGCCGACGCCGCAGAGTTCGGCGCAAAGAACCTCGAAGGTGCCTGTGCGCGTTGGCGTCAGCCAGAAATAGGTGACCATGCCCGGCACCATGTCCATCTTGGCGCGGAACTCCGGCACGTAGAAATCATGCAGTACATCGACCGAGCGCAGGAGCATCTTGACCGGCTTGCCGATTTCGAGATGCAGCTCACCGCCTTCGATGACGTAATCGTCAAGCGCCGCTGCGTCATTGCGATTGAGGCCGAGTGAATTCTCCGGGGTGATGTCGCGGGTCTCGGAGGTGCCGAGCTTGCCGTCCGCGCCTGGGAGCCGGAAGCTCCACAACCATTGCTGGCCGACGACCTCGACTTCCGCCGCACCGTCAGGAACGGTGACGAACTGGTGCCAGACGAAAAGGCCGGGGGTCAGCATGGCGGCGACGCCGAGCGTCGTGCCGCCGGCAAGCCACCCTTCGAGCTTCCTGTTTTCCGGTTCATAGGCCGCCCGGTTTCCCGGGCGATGCCGAAAACGCAGGACGCAATAGGCCATGAAAAGCACCACGGCGACGAAGACGACGCCAGTAATCCAGAAGGTGATGATGAGCGTATTGTCTATGTAATTCCAGTTGGACGCGATCGGCGTCCACCACCACGGGCTCAACAGATGGAACAACACCGACCCAACGGCCAACAAAACCAGAATAACTACCACGGCCATTTCTGTCCCTCCTCGCCGCTGGCGGCTGTGGGCATGAATACGCAATCCGTAGAGCCTGCTGCATGTTTCCTTTGATCGTCTCCGATTAAAGGACAAAAACATGCAGGAATTCAAAGTTCTACAGCAATCTTTGCGCGTCTGATAAGACGCGCGGCGCTGCAGCTGCAATTATTGCACGAACGTTGAATAGTCGCAATTCGGCGTCTCCGTGCGGACGGCGCTTGCCTTTAGTCTTTTCAGCCTACTGCGAATACTGCTTGAGGTAGGCAATGAGGTTGGAGATATCCGTGTCGTCCTTCAGCCCGGCAAAGGCCATTTTCGTGCCTTTCACCTTGGTCTTTGGATTGTGCAGATAGTCGCGCAGATGCGCCTCGTCCCAGACGAGCCCACCCTTGCCGGCATCGATCATCGCCGGCGAGTAGCTGAAGTCGGCGTGGGTGCCGGCCGTTCGCCCGAACAGATGGTTGAGTGATGGTCCAACCTTGTTGGTATCGCTGTCGGCAACATGACAGACAGCGCATTTCTTGAAGACGGTGGCTCCGGCTGCGGCATCGCCCTCTTGCGCGAGGGTTGCGAACGGACAGAGCATCGTTGTCGAAAAGGCAAGGGCAACAACAAGAATTCGCATGACACTTCCTCAAAATCGCCGGGCGCAGGCAAGGAAGGCTATCGTCAATCTGTCGTTTTGGCGGTGCTTGCTTCTCTTAAGTTGGCGCCACGGCGGTTGATACTTGCGACAGGACGACCGTACGCCTCGCCTTGTGGAAGTCAACCGGCGCAGCCGGCAGGTCGCCGGTTGCGCCTAAATTTTCATCAGGGACGGTGCGCGCGATTAGACCCGATTGCCGGCGGCGTCGAAGAAATGCAGCCTGTCGACCGGCAGGCGCACGGCAAGCGAACCCGAAGCGGTGAGGAACCGGCGGTCGTTGGTAAAGGCCTTGAAGCCGGCGTGGCCGAAGGAGAGATGCAGGATGATGCCGAAGCCGGTCGGCTCGACCAGGTCGACATTGGCGCTCAGCACGTCGGGTCCTTCGACGCCGATCTCCACGTGTTCCGGCCGGATGCCGAGCGTCGCGCGGGCGCCGTCGGCGAGCGCCGGATGCGGTTGTGCCGGGATGGTGACGCCGCCTTCCGTCTCGAAGCGCGGGGCGGTGCCGTTCAGGTAGGTGCCTTCGAAGAAGTTCATGCCGGGCGAACCGATGAAGCCGGCGACGAAGAGGTTGGCCGGGCGGTCGTAGAGGTCGAGCGGGCTTCCGACCTGCTGCACGAAGCCGCCGTTCATGGCGACGATGCGGTCAGCCAGCGTCATCGCCTCGATCTGGTCGTGGGTGACGTAGATCGAGGTGGCGCCGAGGTCCTTGTGCAGCTTCTTGATCTCGGCCCGCATCTGCTCGCGCAGGCGGGCGTCGAGGTTCGAAAGCGGCTCGTCGAAGAGAAACGCCTTGGGTTCGCGCACGATGGCGCGGCCCATGGCGACGCGCTGCCGCTGGCCGCCGGAGAGTGCGCGCGGCCGGCGTTCGAGCAGCGGATCGAGGCCGAGCTTGGCGGCGGCCCCTGAAACGATGCTCGCGATCTTCTCCTTGGCCGTCTTCCGGAGCCTGAGGCTATAGCTCATGTTCTTGGCGACCGACATATGCGGATAAAGCGCATAGGACTGGAACACCATGGCGATGTCGCGGTCTTTCGGCGCCAGCTCGTTGACGCGTTTTCCCGCGATGCGGATCTCGCCCGAGGTGACGCTTTCAAGCCCGGCGATCATGCGCAGAAGCGTAGACTTGCCGCAGCCGGACGGGCCGACGAGCACAACGAACTCGCCGTCGCCGATCTTGAGATCGACATCGTGCAGGACCGGGTGGATGCCGTAGGATTTCTGGATGTTGGCGATATCGATGGAAGCCATGAGAGCAATCCTCAGCCTTTGACCGCGCCGGCCGTGAGGCCCTGGACGAGATAACGTTGAATGAGCAGGAAGAAGAGGCAGGCGGGGATGAGCGCGAGCACGCCGGCGGCCATCATCTGCCCGAAGTCGACGGAGAACTTCGACACGAAGGACAGCAATCCAACGGGGAAGGTCGCCTGGTCGTTGCCGGAGATCAGCATCAGCGAGAACAGAAGTTCGCTCCAGGCGGCGGTGAAGACGAAGCCAAGCGTTGCGGCAATGCCGGGCAGCGTCAGCGGCAGGATGATCTGGCGGAAGGCGACGAATTGGGTGGCGCCGTCGATCATCGCCGCCTCTTCCAGGTCCTTCGGAATGCCGTCGAAGAAGGACTGCATCAGGAAGGTGGCAAACGGCACGTTGAAGGCGGTGTAGACGATGACGAGCCCGGTCAGGCTGTTGGTGAGGCCAAGCGGCGACAGGATCTTGAAGATCGGCGCCACCAGCATGACGAGCGGGAACATCTGCGTCAAAAGCATCAGCGCCACCAGCCAGTACTTGCCGCGGAAGTTGAAGCGCGACAGCGCATAGCCCGAGAGCGAGGCGAGGATGGTGACGATAACGGCGGTGGAGCCGGCGACGATCAGGCTGTTCTTGAAGAACACCGGAAAGGCGCTGTGGCGCAGCACGAAATCGAAATGTTCGAGGCTGGCGCGCGACGGCCACATTCGAATGCCTTCCGAGTAGAGCAGGTCGTTGGGCGTGACTGCAACCTTCAGCAGCCAATAGAGCGGGAAGAGCGCGAAGGCGATGTAGGCAAGGATTGCCGATCGGTGCGCGATCATGAGGAAAAGCGGTTTGGCGCGCATCGGTCTCAATCCTTGCTCAACAGCCATTGCCGCAGGATGACGATCAGCATCGAATAGGCGAGCAGCAGTGCCAGAAGCACCAGCGCGATCGCCGAGGCGTAACCGAAATCCAGCCGCTTGAAGGCCTGGGTGAAGATATAGCTGGCGACGATCTGGGTGCGGTCGGCCGGTCCGCCATTTGTCATGACGATGATCAGGTCGGCGAAGTTCGAGATCCAGACGGTGCGCAGGAGGATGGTGATGGCGATGGTCGGCGCCAGGAACGGCAGCGTGATCGAGAGAAATCGCTGCACCGGGCCGGCGCCGTCGATGCTCGCGGCCTCATAGAGGTCGCGCGGGATCGCCTGCAGGGCTGCAAGCAGGGTAATCGCGAAGAAAGGAATGCCCCACCAGACATTGGCGATGATCGGCCCCCACATGGCAAGCTGCGGGTCCGAGAGGATGTTGTTCGGCTCACTCATGATGCCGAGCGCGTAGAACCAGTGCGGCAGGGGACCGACGACCGGATTGAACAGCCAGGCCCAGTTGAGGCCGGCAAGGAAACTCGGCACCGCCCAGGGCAGGAAGACGAGGGCCTGGGCAAGGCCGCGGCCGTAGAAGGGCTTGTCGAGCAGCAATGCCAGGATCAGGCCAAAGACGAACTGAAAGAAGACCGAAGCACCGGTCCACCACAGCGTATTGCGCAGCGCCCGGTAGAAGGCCTGGTCCTCGGCAAGCGCGCGGAAATGATCAAGGCCGATATAGGCACCGGAGAACGGGTTTAAGAGCTGGATGTCGCGGAAGGCGTAGGAAACGCCAAGCACCAGCGGCACCAGCATGACGGTGACGATCAGGATCAGCGCCGGCGCGCTATAGAGATAGGGCGCGGCGCCGTCGGCGATGCGCTTCTTCAGCGGCGTCCTGCTTGCCGGCAAGCCGCTTTGGCGGGCGACATGGTCCATCGATCGAAATTTCCCCTGTGCGGCCGCCGGGTTTTTCGACGTGCCTCGTTTTCGTTCAGTCGGAGCGGGATGCAGGCGGAGACCGCGCCCACGTCATTCCGCTCAAGGTCACGAGGGCCGGCGGCGGCGAACCGCCGCCGGCCGAAGGCTTACTTCTTGCTGGCGAGGAACTTCTGCTGCGCCTTGGTCAGGTAGTCGGCCCACTGGTTGGCGAGCTCTTCCGGCGTGATGTCGCCGAGCAGGGCTTCCTGAGTCGTCTTGATGGCGAGCGAATCCTTGAAGAAGGCGAATTCCTCGAGGTAGGTCGGCATCACCGTCAATACGACGTCCTTGTCGGCAAGCTCGTCGAACCAGCCCTTGAACTGCGCGCTCGCATAGAAGGGATCCTTCTCGGCCGACTTGTGCACCGGCAGCGCGCCCGTGCGCTTGTTCCACTCGATGTTGCCTTCCGGCCCCTCGAGCGTCTCGATCAGCTTCCAGGAGAGATCCTTGTTCTGACTTGCCGACAGCATCGACCAGCCGGCAAAGCCGATGGTGGTAAACGCCTTGCCGCTCGGACCCTTCGGCATGGTGGTGACGCCGAAATCTTCCGACTTCATGCGCTCGGCAATGGCGATCAGCGCATCCGGATCCTGGTCGAGGAAGGCGCAGGTGCCGCTGTAAAAACCGGCGACGATTTCATTGAAGCCCCAGTTGACGCTGTCCTTCGGCGCCAGCCCCTTCTTGTAGAGGTCGATCACCCAGGTCAGGCCCTTGACCCAGCCTTCGCTGTTCATGGTCGAGGTGCCATCCTCATTGAAGAATTTGTTGCTGCCGGCCATGGTGGCGCCGAACATCACCCAGCCGTTGAGACCACCCGGTCCCCCGCGCAGGCAGTAGCCGGATTTGCCCGGAAGCTTGGATACGGCTTCCGATGCCTTGACGAAATCGTCCATGGTCTTCGGCGGTTCGCTGACGCCGGCTTCCGAGAGCAGCTTCTTGTTGTAGAACATCGCCCGCAGATAGAAGCCGTAGGGCAGCATGTAGGCGGTGTCGTTGACGTCGCGGCCGAGTTCGAGCGCGCGTTCGGTCAGGCCGCCCGTGTGTTCCCACTTGGCGAGGTAGGGCTCCAGGCTTTCGAGCATGCCGTTGTTGGCATAGAGCGACAGCCAGGTGTCGGGCATTTCCATCACGTCAGGCAGTTCGCCGGCCGAAACCATGGTCGCGAACTTCTGGAAGGCCTCGCCCCAGGGCAGCGAGATGATCTCGACCGTGGTGCCGGGGTTGGCTGCCTCGAACTTGGCCACGATCGACTTCAGCGTCTCGGTACGCTCCGGGCTGGTGATGACCTCGACCAGTTTCAGCTTGGTGTCGGCGAGCGCGCTTCCGGCCATCAGGCTGGCGAGAAGCGTTGCAGTGATCAGTTTCTTCATTCTTGTTCCCTCTTTTCTTCGTTGGTTTGGTTCAAAGTGGGGAGAGCGGGATGCGGGCGGAAAAGCGCCTGCAGCCGCTCCTGTCAGCCAGTCGAGGCGACGGCGAGCGCCGCTTCGAGATCGCTCCAGAGGGCCTCCGTTCCCTCCAGGCCGACATGGAGCCGTACCGACCGCGGTGAGATGCCGAAGGCGGCCGCGGAATTGGGCTGGGCTTTCTGCGACAGCACGACTTCGCCCGGCACGATGAGGCTTTCATGTCCGCCCCAGGAAACGCCGAGCTTGAAGAGTTCGAGATGATCCGCAAAGCGCCTGAGATCGACGCCCTCGCGGAAGATGAAGGAGAACAGGCCGGATGTGCCCGAAAGACCCGGCGGCAGGGTGTTGCCGAGGCCGGGGTGGCAGACGGTCTCGACCAGCGGATGGGCCTGCAGCCGCCGCGCGACTTCAAGCGCCGAGCGCTCATGCGATTTCATTCGGATCGGCAAAGTGCGCAGGCCACGGATCAGGAGCCAGGCATCGAAGGGCGAGAGCTTGCCGCCGAGATAAGGGTAGGCTTCCGAGCGGATGCGGCCGATCAGCTCCTTCGAGCCGGCAACCACGCCAGCAACCACATCGCTGTGTCCGCCGAGATACTTCGAAGCGGAATGGATGACGAGGTCGACGCCGAGCGAGATCGGCTGCTGGAAGATCGGGCTTGCCCAGCTGTTGTCGATCGCGGTGATGATGCCCTGGTCCTTGGCAAGGCGGGCGAGGGAGGCCACGTCGTGGGTGTCCATCACCCAGCTCGTCGGGCTTTCCATGTAGAAGAGCTTGGCGCCGGGCAGGGCCTTGGCAACCGCTTCCTCGTCGCGACCGTCGACATAGGTCACCTCGATCTTCATGCGCTTCAGATGCGTGCCGAAAAGCCGGAAGGCGTCGGGATAGACATGGTTGACGGCGACGATGCGGTCGCCCGGCTCGACGAAGGACAGCACGGTCGAGGAGATCGCCGACATGCCGCTGGCAAAACCGATCGCGTCTTCGCCGCCTTCGAGCTTCGCCAGCATCTCCTCGAACATGCGCACGGTCGGGTTGAGACCGCGGGTATAGATCGGCCGCACGCGCTCGCCCCGGTAGGACGCGACCATGTCGTCGTAGTCCTTGAAGGTGAAAAGCGAGGTCTGCACGATCGGCGGCACGACGGCATCGAAGGCGTGGCCTTCGTCGTGCGCGACGATCAGCGAGGCGTGGTCGAACGGATCGAGGCCGTTGGTCATTTGGACATTTCCTTGATGTCTTCCTCGACGATCGCGAGGATTTTCAGCGTTTCTTCGCGCGCGGTGTCAGGATCCTGGGCTGCGATCGCGTTGAAGAGGGTACGGTGGAACGGGAAGGAGCGGCGGGCGAAATCCGTGCGGTCGAAAGGATGGTCCCAGAAGCGCTCGAAGGCCTCGCGCATCTGTTCGAGCAACTGCCGGAACAAGGGATTATGCGTGGCGTCATAGATCGCGAGGTGAAAGGCGAGGTCTTCCGGCCCTGATGTGCCCTTGGCGATGTGCACGCGCTCCATCTCGTCGAGCTTGATTTCGATAACCTTCAGGTCTTCGTCGGTGCGCCGGCGGGCCGCGACCATATTGGCCTCAACCTCGATGCCGCGGCGCACTTCGAGCGTCATCAAAAGCACGTCGCGCAGATGCGCCGTGTCGAGGGTGAGCGGCATATGGACGGTGGCGCCAGAGATCGTGCGCAGGAGATAGGTGCCACTGCCCTTGCGCGCCTCGACGACACCGAGCGCCTGGAAGTGGCGGATGACCTCACGGATGGTGGAACGGCCGACGGCAAGCGCCGTCATCAATTCGCGCTCGGCTGGCAGACGGTCGCCGGGTTTCAGGCCTGAATGCTCGACGTAGTCGGCGAGCGCGGCAATGACCTGCTGCGCCCGGTCGGCGGGCGGCAATGGCAGAAGCGCGGCTCTGGCTTGTTCAGTCATTCAGCCTCCCCTCGGCGCCAAATTGGTCTGACATCTCACCACTATGGATAAGGCATGAGAGGTCGTCAAGCAGGAACTGATGGAACGGGAGGGATGTTGACCTTGCGCGCTTCAGGCGTAGACAGGGGGCAAGGAGCTTGAAGATGTTGAAATCGGGATATCTGTTTGCCATCGCCACGGTGGGCGCGGTCTTTGCCGTGACGGGCGTCGCGGGCGATGCGGAAGCGCAGATGCGCACCAGAAAGGGCGAGTATTACGAAGGCGTCCAGCGCAAGCCCTATGGCTATTACTGGATCTGGCCGCCGGTCGAACAGCGGCAGCCAGCCTACAGGCAACGTCCCGGCCAGGATGGTCCAGCCGGCAACACGACGACGAAACCCCGCAAGCGGCCGACCCAATAGGCATTGCTGTGCTGCCAAGCGAACCGGACAAAGAGAAGCGGCGCCAGAAGGCGCCGCAACTTTGATCAGATCTTGTTTGATCAGGCCTTGGCGACGTGAACGTCGCGGGGAAGGGAAGAGAGAACCTCCGGCCCGTCCTCGCGCAGGATGACGATGTCTTCCAGCCGGATGCCGAAGCGGCCGGGCAGATAAATGCCGGGCTCGATCGAGAAGACCATGCCTTCTTCCAGCACGGTTTCCGAAGTGGCGGTGATGTAGGGCGGCTCATGGCCGTCGATGCCCATGCCGTGGCCGGTGCGGTGAACGAAGTATTCGCCGTAGCCGGCATCGCTGATCACCTTGCGGGCGGCCGCGTCGACATCCTTGGCGAGCACGCCGGGACGGGCGGCCTTCAACGCTGCCTGCACGGCCCTTTCCACGATGGTGTGGATCTGGCCGTATCCCTCAGGCGCGCGGCCGACGATTGCCATGCGGGTGATGTCGCTCGGGAAACCCTGCTTGCGGCCGCCGATATCGATGACCACGGCATCGCCTTCCTCGATCACCCGCTCGCTCGCCGAGTGGTGCGGGAAGGCGCCATTGCCGCCGGCGCCGACGATCCAGAAGGCCGGGGCCGCACCTTCCGAGGAGAAGTGTCCGCGGATCTCGGCGGCCAGTTCCTTCTCGGTCATGCCCGGGCGGATCTTGGAAAACGCCGCCTGCATGGCGCGGTCGGCGATGCCGGCGTTCATCTTCAAAAGCGCGTATTCGCTCTTGTCCTTGCGCATGCGCAGGGCGCCGAGCGTTGCCGGGGTGAATTCGCGCGCGGTATCCTCCGGCAGCGCATCGATCAGCAGCAGGGCGAAATCGGCGCGCATGGTCTCGTCGAGCACGACGCAGCCAGGTGCAGCCGCGCCGACATCGGCGAGGGCAGACGTCAGAGCATCGGTTGGGCCCACGTCATCAGCCCAGTTGTGGAAGGCGATGTCGGTGTGTTCGCGCGTGCCCTCGGCGTTGAGCGCAGGCATCAGGAAGGCTTCCTTTTCCGGGCCGATCAGAAGCAGGCAGGGGCGCTCGTCCGGATGCGGATGGTAGCCGATCAGCCAATCCATGTACGATCCGGGCGCGAGCGCGACGAGGCCGACTTTGCTTTCGGCCATCTTGCGGCGGAGCGCAGCAAAACGGCTCTTGGTGAGTTCGTTCATGGTGTTTCCAGTTCTGGCTTGAGGATGCGCTCGCCATTCACGCGGCTGTAGCGCTCATCGACGGGCGGATGGGGTGGCCGGGCGGACCGGCGTGATGTGGCGGTTTTGGGGAATGCTATAGGCCGGCGCAGGTGTTGCCCCAGGCTGAAAATCTTTGGCTCTTCAAGCGGACTCCTCCCCCTCGAATACGCGGGCATTGGGCCGGAAGGCTCGCGCCTCCCGTCGCTATGCATCTGTATTTTCACGACTTTGGTGCCGTGCCTGAGCGTTGTCAATACGGAATTTTAGTCACACTAAAATTTATGAGGCCGTGGCCTGCCGTCGGCTCAGGCCGCCAGCCGCAGAAGGCGCGCGACCGCCTGCTGGTCGAAGCCGCCGATCCCCTCCCGGATGTCGGCAGCGATCGCATCGGCAACGGCCTCCTCGTCACGCCGCCTAAGGGCATCGATGGCCTCGCGGTGCCGATCCACGACATAGAGTTCGGTGACGTGCTCCATGGCGATGCCGAGGATGGGCCCGAGTTGCAGCCACACGCTTTCGATCAGCGGCATGGCGACCGGATCCGGATTGGCCGTGTAGATCATCCGATGGAACGCCTGGTTGGCGATCAGCGCTGCCACCTTGTTCCCCTTGCGGATCTCCGTCTCGATACTGTCATCGATTGCCGTGATTTTCTCGATCTGGCGCTCGGAGAGATGGGCGACAGCCCGGCGGGCGGCATGGCTTTCGAGCGCGATACGGAGCAAGATCAGCTCCTCGAAACGCGCGGGCGTGATGTGCGGCACGACGATACGGCGGTTCTCAAGGAATTGCAGCGCGCCGATCGACGTCAACTGACGTAGCGCCTCGCGTACCGGCGTCGGGCTGCTTTCGAGCGCTTCGGCAAGGCCGCGGATGGTGACGGATGTGCCGGGGCGGAAGGCGCCGACCATGATCGCCTGGCGCAGCCGGTTGAAGGCATAGTCATGCGTGGTCATGCCGTCGGGTCGGGCAAGTGGCGGCAAAACAAGGGGTTTCACGATCGCATATCCTTCTGCCTGGCGTCCTTCATGCGCCTGATACCATTGCCGATGCTTGACTCCAATTCCTGAATTATGTCAACTATCACAAAATGTGATCACAAAAAGAGATTTGCGATATGTCGCTCGACGCGGAAGACCCCAGCGCATTCAAGGCATGGCTCGAGCAGAACGGGCCGATCGAAAGCATCCAGGCGGTGGTCTGCGACCTCAACGGCATCATGCGGGGCAAACGCGTGCCGGTGGAGCAGGCGGCGAAGGTGCTCGGCGGCGGCATCCGCATGCCGCTCTCGATCGTCGGGGTCGATGTCTGGGGCGAGGATATCATCAACAGCGAGCAGGTGTTCGCCAGCGGCGACCGCGACGGTATCTGCGGTGTCACCGGCCGCGGCGCGCTGCCGGTCAACTGGACCTCCCGGCCGAGCGCCTTGGTGCCGCTCTGGCTGCAGCTTGAGGACGGCAAGCCGTTTCTTGCCGATCCGCGCCAGGCGCTGGCGGCGGTCGTGCGCGAATATCAGGAACTCGGTCTTCGCCCCGTCGTTGCGACCGAACTGGAGTTCTACCTGATCGATCCGGAGCCCGACAGCGCGGTGCCGCCGATCTCGCCCTATACCGGCAAGCGCCTCGATTCCGATGCGATCCTGTCGATCGACGAGCTCGACGATTTCGGCGAGTTCTTCTCGGACGTCTACAAGGAATGTGCCCGGCAGAACGTGCCGGCGGATGCGGCGATCGCCGAGAACGGCATCGGCCAGTTCGAGATCAATCTACTCCACACCGACGACCCGCTGAAGGCGGCCGACGACGCTATCTTCTTCAAGCGCATCGTCAAGGGTGTCGCGCGCAAGCATGGCCTCGCCGCCACCTTCATGGCCAAGCCCTACGGCACACGGTCGGGCAACGGCATGCATATCCATTTCAGCCTGCTCGACGAGGAGGGCAACAACGTCTTCAACGACGGCAGCGACGAAGGTTCGCCAATGCTGAAGAACGCCGTTGCCGGCCTCTTGCGCGGCATGGCCGAGACGACGCTGCTGTTTGCGCCGCATTTCAACTCCTACCGGCGGCTCAGGCCGGACACGCACGCGCCGACGGCCGTCTGCTGGGGCTATGAGAACCGCACCTCGGCAATCCGCATTCCAGGCGGCAATCCGGCCGCGCGCCGCATCGAGCATCGCGTCGCCGGAGCCGACGCCAATCCCTATCTCGTCATCGCCGCGATCCTCGGCGCTGCCCTCGTTGGCATCCGCAACAAGTGGAAGCCACCGGCGCCTGTTTCGGGTCGGGCCTATGCAGCGGAGAAACTGCCCAAAATTCCCTCGGAATGGGGGCAAGCGGTCGATAGCTTCGAGGCAGGACCGATTGCCGCCGAAATTTTCGATCCCGTGCTGCGCTCGATGCTGATCGCCTGCAAACGCCAGGAGATTGCAGGCTTTGCCGAGCAGGTCACGGATTACGAATTCAGCGCCTATCTGGAAATTGTCTGATGCTCACGAAACAGAACTCCTATGCCGGCGACGGCAGCTACCCGACCAGCTACTACGCCGCATCCCGCAACATCATCCGCACGCCGGTCCGACTTCAGGGCCGCGTCGAGACCGACGTGTGCGTTGTCGGTGCCGGTTACTCCGGCCTGTCGACGGCGATCCACCTTGCGGAAAAAGGCTACAAGGTCGTCGTCGTCGAAGGCGCGCAGGTCGGCTGGGGGGCTTCGGGCCGCAACGGCGGCCAGGTGGTCAACGGCCTCAACGCCAGCCTATCGACGATCCAGCGCCGCTACGGCGACGACGCCGCGCGCTTCATCGGCGGGCTGGTGCAGGAAGGCGGCAAGATCATCCGTCGTCTCGTCAGCCACTATCAGATAGACTGCGACCTGAAACCGGGCAACATCTATGCCGCCTATACGCCGGCGCATATGAAGGAACTCGAAGCCAAGCAGGCGCTCTGGCGTAAATACGGCATGGACGATCACCAGCTTCTCGATCGTGACGCGCTTCGCAAGCTCGTCACGTCGGATGCCTATTGCGGCGGCATGCTCGACACGACCGGTGGGCACATGCATCCGCTCAATCTCGTGCTCGGCGAGGCGCGCGCGCTCGAAAGCATCGGCGGCACGATCTACGAACAGTCGCCCGTGACGCGCGTCGACCACGAGGCGGCGCGGCCGACCGTCTATACCGAAGGCGGCGAGGTTTCGGCACGTATTGTCGTGCTTTGCGGCAATGCCTATCTCGGCGACGCGGTGCCGAAGCTCGTTTCGCGCGTCATGCCTGTTTCGACGCAGATGATCACGACGGCGCCGCTCGGCGAAGAGCTCGCCCATTCGCTGATCCCGAGCGACATGTGCGTCGAGGACGTGCGCTATATTCTCGACTACTTCCGGCTTTCCGCCGACAAGCGGATGATCTTCGGCGGCGGCACCGTCTATGGTGGCACCGATCCGGCCGATGTGGTCGCCAAGCTGAAGCCCAATCTTGAAAAGGTGTTCCCTGAGCTCAAGGGCGTGAAGATCGACTATGCGTGGAGCGGCAATTTCGCGCTCTCCTTCACGCGCGTGCCGCAGATGGGCCGGATCGGCAGCAACACCTATTTCGCCCACGGCTACAGCGGCCATGGGGTCACCGGATCGCATCTCTTCGGCCGCACGCTCGCCGAGGCGATCGATGGCGACATCACGCGCTACGACGTCTTCGAAAAGCTGCCCTGGTATCCCTTCCCGGGCGGGCGCATGTTCCGGGCGCAATATTCGACGATCGGTTCCTGGTGGTACCAGTTCAAGGACGCGGTCGGATTGTAGGGCAAAAGGCCGATGCTCTGTGATGGGGTGGCTTGCCATAAAGCCGGCCACGCCCCTTGCGCGCGAGTCGAATGGCAGATTTCCCGCGGAGTGTAATTCCGCCTTGCCGGCTGATGCGCTAGTATTAATCCCTTACTGCACGGTTCCTCAAATCGTCGCCGATTTGAGGATGCAGAAAATCAAAGTGCTACAGCGACCTTTGCGCGTCCGATAAGACGCGCGGCGCTGTAGCGCATCGGTTCGCCCGTTCGAAGGGCCCGTTGCATCTTTGGCATGCGGCCAATCCGTGGGAGCGGTGCTCGCGTGCAAACGGATACCAAGGAGGGCCCGCATTTCTGCGGGCAAGGCAGGCGGGGAGCATATGACTCCCGATTGATTTCCTGGGAGGCCTCGAGATGTTCGTGCGCTTTGGCTATGAAATCGGCATTCGTTGCCCGCAACCGACCCCGATGATGACCTATCTTTCCGTCGTGCCGGAACGGCGCGCAACTCTTCGGCGCGAACATGGGCCGGTTTCCATGCCAATCGTGAAGATGGAAGAGATCACCGATCCGCATGGCAATACATGTTTCCGGATGACCGTGCCCGAAGGCGACTTCAAGCTTTCCTATGACGCGGTGATCGAGGATGACGGCAGGCTCGACGCCTCCGATCCGCTGGCGGATGCTGTGCCGGTCGAAAACCTGCCGGCCGCTTGGCTACCCTATCTCGCGGCCAGCCGTTACTGCGAAACCGATCGGCTCGGTGCGCTCGCGTGGCGACTGTTCGGAGATGTGCCTGCCGGTTGGCAGCGCGTGCAGGCGATTTGCGACTATGTGCATGAGCGCCTGGTCTTCAGCTACGGCTATGCCCAGGCAATGCGCACCGCGCTCGAAGCCCATGAGGATCGCGTCGGCGTCAGCCGCGACTATGCGCATCTGGCGATCACCTTTTGCCGCTGCATGAACATGCCGGCGCGCTATGTGAACGGCTACATGGCCGACATCCCGAAGAGCGATCATCCGGCGCCGATGGATTTCAACGCGTGGTTCGAAGTCTTTCTTGGAGATCGCTGGCATACGTTCGACGCCAAGAACAATCAGCGACGGGCAGGGCGGATTGCGGTCGCCCGTGGCCGTGACGCGGCCGACATTCCGCTGATCCAGACTTTCGGCAAGCACGAACTGACGGCCTTCACCGTCTGGACCTGTGTCGAGACCGACAGTGCGCTCACGCGTTCGCATCACGGCTCCGATGTTTCGTTGCTGACCCCGTGGTTCAGCGAAACCTGGTCGAAACACCTCCTGGACCGCGACCGCAATCGCCATTAACGACGACGGTTTCGCCGAACCGATTTTTTACGACATGCGCATTTAGAGGAAAATAATATCTATAAACTCAATCGAAAATATAGGAAAACAAGAGAGAAGGCGGACTAAATCCCGCGAGTGAATGACGGAGAGACGCGATGAACGCTTCGAGGCCGATGGTCCAATCCCGATACGCGGCTTATGCATCAGCACCCCAGCGCCGGTCGTTCGTCCATCTGGTCCCGCACGCAATTGCGATCGTGGCCGCATTCTCCTTCGTCAGCGCCGTCGTCGTGGGCGCTTTCTGATCTTTCTTGATTCAGCTTTGGCGAGACAGATGTTCGTGCACGGCGATCCAATCGCCTGACGATGCCCGCCGGAACACGATCGTTTCCCGTTCGTCCGCCGTCGCCGGTTCGCCATTGAATTCCAGTTCCGTCTCGACGCGGTGCGTGAAGACCGCGACATCACCCACCGCCTGCACATGCCGTTCGCTCGAACGGCAGGCGCGCACCCGAAAACCATCCCGTTCCTCCCAGAGGGCCCATTCCGCCTCATAAGCCGCACGGCTCAGAAGCGGCCGGTCCAGCGTGTGGAAGATGAAGGTGGCATCCGGCGCGAAGGCCGAAAAATAGGAAGCGCGGTCGTGCCGCGCGAAGGCGGCAACCAGCCGGTCGGCGGCGGAAAGCACCGACTGTTCGAGATCCTGCATCGTGTTTCCTCTTTTTCCGGGCGCAGATTTGCTCCGGTCGTGTTTTTGTGATGGTCAGCGGGCCGAGATCAGTGTCGCGAGCGGACGGTTCTGGCGGGAAACGCGGGCTTTCAGGTCGTCGAGCGTCATTGGTTCGCGCTTGGCGAACTCGGTGAACATCATATTGAGATTGTTGAAGAACATCTCGCCGACCGCCTCGGCGTCGATATCGAGCGCGACGACACCCTTGGCCTTCAGCTTGAGGATCAGGGTCGAGATCTGATCGCAGAGCCGGCGGTCGAGTTCCGTATAGCGCTTGCTGAACGGGCCATCGGGCTGCTGGATGGCAATTGCCATGGCGGTGCGCCACATCTCCTTGCTGAGATAGAAGAGCGAGTGGTCGTAGTATTCGCCGATCAGCGCGTCCAGGGCACCCATGACGGAGGCGGGCGGGTTGTCGACGATCGAGCGGCCGGCAGTGAGCACTTCCTCGACTTCCATCGACACGGTGGCAAGCAGGATGTCGCCCTTGTTTTCATAGTAGTTGTAAAAGGTCCCGACCGAGATCTCGGCGCGCTCGGCGATGTCCTCGATGCGCGCGCTGTCATAGCCGACTTCGCGAAAAAGCACGGCGGCGGCGTCAAGAATCCGCCGGTTCCGATCGGCTTTTTGCCGTGCGCGCAGTCCCGTCATCTGATGTTTCCCCGAATTATGAATTGGTTCAAAATTGAGATTGACTTAAAAAATGAATTCATTCAATCTTTTTTTGAAGACGCCGAAACGAGCGTCAAAACCATGAGGGCAACAGCATGATGCAGTCAGTTCGTGACGGTGCGCCCCTGCGCCGTTTTCTCTCCTCCAGCGCCGCAATCGCGATCACCACGCTGTCGGCGGTTGCAGCGCCTGCACCCGTCTTCGCCCAGGAAGAGCTCAATGCGCTCGTCTGGTGCGACCACACCGATCCGGCGCTGCTCGAGCCGTTCGAGAAGGCCAATGACGTCAAGGTCAACGTCAAGGTCTATGAGGGCACCGGGGCAGGGCTCTCGATCCTCGACCAATC
Source organism: Ensifer sp. GW101-20A05 (assembly GCF_059424735.1). Taxonomy (NCBI): domain Bacteria; kingdom Pseudomonadati; phylum Pseudomonadota; class Alphaproteobacteria; order Hyphomicrobiales; family Rhizobiaceae; genus Ensifer; species Ensifer sp. GW101-20A05. The sequence goes on along the minus strand of NZ_JBWKZT010000001.1, from coordinate 992,374 downwards.
GCAGCCCGGCGACTGGGACGTGCTCGTCATCGACGGCGTTGATGTGCACCGCGCCATCGATCTCGATCTTCTCGCCGAAATGCCTGCCGATGCGCTGCCGACCGCCGACATCTTCCCGGAAGTCCGCATGGAGGCCAACAACACCAAGGACGGGAAGACCTACGCCGTCACCGAGAAGTTCGGCTACAACACGATTTCCTACGACAAGACCAAGGTCGACCCGAAGGACATGCAGGACCTGTCGGTCATCTGGTCGGACAAGTACAAGGGCCGCATCGCGCTTTATGACTACTATCTGCCGATGATCGGTCTCGTCGGGCTTGGCCTCGGCAAGAAGACCTCCGAGCTGACCGAAGCGGACATGCCGGCGATCAAGGAAAAGCTTGCGGCGATGCGCGCCGTGTCGAAACAGGTGAGCGACGTCGTGTCCTCGCAGACGGCGCTTGCGACCGGTGAAGTCGACATTCTCGTCGGCGGCGGCGAGTGGATCACCGCGGTTCTCTCGGCCGACAAGCCGAGCCTCGACTGGACCATTCCGGAGCAGGGTGCGGTGCGCTGGGCGCAATCGATCGGCGTCATGAAGGATTCGACCAAGCAGGATCTGGCGCTGAAATTCGTGCAGTACATCTTGAGTCCGGAAGGCCAGGCGCGGCTTGCGACCTCGTCCTGCTACTGGGCGATGCCGGCCAACGCCAAGGCGGGTGAATTCCTGAACGACCAGCAGAAGACGGCGCTGCGCTTCAGCGAGCAGGCCGAATACCTGAAGAAGACGCAGCTCTATCCGATCCCGTCGGCCGAACTCGACCAGCAGTTCCAGGACGCCTGGACGGAGATGCTGCAGCAGTAACGACAAGGGCGGATGCGATCGGCATCGCGTTCGCCTGATCAACGCCGCCTTGGCGGCGAACGAGGGCAAACCATGCCCCGCAACCCTTGAGCCCCGGGATAGCCATGGCAGACGCCGGAACCCTGACATCAGCGACAGCGCTCGAAGACGCCGACCGGCGCAAGGCCTGGGGCTTCGTTGCCCCGGCGCTGCTCTGGACCGCCGCCTTCTTCGTCGTGCCCTTCGCCTTCATGGCGGCGATGAGCCTCTGGAAGCGGGAAGGGCGGGAGCTCGTCCGCGTCTGGAACTTCGACAACTACGCGCGCTTCTTCTCCGAGAACGCGCTGTTCCAGGGGCTGGTCAATTCGCTGGAAATCACCGTCATCGTGACGGTGATCTCGGTGCTGCTTGCCTATCCGCTCGCCTGGATCATCGCCGAGCGGGTGCCGAAGCGGCTGCAGCGCATGGCGCTGATCCTGGCCATCCTACCGTTCTGGACCTCCTACGTGGTCCGCTCCTATTCCTGGCTGCTGGTTCTGTCGAAGAACGGCGTGATCAATCAGATGTTCATGAACATCGGGCTGATTTCCGAGCCGCTGGAGCTTGCCAGCACCCGCACGGCGACGGTCATCGGCTTCGTACATTTCTTCGTCATGCTTTTGACGCTGACGATCTATTCCAACCTGATCCAGCTGTCGCCCAACTACCGCCGCGCGGCCGCCGACCTTGGCGCCAATGCCTTCCAGACCTTCTGGCACGTGGTGCTGCCCTTGACCCTGCCCGGCATCATGACCGGCGCGTTTCTCACCTTCGTGCTCTGCATCGGCGACTATGTCACGCCGCAGATCCTCGGCGGCAACAACGAGCTGGTGCTGCCGCAGATCATCATGCTGCAGCTTGGGCGCAGGGCGGATTTCCCGATGGCCGCGGCGCTGTCGATCGTGCTGATGCTCGCCGTCACCGTCGCCTACGTTGCCTGCGCCCGCTGGCTGAAGATCGAGAGGGCCTGACGATGTTGCGCAAGATCTCCGCAAGCGTTCTGTCCTGGACCTATCTCGTCCTCGTCTACGCCTTCATCTTCCTGCCGGTTGCCGTGCTGGTGCTCTTTTCGTTCCAGGACGGCCGGCTGCCGGTGCCGCCCTTCAACGGCTTTTCGCTGCAGTGGTACGAGGCGGTTTTCGCCGACCGCAAGCTGATGGCAGCGCTCGGCAACTCAATGGTCGTGGCGCTTGCCTCCTCGGTCATCTCGGTGCTGCTCGGCTTCCTCGCGGCCTATGCGCTGGCGCGCTACAAGCTGCCGGGCTCGGCCCTGCAGCGCGGCTTGCTGATCGCGCCGATGACGGTCAGCTACCTGATCATCGCGCTTGGGCTGCTGTCAGTGCTCAATGCACTGCACGTTCCCTTGTCGCTGATGACGGTCGGGATCGGCCATGTGGTGATCAACCTGCCGCTCTGCTTTGCCATCATCTACGCCTCGATGGGCGACCATCACATCAACATCGAGCGGGCGGCGCGTGACCTCGGCGCCAACGATTTCAAGGTGATGGCGTTGGTGACGGCGCCGATGCTGATGCCGTCGATCCTCGCCGCCTTCTTCCTCTCCGTCACCTTCAGCTGGGACGAGTTCATCATTGCCTTTCTCTTGTCGCGCTTCGACGTGACGTTGCCTGTCGAGATCTGGAGCATGCTGCGCTCGGGTCTCAACCCCAAGACCAATGCCATCGGTTCGCTGGTGTTCCTGGCCTCTGTCGCCGTGCTCCTCATCCTTGAGCTTTCCCTGTTCGGAAGGACGAAAAAACAATGACCGCTTCCGTCACGATCGAAAACGTCAGCAAGATCTTCGGCGCCTTCACGGCACTGGACAACGTCTCGCTCGATATTCGGGCAGGTGAGTTCATCGTCCTGCTTGGACCGTCGGGCTGCGGCAAGACCACGCTGCTCTCGATCCTCGGCGGGTTCCAGTCGCCAAGCGCTGGCCGTGTGACCATCGCCGGCAAGGACATGACCTATGTGGCGCCGTCTAAGCGCCCGACGACGACGATGTTCCAGGACTATGCGCTGTTTCCGCATATGCGCCTCGTCGACAATGTCGGCTTTGGCCTCAGAATGCGCGGCCTTGCCAAGGCCGAGCGTGACGAAAAGGCACTGGGCTTCCTCGACCTCGTGGGCTTAAAGGCGTCCGCCGGCAAAAGGCCGCATGAACTCTCGGGCGGCCAGCGTCAGCGCGTGGCCCTTGCCCGTGCGCTGGCGGTCGATCCGGACGTGCTTCTGCTCGACGAACCGCTTGGCGCGCTCGATCTCAAACTCCGCCGCCAGATGCAGGACGAACTGAAGGCGATCCAGAAGCGGGTCGGCACGACCTTCGTGCACGTGACCCACGACCAGGAAGAGGCGATGGCGATCGCCGACCGCATCGTCGTGATGAACCAGGGGCGGATCGAGGATTTCGGCCCGCCCTCGGAGGTCTACATGCGGCCGCGTTCGCTGTTTTCCGCGGGCTTCATGGGCGAGGTCAACTTCGTTTCCGGCCGTGTTGCGGCGGCGGATGCGAGCTCCGCCCGGGTTGAGACCGCGCTCGGCAGCCTGGCGCTGCCTGCTCAGAATTTCACGGCATCGTCGCCGAAGGCCGGTGACCGCATCACGCTCACCATCCGGCCGGAGCATTTCCGCGCCGACGACCGGGCGGAAGGACCGACCGTGGCGCTCGGCGAGGCACGGGTCGCCGGCAGCGCCTTTTTCGGCACCCATTATCGCTGCCATCTGCAGCCCTGTGCCATGGATACCAGGGCGCTGGTGGCGCATCTGCCGCAATCGGCAAGCGTGCGCGAAGGCGAGATCGTGCCACTTGCAGTGCGCGCTGCCGACGTCGTAGCCTTGCCCGCCACAGGCGGACATGCGTAGCACCATGCAGAGAATTGCCCCCAAGGACTGGTATCGCGTGCGGCGGCTCGACGACGGCGTCACCGCCATCGACGAGCCCTACATCCAGGAGTTCTATCGCTGCAACATCTGGCACGTGCGCGGCCGCGACCGCGACATGCTTGTTGATAGCGGCATGGGCGTGGTGTCGCTGAGGGAATGGGTGCCGCTCGTCACCGAGCGTCCGCTGACCGCCGTCGCCAGCCACACCCACTTCGACCATATCGGCTGCCATCACGAGTTCGACTGCCGCTGCGTGCACGCGGCGGAAGCGCAGCTTCTCGCCCATCCGACGCGCAAGAACACGCTCGCCGACCCTTACGTCGCCGACGAGATCTTTGACGCGCTGCCGCCCGAACCCTATGCCTCCACCACCTACGCGGTGAAGGCGGCGCCGGCGACGCGGCTTTTGGAAGACGGCGATCATATCGATCTCGGCGACCGGGTCTTCGACGTGATCCATACGCCTGGCCATTCGCCCGGCGGTATCGCGCTCTTCGAGGCGAAGACCGGCATCATGTTCTCCGGCGACATCGTCTACGATGGGCCGCTGATCGAGGACACCTATCATTCCAATGCCGACGACTACCTGGCGTCGATGGAACGGCTGCTGAAGGTACCCGCGCGTATCGTTCACGGCGGACATTTTCCGAGCTTTTCCGGCGAGCGTTACAGAGCGCTTATCCGCGACTGGCTTGCTGAAAAACAAAAGACAAACTGACGGGAAGGAGGAGCGAATGCTCGACAAACGCAAGTTCTACATCAATGGCGCCTGGGTGGATCCCATCGTCGCCAACGACCTCGAGGTCCTGAACCCGGCGACGGAAAAGCCTGTTGCGGTGATCTCGATGGGCACGGCCGAAGACATTGACCGGGCCGTGGCCGCCGCCAAGAAGGCCTTTGTCACCTATAGCCAGACAAGCGTCGAAGAACGGCTGGCGCTGCTCGAAAAACTGCTCGCCGTCTACACGCGCCGTTATGACGAGATGGTCGACACCATCACCATGGAACTCGGCGCGCCGAAGACCATGACCCGCGAGCAGCAGGCCGATGTCGGCGTCGGCCACCTGCAAGGCTTCATCGATGCGCTGAAGCGCCTGAAGACCCGCGACCGGCTGCCGAACGGCGACGTGATCCTGCGCGAGCCGATCGGCGTCTGCGGCCTGATCACGCCGTGGAACTGGCCGATCAACCAGATCGCGCTGAAGGTGGTGCCGGCGCTTGCGACCGGTTCGACCTGCGTCTTGAAGCCGAGCGAATTCACGCCACTCAACGCCATGCTCTATGCCGAGATGATCGATGAGGCGGGCTTCCCCGCCGGCGTCTTCAACCTCGTCAACGGCGACGGTATCAATGCGGGTGCTGCCCTTTCCAAGCACCGCGACATCGACATGATGTCGTTCACCGGCTCGACGCGCGCGGGCATCGCCGTCAGCAAGGATGCGGCCGAGACCGTCAAACGCGTGACGCTGGAACTTGGCGGCAAGTCGCCGAACATCGTCTTTGCCGATGCCGATCTCGAAGATCGCGTGACCGGCAGTGTGCTCGAATGCTTCAACAATTCCGGCCAATCCTGCGACGCGCCGACCCGCATGCTGGTCGAGCGCAGCGTCTACGACCAGGTGGTCGAGATCGCCAAGCGCGTCGGCCGCGAGGCAAATGTGGGCGATCCGACCAAGGAAGGCAGCCATATCGGCCCGCTCGTCAGCCACGTCCAGTTTGGCCGGGTGCAGGCGCTGATCGAGGCGGGCATTGCCGAGGGCGCGCGTCTGCTCGTCGGCGGTGCCGGCAAGCCGGAGGGCTTCGAGACCGGCTACTTCGTCAAGCCGACGATCTTTGCCGACGTCAACAATGACATGCGCATCGCCCGTGAGGAGGTCTTCGGGCCGGTGCTTGCGATCATCCCCTTCGACACCGAGGAGGAAGCGATCGCCGTTGCCAACGACACCAATTACGGTCTCGCCGCCTATGTGCAGACGGGCGACCCGAAGCGGGCGGAGCGCGTCGCTGCACGCCTGCGGGCCGGGATGGTGCATATCAATGGCGGACCGCACCGCTACGGCAGCCCATTCGGCGGCTACAAGCAGTCGGGCAATGGTCGTGAGGGCGGCATCTTCGGTCTTGAGGACTTCCTCGAAGTGAAGACCGTGCACGTTCCGGACGCTGCCTGAGCGGCGGTGGAGCGCCACGCATTGAAAATCGGCCGTCGCATCCAGCGGCGGCCGTTTTTTCTTTCGGGCTTTGTGGTAGCAGGGGTTGTCGCCGGCCGCGCCCATCTGATAGCTGCGAAGCGCTCAGGGCCTCTTGCCTCTGGCTACCAAGCCCCTTCCGGATATCTCCCGTGACCCACGCATCGCATTCCACAGCCCGCAATCGCGTTGCCATGGCGGCACTCCTCATCGGCGGCGCTGCAATCGGCGGTTCGCCGATCTTCGTGCGGCTGTCGGAGGTGGGGCCGATGGCGACCGCTTTCTGGCGGGTGGCGCTGGCGCTGATCCCGCTGCTCGCGTGGTCGTGGTTTCGCGGGGAGAGTGCCAATGACCGGCGCCCGCAAAAGCTCTCGGAATATGCGCTGCTGATCCTGCCCGGCGTGTTTCTCGCGATCGATCTTGCGGCCTGGCACTACGCGCTGACCAAGACGTCGGTCGCCAACGCCACATTGCTTGCCAACCTCGCGCCGGTCTTCGTGACGCTCGCAAGCTGGCTTCTGTTTCGGGCTCGCATCAGCACCATCTTTGCAGTCGGCCTCGTGACGGCCGTTGCCGGGGTGGTGACCCTCAAGGGTGGCCCGATGGCGCTCGGCGAGGGAAACCTCGTCGGCGACGGCATCGCCGTCGTCGCGGCGATGTTCTATGCCGGCTACATCCTGGCGATCGGCCGGCTGCGCAGCCTGTTCAGCACCGTGCGCATCATGATCTGGAGCACGGCCTCGGCAGCGGTCTGCATGCTGCCGATGGCAGCACTGTTCGAGCCATCGCTTTTCCCGGCGACGGCCTTCGGCTGGGCGATGCTGTTCGGCCTTGCCTTCGTCAGCCATGCCGGCGGGCAGGTGGCGATCACCTATGCGCTCGCCTACCTACCGCCCGCCTTTTCCTCGCTGACCCTGCTGTTGCAGCCGGTTGTGGCGGCAATCCTCGCCTGGATCCTGCTTGCCGAGCCGGTCGGCCTGATGCAGGCGATCGGTGGGGCGATCGTGCTGGTCGGGATCCTCATTGCGCGGCGCGGATAGCGCCGCGCGCTTTCTGCTGACTTCTTAGAGGCCCGGCGGTGTGAAATTTGCCAGCCGCTCTTCGAGCTTGCGGATCGTCTCTGCGTCCGCATTGGCAAAGGCGAAGCGCAGGTAGTTCTCCTGGCCTTCGCCGAAATAATCGCCCGGTAGGCAGACGACGCCGGCGAGCTTTGCGAGCTTCTCGGCAATGAACTGTGAGTCGATATCGGGGAAGGGGTGGCGGACGTAGGCGAAATAGGCGCCGACCGCCTGCAGCTTCCATTTCGGCAACCGGCTCATGACATCGCGCAGCGCATCGGCGCGCGCCGCAATCTCGGCGCGGTTGGCCTGGCGCCAGTCGGCAAGCGCGGGGATGGCCTTGGCGACGGCGGCCTGGGCCGAGCGCGGCGCGCAGATCTGCAGGTTGTCCATGATCTTCGTCACCTGCTCGATGACAGCAGGGCCGGCGGTGATGGCACCGAGGCGATGGCCGGGTATGCAGAAGGATTTGGAGAAGCTGTAGAGGCCGATGAAGCTTTGCTGCCAGCCCTCGCTCGAAAGCAGGCCGTGCGGCGCGATGGACGCGTCGGGCAGGAAGTCGCGATAGGTCTCGTCGAGGATCAGCCAGACGCCCTTGGCGCGGCAGGCCTCGTGGATGCGGGCGAGCAGCTCCGGCGGATAGACGGCGCCGGTCGGGTTGTTGGGCGAGACGAGCGCAAGGGCCCGGATGCCGGGGCGAAGCGCTGCAGCAATCGCGTCGACTTCGGGCAGGAAGCCGGCACCGGCGTCGCAGGGTACGAGCTCGACATTTATCCCGAGCATCGAAAGCGTGGTTTCCTGGTTGAAGTAGTAGGGGTTGGTCATCAGGATCGTATCGCCCGCGCCGGCAATCGCCATCGCCGTGCAGATGAAGGCCTGGTTGCAGCCCGAGGTGATGTGAATGTTGTCGGCCGTCACCGCCGCGCCATAGAGCCCGGCGACATGAGCCGCATAGGCTTCGCGCAGCACTGCTTCGCCCTCGATCGCGCCATAGCCGGTATAGGCGGTGGAGGCGGCGGTCTCGCCGAGCCATGCCAGCATATCCGGATGCGCAGGATAGCCGGGCACGGCCTGCGACAGGTCGATCAGCGGGCCACGGGAGCCGTCGTAGGACTTCGCCCAGGCCAGCACCGAGGGCACGGGCGGCGGCGAGAGCTTTTCGACGAGCGGGTTGAAATGCGGCATGGCGGGTGTTCCTGCGTTAGATCACGATGGTTTGAAGCAGGATGCGGGCGGAAAACCGCGTACATTTTCCTCATCCTGCCTCAGGCCTTGGCTTTACGTTTCTGCGGGCGATCGGCGCGGCGGGCGCGGCTCGGCGCCGAGACCGGCTGAAAGCTGTCCTTGCCCGATTTACGATCTGTTGGCTCCAATTTCGAGGCCCGGCTGCGAATAATCGTGCGGGCCGAAGTCTGCAGTTCCGGCATAGGGTCGCTTTCGAGCGTCGAAAACATCCAGTCGATGAAGATGCGCACGATCGGGGCGGCCAGCACCTCGTTGCGGCAGGCGACGAAGAAGGCGTCGTTGGCAGGCACGGTCAGGTCGAAGGGGGCGATCAGTTCGCCGCGCGCGATCAGGCTGCCGGCGGTGATAGTGTCGCCGAGTGCCACGCCCTGATTGTGCAGCGCGGCTTCGGTCGAGAGCCGCGCATCGCTCATGAAATGCTGCCGCCCGCGCTGCAGGTCACTGGCATCGGCTGCGGCGAGCCAGGTGTTCCACTCGCGGCCGTCGTCGCCATGCAGCATCACGTGGTCGCGCAGATCCCGCACGGAGCGCAGCGGCCGCATGTTGAGCAGTGTCGGGCTCACGACCGGAAAAAGCTCCAGCCGACTCCAAAGCTTCGCCCACGCGCCCGACCAGTTGCCGTCGCCATAGATCAGGCAGACGTCGACATCGGGCGAATGCAGATAGGCCTCGTCATTGGAAGCGATCAGCGTCAGGCGCACGTCCGGATACTGTTCGGTGAAGAGATGCAGCCGCGGGATCAGCCAGAAGGAGAGAAGTGCGGGAACGCAGGTAATGCGCAGTTCGCCGCTCGTCGTCGGACGCGTCATCGCCGCCGTCGCCGCGGCGATCTCGGCAAAGGCATGGGTGACGGCCGGCAGGAGCAGCGCGCCCTGCGGCGTCAGCTTCAGCCGCTTGCCGCCCCGTTCAAAGAGGGCCGCCTTGACCGAGAGTTCAAGCGCGCGGATCTGGTGGCTGATCGCACCGTGAGTGACGTTCAGCTCACGCGCGGCAGCCGATACGGAGCCCCGTCGCGCCGTCGCTTCGAAGGCTCGCAAAGGGTTCAAGGGCGGCAGGCGGCTGGACAAATCGAGCGGTTCCGGCAATTGCTGTTATGTGAATTTTTCTCACACGAAACGCTATAACAATGTCAATTGATTTTCTAGGGGAATTGCCGCCTAATAATCGTCAACAAAGGCGAAAAAGCCTGGGGAACATGATCGCGCCGGATGAGCCGGCCCCATCCGCAGACAAAATTCTGTGGCGCCTCGCGCGCATGCCTCGGGCTATGGATGACGGAGGATTGAACCGATGGCCTGGGACGACAACAAGCTTGCCGAACTGAAGGCGAAATACGGCGAAAGCCATGGCGGCGAGCTGTTCGACCCCACCTTCCGCAAGGTTGCCGACAAGATCTTCAACAAGAGCGGCACGCGCCTTGCTCCCTATTCCGGCATCCCGACCTTCCTGACCGCGCCGCACATGCCGGTCGATGCGGAAAACCCGGATTTCGGCAACCTTCAGGTGGCGATCGTCGGCATTCCCATGGACCTCGGCGTCACCAACCGCCCGGGCTCCCGCTTTGGACCGCGGGCGCTACGTTCGATCGAGCGCATCGGTCCCTATAACCATGTGCTCGGCTGCACGCCGGTGCAGGAACTGCGTGTCGCCGATATCGGTGACGTACCGTTCCAGAGCCGCTACCGGCTGGAGCTCAGCCATGAGGATATCGAAAAGCGCATCAACCAGATCGTTGATGCCGGCGTTCTTCCGCTCTCGGTCGGCGGCGACCATTCGATCACCCATCCGATCCTGAAGGCGGTCGGCAAGAAGCGTCCGGTCGGCATGATCCACATCGACGCCCATTGCGACACCGGCGGCGCCTACGATCTTACCAAGTTCCACCATGGCGGTCCGTTCCGCAACGCCGTGCTCGACGGCGTGCTCGATCCGACCCGCGTCGTGCAGATCGGCATTCGCGGCTCGGCCGAATATCTCTGGGAGTTCTCCTACGAGTCCGGCATGACCGTCATCCACGCCGAAGAAGTGACCGGCCTCGGCATTCCCGCGATCATCGAGAAGGCGAAGAAGATCGTCGGCGACGGCCCGACCTATCTCTCCTTCGACATCGACAGCCTCGATCCGAGCTTTGCGCCGGGCACCGGCACACCGGAAGTGGGCGGTCTCACGACCCGCGAGGTACTGGAACTGATCCGCGGCCTCAAGGGCATCAACCTCGTCGGCGGCGACGTCGTCGAAGTGGCGCCGCAATACGATTCGACGACCAACACGGCCCATGCCGGCGCGCAGGTGCTCTTCGAGATTTTGAGCCTGATGGTCTATAGCCCGGCCATTACCGGCAAGTCCGCCTGACACAAACGTTTGTCGGCTGCCGGACCGGAAACGGCGGCCGACCACCAGACTGCACAATCACAAAGCTTCCGGGTAGGGGAATAACCATGACGATCCATGCAAAACTGAAGACAGCATTCGCTGCCGCCCTGATGCTCGGTGCGGCCGCCGGCATCGCCAAGGCTGATGCACTTGCCGATATCAAGTCCGCCGGCCAGATCAATGTCGGCATCTTCTCCGACTTCCCACCCTTCTCCTCGGCCAGCGCCGACATGAGCATCAAGGGCTATGACGTCGACGTGGCGCAGCAGATCGCCGACGACCTCGGCGTCAAGCTCAACCTCGTCAGCGTCACCGGCCAGAACCGCATTCCCTATCTCAACGACAAGCGCGTCGACATCCTGATGAGCGTCGGCTTCTCCAAGGAACGCGCCGAGGTGATCGACTTCGCCGCCGCCTACGCACCTTACTACATCGCCGTCATCGGTCCGGCCGAGCTCAAGGTCGCCGGTAAGGAAGACCTTGCCGAGAAGACCATTGCCGTCAACCGCGGCACGCTCGAGGACACCTCGCTCACCGAGGCGGCTCCCGCCAACGCCGACATTCAGCGCTTCGACAACTACAATGCCGTGATCCAGGCCTTCATCTCCGGCCAGGCCCAGCTGATGGTCGTCGGCAACGACGTCGGCGCCCAGGTGCTGGCGCGCCAGGAGGCGCTGAAGCCGGAGCAGAAGTTCCAGCTTCTGACTTCGCCGTCGCATATCGGCCTCAACAAGAACGAAGACGGCCTGAAGAAGGCGGTCAACGACGTGGTCGCCAAGATGCTTGCCGATGGCAAGCTGAACGCGAGTTCCGAGTCCTGGCTGAAGACGCCGCTCAACCCCGACAACCTCAAGGACTAATTAGAGCCTGATGGCCGCGAGGAGCCCTGCTTCTCGCGGACCTGTTCGAAAGGTTGCGACGATGGGCTACGGCCTCAGCTTCGGTTGGCTCAAGGACGCCGCGGGCGCAATCGCCCATGGCGCGGCTATGACCGTGTTTCTGATCGCCTGCACGACGGTGCTCGGCATCCTGATCAGCATTCTCTTCGCGGCCGCCCGCCGCAGCCGCTATGCCGTGCTGCGCAAGGCCGTGGCCGTCTATGTCGAAGTCGTCAGGAACACGCCGTTTCTGGTGCAGTTGTTCTTCATCTATTTCGGCCTGCCGAGCCTCGGTATCCGCCTCGACCCGATCGTCGCGGCGATCGTGGCGATGACGCTCAACATGGCCGCCTATACGACCGAGATCGTCGGGGCCGGGCTCGATGCGGTGCCGAAGGGGCAGAGCGAGGCGGCATTTGCGCTCGGGCTGAAACCGCGACAGGTCTTCATCAAGATCATCCTGCCGCAGGCGCTGAAGGTGATCTTCCCGGCGCTCACCAGCCAGGTCATCATCATGATGCTGGAATCGGCGGTCGTCTCGCAGATCGCGGTGCGGGAACTGGCGCACGAAGCGGATCTCCTGCAGGCGCGTACCTTCCGCTCGTTCGAGACCTATTTCGTCGTCACGCTGATTTACCTCGCCCTCTCGATGGCCGTCCGGCGGCTCTTCGTTGCCGGCGGCCGGCGTGTGCTGGGAGCCGGCGTGTCATGATCGAATTCACCTTCTGGGACATCCTGCGCAACCTGATCTTCGCCACACGCTGGACCGTGCTTCTGTCTGGCGTCGCCTTCGCGGGCGGTGCCGCTGTGGGATTGGCGATCCTTGCGGCCCGCATCTCCGAACGCCCGTGGTTGCGCCGCTTCGGTTCGGGCTACATCGCGCTCTTCCAGGGCACGCCGCTCCTGATGCAGCTCTTCCTGATGTTCTTCGGTCTGCCGATGTTGGGCTTCCGCATCGAACCCTGGACGGCGGCCGCCCTCGGGCTCACCTTCTATGCCAGCGCCTATCTTGCCGAGATCTGGCGCGGCGGCGTGGAAGCATTGCCGCGCGGGCAATGGGATGCCGGTGCAAGCCTCGGGCTGCATCGGCTTCAGGAACTGCGCCTCGTGATCCTGCCGCAGGCCTTCGCCATTACCCGGCCGGCCGCCGTCGGCTTCCTCGTGCAGTTGATCAAGAGCACGGCGCTCACCTCGATCATCGGCTTCGAGGAGCTTCTCAGAACCGCCAATGCGATCAATAATGCAACCTTCGAACCTTTCACGGTCTATGGGCTGGTTGCGGTGATCTTCTTCGTGCTGTGTTATCCGCTAACGCAATATGCGCGCATGCTCGAGCGGAGCGCGCCGGCGCACTAGGCCACGGATTTTGGGGCGCATCCTGATCGCGCCCCGGACTGAAAACATGTAAGGAATCAAATACAACAGGGAACGAGGCGGGCAACGCCGAAACAAAAAGGAGAACGAGAATGATCACCACTCCCATCAAGCGCCGCACGCTGCTTGGCGCCGGTCTTGCCGGCGCTTCCATGCTGGCGATGCCGTCGATCCTGCGGGCGCAGGACAAGTCGCTGAAGGTCGGCGTCTACGGCGGTTACTTCAAGGATTCGTTCGACAAGAACATCTTCCCGGAATTTACCAAGGCGACCGGCATCGCGGTTGAATCGATCGCCGAACCGACCGGTGAAGCCTGGCTGGTCCAGCTCGAACAGGCCGCCCGCGCCGGCCAGGCGCCGGCCGACGTCTCGATGATGTCGCAGGTGGCAATGCTGAAAGGCCAATCGACCGATCTCTGGACGCCGATCGATACGGCGAAGATCAAGAACGCATCGGACCTGCTCGATCGCTTTGTCAACAAGTATCCGGATGGCCGCATCGCCGGCATCGGCGCCGTCTCCTGGTACATCACGCTGGTGACCAACACCGACGTCTACAAGGAAGCGCCGACTTCCTGGTCCGCCTTCTGGGATCCGGCGAATGCCGACAAGCTCGGCCTTCTGGCGCTCGTTTCCAACTCGTTCCTGCTCGAAGTGACGGCCAAGACCTTCATGGGCGGCACCAACGCGCTCGACACGGAAGAAGGCTTGCTCAAGGCATTCGACAAGCTTGCCGAAGTGAAGCCGAACGTTCGCCTGTGGTACCGCGACGAGGCGCAGTTCGAACAGTCGCTGAAGTCGGGCGAAATCCCGATGGGCCAGTACTATCACGACGTGACCGGCCTTGCCGCCGCCGACGGCCATCCTGTTCGTTCGACCTTCCCGAAGGAAGGCGGCATTCAGGATTCCGGTTGCTGGGCGCTGTCGCGTGCCTCGCAGAAGTCGGAAGAGGCCCATATCTTCATCGACTATATGTGCCAGCCCTCGATCCAGGCGACGCTGTCGCGTAAGGTCGGGACGTCGCCGACCGTCAAGCGCGAGGTCACGGATCTCACCGACAAGGAATTCGCAGCGGTTTCGTCGGACATCGAGCCGATCGTTCCGCGCTACGATCTCTACCAGACGAAGTCGGATTGGCTGAATCAGAAGTGGACCGAGCTGATCGTCGGCTGATCCTGCCTGCTCCCCGGTCATCGGGGAGAAACACCGACCTAACGACGGGGAGGGGCTGCCGGCCGCTCCCCGCCTGAACCCCTCCCATGAGGCGGAGGGGACTTTTCCGCGGAGAAACAATGTCCGGACTTGCCCTTCAAAACGTCGTCAAGGAATTCGGAACCTTTAGGGCCGTCAACAACGTCGACCTGACGGTGCCGCACGGCACCTTCGTCTGCATGCTCGGACCGTCCGGCTGCGGCAAGACAACGCTTCTGAGGATGATCGCTGGCCTCGACCTGCCGACGGGCGGCGCGATCCGGCTTGACGGCGAGGACATCACCCGGGTGCCGACGCACAAGCGCAACCTCGGCATGGTGTTCCAGTCGCTGGCGCTGTTCCCGCATCTGACCGTCGGCGAAAACATCGCCTATCCCTTGCGCATCCGCGGTGCGGCAAAGGAAGACCAGAAGAAGCGCGTCGACGAACTGTTGTCGATGATCCATCTGACTGGTTATGCCGACCGGCCCGTTGCCAAGCTTTCCGGCGGCCAGCGCCAGCGCGTGGCGATCGCCCGGGCGCTGTCGATCTCGCCGAAACTGTTCCTGCTTGACGAGCCGCTTTCGGCGCTCGACGCCAAGCTGCGCGAAGCGATGCAGGTGGAACTTCGCCAGCTTCAGCAGAAGCTCGGCATCACCACGATCGTCGTCACCCACGACCAGCGCGAAGCAATGACCATGGCCGACACCGTCGTCGTCATGAGCGGTGGCGAAATCCGCCAGGCCGCGTCGCCGATCGAGATCTACCGCCGTCCGGCCGACAGCTTCGTCGCCGACTTCATCGGCCAGACGAACCTGCTCGATGTTGCGGGCGACAGCTCTGGCCGCGCCGTCGTTCTCGGCCAGGCGGTCCCCGGCCTTGAATTGCCGGCCGGTGCCGCCAAGGGCACCCTGTCGGTGCGCCCGGAAGACGTGCACCTAACTGCCCCTGGCGCCGGCGCGCTCACCGGCAAGGTCACCTTCGTGCGTGATCTCGGCGGCACGATCGAAACCTTCGTCGACATCGCCGGACATCAGATCGTTGCCGTCTCCACGCCGCGCGCCCGGCCCGACGTCACCGTCGGCCAGGAGGTCGGCATCGCGCTTACCCCCGATGTCTGCGTGGTGCTGAAGAAATGAGACGCGAACCGCCCCAGACCCTCGGCGACTACGCGCCACTCCTCTTTCCCGCAGCGATGCTGACGATTTTCTTTGTCGTGCCCTTCGGCACGATGATCGCCGTCAGCTTCTTCCAGCGCCAGCAGGGCGGCTTCTATACGCCGGCGTTCGTCTTCGACAATTACGCCCGCTTCCTCTCGGTCTTCTTCGGCGGGGTGCTCGGCTTCTCGCTGATGCTCGCCATCATCGTGGCGATCTGTTGCGTCGTGCTCGCCTTGCCCTTCACTTACATGCTGACGCGCATGGCGCGGAAGGTGCAGGTCGTCTGGCTGGTGGCGCTTCTGTCGATCCTGTCGCTGTCGGAAGTCATCATCGGCTTTGCCTGGTCGACGCTGTTTTCGCGCACCGCCGGCATCACCAATATCCTGGTCGCGCTCGGCATAATGGCCGAGGCCAAGGCGTTGACGCCGAGTTTTGGTGCGGTGCTGACCGGCATGGTCTACCAGGCCTTCCCCTATACGGTGCTGGTGCTTTTCCCGGCGCTTGTGCGTCTCGATCCGACCCTGACGGAAGCGGCGCGCACGCTCGGCGCCTCGCCGCTCAAAGCCTTCTTCACCGTGGTCGTGCCGGCGCTTCGCAACACCATCACAGCCACCTTGATCATGGTCTTCATCTTCGCGCTCGGCTCCTACCTGTTGCCGCAGCTTCTCGGCCGGCCGCAGCACTGGACGTTGTCGGTGCTGATCACCGACCAGGCGATCTACCAGTCGAACATGCCGTTCGCCGCCGCCATGGCCGTTTTCCTCGTGCTCGTGACGCTCGGGCTCGTGGCACTCACCGTGATTGCCGGACGCAAGGGAGAAGCGGCATGACCTCGATCTTCCGCAAGGCCTATTTCTTCCTGATTGGCCTGTTCCTGTCGTTGCCGCTGATCGTCGTTGCCGGCGTTTCGGTCAATCAGAAGCAGACGCTCGCCTTTCCACCCCAGGGCTTTTCGCTCTCCTGGTACGGCGAGATCTTCCTCAATCCGGAATGGCGCAACGCCCTTTTTGCCTCGGTGACGCTGGCGATGCTTTCGGCAGCCCTTGCGGTTGCGATCGCGCTGCCGCTCTCCTGGTTCCTGTGGCGGCGTATCGCGCCCTGGGCGAACATCTTCCAGCTTCTCGGCGTCGCACCCTTTACCCTGCCGCCGGTCATTACCGCGCTTGGCATGCTCACCTTCTGGGCGACGGTCGGCTTTTATGGCCAACCCTGGACGGCCGTGGTCAGCCACGCGATCTTCTTCGTGACGCTGCCGCTGGTGACCCTTTCGCTCGGCTTTACCTCGATCGACCGTTCGCTGGTCGAGGCAGCCTCGACCATGGGGGCCGACGAGCGCACGATCTTCCGCACCGTCGTGCTGCCGCTGATCCTGCCCTATATCGTCTCCGGCTATGCTTTCGCCTTCGTGCTGTCGCTCAACGAATACATCGTTGCCTACATGACGGTCGGCTTTACCGTGGAAACGCTGCCGATCAAGATCTTCAACGCGCTTCGCTACGGCTACACGCCGACCATGGCTTCGGTGACGGTTCTGTTCGTCACGACGGCTGCGGTGATCTTCGGTCTCGTCGCCCGCTTCGGCGACCTGCCGAAGCTGCTCGGTGCCATGTCGTCGGATGGAAAATGATGAAGCTCGCCGCTCTCCAGATGCAGTCGGCGGCGGGTGACGTCGTCGCCAATCTCGACCGCATCGCGCGCGCCGCCAAGGATGCTGCGGCCGAAGGCGCGACGCTGCTGCTGACGCCGGAGCTCGGCGTCACCGGTTATGGCGCCGGTGAGGCGCTGACGGCGCTCGCCGAGCCCGCAGACGGTGCGATCGTTCAGCGTCTCAAGGCGATATCGGCGGAGACCGGCATTGCGATCATCGCCGGCTTTGCCGAGCGCGACGGCAACGACGTCTACAACAGCGCCGTCTACGTCGACGGCGAGGCAACACCGGTCATCTACCGCAAGTCCCATCTCTACGGCGATTACGAGCGCGCGATCTTCCGGGCGCCGGAACCGTCGACCCGGCTCTTCGTGCACCGTGGCGTCACCTGCGGCATGCTGATCTGCTACGACGTCGAGTTTCCGGAGAACGTGCGACGGCTGGCTCTGGCTGGTGCAGAGGCCGTGCTGGTGCCGACGGCGCTTCCGGCCGGCTGGTCCGGTAATTTCATCGCCGAGCACATGATCCAGACGCGCGCCTTCGAAAACCAGGTGTTCGTCGCCTACATCAATCATCACGGCTCGGACCCGCTGTTTTCCTTCGCCGGCCTGTCGCGCATTGCCGCACCCGACGGGCAGTTGCTCGCCAAGGCGGGGGCAGGGCAGGAAACCATGCTGCTGGTCGAGATCGACCCGCGGGCCTATGCAATCTCCCGCCTTGAAAACACCTATCTCGGCGATCTCAATCGGCGTTGAGGGTGTGCGGGTTGCGCCCGATCTCGCTGGTGGCAACCGTGAACTAGGTGCTTTTTCAGCGACGATGCGGGGGTGATTGTTCACCGTGAGGGAACGTTCCGTTCTTTATTGATCCACTGTCGGAAACGATCCGACATCCCATATGGTGCTCAACAGAAATGCCACGCTTTGGAGGCAATCATGAGCTTGCAACTGACTGGGATCCATCACCTGACGGCGATCACCGCGAACGCGCCGGAGAACCTGCGCTTCTATACCGAGACGCTTGGTCTGCGGCTGGTCAAGAAGACCGTCAATCAGGACGATACCACCGCCTATCACCTTTTCTACGCTGACGGCCGTGCCACGCCCGGAACCGACCTGACCTTCTTCGATTGGCCGGTCGGGCCCGAGGGCCGCGGCACGCACAGCATTTCGCGCACGGGCCTGAGGGTCGGCAGCGCCGAGAGCGTACGCTGGTGGAAGCGTCGTTTCGACGAGCTGAAGGTAACGGTCGGCGAAGTCTCCGAAATCGACGGACGCCTGTCGCTTGATTTCGAGGACGGCGAAGGCCAGCGCTTCCGGCTGATCGACGACGGCGGACTTCAGCCCTCGCATCCTTGGGAAAAGAGCCCGGTTCCAGCCGAACATCAGATCAAGGGCCTCGGGCCGATCACGATCAGCGTGCCCGACATCACCAACACAGAACTGGTCCTGACTCATGTGATGAACATGAGCGCGGCGCGGACCTATCCGTCGCCGGATGGTGAGGGTGAGGTCCATGTCTTCACGATGGGCGAAGGGGGACCAGCGGCGGAACTGCATGTCGCGGTCCAGCCGGGTCTGCCGATTGCCCGGCAGGGCGCTGGTGCGGTGCATCACGTCGCCTTCCGGGCGCCCGACAATGCGGCGCTGACGGAATGGACCGAACGTCTCAATGGCTTCCGCCTGCCGTCGAGCGGCGAGGTCGAACGCTTCTATTTCCGCTCGCTCTATTTCCGCGAGC
Source organism: Ensifer sp. GW101-20A05 (assembly GCF_059424735.1). NCBI lineage: Bacteria > Pseudomonadati > Pseudomonadota > Alphaproteobacteria > Hyphomicrobiales > Rhizobiaceae > Ensifer > Ensifer sp. GW101-20A05. The sequence goes on along the minus strand of NZ_JBWKZT010000001.1, from coordinate 973,774 downwards.
CGAATGGCGTTCTCTTCGAGATCGCGACCGATGGTCCCGGTTTCGCCGTCGACGAGCCGATGGAAACGCTTGGCGAGAGCCTGTCGCTGCCGCCGTTCCTGGAGCCGAAGCGCGCCCAGATCGAGGCACGGCTGAAGCCGCTGGTCTAACAGTCTGGTCCGAACGACAAGCCGGGGGTTCGTCCCCGGCTTTTTTGTCTCTATCCCTCTGGTCCTGTTGGACATCGGTCGCGCACGGACCCATCATGACGGCTGTCGCGTTCTGCATCAGAGCGGGGTGAGGAAAACATGTGCAGCTTTCCGCCCTTAACCCGCCCTCACCTTGTCGAGGCGCGCCCGCAAGGACCTGTAGAGTAGGAAGGATCAGATCTCATGACGAAAATCCTCGGCATATCCGGGAGCCTGCGCAAAGCGTCGTTCAACACGGGCCTGATGCGGGCGGCCGCGGAAAATCTGCCGGATGACGTCAAATTCGACACCGCGACACTGCACGGTATTCCGCTCTATGATGGCGATATCGAAAAAGAGAGCGGTATTCCGCCGGCTGTGACGGTTCTGAAGCAGCAGGTGATGGCCGCCGATGGCGTCATCCTGTTCACGCCTGAATACAACAACTCCATTCCGGGCGTGTTCAAGAACGCGATCGACTGGTTGAGCCGGCCATCGGCCGATATCGCCAAGGTGTTTCGCAACCGACCTTTCGCGCTCGCCGGCGCCTCGCCCGGCAATTTCGGCACCATTCTCAGTCAGAACGCGTGGCTGCCCGTCATGCGCACGCTCGGTGCCGAGCTCTGGTCGGGCAAGCGGCTGATGTTGCCCAAAGCGGACACGCTTTTCGACGACGAGGGGACGCTGACGGATGCGGCTGCCCGCGACCGACTGGCAGCCTTCGTCAAGGCGTTCGCGGATTTTGCCAGGGCGGAAAAAGAAGCGTAGGCGGCTGACATCGTCGTAACGCGACGCTCTCGTCATCCTCGGGTTCGACCGAGGATCCACGATGCGGCACCGGCTTGGCAATGGATGCTCGGGTGAAGCCCGACCAGAGGGGGTGCCGGACAGTCGGAGGCGGGGCGGGGGGACTTACAGCCCCTTCTCCTCCAGCCATTGCTGGATTGCAGCAATATCAGGTGCGCCGATCTCGTGCCCCATGTCGAGTTCTGTCGTCGTCAGATCCGCGCCGGTGCGTGACAGCTCCGCCTTCAGGCGAGGCGCGAATTCTCCGTAGCTGTCGTGCTGGCCCGTCAGCAGCAGGATGTTCGTGCCCGAGAGATCAGGAGGCGGCACATCGTCGAGCACGAGCATCGAGCGCATCAGCACGACGTTGCGGATCAGTCCCGGATGCAGGAGCATCAGCGCGACCAGCAGGTTGGCGCCGTTGGAGTAGCCGATGAAGACGGTCTTCTCGAGATCGATGCGGTAGCCTTCTTCGGCTCCCTCGACGAAGGCAGCGAAGGCATCGGCCTCCGCGCGCACGTCCTTCTGGTCGAAGGTCGTCGGTGAATAGCGGCGGAACCAGCGCGGCAAACCTTCTTCGTTCGCCCGGCCACGAATGCCGACGAGTGTCGCTTCGCGGTCGACCTGGTGCGCAAGATGGAGGAGCTGCGTCTCGTTGGCGCCGCTGCCGTGCAGCAGCATGAAGGTGCGGTCGTTCAGGTGCTCCGGATGGTAGAAACGGTGCACGAAGGGCAGATCCCTTTGCGTCAGGCGCGGTTCTCCCGGCAGTGCGAACTGCGGCATGGCGAGCAGCAATTCTTCCCTGGCGGCGCCGAAATGTGCGGGGACGAAGAGTTCGGTGCCGAGGGTTTCCTCGGGTTCGTCGACGGTGAAACCGGGCACGTCGCTTGCCAGTTCGTAGAGCGAGCCGCCGGGCTCGCGCACGTAGAGCGAATAGAAGTATTTGCGGTCATGCGCGTTGATGGCGCCGGCGCCATCGCGTCGCAGGTCGACCCCCACTTGTTCCACGGCAGCCCGATCCGGCGCGCGGAAAGCAACGTGGTCGATCGTCCCGGTTCCAGGCGCAGACGTCCAGAAGCCAGTCGCGTCGCGCACGTCGATAACGTCGCCGGAGGCGGAGGTGAGGCGACGGATGGTATCGCTGGAGGCCGTTTCACTGTAACCGAAATGGGTCTTCAGGAAGCGAACGGATTCTGCCGGCTTCTCGGTAAGGATTGTGGCGCCGCGCAGGCGTCGGATCGCATCCTCTTCCGGGATATCGCGCGTGCTCCAGGGAGCCGTGGCCGAAACCGCCTCGGTGCCGACGAGCTTGACGATGACGCCGTCCGGATCCTTGAGGCGCAGCACCGGTTCGCCGAACTCCTGCGACGGCCCTGAGGTGGCGATGTTGAATTGCAGCGCCCGAGTCAGCCAGAAGCCGATGCTCTCCGGCCGGATAGCGAAGGCGATTTCGCTCGGCTGGCTGTGGCCCACCCGGCCGCGACCGCCGTCCTCCCACATCAGGAAGGTGACGAGCGATCCGGGCGAGCCCTCGGCGTCACCATAAAAGAGGTGCAGCTGGTTGGCGTCTTCGTATCCGCCCGTCCGCTTGACGAGGCGCAAACCCAGGAACCCCACATAGAAATCGACGTTTGCCTGGACCTTCCGGGCAATCAGGGTGATGTGGTGGATGCCGCTCGTCATTCTTGATTCCTCATTGGTCTCTGCTCACAAAACACGGAGCGCGGCGCCAGCACCAGAAGCGCTGCGGCGAACGCTGTGTTTACGTCCGGGGATCAGTCGCGATCCTTTTCGAGGAACGCCTTGAACGCTTCCCCGTACTTCGGATGCCAGCGAGACAGCGGCGGCCGGTTCTCGACGATGTCGCCGGCAGCCCAGAGAATGCGTCGCTCATCGGTGGCGCGGGCGACGTCGTTGTCGGGGCAGAGGATATAGAAATCGCCGCGGGCGAGACTTTCCATCATGAAGTCGACGGTCTGCTCGGCCGTCCAGGCGCCGGCGGGCTTCTCGGTGCGGCCATGGGCCGTCAGCGACGTATAGACGAAGCCGGGGATCAGGAGGTGGGCGTGAACCTGGCTGCCGGCGGTGTTGCGCAACTCGTGTTCCAGCGCTTCGGTGAAGACCTTCACACCCGCCTTCGAGACATTGTAGGCCGGGTCGCCCGGCGGCGTGGTGATGCCCTGCTTCGAGCCGGTGTTGATGATGACCGCCGCCTTGCCATGGGCGACCATGCCCGGCGCGAAGGTGCGGGCACCATTGATGACACCCCAGAGATTGACGCCGATCGTCGCCTCCCAGGCTGCCAACGCACCGAGTATGTCGCTGCCGGGCTGGATACCGGCATTGTTCATGAGTACGTGCACCTCGCCGAACCGTCGACGCGTCTCGCGTTCGAGCGCTTCCAGATCTTCGAGGCGCGAGACATCAGTCGGGACCGCAACGACGTGCTGCGCACCCGCCGGCGCGACGGCAGCGACCTCGGCGGCCGCTTTGTCCAATCTCTCGCCTGCGAGGTCGGCGAGCACGACGCGCAGGCCGAGCGAGGCGAAATGGCGCGATGCTGCCAATCCAATGCCGGAGGCGGCGCCGGTGACGACGGCAACATTGTTGGGGGCGAAGGCGGGGTGCAGCATGGCGGAAGCTCCAGCGGTGGGATCGAATGCAAGAGATAGGGCGCCAAGGACGGCCTGTCCATTGGCGTCTCGGCAAGAGGCTCCTGAAAACCATGTGTTTTCAAGGCCGTCCCTTGTCCCGGGCAGCTCCGGCGCTACTTGCAGTTTTGCATTGAACGCGTGGCCGAAGGCATTTTCGCGGATGGAACGATGAACGGAACTGCAACTCGAAACGAAAAACGCACACCTTGCGAAAGCTGTCCATTGCGGAAGCTCGACCATTTTCGCGCCTTCACAAATGAAGAACTCGCCTTCGTGTCGCAATTCAAGACCGGTGAACTCGCAGTCGATGGCGGCGCAACCATCCTCGTTGAAGGCGCGCACAGCGCCCACCTCTTCACGGTGCTTTCCGGCTGGGGCTTTCGCTACAAGATGCTCGATGACGGACGCCGCCAGATCCTGAATTATGTGATGCCGGGTGATCTGATCGGCCTGCAGGGCAGCCTGATGGGGGAGATGCAGCATTCGATTGAAGCGCTGTCGCCGGTGACCCTTTGCGTTTTCGAGCGCGGCAAGCTGAACCGCCTGTTCGCCAACTATCCCGAACTCGCCTATGACCTCACCTGGATCGCGGCGCGCGAGGAGCGAATCCTCGACGAGAACCTGTTGAGCATCGGCCGCCGGTCGGCCCTCGAGAGAGCCGCCTACCTGCTTGCCTTCCTCTATCAGAGAGCGGAGGCGCTCAACCTGTTCGACGGCAACCGCGTCGCCATTCCGATCACCCAGCAGCACGTGGCGGACACGCTTGGGCTTTCGATCGTGCATACCAACAAGACATTGAAGAAGCTTGCGGCGCGCGGTGTCATCCGTTGGGCGGAAAAAGGCTGCAACGTCGGCGATATCAAGGGCTTGCTGGCGATCTCCGGATGGGACGGGTACCGGGAAACCAAGCGTCCGTTCATTTGAGAGCGGAAAGACGATCACCGGAGGATGCGGCGAACGTCGCCGCATCGATGCCGGACCCCGATAGGATCAGGCTGCGACGATCGCGCGCAGCATCCAAAGCGCCTTTTCGTGGAAGTTGAGGCGATCGGTCAGCATGTCCGTGGTGACAAGGTCGTCGTTCTCGTCCGCCTTGGTGCCGGCGTCGCGCATGCGGCGCACGGCCGCCTCGTGATCGGCAATCAGGTCGGCCACCATGTCGGCCGCGCTCGCGTGGTTGACGGAGCCGCCGCTCGGGGCAAATGCCGCCGCCTCGGTGAGTTTGGCTGGGGCGAGGTGACCCAGTGCACGTATCCGCTCGGCAATCACGTCAGTCGCCTGAAAGAGCGTGTTGTAGTGCTCTTCCGTCAATTCGTGCAGCGGCTTGAACAATGGGCCGACCACATTCCAATGGTAGATGTGGCTCTTGATCACCAGCTTGTAGGTATCGGCAAGGATGTCGGACAGGGCCGCTGCCATCTGCTGACGGTAGGCCCTGGTCAGGCCGATGTCGAATTCTTCGTCCTTGACCTTCGGTTTAAGCACGGAGGCTGTCTGCTTCATTCTCCTGCTCCCGTTCTATCTTGAGAAAGCCGCGAAACAGCGATCGCTTGCGATCGTGATCCGCGTACCGGTGTTGAACGTCAGTACCGGTCGGTTGTTCCGCGCTTGGCCCCAATCGACGCTACATGTCTTATTTAAATGCCGGGCCGCCTCGAGGCGCCTATAGCTTGCTCTTATCGGCGCAAATGCCCTGTCGGTGCGCGCAAAAGGTGGAGTAAGCTGGATGGACGAAGTTCCGCCGCAGGTCCGGACCGTTCTTGTTCTCGAAGACAATTTCCTCATTGCATCGGATGCCGAAGAAATCCTGACGTCGCTCGGTATTGCCGAGGTGACGATCGCGGCGAATGCGGACCAGGCGATGGAGATCCTGTCTCGACAGAGCTTTGACTTTGCAATCCTCGACGTCCGTCTCGATAACCATACGAGCTTCGGCGTTGCCGATGCGATGCTTGCACGCGGCATGCCGTTTGGGTTCACCAGCGGCTACAGCGACATGGAGCTTTTCCCAGGGCATCTGCGGGACGTCCCGCGGATAGACAAGCCGTTCAACGAGAGGACGCTCGGCCAGCTGATCGCGGCCGGAATTCGGCAAGAGTGATGGGTTCCCGGCGGGGTCCTTACGGCTTGCCGCGCGAAACGAACCAGGGGTTGGCGAAGTCGCTGTCGTTCTTCTGGTTGCGCTTGCCGTAGGTGAGCGGCGCACCGTCCATCGTCAGTGTTTCGCCGCCAGCCGCCCGGAGGATGGCATCGCCCGCGGCCGTGTCCCATTCCATCGTGCGGCTGAAGCGCGGATAGACGTCGGCGAGCCCCTCGGCGAGAAGGCAGAACTTGAGGGACGAGCCGACCGCTCTGTAGTCGGCTATGCCGTGCTCGGCGAGGTAGGCGATCGTCTCGGCGCTGTTGTGCGAACGGCTGGCTAGACCCACCATGCGATCGCCGCAACTGCGGCAGCCAATGATCGTTTCATGGTCGAGGCGAAAGGTCTCGTCGATGACCGCCTTCACTGCCTTGCCGTGGTTCGCCGCATAGAGGATGCCGAGCGCCGGTGCGTAAACGACGCCGGCCACGGGCGCGCCGTTTTCGATCAACGCGATATTGACGGTAAAGTCGTCATGCCGACCGATGAATTCCTTCGTGCCGTCGAGCGGATCGACAAGGAAGAAGGATTTGCCGGCGATGTCAGGCACGAAGCCTGCGGCGACAGCCTCTTCGGCGACCACAGGCACCTCCGGGAAGGCGCGGGCGAGGTCCGCCAGGATGATGCGCTCGGCGCAGGCATCGGCGTCGGTGACCGGCGAAAAGTCCGGCTTGTAGGTGACCGCCGGGCCTGCGTTGTAGATGTCGAGAATGGCCCGACCCGCTGATATCGCCGATTGTTGCAGTATCTCCAGCATTCGCCCTTACTTTCCGTCCATCACCAAGCCCATAGCATATCGGGAACAGGATGGTACCCGTGCTTTTGGCGGTAGGTGCATTCGATTGGAGACGAACATCGATCCACTCCGCTGCGCAGCGAAGTGCACGATGAGCCAGCGAACGGTTTTTTGCACCTGCGCCAGGCTTGCGTCTTGGCTTCCGCCTCACGGCTGTGCAAATGTGCCGACGCAACTCACCTGGATGCCTTCATGCGTTATTCCGCCTTCTCGCTCGTCAGGAACGCCCTTTCCGGAAACCTGAATTGGAAGCCGCAATGGCGCCAGCCCCAGCCGAAACCGCATTACGACGTGATCATCGTCGGCGGCGGCGGGCACGGTCTTTCGACCGCCTACTACCTCGCCAAGGAATTCGGCGTGAAGAACGTCGCGGTGCTGGAGAAGGGCTATCTCGGCTCGGGCAATGTCGGGCGCAACACGACGATCGTGCGCTCCAACTACATGCTGCCCGGCAACGAACCCTTCTACGAGTTTTCAATGAAGCTTTGGGAAGGGCTGGAGCAGGACCTCAACTACAATGTGATGCTGTCGCAACGCGGCGTCATCATGCTCTATCACAGCGACGCCCAGCGCGACGCCTATGTCCGGCGCGGAAACGCGATGTGGATGGAAGGCGTGGCGGCCGAGCTCATCGAGCGTGAACAGTTGAAGAAGATGATCCCCTTTCTCAACTACGACCACGCCCGTTATCCGATCCTCGGCGGCCTGTTGCAGCGCCGCGCCGGCACGGCGCGGCACGACGCGGTCGCCTGGGGCTATGCCCGCGGTGCCGACCGGCATGGCGTCGACATCATCGAACATTGCGAAGTGACCGGCATCCGCCGAGAAAACGGCGTCGTCACCGGCGTCGAAACGACCAAGGGCTTCATCGGCTGCGGCAAGCTGGCGCTGGCTGCGGCCGGCAATTCCTCGCGCGTCGGCGAGATGGCCGACCTCAAGCTGCCGCTCGAAAGCCATGTACTTCAGGCCTTCGTCACCGAGGGGCTGAAGCCCTGCATCGACCACGTGATCGTCTATGGCGGCGGCCATTTCTACATCTCGCAGTCGGACAAGGGCGGCCTCGTCTTCGGGGCGGAGATTGACGGTTATTCCTCCTATGCTCAGCGCGGCAATCTTGCGACCGCCGAGCACGTGATGGAGGAAGGGGTGACGATGATCCCCGGCCTGTCACGCGTTCGGGTGCTGCGCGCCTGGGGCGGCGTCATGGACATGAGCATGGACGGCTCGCCCATCATCGACCGCACCTCGATCGACAATCTCTACCTGAACTGCGGCTGGTGCACCGGCGGCTTCAAGGCGACGCCGGCCTCCGGTTATTGCTTCGCTCATCTGATCGCCAAGAACGATACCCATCCGGTGGCGCGCGCCCTCAGGCTCGATCGCTTCGCGCGCGGCTATGCCGTTGACGAGGCCGGCGCCGGCCCACAGCCCAACCTTCACTGACAGCACTTTGCCGGCCCGCCCGGCAGTACGGAATGAACGGGGGCCGAGGTCGGCTTCAGGATACGGAAGACAATGGCAAGCCTGATTACCTGCCCGCATTGCGGGGTTCGACCGAAGGAAGAATTCGCGGTCCGCGGCGATGCCTCGCGCGGCCGCCCCGAACCGATGGACGCTGACGAAGCCTGGCACGACTATGTCTATGTGCGCGCCAACCCGCGCGGCCGGACCTTCGAGCACTGGCATCACGTCGCCGGCTGTCGCCGCTTCCTTGTCGTCGAGCGTGATACGGCCACCCACGAGGTCTATTCCGTCGTCGATGCCGCCGAGTTCGCGCGGAGGGTTGAGCGATGAGCGGCTATCGTCTCTCCTCCGGCGGTCTGATCGATCGCAGCAAAACGCTGAGCTTCACTTTCGATGGACGGCCGTTGCGCGGCTTTGCGGGCGATACGCTGGCCTCGGCGCTCCTTGCCAACGACCAACTGCTCGTCGGCCGCAGCTTCAAGTACCATCGGCCGCGCGGCATTGTCAGCGCCGGGCCCTCTGAGCCGAACGCGCTCGTCACCATCGGCTCCGGTGCCCGCACCGATGCGAACACCAAGGCGACCGTCGCCGAACTCTATGGCGGGCTGACGGCGCGAAGCCAGAACCGTTGGCCGTCGCTGGGCTTCGATATCGGCGCGGGCAACGGCTTGCTGTCGCCCTTCCTCGGCGCCGGCTTCTACTATAAGACCTTCATGTGGCCGAAGCAGTTCTGGGAGCGGATCTACGAACCCTTCATTCGCCGTGCTGCCGGCCTCGGCCGGGCGGTGCTCGAGCGCGACCCCGAGGCTTATGAGAAATCCTGGGCTTTCTGCGATCTGCTCGTCGTCGGTGCCGGTCCCACCGGACTGATGGCGGCGCTGACGGCCGGCCGCGCCGGCCTCCGCGTCATCGTTGCAGACGAGGATTTCCGGCTCGGCGGTTCCCTGCTTTCGACCAGCGAGACCATCGACGGTGCCCCGGCATCAGTCTTCGCCGACCGCACGGTCGCGGAACTGCAATCGCTGCCCAACGTCACGCTGCTTTCGCGCACCACCGTCTTTGGCTGGTACGACGACAACGTCTTCGGCGCGGTCGAGCGCGTGCAGAAACACGTCGCCGAGCCGTCGTCGAAGCTTGCAAGCGAGCGCGTCTGGCGCATCGTTGCCAAGCGCGCGCTGCTCGCAACCGGTGCCGAGGAACGGCCGCTGGTCTTCGGCGGCAACGATCGCCCCGGCGTGATGATGGCCGGTGCCATGACCACCTATGCCGAACGCTACGGCGTGGCCGCAGGCAAGACGGTCGCGATCTTCACCAGCGGCAGCGCCGGCTATCGCACGGCGCGGGCGCTTTCTGCGAAAGGCGTCGCGATCGCAGCGATCGTCGATGCCCGTGCGGAATCCGGCGATCAGGCGCCCGATGGCATCAGGGTCATCCGTTCGGCCTCCATCGTCGATACCAAGGGCAGCAAGCGTCTCAAGGGCATCGTCGTCGAGCGCTCCGGTTTCGAGGAACTGATCGCCTGCGATGCCCTCGGCATGTCCGGCGGCTGGAGCCCGGTCGTGCATCTTGCCTGCCAGCGGGGTGCAAGACCGGTCTGGTCGGAGGAGTTGAAGGCATTCGCTGCCCCCGATGTCGGTGGCGGTCTGCGCCCCGTCGGTGCTGCCAACGGTATCTATACGCTCGCCGGCTGTCTGTCTGATGGTGCGGACAAGGCCGCAGCGATTGCCGCGGATCTCGGTTTCAGCGCCACCTCGGCCGCGATGCCCGTCGTTGACGGTGAAGAAGCCTCTTCCTTCACTGCGCTCTGGTATGTCCCGGGTGCCAAGTCGAAAGCTTTCGTCGATTTCCAGAACGACGTGCATGCGAAGGATCTTGGCCTCGCGCTTCGCGAAGGCTTCGGCCATGTGGAGCATGCCAAGCGCTACACCACCAACGGCATGGCGACCGACCAGGGCAAGCTTTCCAACATCAACGCTGTCGGCATTCTCGCGGGCATGCGCGGTGTCAGCCCGGCGGAGGTCGGCACCACGACCTTCCGGCCTTTCTACACACCGGTCTCCCTTGGTGCGCTTGCCGGGACGGCACGCGACGAACACGCGGCGCCGGCACGGAAGTCACCGCTGCATAGCTGGGCGATGAAAAACGGTGCGACCTTCGTCGAGGCGGGGCTCTGGCATCGCTCGGCGTGGTTCCCGCGCGCCGGCGAGAAGACCTGGCGCGAAAGCGTCGATCGCGAAGTGCTGAACGTGCGAGCCAATGTCGGCCTCTGCGACGTCTCGACGCTCGGCAAGATCGAGGTTTTCGGCCCCGACGCCGCGGAGTTCCTCAACCGGCTCTACTGCAACCCGGTCTTGAAGCTGCCGGTCGGCAAGGCGCGCTATGGCCTGATGCTGCGCGAGGACGGGTTCGTCTTCGACGACGGCACGGTGAGCCGGTTCGACGAGGCGCATTTCTTCGTCACCACGACGACGGCGATGGCCGGCCCGGTCATGGCGCACATGGAATATTGCGCCCAGGCGCTCTGGCCGGAACTCGAAGTCCGTTTCACCTCGTCGACCGACCAATGGGCGCAGATGGCGATCGCCGGCCCGAAGGCACGCGCGGTGTTGCAGCAGATTGTCGACGGCGACATTTCCGACGGCGCATTTCCGTTCCTTTCCGCCCGGAAGATTGTTCTGAAAAGCGGCGTGGCCGCGCGGCTCTTCCGCATCTCCTTCTCCGGGGAACTCGCCTTCGAACTGGCCGTGCCGGCCGGCAACGGCGAAGCGGTGGCGGACCAGATCATGGAGGCCGGCCGGCCCCACGATATCTGCGCCTATGGCGTCGAGGCGCTCAATGTGCTGCGGCTCGAGAAGGGACTGCTGACGCATGCCGAATTCGACGGTCGCGTGACACCCGACGACGCCGGCCTTGGCCGCATGCTGTCGATGCAGAAAGTCGACTTCATCGGCAAGCGGCTGTCGACGCGCTACGGGCTGACGGCCGCCGATCGCATGCAGCTCGTCGGGCTGAAGCCCGTCGATGCCGACAAGGACATGCGCGCCGGCGCCCATCTCCTGAAGGAAGGTACGAAGCCCTCGACGCTGAACGATCAGGGTTGGGTAAGCTCGGCCGGCTTCTCGCCGGTCCTGGGGCATGCCATCGCACTTGCCTTCCTGAAGTCCGGGCGTGAGCGGTACGGCGAGAAGGTCATCGTTTTCGACAAGCTGCGCGATCAGGAGATCGTCGCCGAGGTCTGCGATCCGGTCTTCGTCGATCCGCAAAACGCAAAGCTGAAGGCCTGAGGAGGCGGCGATGGTTCGCGACTACAACAACCGCCACGCACTGGAACAGAAACTGCGCTCTGCACCGAGGCCCGCGGCCGCCGATCACCTGATGGTCGGCCATTGGCGTGCGATGGCGACGGTTCTTGCCCGTGCCGGGCAGGCGGAGGCAGTGCGGCAGTCGATTGCTTCGGTGCCCGAGCTGTCGCTCCGTTTCTCAGGCCCCGGGGAATGGCTGGTGGTCTCCGAGGTGGAGGCGCCGAGCGGGCTCGTGCGTCGCCTCGAAGAGCTCTGCGACGGGGGCGCCTATGTCGTCGACCAAAGCGACGGGCGCGTCGTCTTCCGCCTCACCGGCCCGAACGTGCGCAGCATCCTTGCCAAAGGTATCGGCCTCGACGTCCATCCCGCGACCTTCTCGCTTGGGGGGAGTGCCAATGTTCTGTGCGGCCACATCCCGGTCAATCTCGCCCGGACGGACGAGGATACGTTTGAACTGATCGTGCCGCGAAGCTACGCCGAATCGCTCTTCGACGACCTGATGCGGATGGGGCGGGCGTTCGATCTCACCGCCGCTTTTTCAGACTGAACAGCCTCTTTCGTGAGGCTGAAAACAAATGCGGCATGAAATGCCGCAATCGGGTCGCCTATCCGCCAGCAAACGGCGGAAATGGACAAGCGCCCTTCGCAGCCGTGTCTTTATCGGCGCCGCCTTTCTGACTAGGCTGCCACCATTCGCCGCCTGCGCTTCTGTCCGGAAGGTAAGCGGTCTTGATTTTCTTCCTGACAATTTGGCCATGCCTCCTCCGGAGCATGGAAAGACGGAGTGTACGCATGAAAAGCCATGCCAAGGTCGTCGTTATCGGAGGCGGTGTCGTCGGTTGCTCGGTGCTCTATCATCTGACGAAGTTCGGCTGGACCGATGCTGTCCTGCTCGAACGGTCGGAGCTCACGTCCGGCTCCACCTGGCATGCGGCCGGCGGCATGCACACGATCAACGGTGACCCGAACGTCGCCAAGCTGCAGAAATATACGGTCGAGCTCTACAAGGAGATTGAGGAGTATTCCGGTCAGGACGTCGGCCTGCACATGACATCGGGCATGATGCTGGCGGCCACCAAGGAGCGCTTCGACTGGATGAAGTCGATCCTCGCCAAGGGGCGCTACATGGGGCTCGAGGCCGAGCTGCTGACGCCCAAGGAAGCGCACGACCTGATGCCGCTGCTCGATCCAGACCAGTTCGTCGGTGCGGTATTCGATCCGGTCGAGGGGCATCTCGACCCCTATGGCACGACGCATGCCTATGCCAAATCGGCGAAGAAGAACGGTGCGGAGATCTATCTGCACACCAAGGTCGAGGATCTGGTGCAGCGGGAAGACGGTTGCTGGCGGGTCATCACCAACCAGGGCGAGATTGTCGCCGAACACGTCGTCAACGCCGCCGGCCTCTGGGCCCGCGAGGTGGGGCGCATGGTGGGGCTGGAACTCCCGGTGCTCGCTATGGAGCACATGTATCTCATCACCGAGGATATGCCAGAGGTCATCGAGTTCAACCAGACGCGCGGCAAGGAGCTGATGCACTGCGTCGATTTTGATGGCGAAATCTACTTGCGCCAGGAACGTCAGGGCATGCTGATGGGCACCTATGAGAAGGCGTGCCGTCCGTGGTCGCCGATCTCCACGCCCTGGGATTTTGGCCATGAGCTGCTGGCAGAGGATATCGACCGCATTTCGCCGGAACTCGAAGTCGGCTTCAGGCATTTCCCGGCCTTCAACAAAGCCGGCATCAAGAAGATCATCAACGGCCCTTTCACCTTCTCGCCGGACGGTAACCCGCTCGTCGGCCCGGTGCGGGGCTTGAGGAATTTCTGGTCGGCCTGCGCCGTCATGGCCGGCTTCAGCCAGGGCGGCGGCGTTGGGCTGGCGCTTGCCAACTGGATGATCCATGGCGACCCCGGCTTCGACGTCTTTGCCATGGACGTCTCGCGCTACGGCGATTTCGCCACGCTTGCCTATACCAATGCCAAGGTGCGCGAGAACTACTCACGTCGCTTCTCGATCCGTTATCCGAACGAGGAGCTGCCGGCGGCAAGGCCGCTGCTGACGACGCCGATCTACGACCGGCTGAAGGCTGCCGGCGCCGTCTTCGGCGCGTCCTACGGGCTTGAAACGCCGCTGTGGTTTGCACCCGAAGGCGTCAAGGACGCCTTCTCCTGGCGGCGCTCGACCGACTTCGAGACGGTGGGCGCGGAGGCCCGGGCCGTGCGCGAAGGCGTCGGCCTGATGGAGACATCGGGCTTTGCCAAATATGCGATCACGGGTGAGGGCGCTGAAGCCTGGCTCGACCGGCTGCTCGCCTGCCGTATTCCGCAGGTGGGGCGCATGACGCTGGCGCCAATGCTGAAGGACGACGGCAAGCTGATCGGCGACTTCACGCTTGCCAAGCTCGGGGAGGAAGACTTCCTGCTGATCGGCTCCGGCATCGCCGAGGACTATCACATGCGCTGGTTCGAGGCGCATCTGCCTGAGGACGGCTCGGTTTCGCTGAAGGCGCTGAAGCTGGAACTGGTTGGCCTGTCGATCGCCGGACCGAAGGCGCGCGACGTGCTTGCCGGTCTCACCCATCTCGACGTCTCCGACGCCGCCTTTCCATTCCTGGACATCCGCCGGATGGACCTCGGCATGGCGCCCGTGATCGTCGGCCGCGTGAGCTACACCGGCGATCTCGGCTACGAGATCTGGATGAAGCCCGAATACCAGCGTTATCTCTTCGAGCTGCTGATGGAGAAGGGGGCAGCGTCCGGGATCCGGCTGTTCGGCCTCAGGGCGCTGAATGCGCTGCGCGTCGAGAAATCCTTCGGCAGCTGGGCGCGCGAGTACCGTCCGCTCTATGGCCCGGTCGAGGCCGGCCTCGGCCGCTTCATCGCGACCGGCAAGGACGCGGACTTTATCGGCAAGGTGGCTGCAATGAAGGAGAAGGCGGACGGTGGCGCCCTGCGTCTCAGGACCTTCGTCCTCGAGGCCAGGGATGCCGACGTCATCGGCGACGAGCCGATCTATCTCGACGGAGTCGTGCGCGGATGGGTGACATCGGGCGGTTATGCGCACACGAGCGGCGTTTCGGTGGCCATGGGTTACGTATCGAAGGAGATCGCCGATCGCAGCGATGGCTGGTCGATCGAACTCCTGGGCGAGATTCTGCCGGCACGCCTCCAGGCGAACCCCTTGTTCGACGCAAACGGGCAGCGGATGCGCACCTGAGCGGCGAAGCAGCGCACCGGCCTGGCCATTTGGTGGCTAGGCCTCCAGGCGAATCCCCGGGCATTTACGGCTAAAGTTGATGATTTTGCGGGCGAAAGCTGCGGAAGTTTTGGTTTTTCTGGCTCTAAAAGCGTCAAATCGATTTTATCGGGGAAGTTTTTGCCGAAGTCGCGTTTTTTAGCTTTCCTTTTTGTTTGAAAAAGGTATGGAATCGATCAAACACAGCGCTCAAAATGAGCTCAAAAAACAAGAGACCGGACCTTCAAGGATCTGGTCCAGGGGAAGATTGATGGAGTATTTCGTCCAGCAGCTCGTCAACGGGCTGACTCTTGGGTCTATTTATGGTATGATCGCAATCGGTTATACCATGGTCTACGGCATCATTGGCATGATCAACTTCGCCCACGGCGATATCTTCATGCTCGGCGGCTTTGCTGCTTTGATTGTCTTTCTGCTTCTCACCTCATTTATAGCAGGCGTGCCGGTTGTACTTGCGCTTTTGCTTATGATGGTCGTGGCTATGCTCGCGGCGTCGCTGTGGAACTGGACGATCGAGAAGGTGGCCTACCGGCCACTGCGCGGGTCATTCCGGCTGGCGCCGCTGATCACCGCAATCGGCATGTCGATCGTGTTGTCGAACTTTATCCAGGTGACGCAGGGACCGCGCAACAAGCCGATCCCGCCGCTCGTCTCGTCCGTCTATGAGGTTTTCGGCATCTCCATTTCGCTGAAGCAGATCATCATCATCATCATCACGGCGATCCTGCTTTCCGTCTTCTGGTACATCGTCAACAGGACGCCGCTTGGTCGTGCACAGCGCGCCACCGAGCAGGATCGCAAGATGGCGGCTCTGCTCGGCGTCGACGTCGACCGCACCATCTCGGTGACCTTCATCATGGGTGCGGCACTCGCTGCTGTCGCGGGAACCATGTACCTGATGTATTACGGCGTGGTCGTTTTTACCGACGGCTTCGTTCCCGGGGTCAAGGCATTCACCGCCGCCGTTCTCGGAGGCATTGGCTCGCTGCCGGGCGCTGTTTTGGGCGGACTTCTGATCGGCCTGATCGAGTCCCTGTGGTCGGCCTATTTCACCATCGACTATAAGGACGTTGCGACATTCTCCATTCTCGCAATCGTTCTGATCTTCAAGCCGTCGGGTATTCTCGGACGACCGGAAGTCGAGAAGGTATAATTCAATGGCAAACATTGCTTCTACAACTGCAAGCGCCGGCACTGAGGTGACGGCGCGGGCCCTGCGCGAGTCTGTCTTCGCGGGCCTCATCACGCTCGGACTGTTCGTGCTGTTCGTCGGCCTCAAGACCGACCAGAACATCCGCAACGAGCTGATCCTGACACAACGTTGGGGCCTGCTGGCGATCTTCGTGATCATCGCTATGGTTGGCCGCTTCCTCATGGTCGCCTATGTCCAACCGCGGCTTGCCCAGCGAAAGGCTGCCAAAGCGGCGGCGCCGGAGGTTGCCAAGGAGGAAAGCTTCTTCAGCCGCAATTTCTCGACGATTGCGATACTTGCCTTGATCCTTTATCCGCCGGTCATCGTCGCGCTAACCGGTGTTCAGGGCTCGCTGAAATGGGTGGACAATTTCGGCATCCAGATCTTGATCTATGTGATGCTCGCCTGGGGCCTGAATATCGTCGTCGGCCTCGCCGGCCTGCTCGACCTCGGTTACGTCGCTTTCTACGCAGTCGGTGCCTATTCCTACGCGCTGCTCTCCACCTATCTGGGCCTGTCCTTCTGGGTGTTGTTGCCGGTGGCCGGCCTCCTCGCCGCCTGCTGGGGCGTGGTCCTCGGCTTCCCGGTGCTTCGTCTGCGCGGAGACTATCTGGCGATCGTCACGCTCGCCTTCGGCGAAATCATCCGTCTTGTCCTGATCAACTGGACCGAGGTCACCAAAGGTACGTTCGGCGTGTCCGGCATTGCCAAGGCAACGCTGTTCGGCATCAAGTTCGATGCCTCCAAGGATGGCTTTGCCGCATTGATGGGGCTGCCGATCTCGTCGGTCTACTACAAGATCTTCCTATTCTACCTGATCCTCGGTCTTTGCTTGATCACGGCCTTCGTGACGATCCGCATGCGTCGGATGCCGATCGGGCGCGCCTGGGAAGCGCTGCGCGAAGATGAGATCGCTTGCAAGTCGCTTGGCATCAACACGGTTACCACCAAGCTGACGGCTTTCGCCATGGGCGCCATGTTCGGCGGCATCGCCGGGTCCTTCTTCGCGGTACGCCAGGGCTTCGTGTCGCCCGAATCCTTCGTGTTCCTCGAATCGGCAGTGATCCTCGCGATCGTCGTCCTCGGCGGCATGGGGTCGCTGACCGGCATTGCGATCGCAGCGATCGTCATGATCGGCGGTACCGAAATTCTGCGTGAGCTTGACTTCCTGAAGGCCGTCTTCGGACCGAACTTCACGCCGGAACTCTACCGCATGCTGATCTTTGGCCTGGCCATGGTCGTCGTCATGGTCTGGAAGCCGCGCGGCTTCGTTGGATCGCGTGAACCGACCGCGTTCCTGCGCGAACGCAAGGCCGTCTCCGGCAGCTTTACCAAGGAAGGGCATGGCTGATGGCCCTCGAGACCACGACGATGACAATGACACAAGATCCCATTCTCAAGGTTGAGCACCTGTCGATGCGCTTCGGCGGTCTGATGGCCATCAACGACTTCTCTTTCGAGGCCTATCGCGGCGACATCACCGCGCTGATCGGCCCGAACGGGGCAGGTAAGACGACGGTATTCAACTGCATCACCGGTTTCTACAAGCCGACGATGGGTATGATCACGATGAAGCAGAAGTCCGGAAAGGAGTATCTCCTCGAGCGGCTGCCGGACTTCGAGATCACCAAGCATGCAAAGGTGGCGCGTACGTTCCAGAACATCCGGATGTTCTCCGGCATGACCGTGCTCGAGAACCTGCTGGTCGCGCAGCACAACAAACTGATGCTGGCGTCGGGCTATACCGTGCTCGGGCTCCTTGGATTTCCTGCCTACCGGCAGGCCTCCAGGGAGGCGACTGAACTCGCCAAGCATTGGCTCGAAAAGGCATCGCTGATCGACCGGGCAGACGACCCTGCCGGGGACTTGCCCTACGGCGCGCAGCGGCGGTTGGAGATTGCTCGTGCCATGTGCACGGGACCGGAGTTGCTGTGCCTCGATGAGCCTGCGGCTGGCCTCAATCCGCGCGAATCGCATGCCCTCAATGAACTGTTGCAGGGCATCCGCAGCGACACCGGCACCTCCATCCTGCTGATCGAGCATGACATGTCCGTGGTCATGGAGATATCGGACCATGTCGTCGTGCTCGAATATGGGCAGAAGATCTCCGACGGCACCCCGGATTTCGTGAAGAACGATCCAAGGGTCATCGCGGCCTATCTGGGTGTCGAGGATGAAGAGGTTGAACAGGTGATCGAACAAATCGAGGAAATCGAAGGCGGGCAGGGAGGCACCAAGCAATGACTGCGCCGCTGCTGCAAGTGAAAGCCGTCGAAACCTACTACGGCAACATTCGGGCGCTGAGCGGCGTCGATGTCGAGGTCCATCGCGGAGAAATCGTTTCGCTGATCGGTGCCAACGGCGCGGGCAAGTCGACATTGATGATGACGATCTGCGGCAGCCCGCAGGCGCGCACCGGCACGGTGATGTTCGACGGCCATGACATCACGCGCCTGCCGACCCACGAAATCGCGCGTATGAGGATTGCCCAGTCGCCGGAGGGACGGCGCATCTTCCCGCGCATGACGGTTTTCGAAAACCTGCAGATGGGGGCGAGCCTCGACAACCTGAAGCATTTCGACGAGGACGTGGAAAAGATCTTCAGGCTCTTTCCCCGGCTCAAGGAGCGTAAGGCGCAGCGCGGCGGCACGCTGTCAGGCGGCGAGCAGCAGATGCTCTCGATCGGCCGCGCGCTGATGGCCCGGCCGAAGCTGTTGCTTCTCGACGAGCCGTCGCTTGGTCTTGCGCCGCTGATCGTCAAGGGCATCTTCGAAGCGATCAAGAAACTCAACAAGGAGGAAGGCCTGACCGTCTTCCTCGTCGAGCAGAACGCCTTCGGCGCGCTCAAGCTTTCGGACCGCGGCTATGTGATGGTCAACGGACGGGTGACGATGAGCGGCAGCGGCAGGGATCTGCTCGCCAATCCGGAAGTGCGCGCGGCCTATCTCGAAGGCGGCCGTCATTGATCGGCCGCATCTGGAGCAAGTGACATGCAGGGAATTCTCTACGAAGAAGCGTCGATCTGGCAGTTTCTTTTCATAAGCTGCGTGCTTGGCGGCTGGACCGCCTGGCGCACAGGCAAGAGCGTGGCCGAAAGTTGGCATAACGTTCCGCGGCTGCTGCTCTACGTGGCGTTGCTCGGGCTGGCGATCCGTTTCATCCATCACGCCCTCTTCGGCGGCACGATGTTCAGCCTGCAATACTATATCGTGGACACGATCGTGCTTTTGTTGTTTGCTACCGTAGCTTTCCGGTACTACCGGACCAAGCAAATGACCAAAATCTACTATTGGCTCTACGAGAAGGCTTCACCTTTCTCCTGGAAGACCAAATAAAGGGAACAGCGCGTGCCGGTCCGCCGCGGCCGGTGCGAAGGAAACACCGGCGCAACTATGGTGGGCATTGCGCAGGTTGATAACGAGACCCGCTCGAATATTTGGGAGTAACAAGAATGAAAAAATCTCTTCTGTCGGCCGTTGCGCTGACGGCGATGGTCGCCTTCAGCGGCACCGCCTGGGCTGATATTCTCGTTGGTGTCGCCGGCCCGCTGACTGGCCCGAACGCCGCCTTCGGTGCGCAGCTCCAGAAAGGTGCCGAACAGGCCGCTGCCGACATCAACGCCGCTGGCGGTATCAACGGGGAACAGATCAAGCTTGTGCTCGGCGACGACGTTTCGGACCCGAAGCAGGGCATCTCGGTCGCCAACAAGTTCGTCGCTGACGGTGTGAAGTTCGTCGTTGGTCACTTCAACTCCGGTGTGTCGATCCCGGCATCGGAAGTCTATGCCGAAAACGGCATCCTGGAGATCACGCCGTCTGCGACCAACCCGCAGTTCACCGAGCGCGGTATGTGGAACACGTTCCGCACCTGCGGCCGTGACGACCAGCAGGGCGCAGTAGCCGGTGCCTACCTTGCCGCCAACTTCAAGGACGCGAAGATCGCCGTCATTCATGACAAGACCCCCTATGGTCAGGGTCTTGCTGATGAAACCAAGAAGTCGATGAACGAAGCCGGCCTCACCGAGGCCCTCTATGAAGGTGTCAACATCGGCGACAAGGACTTCTCGGCTCTGATCGCCAAGATGAAGGAAGCCGGCGTTTCGGTCGTCTACTGGGGCGGTCTGCACACCGAGGCCGGCCTGATCATGCGCCAGATGAAGGACCAGGGCCTGAAGGCAACGATGATGTCGGGTGACGGTATCGTTTCGAACGAACTGGCCTCGATCGCCGGCGACGCCGTCGACGGCACGCTGATGACCTTCGCGCCGGATCCGCGAAAGAACCCCGCTTCCAAGGAACTCGTCGAGAAGTTCCGTGCTGCCGGCTTCGAGCCGGAAGCCTATACGCTCTATTCCTACGCCGCTCTCCAAGTCATCGCAGAAGCTGCGAAGGCTGGCGGCACGACCGATGCGCAGGCTGTTGCCGAAGCGATCAAGGCCAAGGGTCCGTTCAAGACCGCGATCGGCGAGCTCGGCTATGACGAAAAGGGCGACATCACCCGCCCGGACTACGTCATGTACACCTGGAAGAAGGGCGACGACGGCAAGTACACCTACTTCCAGAACGAGTAGTTCTGATTTCGGACCTTGCGTCCGATCTGTTGGGCCCGGCGAGCGATCGCCGGGCTTTTCTTTTTGGCGAGGCCGAGAGCATAACGCTTTCAAGTGGAACTGCTGGAAGCGGAAGGATGCTCATCTAAGCGATGGGGCTTTGGCGCAGCGATTGGCTATTTCAGCAAGGTGTCTCGCAGTGACGAGACTTCGGCGCGCAACCGCTCGAGATCATCGGCGCCAAGTTTTGTCGCCTCCGTGAGGCCGCGCGGCACATCGACCGCCTTCCGGCGCAGTGCCTTGCCCATGTCGGTCAATTGTACCCGGACCTGCCGCTCGTCCGTCTTATCCCGCACGCGGGCGATGTAGGCGGCCGCTTCGAGGCGTTTCAGCATCGGGGTGAGTGTGCTCGATTCCAGGAAGAGCCGTTCGCCGAGGCTGCCGACGGTCTGGTCGTCCTTTTCCCACAGCAACACCATCACGAGATATTGCGGGTAGGTGAGGTCGAGTTCCTCCAGCAGAGGCTTGTAGATGCGCGTTAAGGCGTGGTTTGCGGAATAGACCGCAAAGCAGAGGAAACTATCGAGCGTCAGCATCGCATCGTCATCCTTGAGTTCGGTGCCAGTCATCGTTCTCTCCTGTCATCTCCTTAAAATAAATCGTTCGCGATATAATCGCAAGGTATTGACAGGTGTGCGATCGCAATATAAAGCTTTGTGCACGATCTAATTGATGGCGATTTAAACGGGAATATATCGCGCACGATTTAATCGCTAGTTATTTACCGGCAGCGCGGCATGACCGCAGGGAAGAAGGAGCGTTTCCATGAGCAAGGCAGTCAGCAAGACCGAAACCAGCAGCATCTCCCGCCGTGATGTCCTCTCGGCCGCTTTCGGCGCTGCGGCGACCGCTGCAGCCGTATCGGCCGTCAACAGCTCGGCCAAGGCCGCCGACGTGTCAGCGGCAAGCAACAACCAGTCGAGCGCCCGTTCGCACGGTGGGGGGATTTCGGGCAGCCGCATCACCACCCGCGATGGCGTCGAGATCTATTACAAGGACTGGGGTCCAAAGGATGGCCCGGTCGTCGTGCTCAGCCACGGCTGGCCGCTGTCGTCGGACAGCTGGGAAGCGCAGGCCTTCCACCTCGCCGCCAATGGCTTCCGCGTCATCACCCATGACCGCCGCGGCCACGGCCGCTCGTCGCAGCCCTGGGACGGCAACGACATGGATCACTACGCCGACGACCTTGCCGATCTGATCAACGCGCTGGATCTGAAGGACATCTTCCTTGCCGGCTTTTCCACCGGCGGCGGCGAGATCAGCCGTTATATCGGCCGTCACGGCACGGGCCGTGTCGCCAAGGCCGGTTTGATCTCGGCAGTGCCGCCGCTGATGGTCAAGACCGACAAGAACCCCGGCGGCCTGCCGAAGGAGGTGTTCGACGGGCTGCAGGCGGCAAGCCTCAAGGATCGCTCGAAGCTCTACCGCGATATCGCCTCGGGTCCGTTCTTCGGCTTCAACCGGCCGGGTGCGGTCGCCTCCCAAGGCATGATCGACAGCTTCTGGCTGCAGGGCATGACGGGCGGCCACAAGAACACCTACGACTCGATCGTCGCCTTCTCGCAGACCGATTTCACCGAGGACCTGAAGACGTTCGACGTGCCGACCCTGATCATCCATGGCGACGACGACCAGATCGTGCCGATCGATGCGGCCGCCAGAGCTTCGAAGACGCTGGTGCCGCATGCCGAGCTCAAGGTCTATGCCGGCGCGCCGCACGGCATTACCGATACGCACAAGGACCAGCTTAACGCCGACCTGCTCGCGTTTGCCAAGGCCTGATGTGTCTGAAGTCACGGGAAGAGGCGCCTGCAACGGCGCCTCCTTCTCGCTTTTCGTGATAGGTGTTTCGCTTGTCGAGATGGCTGTCGTGTCGCGCCGTTTCGTGCACTATCTCCCGACGATTCTGTTCCGGAGGCAGGCATGAGCTCGAAACCCCGCATTCTCGTCACCCGTCGCTGGCCGGCGGCGGTGGAACAGGTGCTTGCAGAGCGGTTCGACGTCACCTTGAACGAAGGCGACGTGCCGATGACGGCCGAAGGGCTGACCGATGCGCTGCGTACCTTTGATGCCGTTCTCCCAACCGTTTCCGATCGGCTTCCGGCCGAACTCTTCGCCGGCGGCGGCCTCCGGGCGAAGATCCTTGGAAATTATGGCGTCGGCTACAACCACATCGACGTCGCGGCCGCCAAGGCCGCCAATATCGTCGTGACCAACACACCGGGTGTTCTGACCGACTGCACCGCCGACATTGCCATGACGCTGCTGCTTGCAGTCGCGCGCCGGGCGGGCGAGGGGGAGCGCCAGGTTCGGGCCGGCGAATGGACCGGATGGCGCCCGACCCACATGATCGGCAGCAAGGTCACCGGCAAGACGCTCGGCATCATCGGCTTTGGCCGCATCGGCAAGGCGATGGCCAAACGCTGTCATTTCGGCTTCGACATGGATGTCGTCTTCTACAACCGCTCGCGCATCGACCCGGCGGAAGCGAGCCGCTACGGCGCCCGGCAATTGGACACCGTCGAGGATGTGCTGAGAGCTTCGGACTTCGTGTCGTTGCATTGCCCCGGTGGTGGCGAAAACCGGCATCTGATCAATGCGGAACGCTTGGCGCTGATGAAACCGGGTGCTTACCTCATCAATACGGCGCGCGGCGATGTCATTGATGAAGCGGCCTTGGTTGCCGCTCTCGAAAACGGCGTCATTCGCGGTGCCGGCCTTGATGTCTTCGAGGCGGAGCCGAATGTGCCGGAGCGTCTGCGCAGGCTCGAAAATGTCGTGCTGCTCCCGCATCTCGGCAGTGCCGCGGAGGAAACGCGGGTTGCCATGGGTATGAAGGTGGTCGCCAACGTCACCGCTTTCTTCGAGGGCCGCGAGCCGCCGGATCGCGTGGCGTAAGCGGCTGCCTGTTTTCTGCGCAGTGCCTGCATGGAAATGTAGCATGCTGGCGATTTTCTTTGCAAAACAATAACTTGACTTGTCGTTCCGCGATGCGGACGATAGCGCGGAGGCAAGGCGATCGGCCCTATGGGTGTAGCGCCAGGAATCGAAGGACACCGCTCGGCGGTCGAAACATGAACAAGGCAGCAAGCATCGCCCCGCAACGGGCCTGGGGTAAGGGCCGGCTGGTCGCCAAGACGGCGCTCGGCCAAAGCCGCATTGCCGAACTCTATCAGGAAGGCTGCGCAAAGATCCGGTTGCCGAAGACCTTCGACGCCTCCATGGAAGCGGTGCTGATCAATTCCTCCGGCGGCCTCACCGGCGGCGACCGCATGGTCTGGGAGGTTGCGGCAAGGGCCGGAACCGATGTGACGGTGACGACGCAGGCCTGCGAGAAGATCTATAAGGCGAGTGCCGATACGGTCGAGGTGGCCACGCGTATCGAGGTTGCCGCCGGCGCGCGCGTCGACTGGCTGCCGCAGGAGACGATCCTCTTCGACCGCGCCTCGTTGTCGCGTTCGCTGGAGGTGGAGCTTGCCGCGGACGCGACATTCCTGGCGGTGGAAGCGGTTCTGCTTGGTCGCAAGGCGATGGGCGAGGTGGTGCAAACCGGGCTCTTCCGCGATCGCTGGCGCATCCGCGCCGAAGGCAAGCTGCTGCATGCGGACAATCTGGCGCTTGCCGGAGAGATCGCCAGTCTCGGCCAGCGCCGGGCGGTGCTCGATGGCGCAGCCGCCTTTGCCACGCTCCTCTATGTCGGCCCCGATTGCGAGCCCTTGTTGCCGCGTCTTCGATCGCTCATTGACGGCGAGGCTGGCGTCGGCATCAGCCATTTTCAGGTTGATGGCCGCGACAAGCTGGTTGCCCGCTTCGTGGCGCCGGATGGGTTCGCGCTCAGAAAAATCCTCATCCCCGTTATTTCGCACTTGCGCAAGCAGAAGACAGTGCCGAAAGTCTGGGTTCTCTAGGTCATTTCATATTTTTATTGAAACAGTGAAATGATCTAACACGTTGAAACTTTGTAATTCCTGGCGGAAAATCGCTTCGCAGATTTCCTGGGAATTGCTTCACGAACAACCGGTGGCGACGCATGAATCTTACTCCGCGCGAAAAGGACAAATTGCTGATTTCCATGGCGGCCATGGTCGCGCGCCGGCGCCTGGAGCGCGGCGTGAAACTCAACCATCCCGAGGCGATCGCGCTGATCACCGATTTCGTCGTGGAAGGCGCCCGCGACGGGCGCTCGGTTGCCGAGCTGATGGAGGCGGGCGCCCAGGTGCTGACGCGCGATCAGGTGATGGAGGGCATCCCCGAGATGATCCACGACATCCAGATCGAAGCGACGTTCCCCGACGGTACCAAGCTCGTCACCGTTCACGAACCGATCCGCTAAACGAAGGAAACGCGGCCCTTTCCGGCCGTATCCCTCCAACCCTGATCTCAGGAGGCAAGCATGCTGGCTTTGCGCCCCAATTGCGAGTGCTGCGACAAGGATCTGCCGCCGGATAGCCGCGAGGCGATGATCTGTACTTTCGAATGCACCTTCTGCGTCGATTGTGTCGATGGAAAGCTCGGTGGCACCTGCCCGAATTGCGGCGGCGAATTCACTCGCCGGCCGGTGCGTCCGGCTGCCCTGCTTGAAAAATATCCGGCCTCCACCGAGCGGGTGCTGAAACCGCAGGGCTGCGCCGGTTCGAAGGCGGCTTGAGGAGACAACCATGATCCCAGGAGAAATCATCGCGGTTGCCGGAGAGATCGAGCTCAATGCCGGCCTCGACACGACAACCATCGAGGTTGCCAATACCGGTGACCGCCCGATCCAGGTCGGCAGCCACTACCATTTCGCCGAAACCAATGCCGGGCTGCAGTTTGACCGGAAGGCAGCCTACGGCCGGCGTCTGGATATTCCCGCGGGCACCGCGGTGCGTTTCGAGCCCGGCCAGACGCGTCAGGTGACGCTGATCCCTCTTTCCGGCAAGCGCGAAGTCTATGGCTTCCGCCAGCAGGTGATGGGCAAGCTATGAAGCGCCTCGCTATACTTGCCATCGCTCTCGTTTTGCCGTTTGCACCGGCTCTGGCGCAGGAGGACAAGGTCGACTGCCAGAACGCGGTGACGCAGATGGACATGAACATCTGCGCCAACAAAGACTACGAGGCGGCCGACACGGAACTGAACAAGGTCTACAAGCTGGCACTGGCAGCGACAAAGCAGCAGGACAAGGAACTCGCCGAGATCGATGCGAACTACGTTGGTGCGGAAGAGGCACTGAAGAAGGCGCAGCGCGCCTGGATCGGTTACCGTGACGGCCAGTGCGAGCTTTCGGGCTTCGAAGCCCGCGGTGGCTCGATGGAGCCGATGCTCGTCTCCGGTTGCCTCACCGAATTGACCAGGGCCCGGACGAAGGAACTCCAGGCCATTGTCGAGCCTGACGGAAACTAGACCTTGAGCGGCGGCCGCATCATCATGATCGTGGGCAATGGCGAAGTGCCTGACGGAGCTGGCACGGTGATCGATGCCGCCGATATCGTCGTGCGTTTCAACGATTGCCGTTCCGTCGGCCCCGGTGGCCACAAGACCGATATCGTCGCCGTCTGCAACACCGGGCGCCCCGGTCTCTCCATGCTCGGCGGCGGTCGCTGGAAGACGAGTTCGGCGGTGCGGCAGGCGCGCGAAATCTGGTGCGTGCGGACAGGCGCGAAGTTCGCCGCGATGCGGGCCGGGCTCGCCGAAACACATCCGGATCTCGACGATTTCTGTGACGACTACACCGTCGGTTTCGAGAGTTTCAGCCGCTCGACCAACCGCGGTTTTCGCGTCGTTCCGGTGGCGGTGCATGACCAGCTGGATCACGATCTCGCCGGTTTCTCACCTGATCCGTACGTCGTCCCATCCAGCGGCCTGATCGTCATTGCCGATATCCTGTCCAATATCGCGAGAGCCGGTGACGACGTCGTTGTTGCCGGCTTCGGCCATGTCGGGTGGCAATGGCATCCCTTTGCCGCCGAGCGCCGCTATGTCGACGCGCTGGCGGCGAGCGATCGCCTCCGCCGCCTCCATCCACTTTCTTCTTCGTCCCAAGGAGCCTGAACCATGCCCTACAAGATGTCGCGCGCGGCCTATGCCAACATGTTCGGCCCGACGGTCGGCGACAAGGTGCGGCTCGCGGATACGGAACTCTTCATCGAGGTGGAGAAGGACTTCACCACCTATGGCGAGGAGGTGAAGTTCGGGGGTGGCAAGGTCATTCGCGACGGCATGGGGCAGAGCCAGGCAACGCGCGCCGAGGGCGCCGTCGATACGGTCATCACCAATGCGCTGATCGTCGACCACTGGGGTATCGTGAAAGCGGACATAGGCCTCAAGGACGGGCGGATTGCGGGGATCGGTAAGGCCGGCAATCCGGATACGCAGCCGGGTGTCACCATCGTCGTCGGTCCCGGGACCGAGGTGATCGCGGCTGAGGGCAAGATCGTCACCGCCGGCGGCATGGACAGCCACATCCACTTCATATGCCCGCAGCAGATCGAGGAAGCGCTGGTGAGCGGCCTCACCTGCATGCTGGGTGGCGGCGCCGGGCCGGGACATGGCACGCTTGCCACCACCTGCACCTCCGGCCCGTGGCATCTCGCCCGTATGATCGAGGCGGCCGACGGCTTCCCGATGAACATCGCTTTCGCCGGCAAGGGCAATGCCTCGCGCCCGGGCGCACTGGTCGAGATGGTGCTGGCCGGTGCCACGTCGCTCAAGTTGCACGAGGACTGGGGCTCGACGCCGGCGGCGATCGATTGCTGCCTCGGGGTCGCCGACGAATACGACGTGCAGGTGATGATCCACACCGATACGCTGAACGAGAGCGGATTCGTCGAAGATACGATCGCGGCGATCAAGGGCCGCACGATCCATGCCTTCCACACCGAAGGCGCCGGGGGCGGCCACGCGCCCGACATCATCAAGATCTGCGGCCAGCCGAACGTCATTCCGTCCTCGACCAATCCGACGCGGCCCTACACCAAGAATACGCTCGCCGAACACTTGGATATGCTGATGGTCTGCCATCACCTGTCGCCGTCGATGCCCGAAGATATCGCCTTTGCCGAAAGCCGGATCCGCAAGGAAACGATCGCCGCCGAAGACATCCTGCACGACATCGGCGCCTTCTCGATCATCTCCTCCGACAGCCAGGCCATGGGCCGCGTCGGTGAGGTGGCGATCCGCACCTGGCAGACCGCCGACAAGATGAAGCGCCAGCGTGGGCCCTTGCCGCAGGAAACCGGTGACAACGACAATTTCCGGGTGAAGCGCTACATCGCCAAATACACGATTAACCCGGCGATCGCCCATGGTCTCAGCCACGAGATCGGTTCGCTGGAGGTTGGCAAGCGCGCCGATCTCGTCATCTGGAATCCGGCCTTCTTTGGCGTGAAGCCGGACTTCGTGCTGCTCGGCGGCTCGATCGCCATGGCGCCGATGGGCGATCCGAATGCCTCCATCCCGACGCCGCAGCCGGTACATTACCGGCCGATGTTTACCGCCTACGGCAAGAACCGCACGAGTTCGTCAGTCACCTTCGTGTCGCAGGCCTCGCTCGATGCGGGTCTTGCCGCCAAGCTCGGCGTTGCAAAGCAGCTGGTGGCCGTCAGGAACACCCGCGGCGGTATCGGCAAGGCGTCGATGATCCACAACAGCCTGACGCCGCATATCGAGGTTGATCCGGAGACTTATGAGGTACGCGCCGACGGCGAGTTGCTGACCTGCGAGCCAGCGACGATCGTGCCGATGGCGCAGCGCTATTTCCTGTTTTGAGCAAGTAGAGACGGAGGATGAAGCGCGGCCTGAAATGGGCCTTCTTCGGCCTGCTGGCTGCGGTCCTGGCGGTCGTTCTCGGAACGCTGCTGCCGCGGCCGCTCTTGCCGGTTTCCGCCGCTGCGGCGGGGGCGGGCGCGACGCGCATCCTGGTGCTCTCGGGCCCCATCCACACCGATATCGCCGTGCCCTTGACGGAAGAAACGAGGGCGCGGTTCGGCTTCATCGAAGCGGCCGGCGTGCCGCTCAATCATCCGCAGGCACAATGGCTGATCTTCGGCTGGGGCGGGCGCTCCTTCTATCTGGAAACGCCGACCTGGTCGGAGCTGAAGGCCATGCCGGCATTCAGGGCGCTGACGCTCGACCGCTCGGTCATGCATGTGGATATCGCCGGCCGGATCGTCGAGCCGCAAGCCTCCGTTGCCAGCTTCGAACTGGACGCGGCCGGATATGAACGACTGCTTGGCTTCATTGCCGAGAGTTTCATAAGCGACGCCGGGACTGTCGTTCCGGTCGACGGCTTCTCCTACAATGGCAATGACCGCTTCTTCGAAGCCGAGGGCAGGTTCAACGCGCTCTTCGGCTGCAACACATGGACAGCGCGGGCGCTGCGTGAGGCGGGCTTGAGAACCGGCCTATGGAACCCGGTTCCGCCGAGCCTCGGACTATCCTTGCGCATCCACAATTGAGGTGTCACGCAGCCATGCGATCATCGCATGGCTGCCATGCCCGCATGTGAATCGAGGCCTTTCGTGCTGCGCCGCAGCGCAATATCCGATAGGAAAGCGGCTGATCGTTCTCGGTTGTCAGAAATCCTCCCAAGACCTGCCGACCGAGAGCCGAACGAGAGCGGGATGCGGAAACGTGTTTGCGGTTTTCCGCCGGCATCCCGCTCTAACTTGATGGATGTGATCACGTTCATGGTTTTGGGTCGAGCCGGTCCAAGTTCATCGTGATCCAAAGGAGATGACGATGCTTGGCAGAAAAGTACCCGCTGTAACGTTCCGCACCCGCGTTCGCGACGAGGCCGTTGGCGGCCCGAATCCGTTCCGCTGGGAGGACGTGTCCTCCGACAATTACTTCGCCGGCAAGCGCGTCGTGTTGTTCTCGCTGCCGGGCGCATTCACGCCGACCTGCTCGACCTACCAGTTGCCTGATTTCGAAAAGCTGACGGCCGACTTCCGCGCCGAAGGCATTGACGAAATCTACTGCATCTCGGTCAACGACGCCTTCGTCATGAATGCCTGGGGCAAGTCGCAGGGCCTCGAAAACGTCAAGCTGATCCCGGACGGTTCGGGCGAGTTCACCCGCAAGATGGGCATGCTCGTTGCCAAGGACAATCTCGGCTTCGGCATGCGCTCCTGGCGCTACGCCGCCGTCGTCAACAACGGCGTCGTGGAGCAGTGGTTCGAGGAAGAAGGCTACTCCGACAATTGCGACAGCGACCCATACGGCGTTTCCTCGCCGCAGAACATTCTGGAGACGCTGAAGTCTCAGAAGCTTGCTGCCTGATGCGGCCAGAACGCTTCTTTTTCTGAATTGAAAAAGCCCGAAGATCGGATCCGGTCTTCGGGCTTTTTGTTGTTCGGGAGCTGCATGCCAAATGGTTGAAAACCGGCTCTGCGACTGGCGCAGAAGCGAATTCTTGATACACTGGCAGGCACAAAAGATATCGAGGGTTCAATGGTTTACATTATCGCCTACCTGACCGCGCACAAGGGCAAGGGAGATGACGTCGTGTCGCTGGCAGCACCGCTGATCGAGGCCACGCGCCGCGAGGCCGGCTGCATCAGCTACGACCTCTACCGCAAGCCTGCCGATCCGGACGCGCTGGTGTTCGTCGAGACCTGGAAGGACAAGGCGGCTGTCGATGCGCATTTCGAAGAGCCGCATCTGAAAGCCTTCCAGGCAGCCATGGCCGATCTGCTCATCGAGGCGCGCATCGAGCTTGTGTCGCCGGAAAAGGTCGAGGTGCTCTGAAGATGCCGTACCGCTCCACCCAGGTGCTTTCGCCGGGCCCAGCCGGCACGACTCCGCTTCACAGCGTGACGCTTGCGCACGACGCCCGTCATCTTCGCCGCAAGTTGCTGCACCTCGAAAACGACGATGTGGTGATGCTCGACCTCAAGGAAGCGGTGATGCTCGCCGATGGCGACCTTCTGGTGCTCGAAGGCGGCGGCTATATCCGGATCGTTGCCGCACCAGAAATGCTCTTCGATATCCGTCCGCGTGATCCGCTGCATCTCATCGAACTCGCCTGGCATCTCGGCAATCGCCATCTGCCTGCGCAGATCGAGCCGAACCGCATTCTGATTGCCCGCGATCCGGTCATCCGCCAGATGCTCGAAGGCTTGGGCGCGCAGGTGAGCGAGGTTTCGGAACCCTTCCAGCCGCTGCGCGGCGCCTACCACGCCGGCGGTCACAACCATGGCGACAGCCATCACCATCATGGCTGAGCGGCTCGATACGCAAGCTCTGCTTCGCCTGGTCACCTGGATGTCGCCGGCCTTCCCGGTCGGTGCCTTCTCCTATTCCAGCGGACTTGAACAGGCGGTTCATGATCGCTTGGTCACGGACGCGATGGAGCTTCGCTCCTGGTTGGAGACAGTCCTCTGCCACGGCTCCGGCTGGAACGATGCGCTGCTTTTTGCCGAGAGCTATCGTGCCGTGAATGACAGCGTCCGGCTGGCCGCGGTCGCAGACCTTGCCGAAGCTCTGGCGGGAAGCCGCGAGCGGCATACGGAAACCATGCTGCAGGGCCAGGCGTTTCTGGCGGCCGCACGGTCGTGGCCGCACCCGGTTCTTGATGTGCTCCCGGAGACTGTCGCCTATCCGGTGGCCGCCGGTGCCGTTGCCGGCGCCCATGAGACCGGTCTTGAGCCGGCACTTGCCGCCTTCCTCAACGCCGCCGTTTCGAACGCCGTTTCGGTGGCGATCCGCTGCGGCGTCATCGGCCAGCGGGATGGCGTCGGCGTGATCGCGGCGCTCGAACCGATCATCGCGGCGACGGCAGGGAAAGCGGCCAACGCCTCGCTCGACGATCTGGGCTCGGCCACGATCATGGCGGATATTTCGGCTTTGAAGCACGAAACCCTGCATTCTCGGCTCTTCCGATCCTAGGAAGAGACCCCTTGAAAGGACATCCAGATGGCATCGAAGAACGGTCCCCTTCGCATCGGCATCGGCGGGCCGGTGGGCTCGGGCAAAACGGCGCTGACCGACAAGCTCTGCAAGGCGATGCGGGAGAAGTATTCCGTCGCCGTCGTCACCAACGACATCTATACCAAGGAAGATGCCGAAGCATTGGTGCGCATGCAGGCCCTGCCGTCCGATCGCATCGTCGGGGTGGAGACCGGCGGCTGCCCGCATACGGCGATCCGCGAGGACGCCACGATCAATCTGCAGGCAATCGCCGACCTTAACCGGCGTATCCCTGATCTCGACGTCGTCTTCATCGAATCCGGCGGCGACAATCTCGCGGCGACCTTTTCGCCCGACCTTGCCGATCTGACGATCTATGTCATTTCCGTCTGCCAGGGCGAGGAGATCCCGCGCAAGGGCGGGCCGGGCATCACCAAGTCCGATCTGCTTGTCATCAACAAGAAGGATCTTGCTCCCTATGTCGGGGCTGATCTCGACGTGATGCAGCGGGATGCGACGCGGATGCGGGCGGAAAAGCCCTTCGTGTTCACGGACATGAAACGCGGCGACGGCATCAACCGGATCGTCGATTTCCTGACGCTGCACGGCGGGCTGTGACGCTGCAGGCTTCTGACAGCCGAATCCTGGTCGGCGCGTCAGAAGCGTTCGAGCGCCTGCCGGTCGTGGATCTCGATCACGCGGCCCTTGACCGTGACGCCCGAGCGGCGAAGTGCCGAGAAAGCGCGCGAGAGTGCTTCCGGCGCCAGGCCGAGCTTGCCGGCCAGTACATTCTTCTGGAAGGGCAGGCGGAAGGAAAAGTTCGTGATGCCGTCCGGACAGTTCCCGAGAATATAGCTCGCGACCCGCTGCGGGGCCGTCAGCAGCCGGTCTTCCGCCAGGCAATCTTCCGCCATTTGCGCGTGCCGGCACAGTAGCTGCATCAACGCGTCGGCGACTTCAGGCGTTTGCTCGGCGAGTTTGCGCAGCTTGCGGCTGTCGATGCGGGCGAGCATCGTCGTCTCGATCGTCTGGGCGTTGGCCGTGGCGCGGTTGCCGAGGAACATGGCGCTTTCACCGAAAAGCTCACCTCGCGGAAAAACGGCGATATCCGCCTCGCGTCCGTCCTTGCCCAGCCGGTAGAGACGCACCAGGCCGGAAAGAACGAAGAAGACGTGATCGAGCGGCTCGCCCTGGCCAAAGAGGATGTCGTGCTCCTCGTGGGTTGAAACGACCACATCCTCCAGAATTGCGTTCGTTGCCGCCATCGGCAGCTTCCCGAAGAAGCAAGAACCGAGCAGCACCGCCCTATCGTTCGAGTTCAATCGCAACGTCTTCATCACACCCGTCCTGAGTAAGATCCAAGTGCAAGGTAATAAAGCTTGGCGGAAGGTGGTTTGACCTCGATCAAATAAGAATGACAAAAAGCCCGCGCTTGCAGGGCGCGGGCTCCTTCCTGGATCGTGACAGTTCCGGGCGAAGCGCCACTTCGGACCTGGCCTATTCGGCGGCGAGCGCCGGATGGTTGATGACCTTGCCGCCGGGTCGTCCCTTGCTCTGGTCCGATTCCAGCGTCTTCAGCCGGTCTTCCAGGCCTTCGATCGTCTTGCTCTGCTCATGCACCAGACCCGTCAGGGCTTCGCGGTCGAGCGGAAGGTTCTCTTCGTCCTTCTGGCCGACGAACCGCCCGAAGAGGCGGGCGAGCAGCCGCGAGAGGTCGTCCATGATCAGGAAGAACGACGGCACGATCACCAGGCTCAGCACCGTCGAAACGATGATGCCACCGATCACGGCGGTCGCCATCGGCGCGCGGAACGAGCCGCCTTCGCCGACGCCAAGCGCGGAGGGCAGCATGCCCGCCGACATGGCGATCGAGGTCATGATGATCGGACGGGCGCGTTTGCGGCCGGCCTCGATCATGGCCATCTGGCGGTCCATGCCGTGGTGCATCATCTCAATGCCGAAATCGACGAGCAGGATCGCGTTCTTGGTGACGATACCCATCAGCATCAGGATGCCGATCAGAACCGGCATCGACAGCGCGTTCTGCGTCAGGATCAGCGCCGCAGCAACGCCGCCGATCGCGAGTGGCAGCGAGAACAGGATGGTGAACGGCTGGATCACATCCTTGAACAGCAGGATCAGCACCACGAGCACCAGCATGAGGCCAAGCAGCATGGCGTTGCCGAAGCTCTGCTGCATCTCCGCCTGAACCTCAGCGTCACCGCTTTCGAGGAACTCGACGGACTTCGGCAAACCGGCCTGGCCGGCGATCTCTTTGAAGCGGTCCGAGGCGGTATTCAGTGCGACGCCGACCGGCAGGTCCGCACCAAGCGTCACGACGCGGTTGCGATCGTACCGCTTGATCGAGCTCGGACCTTCCGAATAGTTGATGTCGGCAACGCTCGACAACGGTACCGTTGCACCTGACGCCATAGTGATCTTCAGGTTGCGGATCGCGGCGATATCCGTGCGGAAGTCGCGGTTGATCTGCACGCGGATCGGGATCAGGCGGCCGTCGAGCGCGATCTTCGTCAGCGCCGCGTCGATATCGCCGATCGTAGCGACACGGATGACCTCGGAGATCTGCGCCGTGGTGATGCCGAGGCGCGACATCTGCTCGTCACGCGGACGGATCTGTAGCTCCGGGCGAGGCAGCGCACCGTCCGGGCTGACATTGGCCAGCAACGGATCGCTTCGCAGCTTGCCTTCGAGCGTCGCAACCGCCTGGTCGAGATCGGCCTCGTTGTTGGAGAGCAGGTTGAACGCGAGGTCGCGCTCGCCGCGGTCGTTGAGCTTGATGACCCGTACATCCGGTATGTCGCGGACGCGGGCAAAGATTTCCTTCTCGATCTGCGACTGCGGGATGATGCGACCAGCGGGGGCCATCTTCGGTAGGTAGGGGCCGATCAGTGGCGTGCGGCCGATGACGTCGTTGACGATCTTGTTTACGAGCGAATGGTCGAGCTTTTTCAGAAGTACCGTCACGGTCGCGCGGCGCAATTCCAGGTCGCCCTTCGGCGAAGCGCCGCCAAGGACGAATATGTTATCAACCCCTTCGATATTCTTGACCCGGTTGTAGATCTCCGTGGTCGTGCGGTCGGTGTCCTCGAGCATGGCGTCCGGCGGCAGCTCGATCGACAGGCTGACGCGCGAGGCGTCTTCCGGCGGCAGGAAACTGCCGGGCACATAGAGGATCAGCGCGAATACCGACCCAACGGAGAAGGCGATCGCGGCAAGCAGCGTCAGGTAGCGCGTGTACCAGTAGTGCGTCGTGGCGCGCACGAGACGCGTGTAGTTGCGCATCATGAAGCCGTCTTCGTCGTGGTGACCGCTGCCTGCGTCCGCGGGGCGCATCAGGTAGGCCGCCATGACCGGCGTGATCAGGCGGGCGACGAGCAGCGAGAAGAACACCGCAACGGCAACCGTCAGACCGAACTGGATGAAGTACTGGCCCGGAATGCCCGGCATGAAGGACACAGGCACGAAGACCGCGATGATCGTGAAGGTCGTCGCGATAACCGCCAGACCGATCTCATCCGCCGCCTCGATCGCGGCGCGATAGGGCGATTTGCCCATGTGGATGTGCCGCTCGATGTTCTCGATCTCGACGATCGCGTCGTCGACGAGGATACCGGTTGCGAGCGTCATCGCGAGGAAGCTGACGAGGTTCAGCGAGAAGCCGAGCAGGTCCATGATCCAGAAGGTCGGGATCGCCGAGAGCGGCAGCGCCACGGCCGAGATCAGCGTGGCGCGCCAATTGCGCAGGAACAGCATGACGACGATGACGGCGAGCAGTGCGCCCTCCATCAGCGTGTGCAGCGCTGCCTCGTAGTTGCCGTAGGTGAAGTAGACGGAATCGTCGACCATCTCGATGGTGACATCGGGATTGGCAGCACGGATCTTTTCGAGCGATTTGGCGACGGTCTCCGCGACGCTCACTTCGCTGGCACCCTTGGCGCGGAAGACCGCAAAGGTCACGCCGGGATTGCCGTTGAAGCGCGAGAAGGAGCGTGGCTCCTCATAGGTGTCGGTGACTGTGCCGAGATCAGAGAGGCGCACGAAGCGACCGCTCGGCACCGAGATCATCGTGTTGGCGAGCTGGTCGACGTTGCGGGTGTCGCCGAGGGTACGGATAGCCTGCTCGCTGCCGCCGACCTGGCCGCGGCCGGAGCCGAGGTCCATGTTCATGCGGCGGAGCTGGCCGTTGACGTCGGCGGCGGTGATGCCGAGCGAATTCAGCTTGTCTTCGTTGAGCTCGACGCGAACCTCGCGGTCGGCGCCACCATAGCGGTCGACGCGGCCGATGCCCTTCTTGCCCTGGATCTCGCGCTTGATGACGTCATCCACGAACCAGGAGAGTTCTTCCAGCGACATGCCGGGGGCGGAGACGGAGAAGGTCTGGATCGCCTGGCCCTCGACGTCGACCTTGGAGACGATCGGCTCCTCGATCGAGGTGGGGAGATCGCTGCGGATGCGGTCGATCGCGTCCTTGACGTCCTGCACC
Organism: Ensifer sp. GW101-20A05; assembly: GCF_059424735.1. Classification (NCBI taxonomy): domain Bacteria; kingdom Pseudomonadati; phylum Pseudomonadota; class Alphaproteobacteria; order Hyphomicrobiales; family Rhizobiaceae; genus Ensifer; species Ensifer sp. GW101-20A05. The sequence goes on along the minus strand of NZ_JBWKZT010000001.1, from coordinate 938,017 downwards.
GCCTGGGTCGTCGGCACTTCCATGCGGAAGATGACGGCGGTCGTCGACGTGCCGTCATTGATCGTCGACTGGATATGGTCGACGCCGGTGACGCTCGCGACCGCGTCCTCGATTTCCTTGGTGACCTGCGTTTCAAGCTCGGCCGGCGATGCGCCGCTCTGCGTCACGTTGATCGAGACGATCGGCACATCGATGTTGGGGAAACGGGTGATCGGCAGCGATACGAAGGACTGATAGCCGAGCACCATCAGAACGACGAAGGCAAGGATCGGTGCGATCGGATTGCGTATGGACCAGGCTGAGAAGTTCATGGTCACGGTTCCTGTCAGTTGGTCGCTGGTTCAGCGGACTTGACGGGGTTGATGCGGTCGCCGTCGCGGACATAGGCTCCGGCCCTCGCCACCACTTCCTCGCCAGCCTTCAAGCCTTCGAGGACTTCGATGAACTTGCCGTCGGAAATCCCTGTCTTGACTGGCAGGATGCGGATGACGCCGTTTTCGACCTTGCGGACGATCGTGCGGCCATTCTCATTGGTAACGGCCGTTTGCGGCAGGACCACTGTCTGCTTCTGTTGGGCGGTGATCAGCGCGCTTGCATACATGCCGGCGCGTGCCTTCTCGGTATCCGCCAGGTTGATGAAGACGGTTCCGAGGCGGCTGACGGGATCGACGGTCGGGGCGATCAGGCGGATGGTGCCCTCGACCTTGGTGTTGCCGCCGGCGAGCGTCACGGTTGCCGGCTGGCCCACGGCGAGCTTGATGATGTCGGCTTCGGCAACATCTGCCTTCATCTCGATCGCGCCATCGCGGATCATGGCGAAGAGCGGTTCGCTATTGCCGGTGGCGATCGCGCCGACCTTGGCGTTCTTGGCGGAGATGACGCCGGCGACGGGCGCCTTTACCTCGGTACGAGCGAGGCGAAGGTCGATGTCGTCGATCTGCGCTTCGGCCACCTTGATGTCGGCATTGGCGACGGCGACGGCCTGCTCCGCCGAAAGGACGCGTGCCTGCGTCGCAATCGCGAGCGCCCGCACCCGGTCGGCCTCAGCCGTCGAAACCGTGCCGTTCTTCGAAAGTCCCGCAGCGCGGTCGCTGACGCGTTTGGCCTCGTCAGCGTTCGCCCTGGTTTCGCTGAGCTGTGCGTTCAGTTGAGCAAGCCCGGCCTCCGCCTTGGCAAGCGACGCTTGGAGTTCGCTTTTTTGCAGGCGAAGGGCGTCGTCGTTCAGGACCACGAGCACGCTGCCGGCTTCGACCTTGTCGCCGACATCGACATTGAGTGTCCGGATGGAAAGGCCCTCGACCATGGGGGCGACGTAGACCTGCTCGACCGCCTGGATGGTGCCGGTCGCAACGACGCGGTCGCTGATCGATTGGTCGACCGCTGTGGTGACAACGATGGAGGGGAGGTTTTGCGTCGGCTTCGGTTGCGTCGCTTCCTCCGCCCAGACGGACGAAAGCGAACCAAAGGTCATCGCAGCGCACACGCTGAGAACGGGCAGTACTTTTAGAGCCATCGGCTTCACAGTCCCGGCAATGGAAACAACATCGAGCGGATCACCGCTCGATGCAGGATCCACGGGCAATCAGGCGATTTTATCACGCCGACATCTCGCCCCGGCGGATTGCGCGGGGACAGGAGACTGCGCTTTCCTCATTTCGCGCTCCGCGTGCACGGTATCAGACCGTAGACGCGGGCGGAACTGGGACCGGTTACCGCAGGCAAAACATCGGGAAAAGGGTGCCCTCCACCATGCCTGCCTCCAACAAACATCGGGGCCTATGTAATCTCGGCCTTCGACGCTTACAAGTGCGCATGAAGCGATGGTGCCTCAATATTCGACCTGTTCTGCGGTTATGGTTGCGATCTTGACACGATCTTGACAATGGCAAGCAAGGGTAGCGCCGTTGCTTCCAGGGTTACCACCCCCACGCCTCGTACCCGGCAGCAATTTGGCGGATGCGAACGGCCGCCGAGAAAACGGAAGAGGGCCGCACGATCGTGCGACCCTCTTCTGACGATTTGGCGATGTCTACTTCAGTGCGGCATCGGTGATCTCGTGCGTCCAGGCGCCTTCCGGCTCCTTGGAGATCACGGGATCGGAGCCGCCCGCGAGCAGCGATTGCACCGTGCGCTTGTAGTCGGCCTCATCCAGCGCGCCGTTCGAGCCGGCCGTGAGCTTGGCCACTTCGCCCATCATGCGCTTCTGGTGTTTTTCCGTCTGGGCGCCGGTGGAGTCGTTTTCGAGCACGATGCCTGCGGCTTCATCCGGGTTCTCTTCCGCGAATTTCCAGCCTTTCATCGAGGCGCGCACGAACTTGACCATCTTTTCCTTGAAGGCGGCGTCCTTGAGCTTGTCTTCAAGCACGTAGAGGCCGTCTTCGAGCGTCGCCACGCCCTGGTCCTCGTATTTGAAGGTAACGAGGTCGTCCGGCTTGATGCCGGCGTCGATGACCTGCCAGTATTCGTTATAGGTCATGGTCGAGATGCAGGCGGCCTGCTTCTGGATCAGCGGGTCGACGTTGAAGCCCTGTTTCAGGACCGTGACGCCGTTCGGGCCGCCATCCGTCGGGATCTTCAGATGCGCCATCCAGGAGAGGAACGGATACTCGTTGCCGAAGAACCAGACGCCGAGGGTCTGGCCCTTGAACTTGTCGGGGCTGGTGACGCCGGTTTCCTTGAGGCAGGTCAGCATCATGCCCGATTTCTTGAAGGGCTGGGCGATGTTGACGAGCGCGACACCCTTTTCGCGGGTGGCAAGGGCAGAGGGCATCCAGTCGACGATCACATCGGCGCCGCCGCCGGCGATCACCTGTGCCGGTGCGATATCAGGACCGCCGGGCTTGATGTCGACGTCGAGACCTTCCTCCTCGTAATAGCCCTTGTCCTTGGCGACGTAGTAGCCGGCAAATTGCGCCTGGGTCACCCATTTCAGCTGCAGTGTCACCTTCTCGGCGGCCTCAGCCTGGAACGCTGCCAGCGAAAAGACGCCTGCGGCGAGAAGCGATGCAAGTCTTTTGTTCATGTCAGTTCCCTCTTGTTTTTGTTTCATTTTCTTTCAACTGCGCAATTCCGGACCGAAAACCGTTTCACACTTTTTCTGGAATTGCTCAGGCAGTATGCGTCAGGCGCGCCCTCCGCGGATGGAAGGATGCCAGAAGGTGACAGCGCGCTCGATGAGCGCGACCACCCCGTAGAAGGCGGAGCCTGCGACCGCCGCGACGGCGATCTCGGCCCAGACCATGTCGACATTCATGCGTCCCACTTCCGTGGAAATCCGGAACCCCATGCCGACGATGGGGGTTCCGAAGAACTCGGCGACGATGGCGCCGATCAGCGCCAGTGTCGAATTGATCTTCAGCGCGGTGAAGATGAACGGCCAGGCGGCCGGCAGGCGCAGCTTGACGAGCGTCTGCCACCAGGACGCCGCATAGGTGCGCATCAGGTCGCGCTCCATGTGGCTGGCGGCGGCAAGGCCGGCGACCGTGTTCACCAGCATCGGGAAGAAGGTCATGATGACGACGACCGCGACCTTCGACTGCCAGTCGAAGCCGAACCACATGACCATGATCGGCGCGACGCCGATGACGGGGAGGGCCGAGACGAAGTTGCCGAGCGGCAAGAGGCCCTTCTGCAGGAACGGCGAGCGGTCGATGAGGATCGCGACGGCAAAGCCGAGGCCGCAGCCGAGCGCGTAGCCAATCAGCACCGCCTTCAGGAAGGTCTGGCGGAAGTCGGCGCCAAGCGTCGGCAGCGAATTGATCAGCTTCTGCCAGATCATGGAGGGTGCCGGCAGTAGCACGGACGGCACGGAGAAGCCGCGAACGATGCCTTCCCAGAGAACCAGGATGGTGATGCCGAAGAGCAAGGGCACGGCAAATCGTGCGGCGCTGTTGGCGACGTCGCTTTGGAATTTTTGGCGCACCAGCCACTCGTTGAAGGCCCAGGCGGCGAGCCAGAAGATGATCGCTGCTGCAAGGACTGGCAGGTTCATGGCTTGGCTCCCATGCGCTTCAGGACGGCGGTGTGGGCAAAGCCGACGATCATGACGAGGACAGCGGCGAGTGCTGCCGCCATGAAGAGGGCCGCCCAGATCTGCACCGTCTGGCCGTAATAGGAACCGGCGAGCAGGCGGGCGCCGAGGCCGGCGACAGCACCGGTCGGCAGCTCGCCAACGATCGCGCCGACCAGCGAGATGGCAACGGCAACCTTCAGCGAGGTGAAGAGATAGGGCATGGACGACGGCCAGCGCAGCTTCCAGAAGGTCTGTGCCGATGAGGCGTAATAAGTGTGCATCAGATCGAGCTGGATCGTTTCCGGACTACGTAGCCCCTTCACCATGCCGACGACGACGGGGAAGAAGGAAAGGTAAGTGGAAATCAGCGCCTTCGGCAGCAGGCCCGAGATGCCGATGGCGTTCAAGACGACGATGATCATCGGCGCGATGGCGAGGATCGGGATCGTCTGGCTGGCGATCACCCACGGCATCAGCGAACGATCCATGGCGCGGTTGTGCACGATGCCGACCGCGAGCAGGATACCGAGTGCTGCACCGATGCCGAAGCCGAGCAGGGTCGCCGAAAGCGTGATCCAGGCGTGGTAGACGAGGCTGCGTTTCGACGTGATTGCCTTGTTGAATGTCGTGTCCCAGATCTCGGCGATCACCTGGTGCGGCGCCGGCAGCACCGGGCGTTCCTGCGCCATGGTGTTGCGCATGATCTCGGAGAAGGTGATTTCGGTGCCGGCACGCGCGGCCGTGTCGCGCTCGAAGGGCGCGTTCAGGAAGACGACTGCGACGTACCAGAGCGCGATCAGCAGCACGATGACGGTGCCGACCGGCAGCAACTTGTCCCTGAGGAAGCTTGGTTCCTGCATTGTCACGCCTTTCCGCTTGCGGGCAACAACATCAGACCCATGGCGACGATGCCGAGAAGGACACCGGCGGCCTGTGTGAGGCTCAACCGTTCACCAAAGACCGCAAAGGCGATGATGTTGACGAGCACGAGCTGTACGATCGCCGAAAGCGAAATTGCGAGGCCGAGGCCACCTTCGCGCATCAGCTTCACCATGATGATGTTGCCGATGACGTAGAGCCCAAGCGCGAGGACGAGCATACCGAGGTGATTATTCGAAACATAGGCGCGCGAGGCGGTCGCGCCGCCGAGAAAGATCGTCGTTGCCAAGAGCATCCAGAGGCCAAAGGCGAGGTTCATGCCTGCATCTCCTTGGCCTGCCAGCGATAGTGGATATCCGGCAGCTTCTCTTCGTTGTCGCCGTCCGTGCGCCGCACGACTTCGAAGCCCTGGTGCTGGTAGAAGCGCTGGGCGTCACGATTGTGTTCGAAGGTCCAGAGATTGAGTTCTTCCGGAGACAAGTCCTTGGCGGCCTGCACGAGCTGCGAGCCGATGCCGGTGCCGCGGTGAGGCGCGTCGATGTAGAGCGCCGTGACGTAGCGGTCGTCGGAAAGCGCAAGGAAGCCGGCGACGTCGTTCTTCCGCTCCGCCACGATCACCCTGCGTTCGGCAAACACCGTGTCGGCGTAGTAGCGCTCGACGTCGGCATGATCGTGCACGCGCGGCATCCACGGTGTTGCGTCGATCCAGCGGTTGAGGATGCCGGCGCAGGCGGCCATGTCGGTCCGTTCGGCCGGGCGGATCACGGCACTATTCGTCATAGCTGTGTCCCGCGCGCAGGCCCTCGCGAACGCGATGGGCAATCTCCAAGAATTCCGGCGTCTCGCGAATGCCGAGCGGGCGTTCGCGCGGCAGCGTCGATTCGATGACGTCGGTGACGCGGCCGGGACGCGGGCTCATCACCACGATCTTGGTTGAGAGGTAGACGGCCTCGGGGATCGAGTGGGTAACGAAACAGATCGTCTTGTTGGTGCGGGCCCAGAGCTTCAACAGCTGTTCGTTGAGGTGATCGCGGACGATCTCGTCGAGTGCGCCGAAGGGTTCGTCCATCAAAAGCAGATCGGCATCGAAGGCGAGTGCACGGGCGATCGAGGCGCGCTGCTGCATGCCGCCAGAGAGCTGCCAGGGATATTTCTTGCCGAAGCCCGTGAGGTTGACGAGGTCGAGCGTGCGCTCGATGCGCGCCTTCTTCTCTTCCCTCGAATAGCCCATGATCTCCAGCGGCAGGGCGATGTTGTTCTCGATCGTGCGCCAGGGATAAAGCGCTGCCGCCTGGAACACGTAGCCATAGGCGCGCTGCTTGCGCGCTTCCTCGGGCGTCATGCCGTTGACGCTGATCTTGCCGGAGCTCGCCTTTTCGAGATCGGCGATCACTCTGAGAAACGTCGTTTTGCCGCAGCCGGACGGGCCGATGAAGGAAACGAAGTCACCCTTGGCGACGTCCAGATTGACGCCGGTCAGCGCATGGACCGGTCCATCGGCGGTTTCGAAAGTCAGGCAGAGGTCCCGGGCCGAAACCACGGATGCGGTATTGGACGTCATCGGCGAATACTCATTCTGGCTGGTCTGTGTCAGACTGCTATCCGGACCGGCAACATGCAATCGCGGATTTGGGTGCGGAGCCGTTTGTTGCTGGTTTTTCAGGGAATTCTGGAGAACAGTCATGTCTCGATCATCCAATCCGGGCTGTCGCGTGGTTCGTCCTGAAGGCGTGCAGGCCGGCCAGCAGGGGCTCAACTATTTCGAGGGCATTGCGGCGGAGACCGTAGGTGCGACTGGCCTCAGCATGCATATCGTCACGATCCCGCCCGGCGCGCGCGCCAAGGCGCATCTGCACGAGAGCCACGAGACGGCGATCTATGTGCTTTCGGGCGAGGCCTGGACCTGGTTTGGCGAGAAGCTGGAGGAACACGTCGTCGCCCGGGCCGGTGACATGGTCTATATCCCCGCCGGCATGCCACACCTGCCGGAGAACCGTTCGAATGAGCCCTGTTCGGCCGTCATTGCGCGCACGGACCCGAAGCAATTGGAAAGCGTCATGCTTCTGCCCGAGCTCGACGCGCTCGTGCCTGCCTGACGCCACCCGCGCCGAAGTGCCCCGCCGATCTGGCAGGGCATGTCCGGTGGGACAGAGCGGCGCGAAGACGTGCAAGCCGCGAAACATGAGGCCTCAGACGCCGGTCGCCGGAATGCCGGTGCGCTGGACGGCGCGCGGTGCCGTGACTTCCTTCCAGGTAGAAAGAGCGGAGCTGACGGCCGGGAACGGATCGCGGCGGACGAATTCGCCGTGGCCTTCGCGGGTCTTGATCGTGCTTTCCTCGATCGCGACGACGCCGCGGGTCAGCGTGTAGCGTGGCAGGCCCTTCACCTCCTTGCCCTCGAAGACGTTGTAGTCGATCGCCGACTGCTGGTTCTTGGCCGAGATGGTCTTGGTGCGCTTCGGGTCCCAGACGATCAGGTCGGCATCGGCGCCGACGAGGATCGCGCCCTTCTTCGGGTAGATGTTGAGGATCTTGGCGATGTTGGTCGAGGTGACCGCCACGAACTCGTTCATGGTGATGCGGCCGGTGTTGACGCCATGGGTCCAGAGCATCGGCATGCGGTCTTCGAGACCGCCGGTGCCGTTGGGGATCTTGGTGAAGTCGCCGAGGCCGGAGCGTTTCTGTTCGCTTGTAAAGGCGCAATGGTCGGTCGCGACCACCTGCAGCGAGCCCGAGGCGAGACCGGCCCAGAGTGAGTCCTGATGCAGCTTGTTGCGGAAGGGTGGCGACATCACGCGGCGGGCCGCATGGTCCCAGTCCTTGTTGAAATATTCGGTTTCATCCAGCGTCAGATGCTGGATCAGCGGCTCGCCGAAGACGCGCATGCCCTTGGCGCGGGCCCGGCGGATCGCCTCATGCGCCTGCTCGCAGGAGGTGTGCACGATATAGACCGGGCAGCCGGCCATGTCGGCGATCATGATCGCGCGGTTGGTTGCTTCGCCCTCGACTTCGGCCGGCCGCGAATAGGCGTGTGCCTCCGGACCGTTGTTGCCTTCGGCAAGCAGCTTCGCCTGGAGCTGGGCGACGACATCGCCGTTTTCCGCGTGCACGAGCGGCAGCGCGCCGAGGGCTGCGCAGCGCTGGAAGGACGAGAACATCTCGTCGTCGTCGACCATCAGCGCGCCCTTATAGGCCATGAAGTGCTTGAAGGTGTTGATGCCCTTGTCCTTAACGATGGTCTCCATCTCGTTGAAGACCTGCTCGCTCCACCAGGTGATCGCCATGTGGAAGGAATAGTCGCAGTTGGCGCGGGTAGACTTGTTGTCCCACATGGTGAGCGCTTCGAGCAGCGACTGGTTGGGGGAGGGCAGCGCGAAATCGACCACCATGGTCGTGCCGCCGGCAAGTGCCGCACGCGTGCCGCTTTCGAAATCGTCCGAGGAATAGGTGCCCATGAAGGGCATTTCGAGATGGGTGTGCGGGTCGATGCCGCCCGGCATGATGAAACAGCCGCTCGCATCCAGCGTCTCGTCACCGGAAAGATTGGGGCCGATCTCGACGATCCTGCCGCCCTCGATCTTGACGTCCGCCTTGTAGGTCAGGTCGGCCGTGACGATGGTTCCACCCTTGATGACAGTGCTCATGGTACTTGATCCTCGCGATTGCGCTTCCGGCGCCCACACGGCCGCCACGAAAAAGGGCGGAACTTTCGTCCCGCCCGCAAACTCATTCGACGATTTCAGCCGTTTCGACGACGGCGTGGAAGAGGACGTCGGCGCCGGCGCTGGCCCACTCCTTGGAGATATCCTCCGCCTCGTTGTGGCTGAGGCCACCGACGCAAGGGCACATGATCATCGTCGTCGGCGCCACCTTGGCGGCCCAGCAGGCGTCGTGGCCGGCGCCCGAGATGATGTTCATGTGGCTGTAGCCGAGCCGTTCGGCGGCATCGCGCACGGCGGTAACCAGTTTCGGGTCGAAGGTCACCGGTTCGAAGTGGCCGATCGCCTCGATGGAACAGCCGACGCCGAGCGGCTCGGTGATCTTTGGCGCTTCGGCCTCGATCCTGGCGCGCATGCGATCGAGCTTCTCCTTGTCGGGCGAGCGGATATCAACGGTGAAGACCACCTTGCCCGGCAGAACGTTGCGGGAATTGGGGGAGAAGACCACCTGGCCGACGCCACCGACGGCACCCGGCTGGTTCACCATGGCAACACTCTGGACCATTTCCATGATGCGGGCCATGGCGAGGCCGGCATTGACGCGCATGTTCATCGGCGTCGAGCCGGTATGGGCTTCGCGTCCCGTCAGCGTGAACTCCAGCCACCAGAGGCCCTGACAGTGGGTGACGACGCCGATGTCCTTCCCCTCGGCTTCGAGGATCGGGCCCTGCTCGATATGATATTCGAAATAGGCATGCATCCTGCGGGCGCCTACCTCTTCGTCGCCGACCCAGCCGATGCGTTTCAATTCATCGCCGAAGGTCTTTCCTTCCGGATCCTTGCGGCCATAGGCGAAGTCCTGGCTGTGCACGCCGGCAAAGACGCCGGAGGCGAGCATGGCCGGCGCGAAGCGTGCGCCTTCCTCGTTCGTCCAGTTGGTAACGACGACCGGGTGCTTGGTCTTGATGCCGAGGTCGTTCATCGAGCGAATGACTTCGAGGCCGGAGAGCACGCCCAACACACCGTCGAACTTGCCGCCGGTCGGCTGGGTGTCGAGATGCGAACCGACATAGACGGGCAGAGCGTCCGGGTCGGTGCCGGCGCGTGTGAAGAACATGTTGCCCATACTATCGACGCCCATGGTGAGGCCGGCCGTCTCGCACCAGGACTCGAACAACCGGCGCCCTTCGGCGTCCGCGTCGGTCAATGTCTGCCGGTTATTGCCGCCAGCAACGCCAGGGCCGATCTTGGCCATTTCCATAAGTGAATCCCACAGGCGGTCGGCATTGACACGCATGTTCTCGCCAGGTGCAGCCACGGCGGTCTCCTCATCTTTTCAGGGCCTTGCCTCAATCGGCGCGCCCTTATGTTCCCTTGGTCAAATCCAGGCTTGGTTTTTTCTGGTGCCCTTCGATCAGCCGTTGCCTTTGGCGGTGAACTGGCTGATAATTTGACCGGTTGGTAAACATTACAACTTCCATTGCGGCACTCAAGCCGGAAAAGCAAAAAAACGAAGTTGTTGCCCAAGAAGATGGCGAGGCCGGAAATTGGGCAGATCGGTTCTTGCGCGGCGAGGCGCGCGGGGATCGCCAGGGGGACAGATGGTACTACCGAGAGCGGCCAGGACCCAGAGGCGGACACGCATCCAGGAAGAGAAAGAAGAGCGCATTCTGGAAGCGGCGCTTGAAGTCTTCTCCGCCAATGGTTTCCGCGGCGCGACCGTCGACCAGATCGCCGAAGTGGCGGGCATGTCGAAGCCCAATTTGCTTTATTATTTCCGCACGAAGGAAGCGATGCACCGGGCGCTGATCGACCGGGTGCTCGATACCTGGCTCGATCCCCTGCGCGAGTTCAATGCCGAGGGAAATCCGGTCGCCGAGATCCGCAGCTACATCCGGCGCAAGCTCGAAATGGCCCGCGACTATCCGCGCGAAAGCCGGCTCTTCGCCAACGAGGTGCTGCAGGGTGCTCCGCATATCGAGGACGAGCTCAAGGGGCCGTTGAAGGCGCTGGTCGACGAGAAGGCGGAGGTGATCCGCGCCTGGGCGAAAGCCGGCAAGATCGCCAAATGCGACCCCTACCACCTGATCTTTGCGATCTGGTCAACGACCCAGCATTATGCCGACTTCGACGTGCAGGTACGCGCCGTGCTTGGCCAGGGCAATGCCGGGGAGGGACGGTTCGAAGACGCAGCGCGCTTTTTGGAGCGGCTCTTTGTCGACGGGCTGCAGGTCAGCGAGCAGCCGGCGGCCTGAGCCGCCCGCACATCTTCAATCGGGCAGCAGCGCCATCAGGAGCAGGCCGCAGGCCGTGGTCAGCGCGCCGGCAAGAACCGGCAGGCTGGTCCAGCCGTGGCCGAGCAGCCCTTCGAGCAGAATGATGAAGCTCGGCGTCAAATAGCCATAGCCGAGCACCTTGGATGCCGGCAGCCGCATCGAAGCATATTGCAGCAGCAGGAAGGTGATGGCGGTGGTGACGACGGCGAGATAGAGGACGGCGACCCAGACGATCGCGGGAAGCGCTGTAAAGTCCGTGGTGATGAGACCGATGCCACCGGGCACCAGCAGCCAGGGCACGGTGAAGACCGCGACCCAGAAGCCGAAGGCGAAGGGGTTTTCCTGTCGGCCGAACTTGCGGATCAGCGGCACATAGATCGCGTGGCAGACGACGCCGACGAAGAAGATTAGCTCGCCCTGGCCGATATCGAAGGCAAGGATCGCCTGGATATTGGCGCGGAAGATCACCCAGACGGCGCCGAGGGCTGCGATGATGAGGCCCGCGAGCACGCCCGGGCGCGTGCGCTGGCCGAGCAGCAGATAGGCGAAACCGGCGCTGAGCAACGGCATCAGGGTGAAGACCGCGCCGGTGGAAACCGGGTTGGTGAATTCCAGCGCCTTGAACATCGTCAGCATGTAGACGGCGATCAGGCCGCCGAGGATCACGAAGCGCCACGATTGCTTGGGGAAGTGAAAAGGCACGCGCGCATAGCCGAAGGTCATCAGCCCCAGCACGATGACAGTCAGCAGATAGCGCCAGAGCGTCAGCGGTCCGGCGCCCATGTGCTGGGTTGCAAGACCACCGAAAGAGAAGGAACCGGCGATCAAAATGGCAAAGCTCATCATCGCCAGATGTGCCCTCAGCTTCTCGATGCCTTTGGCGTGAACCTGATGGGGCGTTTTCGGGGATACGTCCTGCTTCATTCACGATTCCGGGGAGTATGAGGGCGGGGATACCAACCTAAGCGTTTGACGGCGTTGGTTGCAAGGCCGCGGAGATTCGCGCGGCATCCTCGACGATCCAGGTTTCGAGTGTCGCCTGCCGGCCGCGCAGGCCGATGTCCAGCCGCTCGTGTCCTTCGATCACGAGACCCGCCCGATTGACGAGTTCGGCGGAGACGGCGAGCTGCACGTCGTGCTCTTTGGCGAGGCCCTCCAAGCGGCTGGCGGTGTTGATCGTGTCGCCGACCGCCGTCAGCGACGTCGCCTGGCCATAGCCGATCTCACCGATGATGGCGGGGCCGGAGTGCAGCCCCATCGCGATGCGCAGCGGTTCGTCGAGTTCGCCGCGGAAGGTCTGGTTGAGCGTCTCGATGCCCTTGGAGATCCGCACGGCGGCGGCGAGCGACTGCCGGCAGGCCTCGGTGTAGGAACTCTTGAGGCCGAAGATCGCGAGTGCGCCATCGCCGATGAACTTGTCGATGACGCCGCCGGAATCCTCGACCGCTTCGCCGACCATCTCGAAGTAGCGGTTGAGCAGGAAGACGGTGTCGAAGGGCAGCTTGTGTTCGGCAATGCTGGTAAAACCGCGCATGTCGCAGAAGAGCACGGCAATCCGTCGCTCCCGGCCTTCGCCGCCCTCGCGTCCGATCTGTTTCTTGATGCCGAGGCTGTCGCTGTCGAGGATCGGCACGACCGTCACGTTGTGCACAGGGCGGAACTGGCAGGCGAGACGGACATTGTCGGGCGCGCCGATACGGGTCAGCGTCGCAAGCTCGGCGTCCTCAGGGGCAGGCTGGTCTTCCAAGCCCTGGATGACGCGGACGCGGCAGGTCGAGCAACGCCCGCGGCCGCCGCAGACCGAGACATGCGGGATACCGGCGGCGCGGCTTGCTTCCAGAACGCTGAAGCCGAGATTGACGGTCGCGGTCCGGCCATCGGGATAACGGACGCGAATGCGGCCACCCTTCGGCATGGCCCGCAGCAGGAAGGTGCCACCGATCAGCCCACCGAAACCGAGATAGAGGCCGAGGCGGATGTCCTCGAGAAGCGTGAGATCGACCGCCGGCTTGGTGTAGGCCCTGTCGCCGTAGCCACCGTGTTCTTCATAATTGCTCTCGATCGAGCGGGCGCCGCTGACGAAGCCGAGCAACGCGAAGATCGGCAAGAGGATTGCGACTGTGTAAAGCAGGATTTCATAGCGCGGAAACCAGGCGCGGCCGCGCATCCAGAACCAGGCGCCAAGGCAACCATGGCCCCAGACGAGCAAGAGGGCGACCGATTGCCTGATGGCGTTGACCGAGTTCGACCAGAGTATCCGGAGCATGTCCGGGTAATCCGTATCGACGCCTGTGAAGAGCGGTTCGACGCGCGCGGCGGTGACATGGCCGATCAGCAAAAACGGCAGGCTGAGACCGAAGATGATCTTCAGCGCTTCGCGCGCCGGCATTCTGAGCGTCTGCCGGCGGTAGATGCTTTCGAGCGCCATGGCGAAATGCACCAGCAGGGCGCCGTAGAGCAGCACCGTGCCGGGGACGCTATGCCAGATGAGATTGAAGGCCTTACGGGCGGTTTCCATCGCTTCGATGGAAATGAGACCGAGCGAATGGTTGAAGAAATGGGCCAGCACGAACGAACCGAGTATCGCCCCGGAGACGAGGTGCATTCGCTTGCGTCGGTTGGCCGAAATGATCGTCAAGCAAAAGTCCGGCTCTGCCGGAGCTTTGTCCGGCCGTAGTTTCAAAACCGTCGGAAGATGCGTCGCCGATCCCTGATCGAACGTCACGCACCCCGTGTGAGTTCTCCCTTATTATCCAGATCGCGCGGGCCGACAACTTACCATTTTTACACAATCTGTTTCGTTTTCGTGTCCTGTTCGTTATCGGCGGGGAACGCTATTCAGCGGGGTTCGGTGCCAGAGTTCGATCGGGTTGGCCTGCATGTCGAACTCCCCATGCTTTTGGCTTGTGATGGCAGCACCGGAAACAGCGGCTACCGCTTGCTTCATTCCATCATGGCCGGCAGGCGCGCCGCAAGGGTATCGATGAGCAGGCGCAACTTTGGCGGCATGTATTGGGTTTTCGGCCAGACGACGTAGGTGCCATAGGAGAGCGCCGGCGCATCGGCGAGAATCCGCACGAGCGAGCCTGAGGCGATGCGATTGCCCCCGAGCCAGCATGGCAGCCAGGCGATGCCGAAGCCGTCGGCTGCCGCGTCGGCGATTGAGGTCAGATCGTCGAGCCGCAGCCGCGCCGGCGGCGTGATGGTTCGCACCTGACCCGTCTTTACTGGAAAGGACCAGGCGAGCGGCTGTCCGCTGCGCCGATAGAGGATCGCCTGATGTGACATCAGGTCATCGATCGTTTCAGGCGTGCCGTTTGTTTCAAGATAGGCCGGTGAGGCGCACACGGTCATCCGCTGGTCGGCGATCTTTCGCGTCATCAACTCGGGTTCGCTGCGCAGTGGTCCGGTGCGGATGGCAAGATCGAAGCCGTCCTCGACCAGGTCGACGTTGCGGTCGCTGAAGTTGAGATCGAATTCCAGGTGCGGATGCAGCCGCAGCAGTTCCGACAGCAGCGGCATGATGCATTGGCGGCCGAAATGCACCGGCATCGACAGGCGAAGACGGCCCTGGATCTCCTGTTTCCCTGACTCCAGCAGCGCCTCGCCGGCCCTGATTTCGCTGAGCCCCCTCAGGCAGTTTTCGTAGAACAGCTGGCCTTCGTCGGTCAGGCTCTGGGTGCGGGTAGTGCGATGGAAGAGGCGAACGCCCAGCCTCTGTTCCAGCTTGGCGACCGTTTTGCCGACTGCCGAGCGCGATAGGTTGAGCCTTTCGGCCGCTGCAGAAAAGCCGCCGGCGTCGGCCGCTTCCACGAACACCGAAACTCCGTTCAGGTAGCTCATATTTGTATCCTTGGTGGAACCAATATGGCGAAATCATATCGCAACTGGAGAGATAAATTCAACGCTATGGTTTCTTCATCAGCTCAAACCGATGAAAGGAAAGACCATGGCAAGACTGATGAAGGAATGGACGATCGATACGTTCGGCGCCTCGAACCTGAAGGTCACGGAGCGGCGTGTTCCTGAGCCGGGTGCGGGCGAGGTGCTCGTTCGCACGACCGCCGTGTCGCTCAATTTCCGCGACAAGCTGGTGCTGGAAAACGGCATGGGTATGCCGCTTGCCTTCCCTTTCGTGCCGGGTTCCGACATGGCCGGCGTGGTCGAAGCGGTCGGCCGCGGCGTCACGCGGTTTAAGCCGGGCGATCGTGTGATTTCCGTCTTCGATCCGACCTGGATTGATGGTCAGAAGCCGGGGACCGCCCGTCATCCGACGTCGTTTGCGCTTGGGGGCCTCAACCCGGGTGTTGCCTCCGAATATGTCGCCTTCCCAGAAGGCTGGTTCGTGAAGGCACCTGAGAGCCTCGACGATGGCGAGGCGAGTACCTTGCCCTGCGCCGGTCTGACCGCCTGGTTCGCTCTGGTCGAGAGGGGACATCCGAAAGCCGGCGACCGCGTCGTCGTGCAGGGGACCGGCGGTGTTTCACTGTTCGGGCTGCAGATCGCCAAGGCGCACGGGGCCGAAGTGATCGTGACATCAGCCAGTCAGGAAAAGCTCGAACGTGCGCGCGCGCTTGGAGCCGATCATGGCGTAAACCGGCTGTCGGAAGACTGGGCGGAGCGTGTTCTCGAGATTACCGGCGATGATGGCGCTGACCATATCCTCGAGCTCGCCGGTGGCGCCAATCTCGGCAAGTCGTTGCAAGCGGTGGCCGTGCAGGGGCGGATCTCTATCATCGGCGTGCTCGAAGGCGGCGAGATCTCGGCGCCGGCGCCGTTTGTCCTGTTGAAGTCGCCGGTCATCCAGGGCATCGGCGTCGGCCATCGCCGGGCGCTGGAAGATCTGGTCGGCGCCATCGATCGGACCGGGATCAGGCCGGTCATCGATGCCCGCTACCGGTTCGCAGAGTTGCCCGAGGCGCTGGCGCATCTCGATCGCGGGCCGTTCGGCAAAGTCGTCGTCGAATTCCAGGGTTGAAAGACAAAGCCGCCGGATGGGTTTTCCGGCGGCTTTGCGCGATGCGATCGCGGGCGAACCCGCTTGGCCGCCCTTACTCCGCGGCCTCGCGGGCCATCGGATTGTTCGGGTGCGTCGTCCAGTTGGCGTAGTTCGGGTCGACCGGCTTGCCGGTGCGCTGGTCGATCGTGCCGGCCGGCAGTTCTTCCATGGTGATGCAGTTCTCGACCGGACAGACGCTGACGCAGAGGTTGCAGCCGACGCACTCGTCTTCCATTACCTCGAAGTGGCGCACGCCGTTGACGAACTGGGTGATCGCCTGGTGCGAGGTGTCCTCGCAGACGATGTGACAGCGGCCGCACTTGATGCAGGAATCCTGATCGATCTTGGCCTTGGCGATATAGTTGAGGTTGAGGTACTGCCAGTCAGTGACATTCGGCACGGCGCGGCCGGTGATGTCGTCGAGGTCGCGGTGACCCTTGGCATCCATCCAGTCGGAAAGGCCGGAGATCATTTCCTGGACAATCTTGAAGCCGTAGGTCATCGCCGCGGTGCAGACCTGCACGTTGCCGGCGCCAAGCACCAGGAATTCGGCCGCGTCGCGCCAGGTGGTTATGCCACCGATGCCGGAGATCGGCAGGCCATAGGTTTCGGGATCGCGGGCGATTTCGGCGACCATGTTGAGTGCGATCGGCTTGACCGCCGGGCCGCAATAGCCGCCATGAGTGCCCTTGCCGCCGACCGTCGGGTTCGGGGCGAAGTTGTCGAGATCGACTGACACGATCGAGTTGATCGTGTTGATCAGCGACACGGCGTCGGTGCCGCCGGCCTTGGCGGCGCGGGCAGGCTTGCGGATGTCGGTGATATTCGGCGTCAGCTTGGTGATGACAGGCATGCGCGTGTACTGCTTGCACCAGCGCACGACCATCTCGATATATTCCGGCACCTGGCCGACCGCAGCGCCCATACCGCGCTCGGACATGCCGTGCGGACAGCCGAAGTTGAGCTCGATGCCGTCGGCGCCGGTTTCTTCCACCAACGGCAGGATCGCCTTCCACGCCTCTTCCTCGCAGGGCACCATGATCGAGGCGATCAGGGCCCGGTCCGGCCAGTTCATCTTGACCTGCTTCATTTCGCGCAGGTTCACATAAAGGTCGCGGTCGGTGATGAGCTCGATATTGTTGAAGCCCAGCAGCCGGCGGTCGGCACCCCAGATCGCGCCGTAGCGCGGTCCGTTGACGTTGACGACCGGCGGTCCTTCTTCGCCGAGCGTTTTCCAGACGACGCCGCCCCAGCCCGCCTTGAAGGCGCGCTCGACGTTATAGGCCTTGTCCGTCGGCGGGGCGGATGCCAGCCAGAACGGGTTCGGGGATTTGATGCCGACGAAGTTATTGCGAAGATCAGCCATTGGTTTCTCCTCCCGATCCTTTAGGCAACTGCGCTCGCATGCGGCGCTGCCGCGGCGAGGGCCTGGTTGATCGATTCAGCCGCATCGCGGCCCATGGCGACGGCCGAGACGGTGAGGTCTTCGCCGCCGAGCACGCAGTCGCCACCGGCCCAGACGTTGTCGATCGAGGTTCGCCCTTCGGCATCGGTGACGATACGGCCGCCTTCAAGCTGCAGGGCGCCAAGGCCGCTTCCGAGGAAGCTCTGGCCGATTGCCTTGAAGATCTGATCGGCGGCAATGATACCCGTTTCGCCGGTCGCCGTCAGCTTTCCGTCTTCAAGCGTGGTGTATTCCAGCTCGATGCCTGCGACCTTGCCGTCCTTTTCGGCAATGCG
Organism: Ensifer sp. GW101-20A05; assembly: GCF_059424735.1. Lineage (NCBI taxonomy): Bacteria > Pseudomonadati > Pseudomonadota > Alphaproteobacteria > Hyphomicrobiales > Rhizobiaceae > Ensifer > Ensifer sp. GW101-20A05. The sequence goes on along the minus strand of NZ_JBWKZT010000001.1, from coordinate 920,452 downwards.
CTTCGGCTGCAGCCAATGGCGGATGGTGACGCCCTTGGAGGTGGCGAGATCCTGCTCGAACTCGGAGGCGTTCATGTGCTCTTTGCCGCGGCGATAACAGATCGTTACCTCTTCGGCGCCGAGCAGCTTTGCCTGGACGGCGGCGTCGATCGCGGTCATGCCGCCGCCGAGGACGACGACACGGCGCCCGACGGGGATGTCGGCCTTCGTCTTCGACTGACGCAGCGCTGCGATGAAGTCGACGGCATCTTCGACGCCCTCGGCGTTCTCGCCTTCCATGCGCAGGGCATTGACGCCGACGAGGCCGAGACCGAGGAAGACGGCGTCATACTGCTCGGAAAGCTCGGCAAGGCTGAACTCCCGCCCGAGTGCCTGGCCGTTGCGAACCTCGATGCCGCCGATCGACAGCACGTAGTCGACTTCCTTTTGGGCGAAGTCGTCGACCGACTTGTAGGCGGCAATGCCGTATTCGTTGAGGCCGCCCGACTTCGGACGGGCGTCGTAGATCACGACGTCGTGGCCCTTGACGGCGAGCCGATGGGCCGCCGCCAGTCCCGCCGGTCCGGCGCCGACGACGGCGACCTTACGGCCGGAGCTTTCTGCGCGGGTGTAGAACTGCTTGTTTTCCATCATCGCCACGTCGGTCGCATAGCGCTGCAGGCGGCCGATCTCGACGGGCCGTTCCTCGGCGGTGTTGCGAACGCAGGCCTGTTCGCAGAGCGTTTCGGTGGGACAGACGCGGGCACACATGCCGCCCAGGATGTTCTGGTCGAAGATCGTCTTGGCCGATCCGATCGGGTTTCCAGTCGATATCTGCCGAATGAACAGCGGGATATCGATGGAGGTGGGACAGGCTGTCATGCACGGCGCGTCATGACAGAAATAACAGCGGTCGGAAGCGACGAGGGCCTCGTGCTTGTCGAGCGGCGGATGGAGGTCGGAGAAATTGCTCTCGTACTCCCCGAGCGGCAGGCGGCCGCCGAGGATCCCAGATTGTGTCGTTCCCATTTTTGGCTCCCAATGTTTTCTCAGGATGATGGAACGGTAACACGCTTTATTTTTTTATCAAACGGTAAAAGTTTGCGGTCGAAATCACCGGAAAGCCTTGTGATCCCGGGCTTTTCTGCCGGCGCGCCAAGCCATTGTTCTTGGCCGATGTTTGACAGGACAGGACAAATAGTGGCAGCAAATTAGAGCGGGATGAGGAATGGTGTTTGCGGTTTTTCGGCCGCTCCCCGCTCTAACTTAAGAGAATCGATCACGATGTCTTTGGGGAGTTCGACCCAAAATCATCGTCATTCGGGGGAACGGAGAACAGGCATGGCGCGCAGGGGCGAGGCGAACAACAGGCTTGATGATGCCGCCCGGGCGGGCTGGCTATACTATGTCGCCGGCCGCACCCAGGACGAGATCGCGACCGTCATGGGGATTTCGCGCCAATCGGCGCAGCGGCTCGTTTCTCTCGCCATGTCCGAGCGGCTGATCAAGGTTCGGCTCGACCATCCGATCGCCGCATGTCTGGAGGCGGCGGCGGGCCTGCGCGACAGATACGGGCTGAAGCATGTGGAGGTCGTGCCGAGCGATCCGGGGTCGACCTCGACGACCGTCGGCATTGCCGAGGCGGGTGCTGCCGAAATCGAGCGCTGGCTGAAGTTGCCGGAGCCGCAGGTGTTGGCGATCGGTACCGGACGCACGCTGAAGGCGGCGGTCGACCAGCTGCCGCCGATGGAATGTCCGCAGCACCGCATCGTTTCGCTCACCGGCAATATCGGCCTCGACGGCTCGGCCGCCTATTACAACGTCATCTTCAGCATGGCCGATGCGGTCAAGGCGCGGCATTTTCCGATGCCGCTGCCCGTGCTCGCCGCCTCGCCGGAGGAGAGGGAAGTGCTGCACAGCCAGAGCCTGGTTCAGGTGGCCCTGAAGCTCGGCGCAGAAGCCAATGTCGCCTTCGTCGGCGTCGGCGAGCTCGGCCCGGACGCGCCGCTTTGCCAGGACGGGTTCCTGGCGCAGGACGAGATGGCCGGTCTTACCAGAGCTGGCGCGGCCGGCGAAATCTGCGGCTGGATGTTCGACCATGACGGCGTATTGCTCTCCGGCAGCTTCAACGAACGCGTCGCTTCGGTGCCGCTTCCCTCGCGGGACAAGGCGTCGGTGATCGGCCTTGCCAAGGGGCGGCGCAAGTACGAAGCGCTGTGGGCGGCCGTGAAGGGTGGAATCATCAACGGTCTTATCACCGATGAGGCGACGGCGCGCTATCTGCTCAACGCCTGATCGCAAAGAGCGCGTCCGTTAAAAGGCCGGCCCAGCGCCGGCCTTTCGCATTTGCGTAAAGAAAAAATCGGCAATCAAAACAATCTTCTAATGTTTCTGTGTGCGGCGCAGCAACGATTGCGCATTGACAATTTGTCATGAGAAGTGAGTAATTGCTCATGAGCGAGGCAAATGCTCAATTCTTCTGGGAGGAAGTCGATGAACTTGAGAACTTTCCTGCTGGGCACGTGCTCGGCAGTCGCGCTGTCGGGTCTGGCCCAAGCAGAAACCCTGACGATCGCGACCGTGAACAACGGCGACATGATCCGGATGCAGAAGCTGGCGGATGAATTCACGTCCAAGAATCCGGACATTACGCTCGAGTGGGTGACGCTCGAGGAAAACGTGCTGCGCCAGCGTGTGACGACGGATATCGCCACCAAGGGCGGCCAGTACGACATCATGACGATCGGCACCTATGAAGTGCCGATCTGGGCGAAGCAGGGCTGGCTGATGCCGCTCGACAATCTCGGCGCCGACTACGACGTCGACGACCTCCTGCCGGCGATCCGCTCGGGCCTCACCATCGACGACAAGCTCTATGCTGCGCCGTTCTACGGCGAGAGCTCGATGGTGATGTACCGCAAGGACCTGTTCGAGAAGGCGGGGCTCACCATGCCCGACGCGCCGACCTGGGACTTCATTGCCGACGCGGCGCGCAAGATCACCGACAAGAACAACGAAATCTATGGCATCTGCCTGCGCGGCAAGGCCGGCTGGGGCGAGAACATGGCCTTCCTGACGGCAACCGCGAACGCCTTCGGCGCTCGCTGGTTCGACGAGAACTGGAAGCCGCAGTTCGATCAGCCGGAATGGAAGAACGCGCTCGACTTCTACGTCAAGCTGATGAACGACGCCGGACCGCCCGGCGCTTCCTCGAACGGCTTCAACGAAAACCTGTCTCTGTTCCAGACCGGCAAGTGCGGCATGTGGATCGATGCGACGGTTGCGGCCTCCTTCGTCACCAACCCGAAGGAATCGACCGTTGCCGACAAGGTCGGCTTCGCGCTCGCTCCGGACACCGGCCTCGGCAAGCGCGGCAACTGGCTCTGGGCCTGGAACCTCGCGATCCCCGCCGGCTCGCAGAAGGTCGCTTCGGCCGAGAAGTTCATCGCCTGGGCAACCGGCAAGGACTATCTGAAGCTCGTGGCTGACAAGGAAGGCTGGGCGAACGTACCTCCGGGCACGCGAACCTCGCTCTACGCCAACCCCGAGTACCAGAAGGCGGCGCCGTTCGCGAAGATGACGCTCGACTCGATCAACGCGGCCGATCCGAAGAACCCGGCCGTCAAGCCGGTGCCCTATGTCGGCGTGCAGTTCGTGGCGATCCCTGAATTCCAGGGTCTCGGCACGGCGGTCGGCCAGCAGTTCTCGGCGGCCCTTGCCGGTCAGATGAGCGTCGACGATGCGCTTGCCAGCGCCCAGAAGCTGACCGAACGCGAAATGACCAAGGCCGGTTACATCAAATAGCGCTCCCAAGGGCCCGGGGTGCCGGCCGCAAATGGCTGGCGCCCCGGTAATTCCCGGAGGCGGCCACTGGGCTCGTGCGGACAAACGCGCCGGCCCGGCCCGATCTCGAAACAGCATTGAATTCCTTCATTGGGGGGACGCCATGGCGACCTTGCACACCCGCTCCGCCGCGCGGCTGATGATCGCGCCTTCGGTGCTTCTGCTTCTGGCCTGGATGATCGTTCCGCTGGCCATGACCATCTACTTCTCGTTCCTGCGCTACAATCTGTTGATGCCGGGGATGGAGGAGTTCGCCGGCTTTTCGAACTACAGCTACTTCCTCACCGATCCCGCCTTCTTCCAGGCGATCTTCAACACGCTCGCGATCGTGCTCGGTGTGCTGTTCATCACCGTCGTCGGCGGCATCGCACTGGCGCTGTTGCTCGACCAGCCGATGTTCGGGCAGGGGATCGTGCGCATCTTGGTGATCGCGCCGTTCCTGATCATGCCGACGGTCGCCGCACTCGTCTGGAAGAACATGTTCATGAACCCGGTCAACGGGCTCTTCGCCTGGGTGGCCAAGCTCTTCGGGCTGCAGCCCTTCGACTTTCTCGCCAATGCACCGTTGATGTCGGTGATTCTGATCGTCGCCTGGCAGTGGCTGCCCTTTGCGACGCTCATCCTGCTGACGGCGCTGCAGTCGCTCGATGAAGAGCAGAAGGAAGCCGCGCAGATGGACGGCGCCGGCGCCTGGAGCCGCTTCATCTATCTGGTGCTGCCGCATCTCTCGCGCGCCATCACCGTGGTGATCCTGATCCAGACGATCTTCCTGCTCTCGGTCTTCGCCGAGATCCTGGTGACGACCAATGGCGGGCCGGGTACGCAGAGCACGAACCTGACCTTCCTCGTCTATGCGCAGGCACTGCTGCAATTCGACGTGGGCGGCGCATCCGCCGGCGGCATCATCGCGGTCATCCTCGCCAACATCGTCGCATTCTTCCTGATGCGCATGATCGGCAAGACGCTGGAGGCTTGAGAACCATGGCGCGCAACGTCTCCACCCAAAGAAAGATCGTCGTTACCGTCGTCGCCTGGACGATCGGCATCCTGATCTTCTTCCCGATCCTCTGGACGTTCCTGACGAGCTTCAAGACCGAGGCAGAGGCGATCGCCTCGCCGCCGTCGCTGTTGTTCTTCGACTGGACGACGGAGAACTATCATGAAGTCCAGAGCCGATCGAACTATTTCCTGCACTTCATGAACTCGGTCGTCATCTCCTTCGGCTCGACGCTGATCGGCCTGATCATCGCCATTCCGTCCGCCTGGGCGATGGCGTTCTCGCCGACCAAGCGCACCAAGGACGTCCTGATGTGGATGCTCTCCACCAAGATGATGCCGTCGGTCGGCGTGCTGGTGCCGATGTATCTGATGTTCCGCAACACCGGCCTGCTCGACACCCGTACCGGCCTCGTGATCGTGCTGACGCTGATCAACCTGCCGATCATCATCTGGATGCTCTACACCTACTTCAAGGAGATCCCCGGCGAAATCCTGGAGGCCGCCCGCATGGACGGCGCCTCGCTCTCCAAGGAGATCATCTATGTGCTGACGCCGATGGCGATCCCCGGCATCGCCTCGACGCTTCTGCTCAACATCATCCTCGCCTGGAACGAGGCGTTCTGGACGCTGAACCTCAGTGCCGCGAAAGCCGCGCCGCTGACTGCCTTCATCGCCTCATATTCGAGCCCCGAAGGCCTGTTCTACGCCAAGCTCTCGGCCGCCTCGACCATGGCGATCGCCCCCATCCTCATACTCGGCTGGTTCTCGCAGAAACAGCTCGTACGCGGCCTCACCTTCGGCGCGGTCAAATAAGGGATACGACAATGGGAAGCATTACACTCAGCAAGGTTTCGAAGGTCTTCGGCGCCCATGCCGTCATCCCCTCGATCGACCTCGACATCAACAATGGCGAGTTCGTCGTCTTCGTCGGCCCGTCCGGTTGCGGAAAGTCGACGCTGCTCAGGCTGATCGCCGGCCTGGAAGATGTCAGCGACGGCGACATCGTCATCGATGGCAAGAACGCCACCGAACTGCCGCCGGCACAGCGCGGCCTGTCGATGGTGTTCCAGTCCTACGCGCTCTATCCGCACATGAGCGTGCGCTCGAACATCGCCTTTCCGCTGAAGATGGCGGGCGAGGACAAGGCCGTCATCGACAAGAAGGTGTCGGATGCGGCCCGCGTGCTGAACCTTACCGATTATCTCGACCGCAAGCCGCGGCAGCTTTCCGGCGGTCAGCGCCAGCGCGTCGCGATCGGCCGGGCGATCGTGCGCCAGCCGAAGGCCTTCCTGTTCGACGAGCCGCTGTCGAACCTCGATGCGGCGCTGCGCGTCAACATGCGGCTGGAGATCAGCCAGCTGCACCAGGACCTGAAGACGACGATGATTTACGTCACCCACGATCAGGTGGAGGCCATGACCATGGCCGACAAGATCGTGGTGCTCAATCGCGGGCGCATCGAGCAGGTCGGCTCGCCGCTCGACCTCTACCACAAGCCGGACAATCTGTTCGTCGCGGGCTTCATCGGTTCGCCGCGCATGAATATCGTCACTGGTCCTGCGGCTTCTGCCTATCAGGCGCATACGATGGGCATCCGCCCCGAGCATCTGGCGCTCTCCAAAGATAGTGGCAGCTGGCGGGGCACGGTCGGCGTCGCCGAACACCTCGGCTCCGACACCTTCCTGCACGTCAATGTCGACGACGGCATCGGCACGGTGACGGCGCGCGTCAGCGGCGACTTTGCCGTCACCCACGGCGATCGCGTGTTCCTGACGCCGGACCCACAGCGCGTCCACAGGTTCGACGACAAGGGGTTGGCAGTGCGATGAGAAGGCTCGAAGGTAAAAGCGCGCTGATCACCGGGTCTGCGCGGGGGATCGGCCGTGCCTTCGCAGAGGCTTATATCCGCGAAGGCGCCACGGTCGCGATCGCCGACATCAATATCGAACGGGCACGGCAGACGGCCTCCGAGATCGGTGCCGGCGCCTACGCGGTCGAGATGGACGTGACGCAGCAGGCATCGATCGATGCTGCGATCGCAGCGGTCGTCAGGCAAGCGGGCGGCCTCGATATCCTCGTCAACAATGCAGCACTCTTCGACCTTGCGCCGATCGTCGAAATCACCCGCGAAAGCTATGACCGGCTGTTTTCGATCAATGTTGCCGGCACGCTGTTCGCGCTGCAGGCGGCCGCAAAGCAGATGATCGCCCAGGGCAGGGGCGGCAAGATCATCAACATGGCGAGCCAGGCGGGCCGCCGCGGCGAAGCGTTGGTCGCGATCTATTGCGCCACCAAGGCGGCGGTCATCAGCCTTACCCAGTCGGCCGGCCTCAACCTCATCAAGCACGGCATCAACGTCAACGCGATCGCGCCCGGTGTGGTCGACGGCGAGCACTGGGACGGCGTCGACGCGCTGTTTGCCAAATACGAAAACCGCCCGCTCGGCGAAAAGAAGAAGCTGGTTGGCGCGGAGGTGCCCTATGGGCGCATGGGAACGGCCGAAGACCTGACCGGAATGGCGATCTTCCTCGCCTCAGCCGAGAGCGACTACGTCGTCTCGCAGACCTACAACGTCGACGGCGGCAACTGGATGAGCTGAGCCTGCGCAGCCGGTGAAGCCTCGAAAGGATACGGGATCATGACGACCAAACTCTCACTTGCCGCCCTCGACACGATCAAGGCCAAGGCCGGCGTGCCGAACTACGACCGGTCGCAATTGACGGCGGGGATCGTGCATTTTGGCGTCGGCAACTTCCATAGGGCGCACCAGGCCGTCTATCTCGACGATCTCTTCAATGCCGGCCACGACCGGGATTGGGCCATCATCGGTGCCGGCGTACTTGCCTCCGATGCAACGATGCGGGCGAAACTCGCGGCGCAGGATTTCCTGACGACGGTCGTCGAGCAGGACAACAACCGCACCGGCGCCCATATCACCGGCGCGATGATCGACTATCTGGAACCAGGCGACATCCCGGCGATCATCGCGAGGCTGACCGATCCGGCGATCCGCATCGTGTCGCTGACGATCACCGAAGGCGGTTATTTCATCGATCCGGCGTCGGGTGTATTCAACCCGACCCATCCGGCAATCGTCGCCGACGCGCAGAACCCGGCTGCTCCGAAGACCGTGTTCGGACTGATCGTCGCCGGCCTGAAAGCGCGCCGCGACAAGAACGTTCCGCCCTTCACCGTGATGTCCTGCGACAACATTCCCGGCAATGGCGAGGTCACGCATGCCGCTGTTTCCGGCCTTGCTCGGCTCGTCGATGCTGATTTCGCTGACTGGATCGATGCCAATGTCGCTTTCCCGAACGGCATGGTGGACCGGATCACGCCGGCAACCGGCACACGTGAAATCGGCATTGTCGCCGACGATTACGGCATAGAGGACGCCTGGCCGGTTTTCTGCGAGGAATTCAAGCAATGGGTGCTTGAAGACCATTTCCCGCTCGGCCGTCCGGCGCTGGAGAAGGTCGGCGTCCAGTTCGTGCCCGACGTCGCGCCGTACGAACACATGAAGATCCGCATCCTCAACGGCGGCCATGCGGCGATCGCCTATCCGGCGGCTCTGCTCGACATTCATTTCGTGCATGAGGCGATGGAAGAGCCGCTGATCCGTGCCTTTCTTGCCAAGCTTGAACATGACGAGATCATTCCGGTCATTCCGCCCGTGCCGAACACCGATCTCGGCGATTACTACAAGCTGATCGAGACGCGCTTTGCCAATCCGAAGATCGGCGACACGATCCCGCGTCTGGCGCAGGACGGTTCCAACCGCCAGCCGAAATTCATCCTGCCGTCGACGGCCGATCGCCTAGCGCGCGGCGAAGATGTCGTCGGTCTGTCGCTGGTTTCGGCACTGTGGTGCCGCTACTTCGCCGGCACGTCCGACAGCGGCAAGGCGATCGTCTTCAACGACCAGAGCGCCGACCGGCTGAACAAGGCGGCGCTTGCTGCCAAGAACGATCCGGTGGCCTTCCTGGAGCTCGGCGATATCTTCGGCGATGTCGCGCGCTCCGATCTCTTCCGCCGCCGTTTCAGCCATGCATTGAAAACCCTCTGGGAAAGGGGTACGCGCGCTACGCTCCAGCTTTATCTGGACGACAAGCTCACCGCATAATTCCCTGGATCACATCGAACCAGGGACGAGATTATGCGCCAATTCAAAGCGTTACAGCGACCTTGGCGCCTTCTATCGCGCGTAGCTGTAAGGGGTAGGGTGCGATGGCGGACACAGCGTCCAGGCTGGTGATTTTCGATTGCGACGGCGTGCTTGTCGATAGCGAGCCGATCTCGCTGGAAGTGCTGGTGGACGTGCTCTCGGCCGCCGGCGTTCCGATGACCGCCGAAGAAGCGACGGAACGATTTCTCGGGCGCAGCCTGAAAAGCATGTCGGCGATCCTCCACGACGAATATGGCCTTGCCACCGACGATGCCTTCCTCGAGGGCATGCGCCTTCGTCTGTATCAGCGCTTCCGCACCGAATTGCAGCCGATTGCAGGTATCCGCGAAGCGGTCGAAGGGCTCGAGGGTGCGTGTTGCGTCGCCTCGTCCAGCCAGCCGGAACGCATCCGCCTGTCGCTGACCGTCACCGGGCTCATCGACCTCTTCGAGCCCAATATCTTCTCCGCCACCATGGTGAAACACGGCAAGCCGGCGCCTGATCTCTTCCTGCATGCGAGCCGCGAAATGGGTTTCGCGCCCAGGGATTGCGTCGTCGTCGAGGACAGTCCGGCGGGTATCGAAGCGGCGAAGGCGGCGGGCATGCGGGTCTTCGCCTTTGCCGGCGGCAGCCATGCCCGATCCGACCGGCACCGCCAAAGTCTCGCGAATCTCGGTCCCGACGTGCTGTTTGACGACATGGGCGAATTGTTACAGTTTGTCCGCCGATAGCAGGGACAAGAGGGGCGGGACTTTCATTGATGCGTGAATTCGTCGTTGCGGTCGATGTCGGCACCGGCAGTGCGCGCGCCGGTATCTTTGACCGGAAGGGCACGCTGCTCGCGCGTGCCGACCTGCCGATTGCCATGAACCGGCCGGAAGAAAACCACGCGGAACATGATTCCGAAGATATCTGGCGCGCCGTCTGTGGCGCGGTCCAGGCGGCCAAGAACAAGGCCGGGATCGCCGCTGAAAGCGTTGCCGCGATCGGCTTCGACGCCACCTGCTCGTTGGTGGTGCGCGACCGCGAAGGCGAGCCGCTATCCGTCAACCGCAAGGGCGAGGCGCGCTGGGACACGATCGTCTGGCTCGACCATCGGGCGCTCGCCGAGGCAGATTTCTGCACGGCGACCGGCCATCCGGTGCTCGACTTCTCCGGCCGCGTGATGTCGCCGGAAATGGAAATGCCGAAGCTGATGTGGCTGAAGCGCAATCTGCCGCAACAATGGCAGAAGGCGGGTTTCTTCTTCGATCTGGCCGACTATCTTTCCTGGCGGGCGACGGGCAGCGCTGCGCGTTCGCGCTGCACGCTGACGGCGAAGTGGAATTATCTGGCGCATGAGAAGCGCGGCTGGCAGCCGGACTATCTCGAAAAGATCGGGCTTGAAGATCTCATCGAACGCGGCGGGCTGCCGGAAGAAACACTGCCGATCGGAAGCTCGGTCGGTCATTTGAGCGCTGCGGCCGCCGCAGAGCTTGGGCTCGACGAAGCCTGCCAGGTGGCGCCGGGTCTGATCGACGCCTATGCCGGTGCGCTCGGCGTCGTCGGCGAGTTTATCGGGAAGCCGGAGAAGCTCGAAAAACAACTCGCGTTGATCGCCGGTACATCGAGCTGCATTGTCGCCTTTTCCAAGGATATGAAGCCGGGCTTCGGCATGTGGGGCCCCTATTACGAAGCGGTTCTTCCGGGCGCCTGGCTGATCGAGGGCGGGCAATCGGCGACAGGTGCGCTGCTCGACCATATCGTGCGGCTGCATGGCGGCGGCATTGAACCGACGGCAGAGACCCACGGCCGGATCATCGCCCGGGTGCAGGAACTGCGCGCCGAGCAGGGCGCCGCTTTTGCCGATCGCCTGCATGTGCTTCCCGATTTCCACGGCAACCGCTCTCCGCTCGCCGATCCGCATGGGCTCGGGGTTATCAGCGGCCTGCCCCTCGATTCCTCCTTCGATGCGCTCTGCCGTCTCTATTGGCGCAGCTGCGTTGCGATCGCGCTCGGCATCCGTCACATCCTGGAGATGATGCGCGAGGTCGGCTACCAGCTCGACACCCTGCACGTCACCGGCGGCCACGTGCGCAACACGCTTCTGATGGAGCTCTACTGCGATGTGACCGGCTGCCGTGTGGTTGCCCCGCAGGCACCGGACGCGGTGCTGCTCGGTACGGCGATGGCGGCTGCGGTTGCCGGCGGCATCCACCGGGATCTCGCCGCCGCAGGGGCGGAAATGGCGTCGGAGGGGCACGAGCGCCTGCCGAATACAAGTGCTCGCGGCACCTATGACCGCGATTACCGCCGCTTCCTGGCGCTCTACCGCCATCGTGACGAACTCGACAAGATGCAGTGAAGCGGTAGGCCGAAACGGTCAGGGCGGGTGCTTGGAACCTTTTGCCCCGTCGCGCATTCTGTTTGCGACCGGACGGTGGCGCGCATAGCCCCCAATGCCGCGCCGGAGGCAGACCGCCGGCCTACAACTCACACTCCCCGAGTGAGTTGCACATACCAGCCAGTGCCTTCCCTCGGCACTGGCTGTCGTGTTTCCGGGGTAAGCCAAAGAGATGCTGCGGGAAATGTGAAACGGCGGGGTGAGGCCGGCTGACATGAAGTCGCGCCGGCGAGTGTGCCTCCGCGCGAATATCGGGAAGTGGCGCAAATATCAGGAACGGCTGATTTCGGGAAAACCGGCCATTATTTCGCCGCTTCGACGAAACGGTAGAATGGACTACGGCGTCGCGGCCCTTTGTGACGCGCGACGCTGTAGCCCTTTGAATGACCTCCATGTTCTTGCCTTTGACCGTCTGCGATCAAAGGAAACATGCAGGTTGCACTCAGGCCGCCGCCTTGGTCGATTCGTTGAAGAACAACGCCTGGCTGATCAGTGCCTTGACCATATCCGGGTTGAACGGCTTGGTGACCAGGAAGGTCGGTTCCGGCCGCTCGCCGGTCAGGAGCCGTTCCGGGAAAGCGGTGATGAAGATCACCGGAATGGCGCTCGTCTTCAGGATGTCGTTGACCGCGTCGATGCCCGAGCTGCCGTCGGCGAGCTGGATATCGGCCAGCACCATGCTTGGCCGCGTCCTCTTGTAGAGGGCGATCGCTTCGTCGCGCGTCCGGGCGATGCCGGTGACCCGATGGCCGAGGCTCTCGACCATCTGTTCGATATCGATGGCGATCAGCGGTTCGTCCTCGATGATCATGATATCGGTCGCGACCTGGCGCGAGATTTCCTGCGAGGCGCGGTCGAGCAGGCTGCCGACCTTATCGGTGGACACGTCGAGAACCTCGGCGGCCTCCTCGGGACGGAAACCTTCGACCGAGACCAGCAGGAAGGCCTGGCGGGCAAGGGGCGAAACGGTTGCGAGATTGATCGATGCGCGCTGTTCCCAGGCAAAAGGCGAGATCGGTTCTGGCACAAGCACGGACGAGGAACCGAAAAGTGAGGTGAAGAGCCGGAACAGGCCAACGCGATCATTGCTCGCTTCCGGGAAAATCGACGTGTCGGCGATCAGCGCTTCGAGAACGGCAGCGACATAGGCGTCGCCTGATGTCTGCGAGCCGGTCAGCGCGCGCGAATAGCGGCGCAGATACGGCAGAAGCGGTGCTATCCGCGTGGACAATGTCATAGGGGAACTCCCTCGGGTATCTTTCTACGGTGACGTTGCGAGAACGCCGGACGTAAAAAAAGGTTCCGCGAGGGAACATTTCAATTTTCTGCTGCGTTATGGCGGCTATGGACACTCGAAGGCGACAGTTTGACAATGAAATATAAAACAGGGGCAGGGCGGACTACCGGCACGACCTTATGGACAGAAGACCCAAATGCGCAGATCGCAGCAAAGCTGAAAGCGCTTTATCAGTCCGTGCAGGAAGAGGCGATACCCGCGCGTTTTCTCGATCTTCTGGAAAAGCTCGACGCAGCCGAGCAGCAATCGGCGCTGCAGGGCAGGGAGTAAGTGCCAGAATGTCGTCCGAAAAAAATGATTTCAAGCGAGAGATGCTTGCCGCCTTGCCGAGCCTGCGTGCCTTCGCCATGTCGTTGATCGGTCGCCACGACCGTGCCGACGATCTGGTGCAGGACACGATCATGAAGGCCTGGGCGAAGCAGGACCATTTCGAGATGGGCACCAATATGAAGGCCTGGCTCTTCACGATCCTGCGCAACGAGCTCTACAGCCAGATGCGCAAGCGCGGGCGCGAGGTGCAGGACACCGACGGTCACTTCACCGAGTCGCTGGCCCATCATCCCGAGCAATACGGCTCGCTCGACCTGCAGGATTTCCGGCGCGCGCTCGAGATGCTGCCGCCGGACCAGCGCGAAGCGATCATCCTGGTCGGAGCTTCCGGCTTCTCCTACGAGGAGGCGGCGACGATCTGCGGCTGTGCCCTTGGCACGATCAAGAGCCGGGTCAACCGCGCGCGTCAGCGGCTGCAGGATATCCTGCAGGTGAAGGGTGAAAACGACTACGGGCCGGATGAAACCTCGGCTCCGATCACGTCGCGGGCCTTCATCTCCTGAGGGAAGAATTTCGGGCAGGACACCGTTGCAAAAGTGGCGGTGTCCTGCTTTCACTGGCGGCTTGAGCCCAAGGGGGACACGCCGTGACGGCTGGCATCGACTGACGAATGCGCAGTGATGACGATTTTGGGGCGAGACGCTCCAGAATCGAGCGGGATGCGGGTGGATCGCCAGGGCTTCCTCATCTCGTTCAGATTGAGAATTGAGACCGTATGCACGTGAGGACAGAGAAAACGGACCCGCCCGTGACGAAGCTGCTCGACGCGCCCGAGCGTCTTGGCGTTCTGCATGCGACCGTGCCCGACATGGCCATCCCGGATCGGGATTTCGACGGGATCGTCGAAATTGCTGCCGGGCTTTTCGACGCTCAGATCGCACTGGTGACGCTGATCGACCGCGAATGGCAGTGGTTCAAGGCGGCTGTCGGCACCGATGAGACCCGTGCCCCATCCGAAGACGCGTTTTGCCCGCATGTGACCGCTGCGGCCGACTCCAGCCTCGTCGTGCTCGACGCTTCGACCGATCCGCGGTTCGCGCGTCACCGACAGGTCAAGGGGCCGCCATTTCTGCGCTTCTATGCCGGTGCGCCGATCGTGCTCGACGGGCAGGCAGTGGGCACGGTTTGTGTGTTCGACGACAAGCCGCGCGCTGAGGTGTCGCAACCGCTCATCCACCAATTATGCCGGCTTGCCGCGCTCGCAGCCTCGCTCTTCAAGGTCAAGGACGAAGCCCGTCGGCGCGCTCTAAAGGAGGCGGCGTTGTCGCGCGAGGAGCAGCGGCACGCGATGGCGCTCGAAGCGGCCAACATCGGCAGCTGGCTTTGGGATATCCGCTCAGGTGCGATCGCCGGCAACAGCGCATTGAAACGCATGTTCGGACTTTCGGCCGAGCGTTCGGTTGGCGTCCGGGACATCTTCGGCGCGATCCACGTCGACGACCGCGGCGCGACTTTCGCCAAGCTTCGCCAGGCGATGAAGGCTGACGACGAATATGACGGCATGTTCCGCATTGGCGATACCGGTCGCTGGCTGCTTGGCCGCGGCCGCGTGCACGACCGGGACGGCAAGGGCAATCCGCTTACCTTCATCGGCGTGACGATCGATGTCACCGACCAGCAGGCTTCGGCGCAGCGCACTCGGCTCCTGCTCAAGGAGCTCAATCATCGGGTCAAGAACACACTGGCCATGCTGCAATCGCTTGCGCGCCAGACGCTTCGCCAGACGAGCGACCCGGCCGAATTCATGACCGCGTTTGCCGGCCGCTTGCAGGCGATCTCCGAGGCGCATGGTCTGCTCTCTGATCACGAGTGGGGCACCATCCGGCTTGCCGACCTGATCGCCAAGCAACTGCTGCCGCATGTGAGCGCCTATGCGGACCAGATCGAACTGCACAAGGACGAAGTGTCGCTTGGTCCCGACCAGGCCGTCGGCCTCGGGCTGGTCCTGCACGAGCTTGCAACCAACGCCGTGAAATACGGATCGCTGTCGGTGCCGAAAGGCAAGGTGGTATTGACGGCGCGAAACGTCGTCGAAGACGGCGACACCGTTCTTCATCTCACCTGGACCGAGGTCGGCGGGCCGCCGGTGCGCGAGCCAAAGCGGCGCGGCTTCGGCTCCATCCTCATCGAGCGCAGCCTCGACAAGGTGCTGGGCAGTTCGGTGAAGGTGGAGTACCTCCCCGCCGGGGTCACGGCGCTGATCCGGTTGCCGCTCTAACCGGACCTCACCCGCCATTGAGACGACTGGCATCAGTCGTTGTGTTTGCGTCGGCGTCGCTTGCCGGTGCCGAGAAGCGCGCCGATCGCAACAGCCGTCGCGACGGCGAGAAGCGGCTGTTTACGCAGGATGCCGGCGGCAGCGAGCAGGGTCAGATTGGTCTGCATTTGCGTGCGACGGCGGCGTTCTTCCTGGCGTCGTCGGTCACGGTTCTGCAGAGAGACGAGGACGCCCGTCAGCACCAGCGCGGTGACGACCAGAGCGCCGGCGATTGCAGCCGCGGCCGCGACCGGGGAATAGCGCGCGCTGAGATAAAGAAAGGCTGCGGCTAGCGCGAAGACATAGGCGGTGACGAGCAACAGCCCTATGACGCTCCATAGGGCTGCGTTGCGCTTCACACGAGAGGCGGCGGCGCTGATATCGGCGGCCAAGAGGCTGGCCAGGGCGGCCGTCAATGGTCCCATGCGTTACTCCCCGTCGTGATAGGGCCTCTTAGGCTAGGTCGGGATACGGGCGGAAAACCTAGATGCTTTTTCTCATCTCGTTCGAAACCGCGAGCCGTTGCCCGCGGGTCCGGTTCGACCGACTGCAAGTCAGCGCCGAAGCAGCGCCGCCACCGCGAGCCCAATCAGGGCGGCGGCGCCGAGCGTGGCGAGGGGATGCTCGCGAACTGCGTGGCGAACCTGTTTTTCCGTGCCGGCATAACGGTCGCGAAGTTCGGCCAACAGGTCTTCGCCGCTTGCCAGCAATTCGCTGATGCCGGCTTCGGCTTGTTCACGGGCGTCCTGCGCCTTGCCGCGTGCCTGCTTTGAGGCGGCCGCTCCACGATCGGCGAGCAATGCGACGAGCGTTGCCACATCACTACGCAACTCGCCGAGTTGTTCCTCGATGGAAATATCGGCGAGCTTGCCGTTGCTTTTTTTCGATCGCGAACTCGAGCCGGAGAAGAGGCTAGGCGTCATGATGGGTACTCCCTTTCACGCATGCGCCGGCCGCGAACGGTCGGCGCTGTCTGATGGAACCGGCGAGCACAACTAGAGGCCCTTGCCGGCGCTTCGGGAGAACAACGCACAAGTGCGGAAATTGTTTCGATAAATCTTGGTGTTGAGGCTTGAGAAATCCGGACGCCCCAACAGGCATCTACCGGATCCGCGGGCGTGGCGTCAGAGCGATGCTGTCTGCGGCAGGACGAACGGAACGTGCGGCGCCGGTGCGACACCCACCTGCATGCGGCAGCCGAAGACGGCTTCCATCGTCTCGTCGGTCAGGACCTCGCGGGGTGCACCGCTGGCGCGGACCTTGCCGGCCTTCATCATCACCATTCGGTCAGCGAACATGGCCGTCAGGTTGAGGTCGTGCATCACCGCGACGACCCCGCCGCCGCGCTCGCAGAACTTGCGGGCGAGCTGCATGATCCCGAGCTGGTGGCGGATATCGAGGCTCGACACCGGTTCGTCGAGCAGCAGGTAGCGCGGCTCGCCGTCGATGACCGGATCGGTGATCTGGCAGAGGACGCGGGCAAGCTGCACGCGCTGCTGCTCGCCGCCCGACAGTTCCTGGTAGAAGCGTCCGGCAAAGCCGGCCAGGTCCACCGCTTCCAACGCCCCGGCCGTGACCCGGTCGTGCACGGCGGGATCCGCATTGGCACCGGCGGCAAGACCCAGTCTCACGACCTCGCGCACGGTGAAGGGGAAGGAGATGACCGTCGACTGGGGCAGCACGCCGCGCATCAGCGCGAGCTCCCATGGCTTCAGCCCGCGCAGGTCGCGGCCATTGATGCGGATCGTTCCGCTCGACGGCGAAAGCTCCCCGGAGATCGCCTTCAGCGTCGTGGTCTTGCCGGAGCCGTTCGGGCCGACGATGGCGGTCAGTGCGCCGGGCAGCGCCTCGAGCGAGACGCCGTGGATGACGGGTCGCCCGCCAAGGCGGACGGAGAGATTGGAAACGTTGATCATGGCTTCGCTCAGAGTCCCATGTTCGAACGGCCGCGCAGCAGGATCCAGAGGAAGAACGGCGCGCCGATAAAGGCGGTAACGATGCCGATCGGCAGTTCCGCCGGAGAGACGATGGTGCGGGCGATCATGTCGGCGAGGATCAACAGCGTGCCGCCGAGCAACGCCGAGGCGGGCAGCAGATAGCGATGATCGGGGCCGATGACGAGCCGCAGCAGGTGCGGGACGACGATGCCGACGAAGCCGATGCCGCCGCTGACGGCGACGGACGCGCCGGTCGCCGCCGCGACGCTGACGATTGCGATGTTCTTCAGCCGCTGGACGGGAATGCCCATATGGAAGGCGGCCGCTTCGCCGAGCGTGATGGCATTCAGCCCGCGCGCCAGGAAAGGGGTAACGGCGAGCGAAGTGAGAATGATCGGCGAAGCGGCCAGGATCTTCGTCCAGTTGGCCCCCGCCAGCGAGCCGAGCCCCCAGAAGGTCAGGTCGCGCAATTGCTTGTCGTCGGCCCTGAAGACGAGAACGCCGGTGACCGCACCGGTCAGCGCGCCGAGCGCAATGCCGGCGAGCAGCAGCGTGGCAATCGACGTCTGGCCGCCGCGGGTGGCGATACGGTAGAGCAGCAGCGTCGTGACGAGGCCGCCGACGAAGGCTGCCACCGGCAACGCATAGAAGCCGAACAGCGCGAAGAGCGGCCCGAAGGCGGCGGTTCCGAGCACGATCAGCAGCACGGCGCCTAGGCTCGCGCCTGAGGACACGCCGACGAGGCCGGGATCGGCCAAGGGATTGCGGAAAAGGCCCTGCATGACGACGCCGGAAACCGCGAGCGAAGCGCCGACGAGCATGCCGAGCACGGCGCGCGGCAAGCGGATATCGAGAATGATGATGCGGTCGCGGATGCTCAGGGCCTGGTCGGCCTCACCCATCAGCCAGCGCCAGACGTTGGCGAGCGACGCGTCGGCGGCACCGGTCATGATCGAGCCGATGAAGGTCGCAACCGCAAGCGCGATGAGGGCGGCGATGACGAGACGCGCCAGCCGCGAGCGGTTGCCCGAGCGCCATTCGTTGCGGATATCGCCGGCAAAAGCGGTCAGGCGCATGCCGCGGGCCAATGCCTCACTGCGAGGCATTGGCCTTCTTCCCGTAGATTGCGGCATTCAGTTCGCGGATGGCGCTTGCGGTGCGCGGGCCGAAGCCGAGCAGATGCAGGCCGTCCATGCGGATCAGTGCCTTGTTCTTGGCGGCAGGCGTAAGGCTCAGCGCCGGCAGGGCGAAGAGTTCGGCCGCCTTGGCGGAATGCTCGCCGCCGCGGTCCATCATCAGGACGACATCGGGCTTGGCCTCGATGATCGCCTCGTCGGTCAGCGCCTTGTAGCCGGGGAAGGTGTCGACCGCATTGATGGCGCCTGATAGCTCGATGATGCCGTTGGCGGCGGTTCCCTGACCCGATGCCATGACCTTTCCGCCCTGCGTGCTCAGGATGAAGAGCACACGCTTGCGTTCGGCTTCCGGACGGGCGGCAATCTCGGAGACTGCCGCATCGAGATCGGCCTCGACGCTCTTTGCCAGGGTTTCGGCCTTTTCCTCGACACCGAGGAAGGTGCCGACGGCGCGGATCTTGGCGGGGATGCCGGCCTTGTCAAAGGCCTCGGGCACGCTGGTAAAGGCGATGTTCGCTTCCTTCAGCACCGCCAACGCCTCCGGCGGACCGCTGCCTTCGACGGCGATGATCGCGCTCGGGTTGGCGGCGATGATGCCTTCCGGTGCGAGCTGGCGCATGTAGCCGACATCCGGCAGCGCCTTTGCCGCCTCCGGATAGGTGCTGGTGGAATCGCGACCGACGAGGCGACCTTCCTCGCCGAGCGCATAGATGATCTCGGTGATCGCTCCGCCGACCGAAACGACGCGCGAGACGTCGACCTTCTGCATGTCCTCGGCCATCGCCGGCCGGATGAAGGAGGGGGCACTGGGTGCCACCGCCGGCAACAGGAAGGGAGCCGAAAGGGCGAAGGCGGCAAGCGCCAGTTCCCAGCGGCGAAGGCGTCGGAAGTCGAGACCCTTGATCATCTGAGTGTCCTATCCTGTCCTCAGGCGGCGACAGTCGTGTCGAGACGCGGCAGGTCTTCGACGATGGAGCGCCATTCCGGCCGTTCCGCGAGACCCTCTTTCCGCTTGCCGAAGAACTGGATGATCATCTCGCCCTTGGCGTCGAGCGCCTCGATCGAAGTGACATGGCCGTCGGCCGTCGGCTTGCGCACGGCCCAGAGTTCGGCGATGTGGTCGGTGCGCAGATGCAGATGGAAAGTCGGGTCCATGACGTTCAGCCAAGGGCCCATCGGCGCGATCTTGGCAATCGGACCGGAATGGATCTGGATCATGCCGCGGTTGCCGACAAAGCACATGATCGGCAGTTCGACTTCGGCGCTCTCGCGCATCATGGCTTCGATGCTGGAGGGGTCGAGCTGCCAGGCGAAATCCTCGCCGATGTTGCTGAGCGCCTGGCGCCGGCCGATCTTCAGCTTGCGCAGCATGCCGTGGAACTGGTGCGTGTCCGTCATCTTCGTCCAGCGGTCGCGCAGTTCGACGACATCGACCACGGTTTCCGGCTTGTCGTCGGCTGCCGGCACGCTCACGTCGGCGCTGAAGTCCTGCGCCTGGTCGGCAAGGCGGAAGTCCGCGACGATCTTGTCATAGGCGGCAACATTCGATTCCGGGCGCAGATGCACCTTGTGCACGGCGTTGCCCCACTTGTCGAAGAACTGCAGGCTCTTGCGGGCTTCACCCTGGTCGTCTGTCTTCGTCACGGCGAAAGCGTGTGCCCAGGCGCTCGGGAAGACCCGGAGGTCGATCTGCTCGCCGAGCACGATGCTCGCCATCTCGCCGGTGGTGATCTTCTCGTAAACGCCGATCTTCTCGTGGACCGCGCTTTCGTTGCGGGTCAGCGCCATGACTTCGCCCAGTTCCTCGACGCGCGAGAGGAAGCGGTTGGCGTCGGCATCGATGCGCACGGCGGTCAGCCCACATTCGGCAGCAACGAGAGCGGCTTCGGAAACACCGAGCTGGGCTGCGATATCACGCTCGCGCATCTTCGGGTTCTCGGCGCGGTAGGCGCGGATTTCGGAAGCAGTGGGGCGGAGGCTCTCGGTCATTTTCATCTGCCTATTTGTTCAGGATCAGTTTGCCTTGGCGGGTGATCTTCATGCGGTAGATCGCGCCGTCGTGGGAAATGAGGATCTCGTTTTCGCTGCCGAAAAGTTCGCGACTTTCGATAATCCGCTGCGCGCGCCCGGCCTGGATCGGCGGCTCGGAGGGGCGTGCAAGGTCACTGTCGTTGGTCACTGCGTTTGGCCGTTTCGAGAGGGCAGGCCGCGCTGTTGTTCCAGCATTTCCTGCCGTGCAATTCGTTTACTATCTTGACTTCATTACTCATATTTATTTATGGACGCAATACCGGACTTATGCACTCAAGTTAGTTGTTGCCGGCTTGTGGACAAGGGCGTGCGGGTCTCGTTCGGTGGTTCGCTGCAACCTTTGGGGTGATGTCGATATGAAGTTTTCCAGCCTTCCAATTGTTTCCGTTGCGCTTGCGGCCTTCATTGCTGCGGGCAGTGTCAACGCTCAGGAGGCTGTGCCCGCCCTCGGGCTGACGATCGAGTTGAACGACGTCGCGCCGTCGCAGAAGGGCTGCAAGCTCACCTTTGTCGCCGGCAACGCGCTTGCGCAGTCGCTGAGCAAGGTTTCCTTCGAGTTCGTGATCTTCGACCAGAAGGGCCTCGTCGAGCGCATGGCCGTGCTCGACTTCCGCGATCTGCCCGCCGGCAAGACCAAGGTTCGCCAGTTTGATCTCCCCGGCACCAACTGCGATGCGGTGAAGAGCCTGTTGATCAATGATGCGACGGCCTGCGTCGGCAACGGCGTGCAGCCCGGCGCCTGCATGAGCGGTATCAAGACCGGCTCGAAATCGGCGGTGGAACTCAAGGGCTAAGTGAGGCCGCTCCTTCGGAGCGTGAAGTTTGCGCCGCCCGGTGCGGCGAAGGTAAGGCTGTAATGAAGCGTATCGTCATCTGGGCTGGGGCCGCCATCATCTCGCTTGCAACGCATGGCGTCGTGCTTGCTACCTTGTTTGGCCCAAGGCCGCCGGAAAAAGAGCATGCCCTCATGCTCGGCGGAGAGGCGACCGAGGTCGCGATCCTTGGCGATGCCTTTGAAGAGACACTACAATCCGGCGATCCTGCGGAGATCGTCGAGCCGACCGAGGACGTTCCGGATGAGGTCAAGCCGGAGGAGATATCGCCCGTCGAAGATCTCACGTCGACAACTCAGGAAATCGTTGCCGAACAGCCGCATGATCTGGCCGCGACCGAGGCTGACGTGATTTTGCCGGCTGAAGAGATGCCGACCCTTCAGGTCGCCGAGGCCGTGGTGACGGCGAGTGTTGCGCCGGTCGAAACCGTGATGCCTGAAGAAAAACCCGAGATCGAAGAGCCCAAGAAGGAGAAGGTTGAAAAGCCGGAACCGAAGAAGGAGCCGGTCAAGAAAAAGAAAGTGACCCGCAAGAAGACGGGTGACAAGGGCGAGCAGGCGCAGAACCAAGTCAAGGGCAAGCAGGACGGCCAGGAAAGCGGCAGTGCCGCAGCCGCGACCGGCAACAGCCGCGCATCCGAGGTCGGCAATGCCAATATGGAAAATTATGACGGCAAGGTCCGCAGGAAGATCATGCGGAGATTCAAGGTGCCGTCTTCGGCAAGGCGCGAAGGCGTTTCCGGCACGGCGACCGTCCGCTTCACATTGACCGCCAACGGTGAGCTGACCCGGGTAAACGTCGCCGGCAGCTCAGGTTCTCCCGCCATCGACGACGCAGCCGTCGATGCCGTGCGCAATGCGGCGCCGTTCCCGGCCTTTCCTGCCGGGGGGCCGAGCTCCAAATCCTTCATCGTTCCGATGGTTGCCAGCGTCCGCTGAGGCGGGCGCCGTTCCGTATGCTCATTTGTGCGGGCCGGGATTTGGTTGAAAAAATATGATGAAAAAACTCATGTTTATACTTTACTCCGTTGATCAAGTTTAATAGGTTGCGCTCGTCACGCAGCCTAAGGGTGTGTGTCGAGATGATGTCCCGATGCGACCGGCTGCCCCTTGAAGGCCCTTGTCGCACGATCAGGCGGAGAGGATTGCATGCGCGGCAAGCGTCACCAGAATGCGGCGAAGAATGGCAAGGGTCGTTCGGGTTCAGAACCGACCGAAGCCCGCCAGGAGGCCGGCAAGGCAACGCTCGAAGGGCGCAGTTTTCTCTATGTCGGCGGCCGCGATTGTCAGGTGGCGCACTTACGCGAAATCGCCAGCTCGTTTGGCGCCGAGCTGCTTCACCATGATGGCGGCCTGCGCGAAGCCGTTTCCCGTATCGACCGGGTGCTGCCGTCGGTCGACTGCGTCTTCTGCCCGATCGACTGCATCAGCCATGACGCGTGTCTTCGCGTGAAGACCGGCTGCAAGAAGTGGGGCAAGGCCTTCGTGCCGCTGCGCAACGGCTCGAAATCGAGCCTGGAGCGGGCACTTCAGGACCTCACCGCCAGCCGCGACGAGCGGTAACCCTCCCAAGACAAGACGAGAGTTTGCAATGAACGAAGAACGTCCTGACCTGTGCATGATGATCGGTCTGCACAAGCTGGCGGCGCAGCATGGCGATGGCCTGGTGCCTGAACTCTACGAGATCCTGACGCGCCGCGCGCGCATGCTGGACGACGCCAACGTCGCCGAGTTTCCAACCTGGCAGACGCGCCCGCCGGTTCGCGACCCTCTCGGTCTTGCAGAGCCGAAGGAAGGAACTATTCTCGCCTTTCCGCGGGCTGCAAACGATGCCGCCCGCAAGAAGGAAAGCGCATAAGAGCAATTCCAGGAAAAGTGCGAAGCGGTTTTCCGTCCGGAGTTGCGCCTTTTAGTAAGAGAGCAATTCCAGGAAAAGTGCGAAGCGGTTTTCCGTCCGGAGTTGCGCCTTTCAGTAAGAGAGCAATTCCAGGAAAAGTGCGAAGCGGTTTTCCGTTCGGAATTATGCAGTAGTTCAAGGTCGCGGTAGGAGACCAAGATGTACGTTGCCATGAACCGTTTCCGTATCGCCATCGGCCATGAAGAGGCCTTCGAGGCCGTGTGGAAAGGGCGCGATTCCAGTCTTTCGGAAATGCCCGGCTTCGTTTCCTTCCACCTGCTGCGCGGCGACAGCGTGCCGGAGGAGGGCTATACGCTCTTCGTTTCGAATTCAGTCTGGAAGGACAGGGATTCGTTTTCAGCCTGGACGAAGTCTGAGAATTTTCGTGCGGCGCACAGGAATGCCGGGGACAATAAGGCGATGTATCTCGGTCCGCCGAAGTTCGAAGGTTTTTCGGCCGTCGAAGGCGCCTGATCAGGCGGCCCCGCGCACGATCGGCCGCGTAAATTTTTGATTTTATATGCCATTCACCTCCCAAATGGGTCCATTCGGGAGGTGATTTTTTTCTCAGGCTGTCTTTCGCGGCAGGAAGGCGCCGAGGGAAACGGCAAGCCAGCCCGCCATGATCGTCGTGCCGCCGAGCGGAGCGGACATCGGGAACAGGCCGTGACCCGAGATGTGGCGCATGGCGAGATCCGCCGAGAACAGCGCCGTTCCAACTGCAATCAGCAAGGCCGCAGCGGCCGCCGTGCGAAAGCTCGGCCAGGCTGCGTAGAGCGCGACCAAGGCCGGGGCATGCGCCAGGCACATCGCGGAAATGCCGGCGAGCAATCTTGGATTGTCGCCGTGCGAAGCGGCGGCCGCGCTGACAACGCCGGTCAGGCCCATCAAACCGGCAACAAAAAGCGTCGTTGCGCGAAATCCGCTGTGCGACATCACCGCTATTCCTTGTTCTGCATATGAAGGGCGAGGCGGGTGATCGGGTCGAGAATGATCTGCCTCAGCTTCGGATGGGCGATCGCTTCTTCAAGCGCTCGGGTAAAGCAGAGCAGCCATTCGTCACGCTCCTCGGGGCCGATCTCGGCGACGAAATGGCGGCGGCGCAGCATCGGATGGCCGCGCTTCTCGACATAAATAGGCGGTCCACCAAGCCAGCCGGTCAGGTACTCGTAGAATTTCTCTTCACTGCCCGAAAGGTCGGGCGGATGCACGGCGCGGCATCGTGCCGCTTCCGGCAGCGTGTCCATCAGCTCGTAGAAGCGGCGGGTCAGCGCGCGAACCGTCGGGTCGCCGCCGATCGCTTCGTAGAGGGTCGTGGTTTCCGTTTCCGCCATGCTCGCGTCCTTCATTCCCTGCGGTCCTAGCGTGCGGCGACGAGGCGGACAACGATTTTCAGAGTACCGGTTTGCGGCGTTTCATCGCGGTCGATCAAGGTCCCTCTTGACAAACCGTCCAGACGGTATCTTTATGAGGCATGACCGAAGCTCATCGCCGTAAGAAACAACCGGAACAGGTGCGCCAGCAATTGCTGGAGGTTGCTGCACGCCTTTCGCATGAGCAGGGGGTGGCAGGCATCACCCTCGATGCCGTGTCGCAGGCGGCGGGCGTCAGCAAGGGTGGGCTGCTGCACCACTTCCCGAACAAGCTCGCTTTGCTCGACGGCCTGTTCGACGACCTGGTGACGCGGTTCGATCGTGAGATCGAGGCGGCGATGGCGCACGATCCGGTGGCGAAGGGGCGCTTTACCCGTGCCTATATCGACGTCTGCTTCGCGCTCGACCCGGCGACCGACGTACCGGGCTGGCGCATGCTGACGATCGCCCTCATTGCCGAGCCGCATCTGAAGAGCCGCTGGCGCGACTGGGTCCGCCGGCGATCAACGGAGTTCGCAGAAACGGACGCCTCGACCGGCTGCGTGCTTGCCCGCTTTGCCTGCGACGGCGTCTGGCTGGCGGATCTGATGCAGAGCCACGATCTCGATGCGGCGGCGCGGGTCGGCCTTGTTGAAAACCTCAAAGCGCTTTCGGCGCAGTAACCCGGATGGAGTCCGTCATGAACCCCGCCATGCTCTACACCGTCCTGGTTGCAGCGATCGTCTTTGAAGTGCTCGGCACCTCGGCGATGCAGGCGGCCCAGCACTTCACCCGGCTGGGGCCGACGGTGATCATGGTCGTCTGCTACGCGATCGCCTTTTTCTTCCTGTCCTATACGCTGCGCTTCATCCCTGTTGGCATCGCCTATGCGGTCTGGAGCGGGCTCGGCATCGTCTTGATTTCGCTCGTCGGTTACTTCGCCTTTGGGCAGAAACTCGACCTGGCGGCGATCCTGGGGCTGGGCCTCATCATATCCGGCGTGGTTGTGCTCAACCTGTTCTCCAAGTCCACCTTCCATTGAGGCGGTCGGCGGCCAGTCCTCAGGCGCCCTCTGGCGGGGGTGCGGTCGATTCCCGCAGGATCAGTTCCACCGGCCAGAGTTCGTGAACCTCTTCGGTCGGCCTGCCTGAGAGAAGCTGCAGCACGAGATCGGCCGAGCGTGCGCCGGCCGCGCGCATCGAAGAGCGCGTCGCCGAGAGCGACGGCACCATGTTTTCCGCCGTCAGGTAGGGGAACACGTCATCATGGGCGATGACCGAGACTTCGCGACCGATTTCCAGGCCTATGGACCGCGCCGCCCGATAGATGCCGAGGGCCGTCATCATCGAGCCTGCGACGAAGGCCGTCGGCCGCGGCGTTTGTTCCAGGAAGGAGCGTGCGAAGCGGAAGCCGAGTTCGTCGGTGAAGTTGCCGTGGGCAACGAGGCGCGGATCGAACGGGAGCCCGCGCGCCTGGAGCGCGTCGCGGTAGCCCTTGTCGCGGTGAAGCGAGAAGGTGCGTCCTTGCCTGCCGTTGATCATGGCGATGCGGCGATGGCCGAGATCGATGAGATGCGAGGTCGCGCGGCGGATGGCGCCCTCATTGTCGATATCGAGCCACGCATGCGGCACGTCGATATCGGATCGACCGTGGACGAGAAAGGGCATGCCGAGCTTGTGCAGGAGTGCGATGCGTTCGTCGTTCGGCTCGGGAGAATGCACGATCACGGCGTCGACGCGGCCGCTGACGGCGAGCCGGCTGTAAAGCTGGATTTCGCCCGTAGGGTTCTTGTCATCCATCGGGCTGACGAGGATGTCGATGTCCTCGGTGCCGAGCCGCTCGGCCAGGCCGCCCATGAATTCGGAGAAATGGAATTCGCCGGAGCGCCCCATGACGACGCCGATCGCACCGGCGCGACCGGTAGCGAGCCTCACGGCATTGATGTTCGGACGATAGCCAAGGCGAGTTGCCTCTTCGGCCACGCGCTTGCGCGTCTTTTCGCTGACCTCGGGATAGCCGCTCAGCGCTCGGCTGACGGTGGTCGGCGAAAGGCCCAGTTGTTGTGCGAACTCCCTCAGTTTCATTCGGTATGCGTTTCCTCAGCCTAGCCCGGTCCCAGAAGTATACACCTTCGTTGCCGGTAACAATCGGTTTGTCGCGTGCATGCAGCGCCTCGAACCACGATGGAATTTTACCAAACCGTTTTAAATTAATGCAGTTCCCCTTTGATTTTATGGGGTTGTTGTTAGGTGCGGGTGAAATTTCTCCTCATCCGTTATAATATTGAAATAAAATAATTATTTTAAATGATTCACGGCCGAACGACTTTTTCTGATGTATGGATTGACAGTTTTTCCGTCTTCTGCCAACTTTTTTCAATCCAAACCGCTTTCGAATTTGCTGAGGAGCTTTCGTGCGGTGGAGGGGGAACAGGAGGAGTCGACCCAATGACAACCATGCTCAATGCCCTGAGTTTTTGTGCCGCAGTCGTTGCAGCCGGAACGGCCAGCGCCGCCGAGCTCTCGCTCGCCGCCAACACGACCGGCAAGAACGTCAATTTCATCCGCGAGCAGCTCGCCATCTTCGAGAAGCAGACGGGGCACAAGGTGAGCCTGGTCACCATGCCGCCGTCGAGCAGCGAGCAGTTCAGCCAGTACCGTCTATGGCTCGCCGCCGGAAACAAGGATGTGGACGTCTACCAGACCGACGTCGTCTGGGCGCCGCAGCTTGCCGACCAGTTCGTCGACTTGACGGAGGCGGCGAAGGATGTCGCCGGACAGCACTTCCCGTCGATCATCGCCTCGCAGACGGTCAACGGCCGTCTCGTGGCCCTGCCTGCTTTCACCGATGCGCCGGCGCTCTTCTATCGCAAAGACCTCTTGGAAAAGTACGGCAAGGCGCCGCCGAAGACCTGGGATGAACTGGCGACGACCGCCAAGGAAATCCAGGAGAAGGAACGCGCCGGCGGCCAGGCCGACCTCTGGGGCTACGTCTTCCAGGGCAACGCCTATGAAGGGCTGACCTGCAATGCGCTCGAATGGATCAAATCGTCCGGCGGCGGCCAGATCGTCGAGCCTGATGGCACGATCTCGATCAACAACGAGAAGGCGGCCGCAGCGATCGACCGCATCAAGGGGTGGGTCGGCACGATTTCGCCGCAGGGCGTGCTCGCCTATCAGGAAGAGGAATCACGCGGCGTCTGGCAGACGGGCAATGCCGTCTTCATGCGCAATTGGCCCTATGCCTATGCGCTCGGCAATGGCGACGACAGCGCGGTGAAAGGCAAGTTTGCCGTGACGCCGCTGCCGACGGCGACCGATGGCGATCAGCCGTCCTCGACGCTCGGCGGCTGGAACGTCGCCGTCTCCAAATATTCCGACGACCAGGAAGCAGCGATCGCGCTTGCCAAATTCCTCTCCTCGGCAGAGGTGCAGAAGCGCAGGGCGATCGAGCTCTCCAATCTGCCGACGATTGCCGCACTCTACGACGACGCGGAGGTCGCCAAGGCCCAGCCGTTCATGCCGGCATGGAAGCCGATCTTCGAGAGCGCCGTGCCGCGCCCGTCGGCGGTCACCAAGGTCAAGTACAACGAGGTTTCGGCCAAGTTCTGGAATGCGGTCCATAACTCGCTCTCCGGCAACGGCACGGCTGCGGAAAACCTGGAACTGCTCGAAGTCGAGCTCACCGAGATGAAGGGCGATAGCTGGTAATCCTCCCGGGGGCGAGGGGAGCGCCTCCGGGCCTTCCCTCGCTCCACCGAGCAATCGCCGACGACGCCCAGCGCTCTGAACAAGTGCTTTGAAAGCAAGCAATTCTGGATGGGAAAACGCTTCACACTTTCCTGGAATTGCCTGGTGGCGTCGTTCCTCTCGGGCCAACCGCTCGGCCGCGCGCCGAATGGCAAGAGTGAGCCAAGACAATGACCGATCTTTCACTCGCAGATCCCCCTTCCGTCCTCGGACAACAGGCAGGGATCCGTTCCGACCTCAACGCCAGCCGCATTCGCTCCGCATGGATCTTTCTCGCGCCGACCTTGCTGGTGCTCGCGCTCGTCGCCGGGTGGCCGCTCATACGCACCGTCTATTTCAGCTTCACCAACGCGTCGCTGACCAATCTCGAAGGTGCCGAGTTCGTCGGCTTCAAGAATTATCTGAGCTGGATCACGCTGAAGAGCGGGCGAACGGTCTATAACGGGCTGCTTGCCGATCCGGCCTGGTGGAATGCCGTCTGGAACACGCTGAAGTTTTCCGCCGTCTCCGTCACCATCGAGACGGTGCTCGGCCTGATCGTTGCTCTGGTGCTGAACGCCCATTTCCCGGGCCGCGGGCTGGTGCGCGCCGCGATCCTCATTCCCTGGGCAATCCCGACCATCGTTTCCGCCAAGATGTGGGCCTGGATGCTCAACGACCAGTTCGGCATTCTCAACGATCTTTTGCTCGGCCTCGGCCTGATCAGCCAGAAGATCGCCTGGACGGCCAATCCGGAGACCGCGATGGTCGCGGTGCTGATCGTCGACGTCTGGAAGACGACGCCGTTTATGGCGCTGCTCATCCTTGCCGGCCTGCAGATGGTGCCAACGGATATTTACGAGGCGGCCAAGATCGACGGCGTGCATCCGCTGAAGGTCTTCTGGCGGCTGACGCTGCCGTTGATCCGGCCAGCGCTGATGGTCGCCGTGATCTTCCGCATGCTTGATGCGCTGCGCATCTTCGATCTCATTTACGTGCTGACGCCCAACAACGCCCAGACCAAGACGATGTCGGTGCTGGCGCGCGAGAACCTGTTCGACTTCGACAAGTTCGCCTATGGCGCCACCGCCTCGACGATGCTGTTTCTGATCATTGCGGCGATCACCGTCGCCTACATGTGGTTCGGCCGCGTCAATCTTGAGGGAGAGCGCTGATGGTTGCCACCCTTGCCAAGCGCACGGCGTTCTACGCCCTTGTCGCTGCCATCATCATCATGGCCGTGTTCCCGTTCTACTACGCGGTGCTGACGAGCTTCAAATCCGGAACGGCATTGTTCCGGGTCGATTACTGGCCGACGGAAATATCCTTCGACAACTATGCAGGTATCGTCACGAGCAGCGGCTTCCTGCGCAACCTTGCCAATTCGCTGATGGTTGCGACTGTTGTCGTCGCGGTGTCGCTGCTGCTTGCGGTTACAGCCGCCTATGCCTTGGCGCGGGTGCGGTTCCGCGGCCGCGGATTGCTGCTTCTGACGATCCTGTCGGTGTCGATGTTTCCGCAGATTGCGGTGCTTGCCGGCCTGTTCGAGTTGATCCGCGCCGTCGGCATCTTCAACACCCCCCTGGCGCTGATTTTTTCCTACATGATCTTTACGCTGCCCTTCACGGTGTGGGTGCTAACCACCTTCATGCGCGACCTGCCGGTCGAGATCGAGGAAGCGGCGATCGTCGATGGTGCGACGCCCTGGGTGATCATCACGCGCGTGTTCATGCCGCTGATGTGGCCGGCACTGGTGACGACGGGGCTACTCGCCTTCATCGCCGCTTGGAACGAGTTCCTGTTCGCGCTGACCTTCACGTCATCAGACAGCCAGCGGACGGTACCGGTCGCGATCGCGCTGTTGTCCGGCAGCAGTGAGTACGAAGTCCCTTGGGGCAACATCATGGCCGCATCGATCATCGTCACCGTGCCACTGGTTATCCTCGTGCTGATCTTTCAGCGGCGGATCATATCCGGGCTCACGGCCGGCGGCGTCAAAGGATAAGGGGAAAAAACATGGCAGAGCTTCAATTGCGCAACATCCGCAAGTCCTTCGGTGCCTTCGAGGTGATCAAGGGCGTCAGCATGGATATCCGGGCCGGCGAATTCATGGTCTTCGTGGCCCTCCGGCTGCGGCAAGTCCACGCTGCTGCGCCTGATCGCCGGGCTTGAAGACATCTCTTCGGGTACGCTTTCCTTCGACGGACAGGTGGTCAACCAGCTGACTCCGTCGAAACGCGGAATCGCGATGGTGTTCCAGTCCTATGCGCTTTACCCGCATATGACCGTCTTCGAGAACATGTCCTTCGGCATGCAGCTCGCCGGCAAGGATAAGGAGCAGTGCAGGAAACGCGTCGAGGCGGCAGCGGAGATGCTGCAACTGACCCCCTATCTCCAGCGGCTGCCGCGGCAGCTCTCGGGTGGCCAGCGCCAGCGCGTCGCCATCGGTCGTGCGATCGTACGCGATCCCAAGGTCTTTCTCTTCGACGAGCCGCTCTCCAATCTCGATGCAGCGCTTAGGGTTGCGACCCGGATCGAGATCGCGAAACTGCATCGCAGCATGCACAACACGACGATGATCTATGTCACCCACGACCAGGTCGAGGCGATGACACTGGCTGATCGCATTTGCGTGCTACGAGATGGCCGGGTCGAACAGATTGGCACGCCGCTCGAACTCTACGAGAGCCCGAACTCGGTCTTCGTCGCCGGCTTCATCGGTTCGCCGAAGATGAACTTTCTGACCGGCGCGCTCGCCGCGCCCTATGATGCCCATACGATCGGCATCCGAGCCGAACATCTGGAGATCAGGGCAGGCGACGGCCGATGGTCGGGAACGGTGGTGCATTCCGAAATGCTCGGTTCCGACAGTTACATCTATCTCGACATCGGCGCCGCGGAACCGGTCATCGTGCGGGAGGGCGGCACCTCGCTTCACCGGCCGGGCGAGACAGTGCAGATTTCGCCGGTCGGCGACAATATCCACCGCTTCGATGCAGCGGGGCTTGCTCTGGGCCGGACGCCCTTGAAGGGGGCGGCCTGACACATCCTGACGAACACCGAAACGGTCTTCAAGCTTCGGGGTCGCCAATTTGTGGCGACCCCATCAATCGTAAGTCGACATGCCCGCAACGGGCGAACATGTAAGGAGAATGACCGTGCCTATCAGAACAGTCGTTTGGGGCGAGAATATCCACGAGCAGACCAATGAGGTGGTCCGCAGCATCTATCCGAACGGGATGCACAACACGATCGCGGCGGCGCTGAACACCGAAAGCGCGATCGAGGCGACGACGGCGACGCTGCAGGAGCCGGAGCATGGTTTGAGCGTCGAGCGCCTTGCCAATACCGACGTGCTTCTGTGGTGGGGACACAAGGACCATGGCGCCGTCAGCGACGAGATCGTCGAGCGGGTCGCCAAGCGCGTCTGGGAGGGCATGGGCCTGATCGTGCTGCATTCCGGCCACTTCTCCAAAATCTTCAAGCGCCTGATGGGAACGCCCTGCGCACTGAAGTGGCGCGAGGCCGGCGAACGCGAGCGCGTCTGGGCGATCAACCCGCGGCACCCGATCGCCGAAGGGCTCGACGAGAACTTCGTGCTTGAAAATGAGGAGATGTATGGCGAGCAGTTCTCGGTTCCCGAGCCGCTCGAAACCGTGTTCATCTCCTGGTTTGCCGGCGGCGAAGTGTTCCGTTCGGGGCTTACCTGGCGCCGTGGCGCCGGCAACATCTTCTATTTCCGCCCCGGTCATGAGACCTACCCGACCTATCACGACGCCAATGTCCAGAAGGTGCTGCGCAATTCGGTGAAGTGGGCCTACAACGCCGACAACCGCTACACGGCGATCCACGATGCGCCGAACGTGCCGGTCGAAAAGGCGCTGGAGCCGATCGTCGAGCGTGGCCCCCGGCTGCACCAGGCCGGCGAAGCAGGATACAGGTGAGCATCATGCATCTTCTTGTAGTTGGAACCGGCGGCATGGCGAACAGCCATGCCCAGGCCTTTGCCAAAATCGAAGGCGTCGAGATGGTCGGCGCGGTCGATGTCGACCCCAAGCGTGCGCGTGCCTTTGCCGACAAGAACGGCATTGCCGAGACCTTCTCCTCGCTCGACGAGGCGATCGCCTGGGGCAAGTTCGACGCGGCGACGAACGTGACGCCGGACAAGGCGCACCACCCGACGACGCTGGCATTGCTTGCCGCCGGCAAGCACGTGTTGTGCGAAAAGCCGCTCGCGGAAAATTACGCCAAGGCGGCGGAGATGGCCGACGCCGCCGAGCGCTCCGGCCTGGTGACGATGGTGAACCTCACCTATCGCAATGTCGCGCCGCTGCAGAAGGCACGGGCGATGGTGCTCGCCGGTGATGTCGGCCAGTTGCGCCATCTGGAGGCGTCGTACCTGCAGAGCTGGCTCGTCTCCAAGGCCTGGGGCGACTGGGCAACGGAATCGCAATGGCTGTGGCGACTTTCGACCAAGCACGGCTCGAACGGCGTTCTTGGCGATGTCGGCATCCACATTCTCGACTTCGCCGGCTACGGCGCCGGCACCGACGCGTCGCGGGTTTTCGCCCGACTGAAGACGTTTGACAAGGCGCCTGATAACCGCATCGGCGAGTATGATCTCGATGCCAATGACAGCTTCGTCATGACCGCGGAGTTCGGCAACGGCGCCATGGGCGTCGTCCATGCCAGTCGCTGGGCGACCGGGCACTTGAATGAACTACGGCTCCGGTTGCACGGTGACAAGGGCGCGCTCGAAGTGGTGCACACGCCCGATGGCTCGACACTCCGGGCCTGCCTCGGCGCCGATGTCGAGACCGCAACCTGGCGGGATGTCGACGCGGGCACCGTCCCGACGAACTATGAGCGCTTTGTCGCGGCAGTCCGCGAGGGCAAGACCGAAGAGCCCGGGTTCCGCCATGCGGCGAACCTTCAGAAGGTCCTGGACCTCGCGATGGCGACGGAAGCCGAGCGGCGCGAGCTGCCCGTCTAACGAGAGTGGCGGTCGGGAGAGCTGCTTTTAGCAGCTCCCCCGCTTTCCGGCGGTACCCAAGGGGTCACCGCCGAGCCGACGGTGTTTTCCATCGATTGACCCAGACGGCGCAGCTGCGCGTCGTAGTTCTTGCGGGTGTTGGGATCGAAGATCATGATCGGCGTCGAGACCGCGAGACTTGCGGCACTGCCGACGGTCTGCGTTGCGCCGAGCGTGACGGCGCCCAGACGTTCGCCGAGCCCGACATCGGAATCGGTCACGGTCTGGCCGGCGATCAGCCGGTTGCCAAGCAGGCGCACGACTTCCGGGCTTTCGGCGAACTTGCCATGGTTCAGCTTGTCGCCGCCCTTCAGCGCCGTCAGATCGATGACGCTGATACCTGCCTGTTCGAGTTGTGTGCGATAGGGCTCGGCGGTCGGATCGATCTGGCCAAGACGGTCGACATTGCCGGAAATGCGCCTGGAGAGCGTCAGCGCCCGGTCGTCGCGCGACACGAACAGCGTGAATTTTGGGCGCTTGTCGCCCATGGCGCGGATCTGCTGGCCGAAGACGTCGACGTCGAGATCGGGCGAGGCCAGGATGACGTCGGTGATCTTGGGCGCGATGCGTCCGTCGCGGATCGCCATCTGGCGCAGAGCTTCGACCGTCACCCATGAGCCCATCGAATGGGCCATGACGGTGATTTCGCCGACCTGAGGATTGCTCGACGCACGCCGAAGCAGTTCCTCCAGCGCGTCACGCGAATAGTTGGTGCTTTCCTTGTCGTAATTGTAGTCGAAGATGCTGGCCCGCGAGGGCCAGGTGAAGATGACGGGGGCGACGTCCGTGCCGCTATCGTGGACGATCTGGGCAAAGCGGTAGACCGCGTCCTCGTAGCGGTTGTTGAAACCGTGAACGAAGATCAGCACGCGCCGGCTCTTCGGCAGGTTACCCTTCAGCCAGCTTTGGACGTCGTTGCCCTCACGCAATGGCGTGACGCTGACCGTGGAGAAGTCGCGCTCCGGATTGGCCGGAAGCTTCTTCGGCCATTGCACCTGGCCGACTTGCCGGTTTTTCTCCGGCGGAATTGAAACGACGATTTCCGTCAGGGAAAGCTGGTCCGACCGTTCGCCGCTGAAAAGCACGCCCGGTTCCGCCGTGGGCGCGCGCGTTGTCGCGACCATCAGGTCGACCTGGGAGGCGCCACCCGTCGTGCCCGAAGGAACGAGCACGCCGACCGGCCGGCCGGCACAGGCCGCAAGGGTTACGGCGAGGAGGAGCGTGGCGGCGATGCGGCTCCAATGCCCTTGCGAACCTGCGAGTGAAAACGGACGCAGCAACCAAACCCCCAGTACCGCATCATGCGGTGCGACATCCCTGCGAGCGGGACCGAGCCAATTCCTTGCATTAGAAACGCCAGATTTTCATCCCTTGATCGGCATTGCACACCTGTCGCCGCTGTGTTTGACGGCGAGATTGCGACAATCATGCAACATTTCGCTACAGGCAGCCCTGGGTAAAACCCCCTGATATTCATTGAAAAGGCTTTGGCCTTTCACTAGCATCGCCACAACCTTTCCCCGGACGCGGCCGTAGGTGCTCCGTTCGATCTCCCTGAAATGATGAAGGAATTCAGGAATGCAGGCGGTTTTCGATGGCCATAACGACGTGCTTCTGCGCCTGTGGCAGAACGCCCGAAAGGGGGCTGACCCGGTCCGCGAATTCGTCGACGGTATCGGCGAGGGCCACATCGACGCGCCGCGCGCCAAAGCGGGCGGCCTCATCGGCGGCATTTCGGCGATCTACGTGCCCTCGGGCGATCTGGTCCTGCAGCCGCCGGATGAAAACGGCCATTACGAAACGCCGCTCTCCGCGCCCCTCGAACACTTGCCGTCGCTGGCGATCGCCATCGAGCTCGCCGACATCGCCGTTCGCCTCGACCGGGCAGGGGCCTGGAAGCTTTGCCGCTCGACCGCCGAAATCCGCGGAGCGGTCGAGAAAGGTGTCTTCGCCTCGGTGCTCCACATGGAAGGCTGCGAGGCGATTGGTGCGGATCTGTCGGCGCTCGAAACCTTCTATGCCGCCGGCCTGCGCTCGCTTGGGCCGGTCTGGAGCCGCCACAACGTCTTCGGCCATGGCGTGCCGTTCTCCTATCCGAAGTCGCCGGACACAGCGCCGGGGCTGACGGATGCGGGTTTCGAACTCGTGCGTGCCTGCAACCGGCTGGGCATCCTGATCGACCTCGCCCACATCACAGAGCAGGGCTTCTGGGACGTCGCGAAAACCACGGACCAGCCGCTGGTTGCCAGCCATTCGAACGCGCATGCGCTGACGCCGGTTGCGCGCAACCTGACGGACAAGCAGCTGGACGCCATCCGCGAAAGCAAGGGGCTCGTCGGGCTCAACTATGCGACAACGATGCTGCGCGCCGACGGCCAGGAAAATGCCGCGACGCCGCTTTCCGACATGGTTCGCCATGTCGACTACATGGTCGAGCGCATGGGCATCGAATGCGTGGCGCTCGGATCGGATTTCGATGGCGCAACGATCCCCGTGGGGATCGCTGACGCAGCCGGTAACCATGCGCTCGTTACTGCGTTGAGAGGCGCCGGATATGGTGACGCCGAACTGGCAAAGATATGCCGGGAGAACTGGTGGAGAGTTCTGGGGCAGGCTTGGCACGAGGCCGCCTGAACCCATGAAGAAGGGCCCAAAAGGGCGCAAACGAGGGAACTGCAAAAAATGATGCACAAGCTCAATGGACGTCTTCGTCTTCTGACCGCTTCTGCGGCGCTTGCCATGGTGATGGCCGCGACCGCACCGGCCTTTGCCGAAACGCCGAAGGACACGCTGGTCGAAGCCTTTGCGATCGACGACGTCATCTCCATGGATCCGGGCGAAGCCTTCGAGCTGACCGCGGCCGAAATCACCGGCAACACCTACAGCATGCTGGTGCGCCTCGACATCAACGACACAACCAAGGTCGTCGGCGACCTCGCCGACAGCTGGACCGTGTCCGATGACGGCCTGACCTATACGTTCAAGCTGAAGTCCGGCCTTAAGTTCGCCTCCGGCAACCCGGTAACCGCCGAGGACGTCGCCTGGTCGTTCGAGCGCGCCGTCAAGCTCGACAAGAGCCCCGCCTTTATCCTCACCCAGTTTGGCCTCAACGGCGACAACGTGACGGAAAAGGCCAAGGCTACCGACGAGACGACCTTCGTCTTTACCGTCGACCAGCCCTATGCTCCGAGCTTTGTTCTGAATTGCCTGACGGCGACCGTGGGCGCAGTCCTCGACAAGAAACTCGTTCTCGAACACGTCAAAGCGGTCACGCCG
Source organism: Ensifer sp. GW101-20A05 (assembly GCF_059424735.1). NCBI lineage: Bacteria > Pseudomonadati > Pseudomonadota > Alphaproteobacteria > Hyphomicrobiales > Rhizobiaceae > Ensifer > Ensifer sp. GW101-20A05. Next base: position 883,978 of record NZ_JBWKZT010000001.1, on the reverse strand, counting down.
AGCGACGACTTCAAGTACGACAACGACTTCGGCAACGAATGGCTGAAGACCGGCTACGCCGGCTCCGGTCCGTTCAAGCTGCGCGAGTGGCGCGCCAACGAGGTTATCGTGCTCGAGCGCAACGACAACTACTATGGCGAACAGGCGAAGCTCGCCCGCGTCATCTATCGCCACATGAAGGAAAGCTCGGGCCAGCGCCTGGCGCTCGAAGCGGGCGATATCGACGTCGCACGCAACCTCGAGCCGGGCGATTACGACGCCGTTTCGAAGAACGCCGACCTCGCCACGACGAATGCGCCGAAGGGCACGGTCTACTACATCAGCCTCAACCAGAAGAACGCCAACCTCGCCAAGCCTGAAGTGCGTGAAGCCTTCAAGTATCTGGTCGACTATGATGCGATCGGCTCGACGCTCATCAAGGGCATCGGCGAGATCCACCAGAGCTTCCTGCCGAAGGGCGTTCTGGGTGCCCTCGACGAGAACCCCTACAAGCTCGACGTCGCCAAGGCGAAGGAACTGCTGACGAAGGCCGGCCTTGCCGACGGCTTCACCGTCACCATGGACGTTCGCAACGGCCAGCCGGTCACCGGTATTGCCGAATCCTTCCAGCAGACGCTAGGCCAGGCCGGGGTGAAGCTCGAAATCATCCCGGGCGACGGGAAGCAGACGCTGACGAAGTATCGTGCTCGTAACCACGACATGTATATCGGCCAGTGGGGCATGGACTATTTCGATCCGAACTCCAACGCTGAAACCTTCACCAGCAACCCTGACAATTCCGACGAAGGCAAGAACAAGACGCTTGCCTGGCGCAATGCCTGGGACGTTCCGGAGCTGACGAAGAAGACCAAGGACGCCCTGCTTGAGCGCGACAGCGCCAAGCGTGCCGAGACCTACAAGGAACTGCAGAAGACCGTTCTGGGCGAAAGCCCGTTCGTCATCATCTTCCAGCAGACCGAAGTCGCCGGCTACCGCGGCAACGTCAAGGGCCTGAAGCTCGGTCCGAGCTTCGACACCAACTTCGTCGCCGGCATCACCAAAGAATAAGCCGTCTCGAAGGAATAAACCGAAAGGATCGTTCCCTTGAGCATGAGCGCAACAGGGACAGTGGGCGGGCGCAAACGCGCCCGTCCCGGTAAGATCGTGGCAGCGGTGCTGCGCTTTCTTGTCGTTGTCGTCACCACCTATCTCGGCCTTCTGGCCGTCACCTTCTTCATCGGCCGGGTGATCCCGATCGACCCGGTTCTGGCCGTTCTCGGCGACCGGGCGCCGACGCACGTCGTCGAAAGGACGCGCGAGGCGATGGGGCTGAACCTGCCCCTCTACCAACAATTCTTCATCTATGTCCGCCAGGCGCTGACCGGCGATTTCGGCGTTTCGGTGCTGACCACGAACCCCGTCATGACCGACATCCGCCGCGTCTTCCCGGCGACGATGGAGCTTGCGACGCTCGGCACCCTGATCGGCGCCATCTTCGGCGTGCCACTCGGCGTTCTCGCCGCCGTCAAGCGGGGCAGCATCGCCGACCAGATCGTCCGCGTCATCGGCCTCGTCGGCTATTCCGTGCCGATCTTCTGGCTGGCGCTGCTGTCGCTGCTGGTCTTTTACGCGCGGCTGAAATGGGTCGCCTATCCCGGCCGTATCGATATCGTCTTCGAATATACGTTCACGCCGATCACCGGCTTCTACCTGTTCGACGCGCTCTGGCAGCGGCAGTGGGACGTGCTGTGGGACGTTTTCCGCCACATCATCCTGCCGGCGTCGCTGCTCGGTTACTTTTCGCTCGCCTATATCAGCCGCATGACGCGCAGCTTCATGCTCAATGAGCTGCAGCAGGAATATATCGTCGCCGCGCGCGCCAAGGGCCTTTCCGAGACCCGTATCATCTGGGGTCATGCGCTGCGAAACGCGGCGGTGCCGCTCGTGACCGTGATTGCGCTTTCCTATGCCGGCCTGCTCGAAGGCTCTGTGCTGACAGAAACCGTGTTCGCCTGGCCGGGCCTCGGCCTCTACATCACCAACTCGCTGCAGAATGCCGACATGAACGCCGTCCTTGGTGGCACCATCGTCATCGGTTCGGTCTTCATCGGCATCAATCTTTTGTCCGACCTTCTCTACCGGACGCTCGACCCGAGGACGCGCCAGCGATGAGCACCGTTACCGAAACACGTCCCCCGACACGCCCGATGACGCGGCGCGAATGGCTGCTGTCCGATCGCCCGCAGTCGCGCACCCAGGCCCGTCTCGGCCGCGCCTACATGACCTGGCAGCGCTTTGCCGCCAACAAGCTCGCCGTTCTCGGCCTCATCATCCTGTTGGCGCTGGTCTTCGTTGCGGCCTTCGCCGATGTCCTGGCGCCGCACTCGCCCTATATCGGCGATCTTGCCAACGCCCGGCTGCAGCCACCAGGAAGCCCCGGCTACCTGCTCGGCACCGACGATCTCGGTCGCGACATCCTTTCGCGGCTGATCCATGGTTCGCGGCTGACGCTTGCCGTCGTGCTGCTGGTCGCTGTTATCGCCGCGCCGATCGGCCTGATCGTCGGCGCGGTCGCCGGCTATGCCGGTGGCTGGGTCGATGCGGTGCTGATGCGCATCACCGATATCTTCCTTGCCTTCCCGAAGCTGGTGCTGGCGCTCGCCTTCGTCGCGGCGCTCGGACCGGGGATCGAAAACGCTGTCATCGCGATCGCGATCACCTCCTGGCCGCCCTATGCACGCATTGCTCGCGCCGAGACGCTGACGGTTCGCAACTCGGACTATATCTCGGCGGTGCAGCTCATGGGCGCGTCGCCGATCCGCATCGTCTTCCGGCACGTGATGCCGATGTGCATGTCGTCGCTGATCGTGCGCGTCACGCTCGACATGGCCGGCATCATTCTGACGGCCGCTGGCCTCGGCTTCCTCGGCCTCGGCGCCCAGCCGCCCTTGCCGGAATGGGGTGCGATGATCGCCTCGGGCCGCCGCTTCATCCTTGATCAGTGGTGGGTTGCAACGATGCCCGGCATTGCGATCCTGATCGTCAGCCTCGGCTTCAATCTGCTCGGCGACGGCCTGCGCGACGCGCTCGATCCCCGGGAGAGCGGCCAATGAGTACGCTGCTGACGGTAGAAGACCTCAAGGTCTCGTTCCCGACCCGTACCGGCCTCATCGAGGCGGTACGTGGCGTCTCCTTCACGCTCGGCCGCGAACGCCTCGGCATCGTCGGCGAAAGCGGCTCCGGCAAGTCGCAGACGGGCCGGGCGATCATGGGGTTGACGCCGGGCCATGCGCAGGTGACGGCCAAGCAACTGTCCTTCGACGGTATCGATTTGCTCTCGGCATCGCCAAAGGTCCGTCGGGACCTCCGGGGCAAGCGCATCGCGATGATCCTGCAGGACCCGAAATATTCGCTGAACCCGGTCATGAGCATCGGCCGGCAGATCGTCGAGACGCTCAGGCAGCATGAGAGTGTCAGCCGCGGCGAAGCCCGGGAGCGGGCGCTCGACATGCTCGCGGCCGTGCAGATCCGCGATCCGAAGCGTGTCTACGATCTCTACCCGCACGAGGTTTCGGGCGGTATGGGCCAGCGCGCGATGATCGCGATGATGCTGGTTGCCGGACCGGAACTGCTGATCGCCGACGAACCGACCTCGGCGCTTGACGTCACCGTGCAGCTCGAAGTGCTTGGTATCCTCGACAAGCTGGTTGCCGAGCGCGGCATGGGCCTGATTTTCGTCTCGCACGATCTCAGGCTCGTCTCGTCCTTCTGCGACCGGGTGATTGTCATGTATGCCGGCAGGATCGTCGAGGAACTGGCTGCGTCCGAACTCGCCAACGCCAAGCATCCCTATACGCAAGGTTTGCTGAACTGCATGCCGGCGATCGGATCCGATCGCCATCCCCTGCCGGTTCTCGACCGCAAGCCGGAGTGGGCTCAATGACATCAGCCGTTTCCGTTTCGAATCTCTCCGTCACCTATGACGAATTCAAGGCGCTGAACGACGTTAGCGTCGAGATTGCGCCGGGCGAATCCTTTGGTCTCGTCGGCGAGTCCGGATCGGGCAAGTCGACCTTGCTCCGGGCAATCGCCGGTCTTGCGCCTGTTACGGGCGGTACCATCCGCGTCCATGATCGGGTGCTCAAGGGTGCCAAGCGCGACAAGGCCTTCTATCGCGCCGTGCAGATGGTGTTCCAGGATCCCTACGGCTCGCTGCACCCGCGCCAGACGATCGACCGGCAACTGCTTGAGCCTTTGGCTATCCACGGCGTGGCGGACGGCGAACGCCGCATCCTCAAGGCGCTCGACGAAGTCGGTCTCGGGTCGGGGTTCCGCTTCCGCTATCCGCATCAGCTTTCTGGTGGGCAGCGCCAGCGTATCGCCATTGCCCGGGCGCTGATCCTCGAGCCCTCGACCCTGCTTCTCGACGAACCGACGTCGGCGCTCGACGCTTCGGTGCAGGCAGAGGTCCTGAACCTACTGGAGCAGGTCAGGCGCGACCGCAAGCTCACCTTCATCATGGTCAGCCATGACCTCGGCGTCGTCACCCATATGTGCGACCGGCTGGCGGTCATGCAGGGCGGGCGCGTCGTCGAGTACCTGTCTTCCGGCGATCTCGTCGCCGGGCGGATCGGCGAGGACTATACGCGCAGCCTGATGGTGGCGAGCAAGGGGTTCCAGCGCAAGGACGCTGCCGCGACCGCGTGACGGTACCAGCGCAAGCGGGACGAGCATCCCGCTTGCGTAACCCTTGTTGGGGGGAACCGCGCCCTACAGCGCCGCGCGTCTTATCAGACGCGCAAAGGTCGCTGTAGCACTTTGAAGTGCTGCATGTTTTTGTCCTTTAATCGGGTACGATTGAAGGAAACATGCAGTAGAGCCGGCACGTTTACGCGCTTTGCCGCCAGATCGAGGCCGAGTCGGTGATCACCTTCCGGATGCGGCGCTGTTCGCGCCATTCCCGTCCGATGTCCTTGATGACCGGGCGGGCCTCAGGCGAGAAGATGTAGTTCCGGCACCGGGCGACGTAGGTTTCCATTGCCGGATTTACGCCGGAATAGAACTGCTTCTCGGGGTCACGAGAAAAATCCATCAGCCCGGCGCAATGGCGCGCAAAGCCGCCGCGAAGGATGGAGGGAGACGTTGTGAATTTCGGGAAGGTGCGAAACAGCGGGATCTTGATCCCGAGGAAACGCGCATACTCGTTTCGCCGGTGGAAGTGACCCTTGCGGCGGATATCCCAGTTCTGGTCCGCCGTATGGAATGACACCTGGGTGATCGCCGGATCGGCAAAGGGTGCCAGCAATTCCTCTCCCATGTCCCTCAGGGCAATCCAGTCGTCTTCCAGATGGAAGACCCAGTCGGCGCTGGTCGACGACCAGAGTCTCGCGACAGCCGCGCAGAAGCCGGGGTTCTCCGGTTGGAAGACGGTGCCGTCGGGGAAGTGGCTGCGGAAGATCTCCACGCAAGTGCTGTGATCCTCGGGCGATCCGAAGATCGGATCAAGGTTGAGATAGGCGCCGCGCAGCTCGAGCCTGAGAAAGATCCTGTCCCGGAAGCTGGCCAGCGTCTGGGCAAGCAGGTCCGGTCGCCGGGTGGCGACAAGGCATAGGTCAATAGTGGACATTGCACCTCCTTAGGGTGCTAATTTGCAACTGTTGGAACCCACGCCATCGCCGAATTTCAATCTGAACACGTCAAATTTGGGGCAGACCAACCCCAGGCGATATACATTATGGATTTTCGCTGCTTGGTGTGGGGTCCGGGCGGAAGTATGTCCACATTTTCTCCGCCCGGCGCCGGGAATCAGAAGATTTTCAGCTCCGGAATTGCAACGACGAACTGTCCGTCCCAGTCGCGGATTGCGGCATTGTCCGCAACGATTTCCGTGGTCAGGTTCCACGGCAGGATGACGAGATAATCGGGCTTCGCAACCTGCAGGTGGGCCGGTGCGTGCACCGGGATATGGGTGCCCGGCAACAGCTTGCCCTGCTTCAGATCGTTGCGGTCGACCGCGAAGGCAATGTCGCCCGGCTTTACGCCGCAGACATTGAGGAAAGTGTTTCCCTTGGCGGCGGCGCCATAGGCGGCCACCGTCTTGCCTTTGGCCTTGGCACGCGCCAGGAACTCTTGAAATCCTTTGCAGACGGCGGCGATCCGGTCGTCGAAGGCAGCGTAGGTTTCCATCCGCATCAGGCCGGCTGCGGCTTCCTTCTCGCGGACAGCTGCTAGCCTTTCGGTCGCTTCGCGCGCACCGGAGGCCAGTTGAGCAAAGACCCGCAGCGAACCGCCGTGGGTCGCGAGTTCCTCGACGTCGAAGACCTTCAGGCCGGCGTTTGCGAAGATCCGTTCGACGGCGGCCAGCGACAGGTAGGAATAGTGTTCGTGGTAGATCGTGTCGAACTGCACGCCTTCCATGAGACGCAACAGATGCGGAAACTCGAACGTCGCCACGCCATCGGGTTTCAGCAGGATGGCGAAGCCGCCGACGAAATCCGCGATATCGGGCACATGGGCCAGCACGTTGTTGGCGGCGGTCAGGTCGGCGCGGATGCCGCGATTGACGAGCGCCGTCGCGGTTTCGCGGCCGAAGAAGGCCACCTCGGTCGGAACGTTGCGGTCTTCGGCGATCCGTGCCGCATTGGCGGCGGGCTCGACGCCGAGCACGGGCACGCCCTTGGCGACGAAATATTGCAGCAGGTAGCCGTCATTCGAGGCGATCTCAACCACCTGTGACGCGTTGCCGAGTCCGAAGCGCTCGGTCATGGTCTCGGCGTAACGGCGGGCGTGCTCCAGCCAACTGGTCGAGAACGACGAGAGATAGGCGTAACCGTCGGTGAAGATCTCGTCGGCCGGCACGGTCTCCGTTGTCTGCACCAGCAGGCATTCGGAGCAGACCATGGCCTTCAGAGGAAACGAGCGTTCGCGCGCGATTGCTTCCTCTGTCGGCTCCAGGAACGAATTCGACCAGGGCGTCGATCCCAGGTCGGCGACGACGGTCGTGAGCGGCGTCGAACAGAAACGGCAGTTGTGGGGCATCGAAGTCGTTAGCCTCTCATGAAAGCGTCGATTTGGCCGAGCGTCAGGTCGCGGGCGGAGCCGCCGCGACGCCAGCCGTCATACCAGTGCGCGGTCCAGGCGATCGCCTGATCCTGCGAGAGCCGCGCGGTCCAGGACAAGGCCTTCAGCGCAAGGGCCGGATCGAGGCCGAGCGTCTGCATTTCGCGGGGCCGATCCTCAGACGAACTGTCGCGCCATCCTGTCTGCAGACCCATGGCGATCTGGATTGCGCCGGCGACATCGCGCACGGGGATCTGCCGTTCTGCGGGGGAGGGGCCGAAATTCAGTGCTGCAACATCGGTTTGGCCCTCGTGCAGCGCTTCGGCATAGACGAAGTAACCGTTGAGGCAATCGAGCACGTGCTGCCAGGGCCGGGTCGCCATGGGGCTGCGGATATCGAGCATCTCGCCCGATAGTGCAGCTCGGACGATATCGGGGACCAATCGGTCGACGGAGAAGTCGCCACCGCCCAGCACATTGCCGCCGCGGGCGGTCGCGACCCGGATGCCGCGCTCGCGCAGGAACGAATCCCGCCAGGTCGAAACGACCAGTTCGCAGGCAGCCTTCGAGCCGGAGTAGGGGTCATGGCCGCCGAGTGCGGCCTCTTCCGGAAAATGCCGGCCGCTTTCGTCGTTGCGGTAGACCTTGTCGGTGGTCACGACGACGATCGTTCTGAGCGCGGGCGCCGTGCAGGCCGCCTCCAGCAGGCGCACCGTGCCCATGACGTTGACATCGAAGGTCTCGGCCGGTGTCCGGTAGCTTTCGCGCACCAGCGGCTGGGCCGCCATGTGCAGGATGATTTCCGGGTCGAACTGGCGGATGGCCGTCGCAAGCGTATCGCCGTCGCGGATATCGCTCAGATGTTCGCCTGCGGTTTCGCCTGGCCCGAGCAGGGCGTGCAGAGACGGCTCAGCGGCAGGCGGCAAGGCGTAGCCGGCAACGCGGGCGCCCATCTGCGCCAGCCAGAGCCGCGCCCAGCTTCCCTTGAAGCCGGTATGGCCCGTCAGAAGCACGCGTTTGCCGGCCCAGAAGGCGGGGTTGGCAAGCCGGCTCATGACCAGACTTTCCAGGGCGCCGAACCGTGTTGCCAGAGTTCTTCGAGCTGGTTCTTGTCGCGTAACGTGTCCATCGGTCGCCAGAAACCGTCATGCGGGAAGGCCATCAACTGGCCATCGCTGGCCAGGCCTTCGAGCGGCGTGGTTTCGAACGAGGTGTGGTCGCCCTCGATGCGGTCGAGCACGGAGCGGTTGAGGACGAAAAAGCCGCCATTGATGCGGTTGTTGTCGCCGGCGGGCTTCTCGATGAAACTCTGAACCCGCCCGTCGCTGACGGCAAGCGCGCCGTAACGCCCTGGCGGAACGACGCTGGTCACGGTCGCTTCGCGGCCGTGGCTGCGATGGAAATCGGTCAGGGCCTTGATGTTCACGTCGGCAACGCCATCACCGTAGGTGAGGCAGAAGGTATCGCCCAGGTGATCGGCGACGCGCTTCAGGCGCCCGCCGGTCATGGAGTCCGTGCCGGTGTCGACGAGCGTCACGCGCCACGGCTCGGCCTTGTTGGAATGGAACAGCGTCTCGCCGGTCGCCATGTCATAGGTGACGTCGGAAGAGTGCAGGATGTAGTTGGAGAAGTATTCCTTGATCATGTAGCCGCGGTAGCCGAGGCAGATCACGAAATCCGAAAAGCCATAGTGGCTGTAGATCTTCATGATGTGCCAGAGGATCGGCCGCCCGCCGATTTCGATCATCGGCTTGGGTCTCAGATGGCTCTCTTCCGAGATGCGCGTGCCGTAACCACCGGCGAGTATGACGACTTTCATGCAGCTACCTCACAGTGACGCGCGTACAGCGCGCGACGCATTCCTCCCGTTGAGATAACCCATGCTACCTTGCGCGTGGATCGCTCGTGCGATGTTGACAATCCAGGCGATCGAATTATCACAGCCGGAAACGCGACTTTCGGGGCGGACGCGCACGGTTCATTGCACGATTTGCCGGCTCAATCAATTGCCGGGTAGGACACGGAAATGGCGCGGGTGGGTATCGGGCTGCCAACGTATAACGGCGCGGATTTCATCGCCGAGTGCCTCGCCTGCCTTCGAGACCAAACGTTCGAGGATTTTGAGGTCTTCATCTCGGACAACGGATCGACCGACGGCACCTCCGATATCTGCGCCGATTTCGTGAAGACCGACCCACGCTTTCGGCATGTGTTCTACCGGGAGACGGTTTCGGCGACTGAGAACTTCCACAGAGCGCACGCTATGAGCAGCGCTCCTTATTTCTGCTGGCGTGCCGACGATGACCTTGCCGACCCGAACCACATTGCCGGCCTGGTCGCGGCGTTGGACCGGGAGCCGCATGCCTCGCTTGCCGTTTCGCCGGTGTTGAGGATAGTGGAGCTGCCGGAGCGGATCGAGCGACTTTACGGCCTGCCGTCTCAGCTATCGGGGGAGCGAGCGCTGCGCATTCGCGACATTCTTCTCGGCTGCCACCCGAGCTGGTTCTACGGCCTATGGCGCCGAGAGGCCACAGGCGTGGCGCTGCGGCGTCTTCCCGACTACGGGTTCGCGTGGGCTGCGGACCATCTTGCGCTGCTGCCTGCGATTTTCGACAATGCGGTCGCCCTGTCACCGGAAGGGCGGTTCATTCAGCGCATCAAGCGCCAGGCCGACTACCACCTGCCGCCGCTAGACTTGCTGGAAGCGCGCAGGCGCTACAAACGAATTGCACTTGAGATGATTGCAGAACGACAATGGTCGGCCGCCGAGCTGAAGGCGATGAAGCGCGCGCTTGAGCTGCACATGGACCGCCGGGTCGCCCCCTGGTTCAAGACGCACAAACGGGCGCTCAGGCAGAAGTTCCGATCTGCCTTATCGCTTCGCTGAGTTCGGCCATCAATGTGCTGCGCAGTCGCGCAGGACCTGCACGACCCGGCCGATCTCGTCAGACGTCATGTCGTGATAGCTCGGCAAATTGATCGCCCGGCCGGGAAGGTCATAGGCAACGGTGTTTGCCGACACACCTTCGAAGGGCGGCAGCGAGCTCAGCGGCCAGAAGAAGACGCGGGCGTCGATGTTTTCGGCGGCGAAAGCACCCTGAAGCTTCTCGCGCGTGACGTCGGTTTCCGGCGCGAAGACGACCGTCGGCATCCAGAAGCCGTTCTTCGTGTCTTCCGGTTCCGGATTCATGGAGATGGAGTTCACGCCCGCGAGCTGTTCCCTGTAGGCGTAGAAGATCTCGCGCTTGCGCTCGACCAGTTCGTTAACGCGTTCGATCTGCGCCAGGCCGACGGCCGCCTGAAGGTTCGACATCTTGTACTTGAACCCGACTTCGTCCGGCCAGAACTGTTTCTTTTGTCCGCGTGCCCGGCCGTGATTGGAAAGGGTCAGCACCTTTTCATAGAGCTTGCTGTCGCTGGTGACGAACATGCCGCCTTCGCCCGTCGTCATGGTCTTGGTGCCGTGGAAGGAAAATGCGCCGAAGGCGCCGAGCGAACCGGCCTTGCGTCCGCGCCATTCCGATCCGAGTGCTTCGGCTGCGTCTTCGACAACGGGGATGTTGTGCCGCGTGCCGATTTCGAGCAGGCGGTCCATGTCGCAGAGATTGCCGTAGATATGCACGGCCATGATCGCCTTGGTCTTCGGCGTGATGGCCGCTTCGGCCTTGTCAGGGTCGATGCACCAGCTGTCGGCGAGCACATCGACGAAGACCGGTTTTGCTCCGAGGTGGACGATCGGGGCGGCGGATGCGGTCCAGTTCGTGTCAGCCAGGATGACTTCATCACCCGGCCCGACGCCGAGAGCGGCAAGGCCCATGTGCAGCGCGCCGGTGCAGCTCGATGTCGAAATCGCATGGGTGACATCGAGATGTGCGGCAAAGGCAGACTCGAAGCGATTGATGTAATCGTAGCAGCGCTCGCCCCAGCCGTTCGCCGCTGCATCGGTGGCATAGGCGACTTCGCGTTCGGTGATTGAGGGCTTGGTGTAGAGAATGCGAGGTTTCGTCATGTGGGTCGCCTGTGCTCAAGCCGATCGGTCGTTGGTTGCGTCTGCGGCAACGATCTTGTCAATCCGGCCGCCGATCTGCGCGCCGAGATAGAGGTTTTCGTAAAAGCGCTCCGGGAAGCCCGCCTGCCGCATGTGGTGGGCCGTCCTGTCGATGTCGTAGGCGACACGGTGGAGTTCGATGCCTGCCGGCGAGAGCGTCGCAAAGGCGGCGCGCGGGTCGCCGTCGCGCGGTTGCCCGACCGAGCCGGGATTGCAGAAGACCTTGCCGCCGATCTCCAGGCGCACCTGCACATGGGTGTGTCCGGCAAAAAGCCGTTCGCAGCCGTCGGGAAACTGCGCCTCCGAAACCTTGTAGAGATATTCGTCGATCGGATCCTGCCAGCTGCCGTGAACGAAATAGGTCGATCCATCGACGACGTAGGTTTGCGATCCGGCGAGCCAGGCGCGTTGATCGGCCGAAATGATGCCTCTCTGGTACTCGATGATGTCATTGACCATCTTCGATCGCGGGCAGCCTTCTCCGCTGACGATGTAATAATCGTGATTGCCCAGGATGTTTGCGATGCCGCGTGCTTTCAGCACGTCTACGCACTCGCCCGGCTGAGCGTAGTATCCGACGACGTCACCCAGCGACAGGATCGAGCTGCAGCCGAGTTCGTCGATGCGTGCGAGCACCGCCTCGAGTGCGGGAAGGTTGCCATGAATATCGGAAATGATGGCGATCATAGAACCACCAGGTCCTCGGAGTAGCGCCAGGCCCGGCCCGTCTTGATCTCCGGTGCTTCGGGTTTTCTCCCGTAAACGTAGTAGTCGAGCGCCATCGCCGCCTCGTTGTAGCCGAAGGCGGCACGCAGTGAGGTACTGCTCGAGAAGCGAGGATTGATTTCGAGCAGGTAGGGGATCGTGCCTTCCAGCCGGAACTGATAGTTCGTCGGTCCGAGCGGCTTGAAGTGTTGCGATAGCCTGCGCACGGCCTCGGTCAGGAGCGGCTCGTCGACGACTTCGGCATATTGGGTGTTGCCGGCGACGGACAGCTTGCGCTTGAAGACGATCGGCGGCAGCGTCGTGCCATCACCAAATCCGAACGCGCCGACCGTGTATTCCTGGTCGTTGCTGCCCACAAATTTCTGGATGAGGAAATCGTCCGCGCTCTTCAGGGTCCAATAATCGAAATCGGCCGCGTCCCGCAGGAGTGCTATTCCCCGGGAGCCGTTGCCGCGAAGGGGCTTCAGCAGCAGCGGCAAGGGGCCGAGCTCGCGGGTGCAAGCTTCCAGGCTGCGGCTAAGCGTGCTCGGAATGGCCGGAAGGTCCGCTTGCAGCAGTGCCTCGCCCATGTCCCATTTGTCCTGCGCCAGCGCGATCAGCGGCGAGCTGTTCAAGACGACGCGCGTCTCGGTCGCCTCGAAGCGTGCACGGTTGTCATTGAAGAACAGGACATCGAGTTCCAGGCCGGGTAGCACCAGTGCGACGTTTTCTCGCCGAAGCAGTTCCAGCCAGAACTCCAGATATACGGGAGAGGTCTCATCGCATGATGGCTTGGCGACGAAGTCGTCGCAGAAGTGTCGACCGATGCCATTGGCATCACGATCGATGCCGATGATACGGATCGGTGCTTCCAATCGGCGGAGCGACGCGACGATACCCTGGCCGATGATTGCGCCTACCGCAGTCACCACGACCGTAATCGGCTGTTTCGATTGCTTTGTGTCGTCGTGCATTACTTGACGTCCATCGGGCCGAATGCTTCGGCGGTTCCGGCTGATTTGATCATGGCAATCCCGTCTCGCATCGTGATCAGAGGCGGCATGCCCAACTCGGCCAGTGTTTCCGCACCATCAGGAAAATTCACCTTCCGAAAGGGAGCCTTCTCCGCCGCGATCACGACATTGCCCCCGAGCCCGAAGGTTTCATAGGCGATTTCAGCGATCCTGTCGCAGGTCATCGCCTCCGTGTGAACCGCATTGCAAACACCGGATATGCCCGTTTCGGCCGCGCGGATCATCATATCTGCCGCGTCCTGCACGTGCAGGAAGTTGCGCACACCATGGGAAGCAGGCATGCGAAGGTCGAGCCCACGGGACGCGTAGGCGATGATACGCCCCATCCACGGCTGGTGGGCGCAGCAGCGGCCCTCCACGTCATAAAGCTGCGAGAAGCGAAGGCTGCAGAAGCGAAAGCCCAGTTTCTGCGAGCTCCATTCCAGCATTTGCTCTGCCAGTTGCTTGGTGAGTCCGTAGGATGTCAGGGGTGCCGCATCCAGCGTCGCGTCCGAGGAAAGCGATCCGGCGTATATGACCGCCCTGGTCTGCAGCCGTTTGGCGAGCTCGGCGACGTGAAGCGCGCTTGCGGCATTTGCCGCAAAGTTTTGCTGTATCCCCGATGGACCGTCGTCGGCGAAGCTCGCTGCACAATGGAACAGCACGTCCGCGGTCAGGCCATCCGGTGCCTTTGCCGAGCCGCCTTCGATGTCGAAGACGATGTCATCTGTCTTCGCCCGGCCGACACTGATGGTCTCGACGCCCATGTTCCGCAGGCGCGCGACAAGCTGGCCCCCCAACATCGAGCGCGTGCCGATGATGGCGGCGGTCTTCATGCCAATTCTGCTTCCATCAACAGGCCGACGCAAAGATCGGGGAACTCAATGCCGACCTTGAGCATGGCATGCAGATTGGCCTCGAAATCGGGCAGCGTCTGCAACACGGGCAATGGCAAAGGCTTCAGATAGATGCCTTCCTCGTGCACCACGCGGAAGCCATGATTTTCGAGTTCGGCGCGGAAAGTGTCCCGGCAATATTGGCGCTTGTGGCCGAGCGCCAGATCGTTGGCGTTCAGGCTGTAGATGTCGTCGATCTTGCCGAGTTCCACGCCCAGTCGTCTGTTCAACGACTTGGCATTCGGCACCGCGGCGAACAGACGGCCATTGGGTTTCAGGAAGCGCCGGAACCGGTCGAGGACGAGGCCCGGATCGTCGACATGCTCGAGAACGAAACCCATGATGATGACGTCGAAGCGCTCATCCGTTTCGAAGTCTTCGAAATAGGAGAAGACGATCTCGCCGGAAAAGTCCGGGCTGTTCTTCTTGAAAAGATCAATGACGAACTGCGAGCCTTCCACGATTACGTGGCGGTCGCAGACCTTGTTGAAAAGGTGAGGGGTGTAGCCGTGGCCAATTCCAAGATCGAGCAGCGATTGGCATTTGCCAAAGCGTTCGACCATGCGCTGCGGATACCAGTTGAGAATGAGATTGTTCTCGATCGATGTGACTGCGTTTGGAAGATATTCCGACGCCACGTTATCCAGGTTCTCGGATTTCACTTGGTAAACTCCCTCCAATCGACAGTTCCGGAATGCACGACACTTGCGCCCTTGGTACCGCAATTGGCGACGAGGTCCAATGCCGTCACATAAGGGGTGAACTCTCCGTGCATCTGCGGGTAGGGTGTACGTTCGTAGTTCATGTACTGAACCGATATTCCGTTGCGATTGAAGAGATCGTGATCGAGATAGTTCCGTGCGCCGTGGCCGGTGATGTAAACCGTCCCTTCGAGATGCGCAGTGATGTCGTATACTCTCTCGCTGCTCGCACCGCCAATGGTCAGCGTGTCCGACGAGACGAACTTCGGTCTGTCCAGATTGAAGTAGGCAGCAAGCGCGAGCATGGAATTGCGTGCAACATCCGCAATCGTCGATGCGTCCTTTGCGAACACATCGTCGACCAGTTCCAGCATATCCTTGGCGAAGGGGGCCTTCATATAGGCCTGCCGGAGGATATCGCGGTGGCGGGCCCGCCAGTCGTCTCGATTGTCGATCAGCACTTCATCGATCCGCTGCCCCATGCGAAGGTCTTTCAAGGGCACGGTCAGCCAGCGGACGCCGTTCTGGGTCTTGATCTGTACGCGGTTTGTGAAGCTGCCGCGCGAGAACTGCACATCGTCGTAGTGGACGAACACGTCCGCCAGTTTGATCTGCTCCAGCATCCCAACCCAAGGAAAGTACATGGATTGTGAGATGACAATATTCCGAGTCATCCGGTACTTGCCTAGTGTTCGTGTTTTCGCGATCGAGAGTTGGCGAGCGGCACGAAGGCCTGGTCGAGCCGCTCTTTTCGTGCCCCTACTTTTCGATGCAGCGAAGATAGCCGCGCGGCGAACTTGAAAGGACAAGCTTGCCGTTCAGGGCCTCATCGGTCTCGAAGCGGGTCGATTCTTCCATATACGCCTTGAGCGCCGCATAGGGCTCGTCGCCGGCGCGCCAGATTTTCGAGCGTTTGGTGGGTGTTTGCGATGAATCGGCCCATCCAAGGACCGTATCCGCCACCACCATGTACTGGCCTTCGGTGACCAGCGGGCCATAGGTGCGCAGTTCATCCAGCACGTGGTCGCGGCTGTGGTCGCTGTCGAGCACGACCATGACCGAGGCGCCCTCAGGAATTTCCGCCTTCACCTTCGCCAGCGTCTCGGCCGCCGTCGAGGGGCCTTCGATCAGTGTGATGCGCGACGACATCGGATGCTTTTCGATCGAATCCCGATTGTGCGCACGGATGTCGATATCGACGCCGATGACCTTGCCCTTGCCGATCAGTTGCAGCATCGCGGCCATGAAGATCACCGAACCGCCGCGGGCGACGCCCGTTTCGATGATGACGTCCGGCTTGCTGTTCCAGATCACTTCCTGGGTTGCCATGACATCGGCCGGCATCTGGATGATCGGCACGCCCATGAACGACCAGAGATAGGCATAGTCGTATTTGTCGAGCGTCACCAATGTCTCGAGCGACTGGCGAAAGGCGTCCTCGTCCTTGCCGAGCGCGAGCGACATTTCCTTCTTGTGAGCCTCGAATGCGAGACGATCGTCTGCTGCTGCCATAACTGCTACCCTTTATTCGGATACGCCGCAGGTCACGATTCGCGATCTTGCAGCCTCGTCGATTCGTAACGCTTTCCTGTGAACGCTTTCATGTCGACAATTGCAAATACGGTCAAGGCCGGTTTCTTAAGGGGGGAAAGCGGGGGCGCCTCGCTCACTCGTGGAAGTTTCAATGTCGCGTTTTGACCGTATTCCTACACCCCTGTCGGGTCTCGTTGTTGTCGAACGCCAGCGCTTTGGCGACGATCGCGGCTTCTTTTCACGTTTCTTCTGCCGCGAGGAACTCGCCGATTTTGGCGCCGGCGGCTCTATTGCCCAGATCAATCATACGCTTACGCGGGTGGCAGGCACGGTTCGCGGCATGCATTTCCAGCGCGCGCCGCATGACGAGACGAAATTTGTCTCCTGTCTCGCGGGCACAATCTTCGATGTCGCCGTCGACATGCGGCCGGACTCCCTGACCTATCTTCAGTGGCATGGCGAGGTCCTGAGCGCTGAAAACGGCCGGTCGATGATGATCCCCGGCGGTTTCGCGCACGGGTTCCAGACGCTTTCCGCTGATTGTGAGCTGATTTATTTGCACGACAAGCCCCATGCGCCCGATGCCGAGGGCGGGCTCAATGCCCTGGATCCGAGGCTCGCGATCGCCTGGCCGTTGCCGGTGGCCCAGATGTCGGCGCGTGACCAGGCCTTCGCGATGCTGAAGGACGAGCGCTGATCGTCGGTCCCGTCCGTCGTTGACTTCGTGGTGGATGGGAGGACAATAACCTTTCCGCGCCACCACGGAAGAAGGGGTGTCGACGATGACGATCGCCAGAAAACTACAAGACTATATCGATGGTGCGGGTGTCGCCTATGACACCGTCGCCCATCACCGCACAGCCACCACCAGCCAGACGGCGAGAGCGGCACATGTGCCCGGCAGCAGGCTTGCCAAGTCCGTGGTCGTTCACCACGAGATGGGGTACGTGCTTGCCGTTGTGCCGAGCACGCACCGGGTTGAGCTCTCCACCTTGCAGGACGTGATGGACCGGCGCCTCGGTCTCGCTTCGGAAGAGGAAGTCTGCAACCTCTTCGCCGATTGCGATATCGGCGCGGTGCCGCCGATCGGCTCGGCCTATGACGTGCCGGTGTTACTCGACGAAAGTCTGGGCGACGTAAACGACGTCTACTTCGAGGGCGGCGACCACAGGACGCTGGTGCACATGAGCGGATCGAACTTCCGCAACCTGATGAAGGGTGCGCAGATCGCCCGCTTCAGCCACCCGGCCTGACGGCCGCTCAGAGAATATGCCAAGCCGGCGGTTCGCCGGCGGCCGCCTTCGCGCGCCGTTCTCTTGGGTCGGAGATGACAGCCCACCTGCGGTCGAACATTGCCGAGTTCGAATGCAGCCTGTCGGGCTTGTCAAAGCGGGGGCTTGGCGTCACCATCCTTTTCGACGGACACCTTATCTATACCGGGTTGGGGGGATCGATGGTGCGCATACGCTCTACGAATATGTCCAAGTCTCTGACACTGCTGCTGGTTGCGGCCAGCGCTCCAGCTTTCGGATCCGTTGCCCTCGCGGAGGGCAATCTGTTCGATCAGTTTCCGTTCGCTGTCGCCTGCGAATACAAGGGCACGCAGCATGCCTTTTACCTGTCGAAGGTAACGGCCGATGGCACGGCGACCTACTTGGCCTCGGACAACTTCGCCGGGACGATTACCCTGGGCGGAGGGGCAAAGGCCGTGGGCACCGAACAGGGCGGAAGCTGCCTCGGCAAGACGGTCGAAGAGCTGAGAGAATCGGGCCAGGCGCGGGACATCAGGGCCAACTAAAGCGCGTCGCGATCTTTCAGATTCGCTCCTTGCGCTTTAAGTTTTTGATATTTCGCGTGTCGTTATCGCAAAACCGCTGCGCACTTTTGCGCGACAGGCTTTAGGACCGCGCTCGCCAACGAGCCTGTTGCAGGTGACCTGATCGACAACCGCTGCCTTGGTTCCCAAGATGCCGCGAGGGTATGTTCGCCCAATTGTCGTCACCCAATGTTGTGAAATTCGACAATAACCAATGTGCCATTGTTGCGACTACTGAGAAGAGCCAATCGATTATGGCGCTTCGCAAGCGTCACTTGCCGGTGTTGCTCACGGGGACGATCGATCCGGCGATAGACCCTATCCCCTAGACCTGCAGAGCAGGCAAAATCGCGTGATAGTCTGCAACTATCGGCGAAACGCTTCTTGCAAAACAGTCATTGAAAGAATCGGTGCCTGATAATTTTCCGTTGTGGCAAATGAAAAATCTGATTTACTGCGGCTCGCTGCTTGGCTTTTCGGGGGATATTGCCGATGGAATGCACCCGCAGGGATATTATGCTTGGTGGTTTGGCGCTGCTTAGCGCAGGCGCAGCCCAGAAACCGGCCTTCGCTGCCGCGGCGTCCTATTTTTCCGACCCCGCAGTCGATAATGGCGTGACCTACCGAAGCACGAATTTCGCCAAGATCGACAGGAAATGGCAGCGTCAGGTCGTCAAGTATTTCAGCACCGAGCCGATCGGCACGGTCGTCGTCGATACCCGGCACCATTTTCTCTACCTGATCATGGAGAACAAGACAGCTATCCGCTATGGCGTCGGCGTCGGGCGCGAGGGCTTCAAATGGTATGGCCGCGCTACGATCGACCGCAAATCGCTCTGGCCGCGCTGGACGCCGCCGCCGGAAATGCGCGAGCGTCACCCCGAACTGCCTGAGTTCGTCGAGGGAGGCTCGCCGAAGAACCCGCTTGGCCCGCGCGCCATGTACCTGCTTCGTGATGGCGTCGATACCGGCTATCGCTTCCACGGTACGCTGGAGCCGGGCAGCATCGGCAAGGATGCTTCCAGCGGCTGCATCCGCATGTTCAACGAGGACGCGATCGATCTTTATCAGCGGTGCCCCATCGGCACCGCCGTGCAAGTCCTGCCGCACATTGCCGACAAGGCCCCCGAGGTCAGCCAAGCAACCCCGGTCGCAACCCAGGTCGAATGAGGAATACCACCCCGATGCCCGCTACGCCCGGATATACGAGGCTGCTTTCTGCTGCGGCCATTCTGCTGACGCTGACCGCCTGCAACACCACCGAGATTGCCGCGGTCGAAGAACCGACCGTGGTGCCGATGACCGGAAAAACCGACGATCCGGCGCCCGGCTTCGAGACTGTCTCGGCCGGCAGCGAAGAGGATTTCATCCTCAATGTCGGCCGCCGGACCTATTTCACCCAGGACTCGGCCACGCTCGATCCCGTCGCCAAGGCAACCTTGGACAAGCAGGCCATCTGGCTCAACAGCAACCCGCGCTGGCTCGTCAAGCTGCAGGGCTTTTCCGACGACAGCGGCTCCGCATCGAAGATGGCGACGTTGTCGCAGCAGCGCGCCGATGCAGCGATGGCCTATCTCGCCTCGAAGGGCGTGGACCCCAACCGCATGTGGGCCAAGGGGTATGGAAACGACCGCGAGGTGCGCGACTGCACGGAGCGCTCCTGCAAGGTACAGAACCGCCGCGTCGTCTCCAATCTGCGCACGGAACGCGACGCAATTTGATTGCACGTCGCCAACAGCGCCGTCATTCGACGGCGCCCGCTTGACTGGTCCAGAGCGTATCAATCGAACGGAACGGCAGGCAGACATTATCCGGCCGATTGCTGCACCCTGTCGGCGGCCTCGCGGATCACCTCGTAGACGCGGCGGGGTTGAGACAGCATCGGGACGTGGCTAGAGGCCAGTTCCGTCACCTTTGCATTCATGCGCTTGGCGAGGAAGCGTTGCAGGTCGGGCTGAACTGTCCGGTCTTCGGTACCGACGATGTAGTATGTCGGCTTTGTTTTCCACGCCGCACCCGGAACGGGTTGATCGAACAGGTCTGCCAGTGGCCCCATCTGCGTGGCCCAGACGAGCCTCTGTTCTGCTTCAGGCAGATCGCCGGCGAATTCCGGGATCCCCGAAGGACGAAGAAACAGCCGGCCGTCCGCCACCTCGATATGCTGGAAGACGGGGGCCTGGGGGAATTTTGTCTGGTCGGCCGCCGTCGTTTCACCGTTCTCCGGCGCCAGCGCGCAGATATAGACGAGCGCCTTGACGCGATCATCGGTGCCCGAAGCGGTGATGACGGTACCTCCATAGGAATGTCCGACCAGAACAACCGGACCGCGCACACGGCCCAGCGACGTGCGAACTGCCGCGGCGTCGTCGGCGACGGTATTCAAGTGGTTTTGCGTCGCGATCACTTCGTAGCCGTCGGCAACCAGCAGTTCGATGACCTTGCTGAAACAGGATCCGTCGGCCCAGAGGCCATGTGCGAAGACAATGCTGGGTTTGTTGGGCATGCCACACCTCCAGGGGAAGCAACTTTCCCGAACGACATCCGTATGTTCGGCCGGCGGGTCAGGAAAGGGCGGACGAACTTCCTGCTGGAAGCTCGGTCGCCGAGTTTAAGCCGCTGCCGGTGTTTTTCAAACTTGCTATGTCGGGCGAAGCGCGTCTTTCGCCTGCGGCGGGCCCTACAGCGCCACGCGTCTTACTGACGCGCAAAGGTCGCTGTAGCACCTGTTCTATTCAAGGGCCTACTGCATGTTTCCTTTAATCGTAGCCGATTGAAGGACAAAAACATGCAGCAATTCAAAGTCGCTCAGGAAGAGCAGAGTAACGCCCTTCGCCGCCGAACATCGCCTTTCATGCGACAACGAATTTTGTCAGATGGCCTGCGCGTAGCCGATCGCGAGAAGTCGTAAATTCGGCAAAAATGGCGCACCCGACAGGATTCGAACCTGTGACCTTTGGAATCGGAATCCAACACTCTATCCAGCTG
Source organism: Ensifer sp. GW101-20A05 (assembly GCF_059424735.1). Classification (NCBI taxonomy): domain Bacteria; kingdom Pseudomonadati; phylum Pseudomonadota; class Alphaproteobacteria; order Hyphomicrobiales; family Rhizobiaceae; genus Ensifer; species Ensifer sp. GW101-20A05. The sequence goes on along the minus strand of NZ_JBWKZT010000001.1, from coordinate 863,243 downwards.
AGCTACGGGTGCATCCGTTGGCGGCAGGGCCGCCGAAGTAGGCTGTGAGCGGTTCATAGCTTAGCTTGCGCGCCGCATCAATGGTGAAAAGGCGGAGTTCGCAGGGGAATTTGCGGTTGTTGCTGAAAATGCAACTGCTTGCCCTGCTTCCGCCGGTCGACGAAAAGTGCTCGGCGGCGGGCGTGAGGCGCGCCGCCGAGTATTGGTTCACGCTACCTGCATGGCGCCGGGGCCGGGGATCGCCTTTGGCGGCACCTTGCCCATGATGATCATGCCGAGCACCTCGTCCTTGGTCACGTCCTCGGTGCGGGCCTGGCCGACGACCTGGCCATTCTTCATCACCGATACACGGTCGGCGAGGTCGAAGACGTCGTGGATGTCGTGGCTGATCAGGAAGATGCCGATTCCTTCGCGCTTCAGTTGCTTGATGAGGTCACCGACCTGGGCGGTTTCCTGTGGCCCGAGCGCTGCCGTCGGCTCGTCCATGATCAGGATGCGGGCATCGAAGAGGATCGCCCGCGCGATCGCCACCGATTGCCGCTGGCCGCCCGAGAGCGCCTTCACTGGTTCCTTGAAGCGCTGGAAGTTGGGGTTGAGACGCCCCATGACCTCGCGGGCCTTGGCCTCCATCGCCACGTCGTCGAGCGTGCCCCAAGGGGTGCGCAGCTCGCGGCCGAGATAGAGATTGGCGGCGGCATCGACATTGTCGGCAACGGCGAGCGTCTGGTAGATCGTCTCGATACCGTATTTCTTGGCGTCGCGCGGGTTGTTGATGTCCGCAGCCTCGCCATTGATCAGGATCTCGCCGGCATCGCGCTTGTAGGCGCCGGAGAGGATCTTGATCAGCGTCGACTTGCCGGCGCCGTTGTGGCCGAGCAGCGCCACGACCTCGCCGGGGTAGAGATCGACGGAGGCGTTGTCCACCGCGTGGATGCCGCCGAAGGAGATGGAAATGTTCTTCATTTCCACGAGCGGAGTGCGTTGGTCTTTCATGGATCGTACTCCTTACTTGGCGCGGGCGCGGTAGATGGTGTCGAGCCAGACGGCGACGACGAGAACCACGCCGACGACGATGCGCTGGAACGGACTGTCGATCCCCAGGAGCACCATGCCCGACTGTAGTGATTGCATGACGAGCGCGCCGATCATGGCGCCGGCGATCGTGCCGACGCCGCCGGCAAGCGAGGTGCCGCCGATGACCGCGGCGGCGATCGTGTAGAGCTCGTCGAGTTCCCCTTGCGCATTGGTCGCCGCATTGAGGCGGGCGGTCGAGATTGCCGCGGCAATGGCGCACAGAATGCCCATCAGCGTGAAGATCTTGACGGTGATCCAGCGCGTCTTGATGCCGGCAAGTTCGGCTGCTTCCGGGTTGCCGCCGAGCGCGAAGACGTAGCGGCCGAAGCGCAGCCGCGTGGCGATGAAGGTCATGACGATGCCGACGGCGATGGCGACGAGAACCGGAATGGCGATGCCGTGCGAGATCTGCAGTCCGCCGTCCGGCCAGGCAATGCCGTTGGCGTCGGCATATTTGCGGGCGATGTTGGTCGGCCAATAGTAGCTGTTGGCGACGGTGATTGCGCCCAGCACCAGGATACAGCCGAGGATCGCCAGGAAGTACTCCGCCCAGACCGGGCGCAGCGGGAAGCGGAAGCGCTTGCGCTGCTTTCGCGAATTGAGGATGGCAGCGACGATGGCAATGCAGGCGAGGATGCCGACGATCCAGCTTGCCGTTGCGCCGATCGAGCCTTCCGTGCCGCCGCCCATCAGGCGGAAGGTGGCGTTCATCGGCGCAACCGTCTGGCCGCTGGTCACGAACCAGGTGGCGCCGCGCCAGACGAGCAGGCCGCCGAGCGTGACGATGAAGGCGGGCACGTTGAGGAAGGCGACGATCGAGCCCTGGAGCGCGCCGATGGCAGCACCGACGGCGATGCCGCTCAACAGCGTGATGATCCAGATGGCCGGATGTTCGAGGCCGAGATACTGCGGCAGGAATTTTACCTGCATGACGCCCATGACCATACCGCAGAAGCCCAGCACGGAGCCGACGGAGAGGTCGATGTTGCGGGTGACGATGATCAGCACCATGCCGGTCGCCATCACGGCGACGGAAGACGTCTGAACCGTCAGGTTCCACAGGTTGCGCGGCGTCAGGAACAGGCCGCCGGTCATGATCTGAAAGCCGATCCAGATGATGACGAGCGCGCCGACCATGCCGAGCAGCCGGGTGTCGATTTCGGTGGCGCGGAAGAAGCGCTTCACCGGGTTTTCGTCCGCTGTGCGGGCGCGGTTTGCTTGTGCGCCCTGCGTATTGCCTTGTGTGATGTCGGCCATGGACGTGCCTTCCCCCACTTTTTGTGTTGATGTCGTCGCGTCAGGTGGCACCAAGAGCCGGGATCGACGCGACAAGTCCGGTGCGACGGCAGAGATCGAGCGTTTTCGTTGAGCTGCGCTGGTTGTGCATCTGGCATTGTCCGCCCGGCACGCACCTTGCGCAAGCGCCGCAACGGGTTGCGTTGCGGCGCTTGTCTGAAGTCAGCGCTCAGTTCTGCTGATGCGGTTTATTTGCAAGCTGCGACGTCGCCCTTGACGCCCTGGCAGGCTTCTTCCTTGGAGATCCAGCCTGCGTCGATCACGACGTTCAGGTTGTCCTTGGTGATCGGCAGCGGTGCGAGGAAGACCGACTGCATGGCCACACCCTTCGGTCCGCCGTTGAAGGTGGTGACGCCGGCGACTTCTTCCATCTTCTTGCCGCCGGCAAGTTCGACGGCGACTTCTGCGGCGCGCTTGCCGAGTTCACGGCTATCCTTCCAGACCGAAACGGTCTGCGTGCCCAAGGCAACGCGGTTCAGCGCCGCCTTGTCGGCGTCCTGGCCGGAGACCGGAACCGAGCCTGCGAGGCCCTGCGCATCGAGGGCTGCGATGGCGCCGCCGGCGGTGCCGTCGTTGGAGGCGACGACCGCATCGACCTTGTTGTCGTTGGCGGTCAGGAACTGCTCCATGTTCTTCTGGGCGTTTTCAGGCTTCCAGCCATCCGTGTAGGCTTCGCCGACATTCTTGATCTTGCCGGCATCGACGGCTTCCTTCAGCACTTCCATCTGTCCGGAGAAGAGGAAGTCGGCGTTCGGGTCAGCCGAAGAACCCTTGATGAAGACGTAGTTGCCTTCCGGCTTCACCTTGAACACTTCGCGGGCCTGCATGCGGCCGACTTCCTTGTTGTCGAAGGTGATGTAGAAGGCGGCCGGGTTTTCGATCAGGCGGTCGTAGCCGACGACCGGGATGCCTTCGGCAGCGGCCTTTTCGATTGCCGGGCCGATGGCGTCGCTGTCCTGGGCAAGCACGATCAGTGCATTGGCGCCCTGGGCGATCAGCGACTCGATGTCGGTCAGCTGCTTGGCGGCCGACGACTGTGCGTCAGCGGAGATGTACTTGTCGCCGGAGGCTTCGAGTGCGGCCTTGATCGCGGCTTCGTCGGTTTTCCAGCGCTCTTCCTGGAAGTTGGACCAGGAAACGCCGACGACCAGGTCTTTTGCCTGGGCCACGGAATGCAGGGAAACGATGACGGCAACACCTGCCATCAGCTTCAAAACGGATTTCATTTCATCCTCCCGAGTGAGGGCCAGCCGAGCGTGCGAACCTCCCGCACCATCCTCCGCCAGCCTTGGAACGCTGTCGTAGATCGTGCCGCTACACCGTGCGGAATTATTTTCTCGACAGTCGAGAAAATGAATGTCATGGATTTTTGAGGCTGTCAACACGGCGTGAATGCGGTGGTTGCGGCATCAACAAGGTGCTTAGCGAGCGGTCGCGTCCGTTGTTTCTCGGCCGCCGATAAAATCCGTGCCACAAGGCTGTCGACAAGGCGTCCGGCGCCTTGTCTTGCCGTTCAACAGATGCTTTGGGAGGGGCATGTGTTCGAAGGATCCGCCACTGACAGGGACGTCTCATGCTGACCAAGTCCAGCACTGAGCTCGTGCGTCAGCAAAACAGCGCGCTGGTCCTTGCGGCGCTCAGGCGCGCCGGCAATCTCTCCCATACGGAAATTTCTGCTGATACGGGGCTTGCCTCGGCGACCGTTTCCGCGATCACGGCGGAGTTGGAAAAGGCGGGGGTGCTCGCCAAGGCCGAGCACCAGGTGCAGGGTGGGCGAGGGCGGCCGCGTGTCCTCTTCACGCCGCGGCGCGACTACGGCCATCTCGTGGTCGTCAGGATCTCCTCCGACATCGTGCAATATTCGCTGATCGATTACGGCGGCACGCTTCTCGACCGCTTCGACGAATCGCGAAACCACGACGAGCGCGGCACGATCCCTTTCGCTCGCGCATTCGTGGACGCGCTCGAACGTCTGCTGCAGCGCTCAAGGCTGGAGCGGGATCGCGTGCTCGCCGTTTCGATCAGCAGCAAGGGGCTGGTCGACAGCGACACGGCGCGGCTTTTGTGGTCGCCGGTCTTCGGTCGGGAAGAGCTGGATTTCGCTGCACTGCTTGCGCCGCAATGGCGCGCGAAAGTCATGCTCAGCAATGAGACTCTGCTGGTCGCGCAGGCGCTTGCAGCACAAGCCGAACGCAAACCGGAAGGTGGGTTCAGGGCGCTTGCGGCGATCTCTCTCGGCCACAGCATCGGCCTTGGCGTTGCCCGCAAGAGCCAGAGCGGCGAGATGGATGTCAGCGCGCCGAATTTCGGCCACATGCTGCACGCGCCGTCAGCGGGCCTCTGCCGTTGCGGCGCCTATGGCTGCATCGAGGCGGCAGCCGGTTTCTATGGGATTCTGCGTGCCGCCTTCGAGGTGCCGGCGGATACCATCCCCGCCAAGTTCGTTCCCGTCGCCGAGCTCGACAAGATCGCGGCCAGCGCGCGGCAGGGACATCGCATGGCCGGCTACGCGTTCCGCCAGGCGGGCATTGCGCTCGGCAACGGCATCTCGCGCATGCTGAGCCTCTACGAGCGCATGCCTGTCCACGTCACCGGGCCCGGCATCCGATACTTCGATCTCATGCTGCCGGGGATCGAAGAAGGACTTGCCCAGTCCATGCAGGTCCGCCTTCAGGGCGCTCCCGAAATATCGGTCGCGCCCGACGAGCAACGCCTCGTCTTCGAGGGACATCTGGAGCGGGCGCTGGGCGCGATCGACGCCGATATTACCGCCACCGGCGTTTCCTGATGCACGGTTGAAGTGCATCGCCTGACGCAACCTTTTTTGGGGTTGTATCGAAGGTGAGCACCTCTAGTAATGCAATTTACAGTTATTTAGCGACTCCTTGTCAATGTGGCTGTGACGCGGGAGACACTCATGTTTTCAGTGATTGCATGCATACGTGATGACCATGACTGGCGCCTTATCGTGGCCGCCGCGATCGTCTGCCTGGCGGGCAGTGTCGCAACGATGTTGCTGCTGCTGCGCGCCCGGCGAAGCGAAGGTAGCCAGCGCAGCCTCTGGATCGCGGCCAGCGGTTTTGCCTGCGGTGTCGGTGTCTGGTCGACGCATTTCATCGCCATGCTGGCCTATGATGGTGGTGTGCCGGTTGCTTACGGCCTCTGGGGCACCGCTCTGTCGGTGGTCGTCGCCATAGCCGCGTCGTGGGTCGCCTTTGCAATCGGCCTCGGTGGTGGTTCACGTCTCTCGATGTCCTGCGGTGGCTTCGTGCTTGGCGCCGGCGTCGCGGCGATGCATTTCACCGGCATGCAGGCGATCGAGATCCACGGGCACATAAGCTACGATCCGCAAGCGACTGTTTCGGCGCTCGTCGTGGGAACGCTGCTGGCGGGTGCCGCGCTTCATGCTTTTCATGCCTTGCGCAGCATGCGGCGGCTGGTCGTCTCCTCCTTGCTGCTGGTGCTGGCAATCTGCACCATGCACTTCACGTCGATGAGCGGCGTGACGCTCATGCCGGAGGCCACTGTGGCTGTCGCCGGCACCATTCATCCCGCCTGGCTCGCCGGCGGGGTCATCGCAGCCTCCACGACATTGATCGTGCTCGCCTTCGGCGCCCTCTTCGTCGATCGGCAGCTGACCGATCTCAGAGGGCTCGCCAACGCCTCGCTCGAAGGCATGGCGATCGTTTTCGATGGCGTCATCGTCGAAGCCAACGAGCGCTTCTCCGGCCTCACCGGTCGGACGTTTTCCGATCTGTCCGGGCGCCGCCCGTCGGAGATCTTCGTCTTCGGCGAGGAAGGGCTCGAGGGACACAGGCGCGGGGATGGTCCCGGCGAGATCGATCTTCTCAACGCCGATGGGCGCACCATTCCGGTGGAATTCATGTGCCGGACGATCGAGTATCGTGGCCGCGAATGCGAAGTGATCTTCGTGCGCGACTTGAGGGCACGGAAGGAAGCCGAGCGCACGATCGAGCATCTGGCCAATCATGATGCGCTCACCGATTTGCCGAACCGCGCCTTCTTCGACCGCAGGCTGGCCCAGACGCTGGCGGCGGCCTCTGCGCGGGGCGAAGAGTTGGCAATCCTCTGCCTCGACCTCGACCGCTTCAAGGCAGTCAACGATATCTTCGGCCACGGCGAAGGCGACCGCATCCTGAAGAAGGTTGCCGATATCCTGCGCCAGGCTGCCGGAGAGCACGACACGGTCGCCCGGCTCGGCGGTGACGAGTTCGCAATCATCCACGTGGGCGGCAAGCGGCCGGCGGCGGCGCGCCAATTGACGGACCGCATCCTGGCGCTGTTTGCCGCGGAAATGGATACCAATCGCGATCCGACCGCCGTCGGCGTCAGCATTGGTGCTGCGCTCTATCCGGTCGACGGGCAGACGGCAGATCAGTTGCGCAACAATGCCGACACGGCACTCTACCGCGCCAAGCAGAGCGGCAAGGGCATCGCCTGCTTCTTCGACCGGGGAATGGATGAGGCGGTTCGCACCCGCCGGCAGATCGAGAACGACCTGCGCCATGCGGTGCTTCGCCGCCAGTTCTTTCTAGAATACCAGCCGCTGGTCGAAGTCCAGAGCGACAGGATCATCGGCTACGAGGCATTGCTGCGCTGGAACCATCCGCAGCGCGGGCTGATCGGCCCTGACGTGTTCATCCCGATCGCGGAGGAAAGCGGCTCGATCATCCAGATCGGCGAGTGGGTGCTGGAACAGGCCTGCACGGAAGCGGCAAAATGGAACGAGCCGCTGCCGATTTCCGTCAATATCTCGCCGGTCCAGTTCCTTCTGCCCAATCTCTTCGATCAGGTCGCGAGCATATTGCGTCGGACTGGCCTTGATCCCTGGCGGCTGGAGCTCGAAATCACCGAGGCGGCGCTGATGCACAATCGCGAGGATGTGCTGGCGGTGCTGGTTCGCCTGCGCGTCCTCGGCGTCCGGATCGTCATGGACGACTTCGGCACCGGACATTCTTCGCTGAGCAACCTGCAGACTTTCCCCTTCGACAAGCTGAAGATTGATTGCAGCTTCACCGCTGCCCTCGAAAAGGACCCTTCCGCACAGGCGATCGTCCGCGCCATCATCGCGCTCGGCCACAGCCTCAGGCTCGCGGTCGTGACCGAAGGCGTCGAAACCGAACGGCAGAGGCAGATCCTGGCGGAGGAGGGCTGCCTGCAGATCCAAGGCTATCTCTCCGGCCGACCGGGCGCTGCGCCCAGCACCGGCCGGGAAGCGCCGCGATGGGAGAAGATGCCGGTGTGCGCCGAGGGCTGAGGCACCTGCGCGGATGCCGGTTTGCCAGAGTGGTGGCATGAAAAAAGCCGGGCGTGTGGCGCCCGGCCTTTCCATTTGATGTGTTACCGGCGGCCGTAGCCTTAGGCGACGCTGATCTGACGCTTCTCGACAACCGACTTCACGGCGGCGTCGGCGAGCGCCAGTGCGGCGAGACCATCCTTGCCCGACGGCGTGATTTCCGCACCCTTTTCGATCGCGGCGATGAAGCTCTCGATCTCGTTGGCATAGGCTTCAGTGTAGCGGGTCATGAAGAAGTCGTGCAGCGGCGGGCGGGTGTAGCCTTCGCCATTGGCGATCTCGATCGAGACCGGACGCTGGTTTTCAGCCGAGACGACGCCCTTCGAGCCGTGCACCTCGATGCGCTGGTCGTAGCCATAGGTGGCGCGGCGGGAGTTGGAGATGATCGCCTGCTTGCCGGAAGCCGTCTGCAGGATGACCGAGACGCTGTCATAGTCGCCGGCTTCGCCGATCGCCTTGTCGACGAGAACGGCGGCGGTTGCCGTCACGGAGACCGGCTCCTCGCCGAGCAGGAAGCGGGCCATGTCGAAGTCATGGATCGTCATGTCGCGGAAGATACCGCCCGAACGCTTGATGTAATCGACCGGCGGGGCGCCCGGATCGCGCGAGGTGATGGTCACCATTTCCACGTCGCCGATCTTGCCGGCGTCGATCGCCTTTTTGACGGCCATGAAATGCGGGTCGAAGCGGCGGTTGAAGCCGACCATCAGCTTGGCCTTGGTCTCGTTGACAACCTTGAGGCAGGCCTTGACGCGCTCGGCATCCAGATCGACAGGCTTTTCGCAGAAGATCGCCTTGCCGGCGCGCGCGAAACGCTCGATCAGGTCGGCGTGGGTGTCGGTCGGGGTGCAGATGACGACGGCGTCGATGTCGTCAGCCTTTTCGATCGCCTCGATGGTGCGCACATCGCAGCCATATTGCTTGGCGATGGTTTCGGCGGCGGCAGGGAAGGCGTCGGCAACGGCGACGAGCACGGCATCCGGATTGCCGCTGACGGCTTTCGCGTGAACCTTGCCGATGCGTCCGGCGCCCAGAAGACCAAATCTGACTGTCATCTCAGTTTCTCTCGAATTCCGGCTCGCGACCGGGAAGGGGCGTGATGATCGGCGCTCATCGCGCAAAGGCGCCGCGGAACATTGATTCCGCGAATCGATCGGAGAATTGCCACGAAAAATCGCGTGTTGGAACGCTGCGCCGGCGCCTCTCCCTTGGTACCTCCGCACCCAGTCGGCCCGTCCATTCATTTGGAATGAAGTAGCCGACGCGGGTCATTTCGGAATTTTTATTCCATTTTAGTTGCGTCCGTCAAGGGGCGTGAGGACCGCTGGACTTGCTGTCTTCAATGAACATCCCGTAAATGGGGCGCACATGATAAGGCCACCAGAGGACAGAATGCTCAAGTTCATCGACCCGGACCACCCCTTTTACCGCCCGCTATGGGTCCGCCTGCTGATCGTGGCCTTCTGCGCCGTCTGGACGGTGGTCGAGTTCCTGGGCGAACAGGCGATGTGGGGCATGATCTTCCTGGCCATGACGGCCTATGCCTCGGCAGCGCTGCTGGTCTTCTATAAGCCGAGCGAGAAGAGCGTGGATAAAGCCGCGGACGAAGAGCAGGGCAAGAGCGACGGGGATGGCGCCGCGGGCTGACGATCACGCCGCCGGGTTGATTGCGCGTATCTGCTGCGAGGCTTCGTCGATCAGCATGTTGGCGAGTTTCATGCGCACGGTCGCATTGGCGCGGAAGGCGGCCGGCAGGCGGTCCGGATGGTTCAGGGCGGCGAAGGCACGCCGCTTTGCCGCGAGCGTCATTTGTGTTTCGCCGTCGGCAAGCGCCAGCTCCGCAGCAACCTCGGCAAGGCTGGTGCGATCGAGATAGTCGGGCATGACGGGCGGGGCAGGCGGCTCGACGAAAGCCGCATCGAGATAGGCGCGTTCGACCGCGCCAAAAGACGCCAGGCCAGCGCTTTCGACAGCGAACGCGCCGGCGAAGATCGGCGCGCGCGGCGTCGCCAGTCTGGCCTCGACCTCTTCATCGAACTCGCTTTCCTCTTCCGTTTTCAGCCGTTCGAGCACCGACTGAAACACCGACATTCCGAACATGACGCCTCCAATTGGAAGGAAACCATGACAGCCGGAGGTTATCCCGGGCTGATCACTTGATCATGCCGGGCTGATCACGCACGGCCCTGCTTCAGGATGAGATCGTAGAGCAGCTTGGCACTCGGCGGCAGTGCGCGTCCCTCGGCGGTGATCAGCCCATAGGGCTTGATGCGGATCGGGATCTCGGTCTTGAGGATGCGGATCTCACCGGCCGGTGTGCCGTTGCCGGCAATCAGGTTGGCGACGTCGAGCGCCACCGGCGCGATCGCATTGGTGTGGCGCACGATCGACAGCGTCAGAATGATCGAAGAGGTGTTGATGACGGTCGCCGGCAATCTCACGCCGGCCGCCACGAAACTATCCTCGACGGCGCGCCTTAGCAGCGTGCCCGGCGGCTGGAACACCCAGTCATAGGAGGGCAGGTCCTCGGCGCCGACCACGGGTTTGTCGAGCAGCGGATGGCCGTCGCGCACGATCAGGCAGACTTCTTCAAACCCGATCTCCACCATGTTGAAGAGCCGCGGCGGCTGGTCGTCGGGGATGCGCCCGATGATGAAATCGTGGCGCGCGGCAAGCAACTCCCTTGCCAGCACGTTGCTGTTTTCGATCTGGACGTTGATCTCGATGCCGGGATAGGCGGTGATCACCTGGCGAATGGCGGGGACGGCGAGATTGAGCGCCGGGCCCGTGACGGAACCCAGAGAGACCGAGCCGCCGCTGCCCGTCTTGAGCTCGTTGATCTCGCGCGAGGCTTCTCGAAGCTCCAGAAAGATCGTGCGCGCCCGCCGTGCCAGCGCTTCGCCGTAAGGCGTCAGTTCGACGCCACGGGCAATGCGTTCGCAGACCGGCGCCTTCAGCATCGTCTCGATTTCCGACAGCATACGCGAGGCTGCCGGCTGCGAAATCCCGAGGGCTTCCGCGGCGGCGCTGATGCGCCTGTGGTCGTCAATTGCAAGAATCAGCCGGAGGTGGCTGATCTTCAAGCCGGAGCGAAAGAGTGCTGAATCGAAGAGTTCGCCGGCCGTCCCGGTGGCGCTTGCCTTCTGGTCGCGCATTTCCAACCCCTGTGGTTTTTTTGGTTTTCAAATATTTTCAAAAATCACACTGTTCGCACGTGCTATAACAATTTTGGTATGCGTTCAAAGTAATATTGTATTTGACAGTTATATGTTTTGATTCCAGTTTTTGCTCATGTGCCAGCGCATGTAGGAGCATGCGAGGCGGGGAGGCCTCTCCTTCACCTTGATCCGCGGCCGGAGACGAGATCCCGGTCCGCGGATTGCTGCGCATAGACGGAAAGGCTCTGCCTGCCGGCTTCAACTTTTTTGGGAGAGAACTGATGAAATTGATGACTTCGCTTCTCGCAGCCGCTGCGATTTCGATCGCGTCCTTCGCTGCGCCCGTATTTGCGCAGGACAAGGGCACGGTCGGCATTTCCATGCCGACGAAGACGTCGACCCGCTGGATTTCCGACGGCGAGACGATGGAGAAGCTGTTCAAGGAAGCCGGCTACACCCCGGACCTGCAGTTCGCTGACGACGACATCCCGAACCAGCTCGCCCAGATCGAGAACATGGTGACCAAGGGTGCCAAGGTTCTGGTCATCGGCGCCATCGACGGCACGACGCTCTCCGACATCCTGCAGAAGGCCCATGACGCCGGCGTCAAGGTTATCGCCTATGACCGTCTGATCCGTGACTCTGGCAATGTCGACTACTACGCCACCTTCGACAACTTCCAGGTTGGCGTGCAGCAGGCGACGTCGCTGGTGCAGGGCCTCAAGCTCGATGGCGCAACCGAGCCCAAGAACATCGAGCTCTTCGGTGGTTCGCCTGACGACAACAACGCCTTCTTCTTCTACGACGGCGCGATGTCGGTTCTGCAGCCGCTGATCGACAGCGGCAAGATCGTCGTCAAGTCCGGCCAGAAGGGCATGGACCAGGTCGGCACGCTGCGTTGGGACGGTGCTGTCGCTCAGGCCCGCATGGAAAACCTGCTGTCGTCGAACTACACCGACGCCAAGGTCGATGGCGTGCTTTCGCCCTATGACGGCCTCTCGATCGGTATCATCTCGGCGCTGAAGGGCGTCGGCTACGGCTCGGGCGACATGCCGATGCCGGTTGTCACCGGCCAGGACGCCGAGCTGCCGTCGGTCAAGTCGATCCTTGCCGGCGAACAGTATTCGTCGATCTTCAAGGACACGCGCGAACTCGCCAAGGTAACGGTCGGCATGGTCAACGCGATCATGGAAGGCAAGGAGCCTGAGGTGAACGACACCAAGACCTATGAAAATGGCGTCAAGGTCGTTCCGTCCTACCTGCTGAAGCCGGTTGCCGTCGACAAGTCCAACGTCAAGGACGTGCTCGTCAGCTCGGGCTACTACACCGAAGACCAGATCAACAACTGATCTTTTTCAACGGGAAGGGCCCGTGCAGCCGCGCGGGCCCTTTTATCCAGAAGACGGAGCCGGTACTCTCTCGAAGACTGCCGCTGGAATGACTGAACATGGACAATATCATTCTTGAAATGCGGGGCATCACCAAGACGTTCCCGGGCGTCAAGGCGCTGGACAATGTCAGCTTCAAGGTTCGCGAAGGCGAGATCCACGCGCTCGTCGGCGAAAACGGCGCCGGCAAGTCGACGCTGATGAAGGTGTTGAGCGGCGTCTATCCCGCCGGCACCTATGAAGGCGAGATCCACTACGGTGGCGAAGCGCGTCGCTTCTCGACGATCTCCGACAGCGAAGACCTTGGCATCATCATCATCCACCAGGAACTGGCGCTGGTGCCGCTGCTGTCGATCGCCGAGAACATCTTCCTCGGCAACGAGATCGCCAGCAACGGCGTGATCCACTGGCCGCAGACCTTTGCCCGCACCCAGGAGCTCCTGAAGAAGGTGGGCCTCAGCGAGAGCCCGGCAACGCTCATCACCGACATCGGCGTCGGCAAGCAGCAACTGGTCGAGATCGCCAAGGCGCTTTCGAAGAAGGTGCGGCTCTTGATCCTCGACGAGCCGACCGCCTCGCTCAACGAAACCGATTCCGATGCGCTTTTGAAGCTCCTGATGGAGTTTCGCACGCAGGGCATGACCTCGATCATCATCTCGCACAAGCTGAACGAGATCCGCAAAGTCGCCGACCAGATCACCATCCTGCGCGATGGCGGAACCGTCGAAACGCTCGACTGTCAGACCGAAGATGTCGGCGAGGACCGGATTATCAAAGGCATGGTCGGCCGCGCCATGGAAGACCGCTACCCGCCGCGCGAGCCCAAGATCGGCGAGACGCTGCTGGAGGTGAAAAACTGGAATGTCTTTCACCAGCACCACCGCGACCGGCAGTTCCTGCACGACGTCAATTTCACCGTGCGCGCCGGCGAAGTGGTCGGCATTGCCGGGCTGATGGGGGCAGGGCGCACCGAGACGGCGATGAGCATCTTCGGCAAGTCCTGGGGCCACAAGATCACCGGCGACGTGACGATGCGCGGCAAGCCCGTCGATGTCAGCACGATTCCGCGGGCGATCGATGCGGGTCTCGCTTACGTCACCGAAGACCGCAAGCAGCTCGGCCTCGTGCTGATCAACAACATCAAGGAGAACACGACACTCTCCAACCTGAAGGCGGTTGCCGCGAACGGCGTCATCGACGACCGCAAGGAAGCGAAGGTCGCCTCCGACTATCGCTCGAAGCTGCGCATCCGTTCGCACTCGATCTATCAGGAAACGGTCAACCTCTCGGGCGGCAACCAGCAGAAGGTCGTGCTGTCCAAATGGCTGTTCACCAATCCGGAAGTTCTCATTCTCGACGAGCCGACACGCGGCATCGATATCGGCGCGAAGTATGAGATCTACACCATCATCAACCAGCTTGCCGCCGAGGGTAAAGGCATCCTGATGATCTCATCGGAAATGCCGGAGCTGCTTGGAACCTGCGATCGCATCTACGTCATGAACGAGGGCCGCATCGTCGCCGAGCTCTCGAAGGCGGAAGCGAGCCAGGAATCCATCATGCGTGCCATCATGCGTTCAGGGGAGAAACACTAATGGTCGCCGATACGAGCACCCAAAACAACAAGCCCTCGATCGGGGACTATCTCAAGAACAACATCCGCGAATACGGCCTGCTCGTCGCGCTCGTGGTGATCATGCTGTTCTTCCAGTTCGTGACCAACGGCGTGCTGTTCAAGCCGGTCAACATCACCAACCTGGTGCTGCAGAACTCGTTCATCGTCATCATGGCGCTCGGCATGCTCCTGATCATCGTCGCCGGCCATATCGACCTATCGGTCGGCTCGATCGTCGCCTTCATCGGCGCGATCTCGGCGATCATGCTGGTCAAATGGGGGCTGCCCGCCTTTGTCGTTATCCCGGCCTGTCTGATCGTCGGCGGCATCATGGGGGCGGCCCAGGGCTATTGGGTTGCGTACCAGAAGATTCCGTCCTTCATCGTCACGCTTGCCGGCATGCTGGTGTTCCGCGGGCTCACCTATGTGGTGCTCGGCGGACGTCCGATCGGCCCGTTCCCGAAGGAGTTCCAGCTGCTTTCGACGGGCTTCGTTCCGGATTTCCTCTATTTCCTCAACCCGGCGCCCGAGACCATTCAGAACATGGTGGCGCTCGTCGCCGTCATCGCTCTGGTCGGCTACGCGATCTATGCGGGCATTCGCGACCGCAAGATCAACGAACAGCACGGCACGGAGAACGAGCCGTTCGTCTTCTTCGCCGTACAGATGGCGGTCATTGCCGTCGTTGCGTTGTTCATCGGCTTCCAGCTCGCGACCTATCGCGGCCTGCCGAACGTGCTGATCGCCATGGCCGTGCTGATCGCGCTCTATACCTTCATCACAACGCGCTCGACCATCGGTCGCCGCATCTACGCCATGGGCGGCAACGTCAAGGCGACCAAGCTCTCGGGCATCAACACCGAACGGCTCACCTTCTACACTTTCGTCAATATGGGCGTGCTTGCGGCACTCGCCGGCATGATCATCACCGCCCGCCTCAATTCGGCAACGCCGAAGGCCGGCGTCGGCTTCGAACTCGACGTGATTGCGGCCTGCTTCATCGGCGGCGCCTCGGCGTCCGGTGGCGTCGGCAAGATCATCGGCGCGGTGATCGGGGCCTTCATCATGGGCGTGATGAACAACGGCATGTCGATCATGGGCATCGGCATCGATTACCAACAGCTGATCAAGGGCCTCGTGCTCCTCGCAGCCGTGTTCTTCGATGTCTACAACAAGAACAAGGGTTGAGCTGAAAGCCATAAGACCCGACGCGAACCAGTAACATTCACCGGCAGCCGCGGCTGCCAGGATCGGCGGATTGGCCCGCTGGAATTGGATGGCGAAAGCCAGCCACGGGAACGCTTTTGCCTTGAAAAGGCGAGGACCGCGACCCGAACGACGACAGGAAGGACAGGATCGTGCTGATTTCGCAGATCAGGAACGAAGACGGATCGATAACGGTTGCGGTGCGTTTGCCCGGTGAAACCGCGCATGCGGTCAATGGTGCTGCAAGCGTCTACGCTCTGGCGATGGAAGCGGCCAATGCCGGGCGCAGCCTGAAGGAGACGATCGAGACCAAGGGTCTTGGCGCCGCCGTCGACCTCGACAAGGCCTATGCGGAGGGACGTTTCCTGCCGCCGATTACCCATCCGGATCCGGCGCACCTGCACCTGACCGGCACGGGTCTCACCCATCTCGGTTCGGCCGCAACCCGCGACGCCATGCACAAGAAGACGAGCGAGGCGGCCGAGGAGACCCTGACGGACTCGATGAAGATGTTCCGCATGGGGCTCGAAGGCGGCAAGCCGAAGGCCGGCGAAACCGGTGTGCAGCCGGAGTGGTTCTACAAGGGCAACGGCACGTCAGCCGTGGCGCCAGGTGCGGCACTCGTTTCGCCAGCCTTTGCCGAGGATGGCGGCGAGGAGCCGGAAATGGCCGGCATCTACGTCATCTCCGACACGGGCGTTCCGTTCCGTATTGGTTTCGCCGTCGCCAACGAGTTCTCCGACCACAAGACCGAGCGGGTCAATTATCTCTGGCTGGCCCATTCGAAACTGCGTCAGGCGAGCTTCGGTCCGGAAATCCGTATCGGTGTTGCGCCCGAGGATATCCGCGGCATGTCGCGCATCCTGCGCGGCGGCAAGGTGCTGTGGGAGAAGCCGTTCCTGTCGGGTGAGGCCAACATGTCGCACAGCTTCGCCAATCTCGAGCATCACCATTTCAAGTACGGCCTGTTCCGCCAGCCGGGCGATGTCCACGTGCACATGTTCGGCACGGCGACGCTGTCCTTCGGCGACGGCATTCGCACAGAAGAAGGCGACGTGTTCGAGATCGAGGCTAATGGTTTCGGCCTTCCGCTCCGCAACACGCTAGCGATCGCTGCGGAAGAACAGGTCGCCATTCGCCAGCTCTGACACATCTCCTAAGCGCACCGTTCACGAGGGACGGTCATGCGCGTTTATGAAGGAGGCTCGAAGCCTATGACATTGCACCAGAACCTGATTGCCGGCGAATGGGTCGGCGGAGACGGGGTTGCCAACATCAATCCCTCGAACACCAACGACGTGGTGGGCGAATATGCCCGTGCGTCTGCCGACGATGCCCGCGCTGCGATCGCTGCTGCCAAGGCGGCGTTCCCGGCCTGGTCGCGCTCCGGCATCCTCGAGCGCCACGCGATCCTGCGCAAGACCGCCGACGAGATCCTCGCCCGCAAGGACGAGCTCGGAAAGTTGTTGTCGCGGGAGGAAGGCAAGACGCTCGCCGAAGGCATCGGCGAAACGGTGCGTGCCGGCCAGATCTTCGACTTCTTCGCCGGCGAGTGCCTGCGACTGGCCGGCGAGGTGCTGCCGTCGGCCCGGCCCAACATCGGCGTCGAGATCACCCGCGAGCCGGTCGGCGTCGTCGGCATCATCACACCCTGGAACTTCCCGATCGCCATTCCCGCCTGGAAGATCGCGCCGGCGCTCTGTTACGGCAACACCGTCGTCTTCAAGCCGGCCGAACTGGTGCCCGGCAGCTCCTGGGCCATCGTCGACATCCTGCATCGCGCCGGCCTGCCGAAGGGTGTCCTGAACCTCGTCATGGGCAAGGGCTCGGTCGTCGGCCAGGCGATGCTCGACAGCCCCGATGTGCACGCCATCACCTTCACCGGCTCGACCGGCACGGGAAAACGCGTCGCGTTGGCCTCCGTCGAGCACAATCGCAAATACCAGCTGGAGATGGGCGGCAAGAACCCCTTCGTCGTGCTCGACGATGCCGATCTGTCGGTGGCGGTCGAGGCGGCGGTCAATTCCGCCTTCTTCTCCACCGGCCAGCGCTGCACCGCCTCCTCGCGCATCATCGTCACCGAGGGCATCCACGATCGCTTCGTGGCCGCGATGGGCGAACGGATGAAGGGGCTGACGATCGACGACGCCTTGAAGGCCGGCACCCATATCGGTCCGGTGGTCGATCAAAGCCAGCTCAACCAGGACACCGACTACATCGCCATCGGCAAACAGGAGGGCGCCAAGCTCGCCTTCGGCGGCGAACTCCTGAAGCGCGACACGCCCGGCTTCTACCTGCAGCCAGCGCTGTTCACCGAGGCGACGAACGCGATGCGCATTTCTCGGGAAGAAATCTTCGGCCCGGTCGCATCCGTCATCCGCGTCAGGGATTACGATGAGGCACTCGCTGTGGCCAACGACACCCCCTTCGGCCTGTCATCGGGTATCGCCACCACCAGCCTCAAGCACGCGACCCATTTCAAGCGCAATGCCGAGGCCGGCATGGTGATGGTCAACCTGCCGACGGCCGGCGTCGATTTCCACGTGCCGTTCGGCGGCCGCAAGGGCTCGTCCCATGGCTCGCGCGAGCAGGGCCGCTACGCCGCCGAGTTCTACACAACCGTCAAGACGGCCTACACGCTCGCTTAACGGGCGCCGTCACAGGCCCGCGTGACTGCGCGGGCCGCCTAAGGAAGGATAAGATGAAGAAGAAAGCTGAATGGCCGCGCAAGCTGCGTTCGCAGGATTGGTTCGGCGGCACCGGCAAAAATGCCATCATGCACCGCTCCTGGATGAAGAACCAGGGCCTGCCGGCGGACACGTTCGATGGTCGACCGATCATCGGCATCTGTAACACCTGGTCGGAACTGACGCCGTGCAACGCGCATCTGCGCGACCTTGCCGAGCGGGTGAAGCGCGGTGTGTACGAGGCCGGCGGCTTCCCGGTCGAATTCCCGGTGTTCTCCGTTGGCGAAAGCACGCTTCGTCCGACGGCAATGATGTTCCGCAACCTTGCAGCGATGGACGTCGAAGAGGCGATCCGCGGCAACCCGGTCGATGGCGTCGTTCTGCTCGGCGGCTGCGACAAGACCACGCCGAGCCTGCTGATGGGGGCCGCCAGCGTCGATATCCCGGTCATCCTCGTCTCCGGCGGTCCGATGCTGAACGGCAAATGGCGCGGCAAGGATGTCGGCTCGGGCACGGCGATCTGGCAGTTCTCCGAGATGGTGAAGTCCGGCGAGATGTCGCTGGCGGAATTCATGGATGCGGAGCAGGGCATGGCCCGTTCGGCCGGAAGCTGCATGACCATGGGCACGGCTTCCACCATGGCCTCGATGGCCGAAGCGCTCGGCATGACGCTGCCCGGTAATGCCGCGATCCCCGCGGTCGACGCACGCCGGCGAGTGATCTCGCAGCTCTCCGGCCGCCGCATCGTCGACATGGTCAAGGAAGATCTGAAGCCGTCCGACATCCTGACGAAGCAGGCCTTCGAGAATGCCATCCGCGTCAACGGCGCCGTCGGCGGCTCGACCAATGCGGTGCTGCACCTCTTGGCGCTCGCCGGCCGCATCGGCGTCGATCTCAGCCTCGACGACTGGGATCGCCTCGGCCGTGACGTCCCGACGATCGTCAATCTGCAGCCGTCGGGCAAATACCTGATGGAGGAGTTCTACTACGCCGGCGGTCTCCCGGTCGTGATCAAGGCGGTCGGCGAAATGGGTCTCCTGCACAAGGATGCCTTGACCGTCACCGGCGACACGATCTGGAACGACGTCAAGGACGTCACCAACTACAATGACGACGTCATCGTGCCGCGCGAAAAGGCCTTGACGCAGTCGGGCGGCATCGCCGTGCTGCGCGGCAATCTGGCGCCCAAGGGCTGCGTGTTGAAGCCATCGGCCGCCTCGCCGCATCTGATGCAGCACAAGGGCCGCGCCGTGGTCTTCGAGAGCATCGAGGACTATCACGCCCGCATCAACCGCGACGATCTCGACATCGACGAGACCTGCGTGATGGTGCTGAAATATTGTGGCCCGAAGGGTTATCCGGGCATGGCCGAGGTCGGCAATATGGGCCTGCCGCCGAAGGTGCTGAAGAAGGGCATCACCGACATGATCCGCATTTCGGACGCGCGTATGTCCGGCACGGCCTATGGCACGGTCATCCTGCACACGGCACCGGAAGCGGCCGATGGTGGCCCGCTGGCGCTGGTCGAGAACGGCGACATGATCGCCGTCGACGTGCCGGCCCGCACCATTCACCTCGACATTTCGGACGAGGAACTCGCCCGTCGTCGTGCGGCCTGGGTGTCGCCGGTCAAGCCGCTTGCCGGCGGCTATGGCGGTCTCTACGTCAAGACGGTCATGCAGGCCGATACGGGGGCGGATCTCGACTTCCTCGTCGGCCCGCGCGGCTCGGAAATCCCGATGAACCGCGACAGCCACTGACTTTTCTGTTTGCTGGCGTGCAATGCCGCACCGCTCGTCGGTGCGGCATTTCCATTCGCGCTCCGGCCAATCGTTTCAAAAAGAAGCGCAATCTTTGCACGTCTTCGGTTTGTATTATCTACAACCTCCGAAACGTTTGGCTTCCGGTAGAGTCAGCGCAACCAGACTTGATCTTCCGACGTCTCCTCTAGCCTGGGTCATTCCGGCCCTAAGCTTGAGAAGGAGGACGATCATGCGGAAGAATGTGCTTGCGTTGTCGCTGGGTCTTCTTGCGACGGTGGCGTTATCCGCGCCGGCATTTGGCCAAAGCGCGGAGCGCGATGGTCTCGGTGTCGGGCTGTCCGTCGGCGCAGCGAACGGGCTGAACACCAGTGTGGGGCTCAGAGGATCGGACGGCGTGAATGCCGACGTCGATGCGTCGCTGGGCGGTGCCAACGGCGTCAACGCCGACGCCAATGCCACGGTCGGCGGTTCGCGCGGCGTCAACGCCGATGCGCAGGCGAGCGTCGGTGGCAGCAATGGCATCAACGCGGATGCCGATATCGGTCTCGGCGGTGACAACGGGCTCAACTCTTCCGTTGACGCCAGTGTTGGTGGCCGACGTGGCCTGACTGCCGGCCTCGACGTCAATACCGGCGGTGGCGGTGCAGGTGTTGGTTCCGGTGGCGCAGTTTCTCCAGGCGCCCCGCTCACAGCGTTCAACAAGCTGTCGAGCGCCGAACGGGTCAAGCTCATCAAGCGTTGCCGCGACGTGGTCAGTGGCGGCTATGACGGCGGACTGGTTTCGCTCTGCCGCATCCTGCAGGCGAGCGCCTCGCGCTAGAAATACAAACGACCGGGCGGGTGTCTGCGGCTTTCATGCCGGGAGATCCAGCTTTCGATAGGGCGTCGATGGCGCCCCATCGAAGAGGTTACTGGCGCAGAGGCTACTGGCTTTGTGACTGGCTCTGACTCTGGCTTTGCTGCTTTTGCTCGACGGTGACCGAAACTTTCAGCGTCTCCTTGGCCTCGCCATGGATCAGGCCGGAGATCGGCGCGGCGTCGCGGTAGCAAAGGCCGGAAGCAATGCGAACGTAGCGATCGTCGGGGCAGATCTTGTTGGCGGCGTCGAAGCCGACCCAGCCGAGCCCGTTCAGATGCACTTCGGCCCAGGCGTGGCTCGCCGTCTGATCCGGCTGGCCTTCCATCATCAGATAGCCCGAGATGTAGCGCGCCGGCAGGTCGAGCGAGCGCGACGCTGCGATCAGGATGTGGGCGTGGTCCTGGCAGACGCCGCTGCCGCTTTCGAGCGCATCCTCGGCCGTCGTCTCCGCGTGGGTTTCGCCGGGTTTGTATTCCACCGCCTTGTGGATTGTCTCCATCAGCGCATGCATGCGCGCAAGGTCGGTGTCGCCTTCGGCGGATTTTGCGAGTTCGCGGATCAGCTTGCCGGCCTTGGTCAAAGGCGTTTCGCGGGCATAGAGCCAGAGCGGCACGTAGGACTGGTGCGGCCCGAAGACGCCGGCGCGGTCCTCCGTATGGACCTCGCCGGAGGCGGTGATGCGGATCGCGTCGCGGTCGCCGTCGACGCTGACGAGATGAACCCGGTTGCCGAAGTGGTCGTCGTAGCTCACTTCGATTGCCGCGCCATCGACAAGGGTATCCCAGCCGAGAACGGTCTGGCCGGCCTGGGTCAATGGCGTCAACCGCAGGCGCTGCAGCGCGTATTGCACGGGTTCGTCATAGTGGTATTCGGTCGTGTGGCTGATCTTCAGGTGCATGCCATCCTCCCGAACTCAGTTGAACCGGTAACCGTCGGAGATTTCCTGTCCCAGACGGTTGTTGTGGCTGATGAAGTCTTCGAGATATTCGTGCAGGCCCACATCCATGATGTCCTTGATCGACTGGCTGCGCAGCGACGCGAGCGTGCGGTCGGCCGTGTCGTGGGCGGCGTGGCGCTCGCCATATTCTCGTTCGAGGTAACCGAGATTACTGGCGATCTTCTCGTAGCAATAGGCAAGCGAGCGGGGCATGCGGCCGTTGGAAATCAGGAAGTCGGCGATGTTGGCCGGGCGGAGCTCGGCATCATAGACCCAGCCATAGGCGCGGTGGGCCGAGACCGAGCGCAGGATCGATTCCCACTGCACATTGTCCATCGACGAGCCGACGGCGGCGACTGCCGGCAGGAGCACGTAGTATTTCACGTCGAGGATGCGGGCGGTGTTGTCGGCCCTTTCGATGAAGGTGCCGATGCGCGAGAAGTTGAAGATCTCGTTCCGGAGCATCGTGCCGTGGAAGGCACCACGGATGAGGCCGGCGCGACGCTTGATCGTATCGATGATCTCGGGCATGTCGGTCGGACGGGCCTTCCTGGAGAGGATCGTCTTCATTTCGAGGTAGCATTCGTTCGTCGCTTCCCAGGTCTCGCGCGTCAGCGCCGTGCGGACCATGCGCGCATTGTGGCGTCCCGCCTCGATGCACGACATCACGCTCGACGGATTGGCGCGGTCGCGCAAAAGGAAATCGATCGCGTCGATGCTCGTCAGCGTCTCGTGCACCTCGTCGTAGAGTTCGCGCACGCCCGCACTTTGCAGCACGCCGTCCCAGTCGCCCTCCGTCGCTTCGCTGCGGGTCAGCGCCATGCGCAGACCGGCATCGATCAGTCGGGCGCTGTTTTCGGCGCGTTCGATGTAGCGGAACATCCAGTAGAGACCGTTTGCAGTTCTTCCCAACATGGTCTCAGTCCTCCAGTACCCAGGTGTCCTTGGTCCCGCCACCCTGGCTGGAGTTCACGACGAGCGAACCCGCCTTGAGTGCCACGCGCGTCAGGCCGCCGGGAATGATCTGCACCTTGTCGGAGACGAGGACATAGGGGCGAAGGTCGACGTGCCGGGGCGCGATACCCTTGTTGACGAGGATCGGCACGGTGGAAAGCGAAAGCGTCGGCTGGGCGATGTAGTTGGTCGGGCGGCTCTTCAGCTTTTCGGCAAAGAAGGCGCGCTCCTTCTTGCTGGCGGTCGGGCCGACCAGCATGCCGTAACCGCCGGATCCGTGCACCTCCTTGACCACCAGCTCTTCCAGATGTTCGAGCACGTATTTCAGGCTCTGTGGCTCGGAACAGCGCCAGGTCGGCACGTTTTCAAGCAGTGGCTTGCGGCCGGTATAGAACTCGACGATCTCGGGCATATAGGAATAGATCGCCTTGTCGTCGGAAATCCCGGTGCCGGGCGCATTGGCAATTGTGATGTTGCCGGCGCGGTAGACATCCATGATGCCGGGAATGCCAAGCGCCGAATCCGGACGGAAGGTGAGCGGATCGAGGAAGTCGTCGTCGACGCGGCGGTAAAGCACGTCGATCGCCTCGTAGCCGCGGGTGGTGCGCATCTTCACCTTGCCGTCGATGACGCGCAGATCCGAACCCTCGACCAGTTCGACGCCCATCATGTCGGCGAGGAAGGCATGTTCATAGTAGGCGGAGTTGTAGATACCGGGCGTGAGCACGGCGACGCGCGGCTTGCCGCTGCAGCCGGGGGGTGCCAGCGACGCCAGGCTCTGGCGCAAGAGATTCGGGTAGTTCTCCACCGGGCGCACGCGGTTCTGATGGAAGAGTTCGGGGAACATCTGCATCATCGTCTCCCGGTTTTCCAGCATGTAGCTGACACCGGATGGCGTGCGCGCATTGTCCTCGAGCACGTAGAACTGATCTTCACCTGTTCTCACGATGTCGGTGCCGACGATATGGGTGTAGACGCCGCCCGGCGGCCTGAAGCCGATCATCTGCGGCAGGAAGGCGACGTTCTTCTCGATCAGCTCTCGCGGCACGCGTCCGGCGCGGATGATTTCCTGCTTGTGGTAGATGTCGTCGAGAAAGGCGTTGAGCGCGATGACCCGCTGTTCGATGCCTTGGGCGAGCTTGCGCCATTCGCGGCCGGAAATGATGCGGGGGATGAGGTCGAAGGGGATGAGCTTTTCGGATGAGTCTGCGTGTCCGTAGACCGCGAAGGTGATGCCGGTTTTCCGGAAGATGTTCTCGGCTTCCCTGGATTTGGCTATGAGCCGATTTTTGTCCTGGCTGGCATACCATTCATGATAGGTCGAATATGGCTGGCGCGGACTGCTGTCCGCATTCATCATTTCGTCAAATGCCAAAGGCGTGGTCCCCTTATTTTTGACCATTTGAGTACAACGCTGGTTGCAATGCAAGAAGCGTGCTCAGTCGCCGGAAAAGAAAATTGGCATCGATCCTCTCGCCCATTCACGGGGAAAACTGCCCAACAACCCGGCAGCGGGATCCGACCGCCGAAAGGTGTGGCGGCCGAGCGGCTGCAAAATATGCATATGCTCTAAATTTGGGCGCCGGTTTTCGGTGCTAGCCGAGGCCAAGGCAAGCGATCGCGAGCGCCGACAGGATGCAGAGCACGAGAAGCGAGAGCAGGGCAGCGGCACTGGCGCGCGGGCCGGCATTGGCGAGCGTGCGGATGTCGACCTCGAGGCCGAGAGCAACCATGGCGATGACGGTCAGCCAGGTGGAGACCTTCACGGCGCCTGTCGCGACCGGGTCGGGGACTACGCCGCTGTTGCGGGCAATGGCGACGGCCAGGAAACCGAGGATGAACCAGGGGACGAAGTGGGCGACAGCGGCGAGGCGCGATCCCACTGTGCGGCGTTCGCCCGGTGCGAGTTCAGGTTCAGCATCGCGGCCGCCGATCAGCGAGAAACAGAAGACGACGGGGCCGAGCATCAGCACGCGCACGAGCTTGACGAGCGTGCCGACCTGAACCGAGAGCGAACTGAAAGGGCTGGCAGCGGCGAGAACCTGCGGCACGGCATAGACGGTCATGCCGGCAAAGACACCGTAGCCCTGTGGCGTCATGCCGAGCCAGCCGCCGACGAAGGGCAGAGACAGGACGACGGCGATGCCGAGAATGGCGGTAAAGGAGATGGCGGCGGCAACCTCTTCGCCGCGGGCGCCGATTGCCGGAGCGACGGCGGCAATCGCCGAGTTGCCGCAGATGGCGTTGCCGCAGGCGATCAAGGTCGCGAGCCGCTTCGGCAGGCCGAGCAGTCGTGCGATCAGGTAACCGGTGGCGATCGACATGACAACGGTGGCGACGATGGTGACAAGCAGGGTCGGCCCGCTTTCGGCGATCGCGTCGAAGCTCAGCATGGCGCCGATCAGGACGATTGCGGTCTCCAGCAGAACCTTGGCGGAGAAGTGGATGCCGGAGAGGAAGCGGGCGCTGGGCGTCCAGATCGTGCGGACGATGGCGCCAAGCAGAATGGCAAGAACGAGGGCCTCCAGCCATGCGCGACCTGTCCAGCGCCACTCAATCCATTCAAGGCCGATGGCCGCGAGCGCGACGAGGCAGCAGAGGAAAAGGCCCGGAAGAATGCACGTCAGGCGGGAGGAGGCGGAGGAAAATGCGGAGCGAAATGTGGGATGCGATCTGGACATGGCGCGCAACCTACGCCGATCCATGAATCAGTCTAACGGATTATTCTTGTCATTCTGATCGATTTTTGCGATTGATTTGCCATGACACTCGATCAGCTTAGAATCTTCGTCGCGGTCGCCGAGCGGCTGCACATGACGAAAGCCGCCGAGGCGATGAACGTCACCCAGTCGGCCGCGAGTGCCGCGATCGCCGCGCTTGAAACCCAGCACGACGTGCGGTTGTTCGATCGTGTCGGCCGCGGTCTTACGCTGACCGATGCCGGCAAGGTCTTCCTGCCGGAGGCAAAAGCGGTTCTCGCCCGGGCGGCCGCGGCCACCGCCTGCCTCAACGATCTATCCCAGCTTCGCCGCGGCGAACTGTCGATCGCCGCCAGCCAGACGGTTGCGAGCTACTGGCTGCCGGCGCGTTTGGCGCGCTTCACCCACGACTATCCGCAGGTCGACGTGAAACTCACCGTGCGCAACACCGCCGTCGTTGCCGAGGCGGTAGAGGAGGGGACGGTGCAGCTCGGCTTCGTTGAAGGGCGGGTCGATGGTGCCAAGCTCGACCACCGCCGCGTCGCGGTCGATCGCATCGCGGTCTATGCTTCGCCCGCGCATCCGCTTGTCGGCGCCCCGGTCAATCTGGAGATGCTGCTTGCCGCGCGCTGGGTGCTGCGTGAAGAGGGCTCCGGCACGCGGGCAATGTTCCTGCAATCGATGGGGGATTATGGAGCGGAGCTTGACGGGTTGAAGATCGAGCTCGAGCTGCCTTCGAACGAAGCGGTACTGACGGCCGTCGAAAGCGGTCCTTTCGTCACGGCCGTGTCCCGGCTCGCCGCCCAGCCCTTCGTTGATAGCGGCCGGCTGGTCGAGTTGCCGTTTGAACTGGCGGAGCGCAATTTCGAACTCTTGACCCATCGCGAGAGGCAGTTTAGCCACGCGGCCCGCGCCTTCGTGGAACTGCTTTGAGGCAAATTCCGTTCTACTCCTGCGATTGGCCTTCGTGTGACAGGCCAAAAATTGCAGGACCTTCGTTTGATGAGGTGGTCATGGCGTTCGAAATCGTTGAAAGACCGGCCCAGCGCATAGCCGGCTCGTTTTGGGAAGGTACCTTTGGCGAGGCGGCCGAAGGGGCCGTGCGCCGACTGATCGCCGAGATGCAGGGGCACCACCAACACCTTCATCCCGGGGACCATGCAGCTCTCGTCGGTATTTCCTGGAACGATCGCCCTGACGGCTTCCGCTATCTTGTCGGTTATGTCGCCGACAAGGCCGAGACCTCGGTTCACCCTGGACACGTCGACCTGCCGGCCATGCGTTTCGTCACCGCCTTGCATCATCCGGAAAGCGGCGACGCCTTTGCTCATTACCAGAAAATGTTCGATTGGATGGCGGCCGAAGGACATGCGGCCGATACCGCCTTGCTGCACTATCGCGAGGAGTACGAGCCCGGCTTCGTTTCGCTGTCGCTTTCCTCGCTCCGGCTGATGGTTCCGATTGGCTGATGCTTGCCATCAGAAAAATTGCTTTGACCATCAGTGTGGTCGCGTCTACTTGCCTCAATGCCTAAATCGCAATGATTAGGCTCGAAATCATCCGGTAGATCAGAGTATTCAGCGACTTGAGGCCGCCTTCCGTTGAGCGGGCTGTACGCCGCCGCTCTGCCGCCGTTATCCGATAGGCCCATCATGCTCGCCCGCCTGGCTCCCGCCATCTTCGTTCTGCTCTGGTCGACCGGCTGGGTCGTCGCGAAATATGCGGCTGCCTACGCGGATCCGCTGACCTTTCTGGTTTTGCGTTACACGCTGGCGATCGCGCTCTTCATCCTGTTTTGCATCGTCACCGGCGCCCGGTGGCCAAAGTCCTGGTCGGTGGCCGGCCATGCCGTGGTGTCAGGCATGTTTTTGCACGGGCTCTATCTCGGCGCCGTCTGGTGGGCGATCGGTGAGGGTGTTCCCGCCGGTATCTCCGGCATCATTGCCGGCCTGCAGCCGTTGATGACTGCCGTCGCGGCGGCCTTCGTGATCGACGAAAAGCTGACGACCCAACAGAAGCTCGGACTGGTGCTCGGTTTCTTCGGCATTGCGCTAGCCGTGCTGCCGAAGGTGCTGGCGATAGATACCGGCGCGACGCCGATCCACCTCCTGCCTGTCATCGTCAACGTGCTCGGCATGGCCGCCGTCACCTATGGCACGCTCTATCAGAAGCGCCATCTCCAGAGCGGCGACATCCGCAGCATCGCAGCACTGCAATATCTCGGCGCGCTGATCGTGACGATCCCGCTGGCGCTGCTGCTGGAAGATCTGCACGTCACCTGGAACCTCCAGGTCGTGCTCGCACTCGCCTGGTCGGTCCTAGGGCTTTCGATGGGGGCGATTGCGCTGCTGCTCTATCTCATCCGCCGCGGCCAGGTGTCCCGCGCGGCGTCGCTGATCTATCTGGTTCCGCCGCTTGCCGCAGTGCAGGCGTGGCTCTTCTTCGGCGAAGCGCTGACGCTGCCGATGGTCATCGGAACGGTGATCGCCGTCGCGGGCGTTTATCTTACCAACCGCAAGCAGCGGGCATAAAAAAACGGCGGGTCGCTTAGGCCCGCCGTTCATTTCAGCGATTTTTAGAAATCAGCCCTGGTGGCCGCGGTTGCCGCCGTTGCCACGACGCTGGCCCTGGCCGCCTTCGCGACGCTCGCCACCACCACGGTTTTCGGTGCGGCCGCCATGGTTGCGGTCGCGACGGTCGCCCTGCTTCTGGCCGGGACGTCCGTGGTGCTTCTTGCCTTCGTGATTGCGGTTGCCTTCGCCACGGCCGTCGTTTTGCGGATGGCCATGATCGCGGCGCTCCTGACGCTGCGGACGGCGCTCGTCGCGCAGCAGGTCGTCACCGGTAAAGCCGCTGGTGGCGGCAACCGGCTCTCCGGCCGGACGCTCACGGCGTGGAGGACGGCCGCCGTTCTGGTGCTGGCCGCCGCCATTGCCCTTGCGGTGGCCGGCGCCGTTATTGCCGCGGCCGCTGCGGCTCTTGGAGGGGCGGGCCTGGTCGGCCGGCGCTTCGCCGCTGGCAACAGCAATGTTGATGCCCATCAGCTTCTCGATGTCGCGAAGCAGGCGGATTTCGTCCGGAGCGCAGAAGGCAATCGCGATGCCGTCGCGGCCGGCGCGCGCGGTGCGGCCGATGCGGTGAACATAGGCATCAGGCACTTCCGGCAGGTCGTAGTTGTAGACGTGGGTGACGCCGGGGATGTCGATGCCGCGGGCGGCGACGTCGGTGGCGACAAGCACGCGGATCTCGCCGTCACGGAAGGCCTTCAGTGCCCGCTCGCGCTGGCCCTGGCTCTTGTTGCCGTGGATCGAGGCGGCCTTGAAGCCCACGTGGTCGAGGTGCTTCATCAGCTTCTCGGCACCATGCTTGGTGCGGCTGAAGATCAGCGACAGGCCGTCCGGATTGTCGGTCAGCGTCTTCTTGAGGATGGTCGTCTTCAGGTCCTTGCCGGGAACGAAGTGAACATACTGTTCGACCTTGTCGGCGGCCTTGCCCGGAGGTGTGACTTCAACCTTGATCGGGTTGGTCAGGTACTCGCCGGCAAGCTCGGCAATCTGCTTCGGCATGGTGGCCGAGAACAGCAGCGTCTGGCGGTTCTTCGGCACGAGCTTGGAGATCTTGCGCAGGTCGTGGATGAAGCCGAGGTCGAGCATCTGGTCGGCTTCGTCGAGCACGAGGTAGCGCCCTTGCGTCAGCGTCACGGCCTTGCGGTTGACGAGATCGAGCAGGCGGCCCGGCGTTGCGACCAGGATGTCGACGCCGCGGGCGAGCTGTTCGGTCTGCTTGTTGATCGAGACGCCACCGACGACAACGCCGATCTTCAGCGGAGACTTCTTGACGAAGAGCTTGAGGTTGGCAGCGATCTGGTTGACCAGTTCGCGAGTCGGGGCCAGTACGAGGGCGCGGATGTTGCGCGGATCGGGGCGCTTGCCTTCGGCAACGAGCTTTTCGATCATCGGCAGGCCGAAGGCGGCCGTCTTGCCGGTGCCGGTCTGGGCGAGACCGATGAGATCGTTGCCCTTCAGCACCTGAGGAATTGCCTGCGCCTGGATCGGCGTCGGTTTTTCGAAGCCGTTGGCGGACAGGGTCTCCAGAATGTGCTCGGAGAGGCCGAGATCTTTAAAGGTGGACAAATGCATATACCTTTTGGGGGCGCCAAACGCATTCGCCGGAACCGCATCCTTGCTGTTCCGGTGTCGTTTGGCGTCAAGAACCCCGCGTGAATTGGGAACTTGTGGGTTAAGAAAAAAGTCGTCAAGCGCCTGTGCTGTCGCCGCTTACGGCGTATGGGTGCGCTTTTCCTTCTTCACGGCTTTCTGTGTTGCCGAGGGCGCGCTCACGCGGCGGCCTGAAGGTGACGCTGGGCACCATGTCGTCGTTTTGGGCGAAAAAGTCAAGGTGCATCTTTTCGCAGATGCGAAATGAGATCTACTCCAGCGCGAGATCAAAGCCGGCTTCAGCCGCTTCCTGGCCGTTGACGAGAATGACGACGCGGTGCGCGCCCGGATAGTAACGCCGGGTGGTGATCGGTCGGATCGCATGCCGTTTTTCGATCTCGATCGAGCCGCCGGGCTCAAGCGTCGCCGAGGTCCATTTGAACACTTTCGGCGATGTCGCGCCGTTCGCCTTGCGGTGATGCACGGCGTAATCGATCATCACCTTCTGGCTCGTCTCGGCGTCATGACTGACGGCCAGGCGCAGGCCGACGCTTTCGCCGAGCACGATCTCGGAGCGGTCGAGCGTGAACCTGGCATTGATGCCAGCCGGGGGCGCGAAGCCGAAATTGCCAAGCGCGTCCGGGTGGCCCTGCTTCAGGAGCGTGCGCGAGGCATGGCGCAGCAACTGGCGGCGCTCCGGTGATGCGTCGCCGATATGCCCCGCGACGAAAGCCACCACCAGATCCGCATGGTCCTTGGCGATGTCGTTGAGGCTGTTGGCAACCGAGCGGCGCACATAGTCCTCGGGGTCATCGATCAGGGCCGTCAGCATCGGCAGGATTGGCTTCGGATCGCGGATGAGTTTCGGCAGCCGCATGGCCCAGGGTAGGCGCGGGCGCGTGCCTTCGCTCGCCAGCCGGCGGACGTGATGGTTGGCGTCTTGGGTCCAGGAGCGGATCGTCGCAAGAGCGCGCTCCTGATCGCGATCGATGAAGACGCGAATGCCGAACTCGGCGGTGAAATGCGGCGTCAGTGCACGCAGCAGCGACAGCGACAGGTCGAACTCCCCAAGGCCACGCAAGGCAACGTACTGGCTGAGGGGGAGCAATGCCCAGCCGCTGAGACCGGGCGCATCGTCTCGGGGCAGGCAGGCCGCAAGAATGGCGGCCGCTTCAGGGAACGGCTGCGGCAGTGTTTCGACCAGCGCATCACGGATCTTGAGCGAACGCTGCATCAGTTCCAGCGTTTCGAGGCCGTCGCTTGCGAGCCGCAGGAATTTCTCCCGATCGAAGGCGCTGGTGCTGCGGGCGATCCGGTCGGCGATATCGGTGACGACGCCGGGGTGCAGCAGGTTCTTCAGTGGTTCGGCCATCGCTAGGCAGTCCTTCGCTCGTTTCTCTGGCCGCTCAGATCTTCTGGCCGTCGGTAAAATGCTGCACCAGCATTACCGCGCTGATCGTCGCCGCGTAAGGCGCAAACTCCGGATCGACCCGAACGCGCTCACCGGCCGATTGGGCGGCCTCAAGCGTCTCCCATTCGACCAGGTCCGCAAACATGCCCGAGGTCTCGCAGGAATCGACGGCGCGCCAGGAGACGAACCCGGGATAGCGGGAAACGGCCTGCATCGCCCGGCGGCGCGTGGCTGTCGCCGCGGGTTTGTCGAGAACGATGCAAACGGCAAGCTCAAGGATGTGGTCGCTGGTCATGTTCATGCTCCATGTCTGTTGGAGCTTGATTTAGCATAGGGCAACTGACAGCCTTATGGCCATAGTCGACACCGGCATGCTTGTGCCTGCCGGACGGTCGCTATAGCCCTTTCAAACGTGGGAGAGAATGGCGAAGGGAGACCACGGATGAGACCCGCCGACCGGCTGTTTCGCATTATCCAGCTCCTGCGCGCGACCGGCCGGGCGATGACGGCGCGGGAGATCGCCGAGAAGATGGAGGTCGCGCAGCGGACGATCTATCGCGACATGGAGCATCTGATCGCTTCCGGTGCGCCAATCGATGGCGAGCGTGGTGTCGGCTATCTGCTGCGCGGGGCCTTCGATGCGCCGCCGCTCGCCTTCACCTTCGAGCAGCTCGAAGCGCTCGCCTTCGGTGCCAGGGCCGTGCAGATGCTGGGCGACGGGCGACTTGCTCGATCGGCGCGCGAGGCGATGGAGAAGATCGCCCACGGCTTGCCTCCCGAACACCGGCAGCGGCTGATGGCGGCGCCACTTCGCGCCTTCCGCTCGGCGCTCCAGCCGGAACCGCCGGCACTGCTGGGCGATCTGCGCCAGGCGATCGCGGAGCGGCGCAAGCTTCGCCTCAGCTATGACAGCCTCAAGAACGAGCACTCCGAGCGGATCATCTGGCCGCTCGGTCTCAGCGTCTTCGGCCACTTCTGGCTGCTGACGGGCTGGTGCGAGCTGAGGTCGGATTTCCGCGATTTTCGCGTCGACAGGATCAGCTCCGTTCACGTCGAGCGCGAGCGTTACGAGGTGACAGCGGAGCGCAGCTTCGAGGCCTATGTCGCGCGGATGTAACCGCCGTTACAGGCCGAAACAATTGCTGCTGAGCGGCGTTTTGATGGAACCGAACCGAGCCTCGCGCGTTTCCTTCCAGGGCCTTTTCGGCCCGCCACGATCAACACCTTTCACTGGGAGACAATCGTGCAGAACCGGACATGGATACTGGTCGCGGACGGCAACACCGCGCGCATCGTCAAGGGCGTGAACCTGTTGAAGGAGGAACGCCAGCGGCCGGACGAGGAAACCTTTCACACCGAACCGAAACGCGTTCAGGACATCATGGCGGATAAGCCGGGCAGAGCGCACTCGTCCGACGGGCACGGCCGCTCCGCCATGGAATACAAGAGCGATCCCGTTCGCGAGGAGCAGCAGCGCTTCGTCGCCGACGTTGCTGAAAGGCTGGAAAGTTACGCGGCCGACCACGCTTTCGACAGCCTGGTGATCTGCGCCGCCCCAAGGACGCTCGGCGATTTCAGAAAACAGCTCTCCGCGCATGTGAGGGAGCGGACGGTCGCTGAGATTGACCGCAATTGTGTCGCTGCAACGACGGAGCAATTGATCGCCACGGCGCGGGCTGCCGTCTTTCCCTGAGCCCGGCTTGTAGGGCTCGCCTCCATACTAGCGGCTGCTCGTGCAATCAGCCAACGCGGCGCTCCGTCAGAAGTCCGTCGGGACGCCGCCCTCTGCCTTGCGTCTGGCGACAAAGGCATCAAGTTCCTCTTCGATCGCCGGATCGAGCGGCGGGCGCTCATATTCGTTGAGCTTCTGCTTGAAGATCCGGTTGGCATGATCGTAGGTGGTCGGCCGTCCGGCTTCTGTCCAGGTCTCGAAGTTGCGCCAGTCGGACAGGATAGGCGAATAGAAGGCGGTCTCGTAGCGCTGCAGCGTGTGCAGCGTCCCGAAGTAATGGCCGCCGGGGCCGACGCCGCGCACGGCGTCGAGGCCGAGGGCATCCTCGCTGACATCGAGCGGCGTCAAATATTCCGCCACCATCTGCAGCATGTCGACGTCGAGAATGAACTTCTCGAAGGAGGCCGTGAGCCCGCCCTCGGTCCAGCCGGCCGCGTGCATGACGAAGTTGCCGCCGCCCTGCGTCAGCGCCCAGAGCGACATGGCGGACTCGTAGGCGGCTTGCGCGTCGAGCGTGTTGGCGGCATTGGTGTTCGAGGTGCGGTAGGGGATGTTGTAGCGGCGGGCGAGCTGGCCGCCGGCGACCACCGCCTTCATGTATTCCGGCGTGCCGAAGGCGGGTGCGCCGGTCTTCATGTCGACGTTCGAGGTGAAACCGCCATACATGACGGGTGCGCCGCGCCTGACCATCTGGGTGAAGGCGATGCCGCACAGTGCCTCGGCGTTCTGCTGAACCAGTGCGCCGGCGATCGTCACCGGTGCCATCGCGCCGGCCAATGTAAAGGGCGTGACCACCACCACCTGATTGCGCGAGGACATCTCGATGATGCCCTGCAGCATCGGTCCGTCGAGGCGGAGCGGAGAGGAGGTGTTGATGATGGTGAACAGCGAAGGCTCGCGTTCCATCTGCTCCATGGAGATGCCGCGGCCGATGCGGGCGATCTCGATGCCGTCGGTGTTGCGCTGCTGCCCAAGCGAATAGGCGTGGAACACCTTGTCGGTGAGCTTTACCATATCGGAGAGGCAGTCGAGGTGGCGGACTGAGGCATGCAGATCGACCGGCTCGACCGGATAGCCGCCGGTCGTGTGCACGATGTCGTAGGACTGTGCGAGTTTCACCAGCTTGCGGAAGTCTTCGTGGTTGCCGGTGCGGCGACCGCCGTCACGATCGGCGACGAAGGGCGCGCTGGCGATCTGGACGAAGACGAGATTGTTGCCGCCGATCGCGACGTTGCGCGCGGGGTTGCGGGCATGCATCGTGAAGGCCGGAGGCACGGAGGCGATCATGTCCATGATCAGCCCGCGGTCGAAGCGCACCCGGTCGGTGCCGGGCGTCACATCGGCGCCTGCGGCCTTCATCCGGTCGCGTGCTTCCGGCAGGATGATGTCCATGCCGATCTCTTCGAGGATGGTCAGCGACGCGTCAT
This sequence comes from Ensifer sp. GW101-20A05, assembly GCF_059424735.1. NCBI lineage: Bacteria > Pseudomonadati > Pseudomonadota > Alphaproteobacteria > Hyphomicrobiales > Rhizobiaceae > Ensifer > Ensifer sp. GW101-20A05. The sequence continues at coordinate 829,563 of NZ_JBWKZT010000001.1, read as the reverse complement.
GGATCGCTTCGAGCGCATCTTCCGAAAGCACCGTGGACTTCGCCAGCGTATTGACAAGATTGAGGTATTTTCCGCCCGCGGACTTGCGGGACCGCTCGGCGCCGCGGCCGCCTGGCCTGCGTCGCCGCTCCAGCGGGGTCGAGGCCGCATCACCGGTTGCTGCATCGGGAAACTGATCGTCGTTCATGAAGGACCCACCGTGTTGCCGATGGGGTTGTGTCGCAGATCCGCAGGCGCGATGGCCCGCCATTTGCGACAGTTCAGTTCTCTTGTGGAGTAAATCGTTCCCGCTGACGCATTTTCGCAGTGCGATGGCGCAACCGTTCAAGACACGTTGAAATCGGGGGGAGCGCCTACAGCGCCGCGCGTCTTATCAGACGCGCAAAGGTCGCTGTAGCACTTTGATTTTCTGCATGTCTTTGTCTCCTTAAATCGAGGCCGATTTAAGGAGACATGCAGTAGGGGCGGTCGCCCCGCAGCATCTCGCGCTTACCGGCGAAACCCTTGCGTTTTTCGACGACGAAGCCGGCGGCCTGAAGATTGCGGCGGACGAAACCGGCGGCCGCATAGGTCGCGAAGCTACCGCTGGGCGCGGTTTTTTCGAAGACGTGCCGCATCAGCTCTTCCGACCACATGTCGGGATTGCGCGAGGGGGCGAAACCGTCGAGATACCAGGCGTCGAACGGATGTTCGGTGCGGGCGACACCTTCGAGCGCTGGACCGCAGACGACCGTGAGGGTGACGCCGTCGCCAAAGTCGATGCGGACGTCACCGTCGGGGTCTGCCGGCCAGCGGGAGACCAGGACCAGCCGTTCCGCATCGATTTCCGGCCAGTGGCTGAGCGCACGGGAAATCTCGTCGGCGGCCATGGGAAACCGCTCGAACGAGACGAACTGCAGGCGGTCGCCGGCTCCAGCGGTTGCCTTCCACTGGCACCATGTCTCGCAGAAATTGAGCCCAGTGCCGAAGCCCAGTTCGCCGATGCGGAAGGTGCCCGTACCGACCCAGCGATCCGGCAGGCCGTTGCCCGAAAGGAAGACGTGACCGCATTCCAGCCGCCCATCGGTGCGGCAATAAAAGTGATCGCCAAACTCCCGGGAATAGGGCATATCGCCCTCGTGCCAATCAAGGTTTTGGTGCGCTGGCGGGTCGATCGGGTCTGCTGGTCCTGTCATGGCAAAGGCGATAATCCGCCGGCCGGAGAAGGTCAATCGATGAGCGAGCTTTTGGTCGTCGGCGGCGGCATCATGGGGCTGTGGGCCGCCCTTTCCGCCGCGCGCAAGGGCATGATTGTGCGGCTCGTCGAGCAACAGGCCATCGGTGCCGGCGCGAGCGGCGGCCTGCTGGGCGCGCTCATGCCGCATATGCCCGACCGCTGGAACGCCAAGAAACAATTCCAGTTCGAAGCGCTGGTGTCGCTCGAACAGGAGATCGCGCAACTCGAAGCCGAGGCGGGGGTGTCGACCGGCTATCGCCGCACCGGGCGGCTGATGCCGCTCGCCAAGCCGCACTTACGCGACATTGCGCTCCGGCATGAGCAGGACGCGCGACAGCAATGGCGCGCGGGCGACCGGCAATTCTTCTGGCATGTCCAGGAGGGCGGCCCGGAGGGTTGGCCAGGCACGGAGGCAACGGCGCACGGCGTCGTTTTCGATACGCTGGCCGCGCGGGTGTCGCCGCGCCGCACGCTGTCAGCCCTGCGTGCCGCCTTGTTGCAGTGCCAGAATGTTCAGATCGATGAAGTCTCGGGCGTGCGCGCCATCCTTCCGGCGCACGGCAGGGCCGAGCGTGACGATGGCAACCGCCTCAGCTTCGACCATTGCATCATCGCTGCCGGCATCGGCAGTTTCCCGCTGATCGATGCCGTGTCGGGGCCGCTGAAAGCGACGAGCGGCACTGCGGTCAAGGGCCAGGCCGCGCTCTTGAAGGCGGATGTCGATCCGGACCTGCCGGTTATTTTCACCGATGGCGTCTACATCATCGCTCATGACGATGGCCATGTGGCGATCGGCAGTACCAGCGAGAACAGCTTTACCGATCCACTGTCCACGGATGAACAGCTTGACGATCTCCTTCGGCGCGCCACGTTGCTGGCGCCGTGTCTGGCGGATGCGGAGGTGGTCGAGCGCTGGGCCGGGCTCAGGCCAAAGTCGGCGGGGCGCGAACCCATGGTCGGGCGGTACCCTGATCATTCGAACATTTCCGTGCTGACCGGCGGCTTCAAGGTGAGCTTCGGGATTGCGCATCGGTTGGCGCGCTTCGTTGTCGACGAGATCGCCGGTCTCCCGACGCTCGATCTGCCGGATTCCTTCCTGTGCCGGAACCACATCGCGGCGCTTCGCGAGAAGCATCTCTAGGCTTGGGCATGGGAAGGGCCCCGCCGCAGGCGGAGCCTCACATATTCGGACATTCGAAAGTTCGACCTTACATCCAGTAGGGTGGCACGCCGTAGTAGTCGTAGACGCGACGGCCGTTTTCCTCGTTCCAGTCGTATTCCTCGTTGCCGCGATATTTCGGCGCGCGCTCGACCTGATCGCGCGTAACGTCGGTGCGATAGCCGCCGAGGTTTTCGTCATAGGTCAACTTCGCCCAGGGCAGCGGATAGTGGTCTTCGCCAAGGCCAAGGAAGCCGCCGAAACCGAGCACGGCGTAGGCAACGCGACCGCTGCGTTTTTCGATGATCACGCGCTCGATCGAGCCGATGTGCTTGTTGTCGGAGCCATAGACCTTCGTGCCTTCAACCTTGTCGCTCGCGATCAGGTCATGGGTTTCCTTGATCCGGGCATCCTGCAGGTTTGCGTTGTGATAGCTCACGCTTCTTCTCCATCCTTGATTGTTACCTTGAGTGAACGGCCGTTGGGCCGGATGGTTCCGAAAATCTGGTGCGCAAACCGGTGGGATCGCGTGGTTTTGCACGATCCACTTCGTCAATCTGTCACGCAAATCACCTAAGACGCGGCCAATAGATCACGAAGATCCCGGGTCGGATCGATACTCATAAGCGTGATCGATCTCATTGGAGCGGGGCGGAAAACCGCAGGCACTTTTCCTCGTCCCGCTCGACACGGATAACCGGAGCCAGACATGCGCTACGCCATTTGTTTTACGCCGCCGATGGCCGACCCGCTTTCCGCGGTCGCCGCAAGCTGGCTTGGGCGCAACGTCTATTCCGGCGAACCGACGGAACTGCCTTCGGTTGCGGGCCTGAGTTCTGCCGACATCGCCTACCATACGGCCGTACCGCGCCGCTTCGGTTTCCATGCGGTGATGATGTCGCCGTTTCGTCTGCATCCGGATATGACGGAATCACAACTCCTGAAGGCGCTCATGCATTTTGCCGGCGCGCAGACACCGTTCGAAATCGATCGCCTGGAGGTCGCCCGCATCGGCCGGTGCTTCGGTCTGATGCCGCAGGTCCCGAGCACCGCGATGCATCTGCTGGCAGCCAATATCGTTCAGGAGTTCGATGCTTTTCGTGCGCCGCTCAGCGAAGACGAGATCGAGCGCTCCGATCCGGATCGGCTGACCGCACCGCAGTTTTCCAATTTGCACCGCTGGGGCGATCCTCATGTGATGGACGAGTACCGCTTCCACATGATGTTGACTGGCCCGCTCGCGTCGGACGCGATACGCCAGGTCGAGGCGCCGCTTCGCGAGCTGTTCGAGCCGTACCTGGCGACGCCGCTTGCCATCGGCAGTCTTGCCCTCTTCGTCGAGCAGGAGACCGGCGCGCCCCTGCGTGTGCATTCGCAGCACCCGCTCGGCAAGATCTCTACGAATGCGCGCGCCGAACGCGCCAAACGCGTTGCCGCCGATCCCTCTGTTGGTTCGGGATCGATCCGGCCCTTGCCGCTCATCGTCGCGGCATTGATGGCGCATCGCTAACGAGAGCGCAGAATTCAGCCTTCGTCTCATTCCGAGCTTGCCGCCCAGCGACCCTTCGCGGGCAGATTTCGGTATCGACAATCCGGTCGGCGGTGATACCGTTCTGGAAAAATCGAAGGGTGATTTGATGTCTGAGACTAAGTATCCGCGCGACCTCGTTGGCTACGGCCGCAATCCGCCGAAGGCAAACTGGCCGGGCGATGCGCGCATTGCCGTGCAGTTCGTGCTGAACTACGAGGAGGGCGGCGAGAGCTGCATTCTCGATGGCGACGCGGCGTCCGAATGTCTGCTGTCCGAGATCGTCGGCGCGCAGCCCTGGCAGGGTCAGCGCAATCTCAACATGGAATCGATCTACGAATATGGCGCGCGCTCCGGTTTCTGGCGGCTGTGGCGCATGTTCACGAGCCGTAACGTTCCGCTGACGGTCTACGGCGTGACGCTCGCCATGGCGCGCAATCCGGAAGCGGTTGCGGCCATGAAGGAAGCCGGATGGGAAATAGCCAGCCACGGGTTGCGCTGGCTGGAATACAAGGACTTCCCGGAGGAGGTCGAGCGCGAGCATATCCGCGAAGTCGTCCGTCTGCATACGGAGCTGACCGGCGAGCGCCCGCTCGGCATCTACCAGGGCAAGCCTTCGGCCAACACGCTGAAGCTGGTGCTGGAGGAGGGCGGCTTCCTCTATTCCTGCGACAGCTACGCCGACGAACTGCCCTATTGGGTGCCGGGGCTGCCGGCCGACAAGCCGCATCTCATCATCCCCTATACGCTCGATGCCAACGACATGCGTTTTGCCACCAACCAGGGCTTCAACTCCGGCGACCAGTTCTTCACCTATCTCAAGGACAGCTTCGACGTGCTCTATGAGGAAGGCCGCCAGGGCGATGCCAAGATGATGAATATCGGCCTGCACTGCCGGCTTGTCGGCCGCCCTGGCCGCGCCGCAGCCCTTGCCCGGTTCATCGATTACGTGATGTCGCACGATAAGGTCTGGGTGCCCAGGCGCATCGACATCGCCAACCACTGGTACCAGCACCACAAGCCGGAAGGGGCGCACTGATGTCCGACCGCGACGCCTTCGTCGCCCGTTTCGGCGGCGTGTTCGAGCATTCGCCCTGGGTGGCCGAACGCGCCTTCGATCGCGCCGCGGCGGCGGGTCTGATGGCGGGCAACGTGCATTCGGCACTCTGCCAGGCTTTTCGTGCGGCATTGCCGCGCGAAAAGCTGCAAGTGCTGCGCGCCCATCCCGATCTTGCCGGCAAGCTGGCGATTGCGGGCAAGCTCACGGCAGACTCGACCGCCGAGCAGGCGTCTGCCGGCCTCGATCGGTTGACGCCCGATGAGCATCAACGCTTCACGGCGCTGAACGATGCCTACACGAAGAAATTCGGCTTCCCCTTCATCATCGCCGTGAAGGGGCTCACCAAGGGCCAGATTCGCGCCTCCTTCGAAAGCCGCATTGACAATTCGCCCGAAGAGGAATTTGAAACCGCTTGCGCGCAGGTGGAAAAAATCGCCCGCCTGCGGCTGCAGTCGATGCTTCCTGGAGACGAAAATGCCTGACAAAACCGTTCGATACGCGTCCTCGCACAGGGGGGAGGCCATCGAACCGGACTTCGCAAGCGTACCGATGCATGGGGTCCACGCCTGATGTCGCGCCTGCTTAAGATCGAACCGCTGACGCGCGACGCCTTTGCACCCTTCGGAACCATCATCGAAGCCGATCCGGCGACGATGCGCTACATCAACGGCGGCAACACGGAACGTTTCCACGGACTGGCGCGTGCCGATGTGGTCGGCGACGGCGCCAATGTCATCATCAACATCTTCCGCGGTCAGCCGCGCGCGTTTCCCTATGCGGTGACGATGATGGAGCGCCACCCTCTCGGCAGCCAGAGCTTTTCACCGCTCGACGATCGCCCCTGGCTCGTCGTCGTTGCCGAAGACCGGGATGGCCGGCCGGGCACGCCTCGGGTATTCCAGGCGAGCGGCAAGCAAGGGGTCAATTACGGCCGCAACGTCTGGCATCACCCGTTGATGTCGATCGGCGCCGTCAGCGATTTCCTGATCGTCGATCGCGATGGGCCGGGCAACAACCTCGAAGAGTATTTCTACGACGAGTCCTTCGTCATTTCGAGCCCGGTCTAGCGGCATGATGAGAAGTGCGTGCGGTTCGCCGCGCGCATGTCGCCCTACAGCGCCGCGCGTCTTATCAGACGCGCAAAGGTCGCTGTAGCACTTTGATTCACTGCATGTTTTTGTCCTTTAATCGGCTACGATTAAAGGAAACATGCAGTAGCAGAAAAGAGGATACCATGAGCAGCACCGGCCGCCTGACGACCCATGTACTCGACACCGCGCTCGGCAAGCCGGCCGAAGGCCTGCGCATCGATCTCTATTGGCTGGAGGGCGAAGAGCGACAGCTGATCCGGACCGTCCACACCAACAGCGACGGCCGTGTCGACGGGCCGATGGTCGAAGGCGTCGGCTTCATGGCCGGCAATTACGAGCTGGTCTTCCACGCCGGCGACTACCTGCGCCGGTCAGGCACGACGCTGCCGGAACCGGCCTTCCTCGACCGAATCCCCTTGCGCTTCGGCATTGCCGATCCGGCGAGCCACTATCACGTGCCGCTGCTGCTTTCGCCCTATGGGTATTCGACCTATCGGGGGAGCTGAGCGCGCAGGGGTCTTGCGCTCGCTTCGCGTTTTGCCGGAAGGGCCACTCCAAGCTCCCTCATCCTCGCCCTTGTGGCGGGGATCCAGCGACCCGAAGTCTGTCGGGTCAAAAGACCTTTCAGCCCAAGGACTTGGGCTGGTCCCGCAGTTCCATCGGAACTGCTAGAGATTCCTGTGACAAGCACAGGAATGAGGGCGGGAGTGGCTGATGCCGTGGCCTATTCCGCCAGGATGCTGCGGTCGACGTCGTTGATGTTGCGTTTGCCGCAGAGCGCCATGGTGATGTCCATCTCCTTGCGGATGATTTCCAACGCCTTGGTCACCCCGTCCTTGCCCATGGCGCCGAGGCCATAGAGGAAGGGGCGGCCGATATAGGTGCCCTTGGCGCCCATGGCGACGGCCTTCAGCACATCCTGGCCGGAGCGGATGCCGCCGTCGAGATGCACTTCGATCTGGTGGCCAACCGCATCGACGATGCGCGGCAGCATGCTGATGGAGGAGTGGGCGCCGTCGAGCTGGCGGCCGCCATGGTTGGAGACGATAATCGCATCGGCACCGGTCGCCGCCGCCATCTTGGCGTCTTCGGGATCAAGAATGCCCTTGAGGATCAGCGGTCCGCCCCAACGCTCCTTGATCCACTCGACGTCCTTCCACGAAAGCTGCGGGTCGAACTGTTCCGCCGTCCAGGCGCCGAGCGAAGAAAGATCGGTAACGCTCTTTGCGTGGCCGACGATGTTGCGGAAGGTGCGGCGCTTGGTGCCGAGCATCTTCATGCACCAGCCGGGGCGCGTCGCCATCTGCCAGAGATGCTTCGGCGTCATCTTCGGCGGCGCGGAGAGGCCGTTGCGCAGGTCCTTGTGACGCTGGCCGAGGATCTGCAGGTCGAGCGTCAGCACCAGCGCCGAGCACTTCGCCGCCTTGGCGCGGTCGATAAGGTTCAGCACGAATTCGCGCTCGCGCATGACGTAAAGCTGGAACCAGAAGGGCTTGGTAGTGACCGAGGCGACGTCCTCGATCGAGCAGATGCTCATGGTCGAGAGCGTGAAGGGGACACCAAAGGCTTCGGCGGCCTGGGCCGCCAGCATCTCGCCGTCGGCGTGCTGCATGCCGGTGAGGCCGGTCGGGGCGAGCGCCACCGGCATCGACACCTTCTGGCCGATCATCGTCGTTTCCAGCGAGCGATCGGTCATGTCGACCAGCACCCGCTGGCGCAGCTTGACCTTGGCGAAATCCTCCTCGTTGGCGCGATAGGTGCCTTCGGTCCAGGCGCCGCTGTCGGCGTAGTCGAAGAAGAGCTTCGGCACGCGACGTTTGGCGAGCGCCTTGAGATCGCTGATTTCGAGGATTTGCGTCATGAAAACGGCCTTCGTCCAACGGAGATTGAACGAGCCATTACCATGTTTGCCGGAGGCTTGTTAATAGCCAGAACGCAGAGAGGTCAATTTTCTTGACCTCTCTGGATTTGCGCGGTCACGCGGCGGCGAGTGCCGATTTCGCCGGCTTGCCGGCGACATAGGTTTCGACGATCGCGCGGTCGTCGCCCATGGTCTGCAGCAGGAAAAGCTCGTCGGCGAGCGAATTGACCACTTCGGCCCGAAGCGCCATCGCCGGCGTCGCCGCCATGTCGAGCACGATGAAGTCGGCATCGGTTCCGGCTTCGAGCGTGCCGATCCTGTCGACGAGCGACAGCGCCTCGGCATTGCCGCGCGTCATCATGAAGAAGCTGTCGAAGGGGTTCAGCCGCTCGCCCTGCAGTTGCAGGATCTTGTAGGCCTCGTCGAGCGTTTTCAGCATCGAGTAGCTGGTGCCGCCGCCGATGTCGGAGGCGACCGAAGTGCGCACCGGCTTGTCGCGGCGGGTAAGCGCGCGCAGCGGAAAGAGACCGGAGCCGAGGAAGAGGTTGGAGGTCGGGCAGAAGACGGCGACCGAGCCGGTCTCGCTCATCGCATCCGCCTCGCGATCCGAAAGATGGATGCAGTGACCGAAGAGGCTTTTCGGTCCAAGCAACCCGTAGCGGGCGTAGACGTCGGTATAGTCCTTGGCTTCCGGATAGAGCTCGCAGGTAAAGGCGATCTCGTCGCGGTTTTCCGAAAGATGTGTCTGCACGTGTAAATCGGGGAACTCGTGCACCAGCGATTTGGCGACGTCCATCTGTTCCGGCGTCGAGGTGATGGCGAAGCGCGGGGTAATGGCCACATGGTTGCGGCCCTTGCCGTGCCAGTCGCGGATGACGGCGCGGGTTTCGTCATAGCCCATCTGCGGCGTGTCGAGCAGGCCTTGAGGGGCGTTGCGGTCCATCATCACCTTGCCGGCGACCATGCGCATGTCACGGCGCAGCGCTTCGGCGAAGAAAGCGTCGGCGGACGCCTTGTGCACCGAGCAATAGGCCGTCGCCGTCGTCGTGCCATGGCGGACCATCTCGTCGAAGAAGCGCTTCGCGATCCGCTCGGCATGGGCGGTTTCGACGAAGCGGCATTCCTCGGGGAAAGTGTAGGTGTTCAGCCATTCCAAGAGATTGGCGGCATAGGAGGCCATCACCTGCATCTGCGGGAAATGCAGGTGCGTGTCGATGAAGCCGGGCACGATCAGGTGCGGGCGATGATCGACTTCCGCGACATCTTCAGGCGCGCTTGTCTTCACCGCGGCGTAAGCGCCACTCGCAAGGATCTGGCCACCCTCGACCAGAAGCGCGCCATCGCTCTCGTAGCTATAGGCGGCGCTGTCGTCGATCGACGTGGGCGCGCGGTTATAGCTCAGCAGTCGGCCGCGGATGAGGGTGGTGGTCATTGTGTCTTGCCTTCCTCGACGGCGCTTTCGAACCAGGCTGTCAGCAACTGGCGCTCGTCCGTCGTCATGTCCGTTACATTTCCGGGCGGCATCGCATGGCTGCGCCCGGCCTGGATATAGATTTCGCGGGCATGTGCGGCAATCTCCGCGTCGCTTTCCAGCACAACGCCCTTCGGCGCCTGGGTGATGCCCTCATAAACCGGCTCGGCCGCATGGCACATGGAACAACGGGTCGAGACCGTGTCCTTGACGGCGGGGAAGTGCGCGTTCGCGGCGAAGCGCGAAAAGACCGGTGCGACCTCGGCCTTCTCGCCGCCGGTCAGCACCTTCGGCACGGTCGAAAGCCACATGATCAGGATGAAGAGAAGCGCAGTCACAAGCCAGGTCCAGGTTGGCTTGCCCTTGCGGGCATGGGTGGTGTTGAACCAGTGGCGAATAGTGACGCCCATCAGGAAGACGAGTGCGGCGATGATCCAGTTGAACGCCGTCGCGAAGGCCAGCGGATAGTGGTTCGATAGCATGAAGAAGATGACCGGCAGGGTCAGGTAGTTGTTGTGGAGCGAGCGCTGTTTCGCCTGGGCGCCGAGCTTCGGGTCCGGCGTGCGCCCGGCTATGAGGTCAGCGACGACGATCTTCTGGTTCGGAATGATGATAAAGAAGACGTTGGCCGACATGATCGTCGCGGTAAACGCGCCAAGATGCAGGAAGGCGGCGCGGCCGGTGAAGACCTGCGTGTAGCCCCAGGCCATGACGACCAGCGCCACATAGAGCAGCGCCATCAGCCCCCAGGTGTTGCCGCCGATCGGCGACTTGCAGAGCAGATCGTAGAAGATCCAGCCGATACCGAGCGAGGCGAGTGAGATCAGGATCGCTGTGGTTGCGGAGATATCGAGCACATGGCGGTCGATCAGGAAAAGATCGGCGCCGCCGTAATAGACGAGACAGAGCATGGCGAAGCCCGAGAGCCACGTCATGTAGGATTCCCATTTGAACCAGGTGAGATGCTCAGGCATCGAGGCCGGCGCCACCAGGTACTTCTGGATGTGATAGAAGCCGCCGCCATGCACCTGCCACTCCTCGCCATAGGCGCCGACCGGCAGGTGGTCGCGCTTCGTGAGGCCGAGGTCGAGGGCGATGAAATAGAAGGATGAGCCGATCCAGGCGATGGCCGTGATCACGTGCAGCCAGCGCACGGCAAAGGCCAGCCATTCCCAGGCAATGGCGAACTCGTACATTCAGATCCCCTTTTGTCTCTATCGCTGCACCTTGCGCAAAAACGACGGAGGGGAAAAGGGGCTTGTGAGTTCCTCAAGCCCTATTTGCTTGCAGGAACACCGGCGGGCAGAGTTCGCCGAGAATCCAGTCGCGGAAAATCCGGATCTTGGGCGTGTTGCGGCGTGCGTGCGGATAGGCAAGCCAGTAGTCGCAACCGTCGCTGCAGCGCAGATCGAACGGCTGGTAGAGCCGGCCGAGCGCCACGTCGTCGGGGTAAAATTCCGGCGTCAGAATGGCGACGCCCTGGCCGGCGACGGCGGCGCGCGCCTCGAAGGTCTGTGCGCCAAGCCGGCTGTGTGGCCGCCCTTCGAGATCGGGATCATCGACCCCGGCGGCCTTGAACCACATCGGCCACCAGGGATCGCCGGCATCGATGATGCGAAGCTTCAAGAGGTCGCGTGGTTCGTGTACGCCGCCGATGGTCTCGGCGAGCGCCGGGCTCAGCATCGGGCTGAACTCGACGCGCATCAGCGGATGGGTGTCGAGGCCGGGCCAGACGCCCCCGCCGGAGCGGATCGCGAGGTCAGCGGGCTCGCGGCTAAAATCGGTGAGCGAGTCGCTCGTCGTCAGCCGCACGGCAATGTTCGGATGGGCAAGCTGGAAGCTGCCGATGTTGCGGGCGAGCCATTGCGAGGCGAAGGTCGGGGTCGAACTGATGAGGAGCGCGCTGTCGATATCGCCGCGGGCATTGGAGACAGCTTCCTGCAGCATCTCGAAGGCTTCCGTCACACGCGGCGCCATGCGGTGGCCGACTTCCGTCAGCGAGATCTGGCGCGGCCGGCGCAGGAACAGTGGCTCGCCGACATTCTCCTCGATCAACTTCACCTGGTAGCTGACGGCTGTCTGGGTCATGCCCAGTTCTTCACCGGCCTTTGTAAAGCTGCCAAGCCTGGCGACCGCTTCGAAGACCCGCAGCGCATTCAGCGGAAACTGCTTCGACATCTTCATGGATAAGTTCTCTTGATGCATGCAGACGGATGTTCGATTGGATTTCGATCCTCCTCCACGGCATTCTCCAAGTCAACTTCCCAAGACGAACAGGTGCTGAAATGAGTTGCGACACATTCGAACGTACTGAAAGAAAACCATTTCTTTCAATCGAGCCGGTCATACGGCTCACGGCTGCCCTGTTCGGCGGCCTCGTTGCCCCCAAGCCGATGCTGGATGTCAACGCTCTCTCCGACCACATGAAGAGAGATATGGGTTTCATGGATGTCCATAGCCCGCATAGCGACGACGAGGAGGCGATGGCCAACGCCCGTCGCCTGCTCAGCATCAATGAGTTGCCGCGGATTTGAGGCAAATCTTGATGGCCGTCAGCGATCTCGCAGACGCTCGACGGCCATCAGCACACGCTCCGGTGTTGCCGGGGCATCGAGCCGCGGGCACTCGCGATAATCCGCGACACTGGCGACCGCCATGGAAAGCGCCTCCAGAACCGAGATCGGCAGCATGAAGGGCGGCTCTCCTACCGCCTTGGAGCGGCCGATGGTCTTCTCGGTATTGCTCGACCATTCGGCGAGCTTCACATTGAAGATCTTCGGCCGGTCGGAAGCGAGCGGGATCTTGTAGGTGGAGGGGGCGTGGGTGCGAAGCCGGCCCTTGTCGTCCCACCACAGTTCCTCCGTCGTTAGCCAGCCCATCCCTTGCACGAAGCCGCCCTCGATCTGGCCGATGTCGATCGCCGGGTTCAACGAACGGCCGACATCGTGCAGCACGTCGACACAGTCGACCATGTATTCGCCGGTCAGCGTATCGACAGACACTTCCGAAACCGAAGCGCCATAGGCGAAATAGTAGAAGGGTGTGCCGCGGCCGCTGGCACGGTCCCAGTGGATCTTCGGCGTCTTGTAATAGCCGGCCGCCGACAGCTGGATGCGGCCCATATAGGCCTGCTTGATGAATTCGGGGAAAGGCACCAGCTCTTCACCGATCTTCACGTGGTTGGGCACGAAGCTGACATGATCAGGCGTCGTCTGCCAGCGCTCGCAGGCGAAGGCGACCAGCCGTTCCTTGATCTGGCGCGCGGCGTCATGAGCCGCCATGCCGTTCAAGTCAGAGCCTGAGGAGGCGGCGGTCGCAGAGGTGTTCGGCACCTTGCCGGTGGTCGTCGCGGTGATGCGCACCCGGTCGAGGTCGACCTGGAAACTGTCGGCAATCACCTGCGCAACCTTGATGTAAAGGCCCTGGCCCATCTCGGTGCCGCCATGGTTCAGGTGGATCGAGCCGTCCTGGTAGATGTGCACCAGAGCACCCGCCTGGTTGAAGGCGGTCATGGTGAAGGAGATGCCGAATTTCACCGGCGTCAGCGCGATGCCCTTGCGGATGATGCGGCTCGTTTTGTTGAAGTCGAGGATCGCCTGGCGACGCGCCTGATAGTCGGCGCTCTCCTCAAGCTCGGCGACGATGCGGGCAATGATGTTGTCTTCGACCTTCTGGTGGTAGGGCGTGAGGTCCCGGCCCGAGCCGTTCTCGCCATAGAAGTTCAGCTTGCGGATCTCGAGCGGATCCTTGCCGAGCTGGTAGGCGATCTCCTCGATGATGCGCTCGCCGCCGACCATGCCCTGTGGACCGCCGAAGCCGCGATAGGCGGTGTTGGATACCGTGTTGGTCTTCAGCGGCTGCGAGGTCAGCTTCACATGTGGGTAGAAATAGGAGCTGTCGGCATGGAAGAGTGCCCGGTCGGTCACCGGGCCGGAGAGATCCGACGAAAAGCCGCAGCGCGCCGCATAGTTGGCGTGGACCGCGTGGATGCGGCCCTCGTCGTCGTAGCCGACGTCGTAGTCGACGAGGAAGTCATGGCGCTTGCCGGTTGCCGTCATATCCTCGTCCCGGTCGGGGCGGAATTTGACGGCGCGGTTGAGCTTCTTTGCCGCAACCGCGGCAAGGGCGGCGAACTGGTTGCCCTGCGTTTCCTTGCCGCCGAAGCCGCCGCCCATGCGGCGGACGTTCACCGTCACCGCATTGGAGGGCACGCCGAGCACATGCGAGACCATGTGCTGGATCTCGCTCGGATGCTGGGTCGAGGACCAGACGGTGACCTCGTCGTCCTCGCCGGGAATGGCGAGCGCGATATGGCCTTCGAGGTAGAAGTGCTCCTGGCCGCCGATGCGCATTTGCCCTTTGAGCCGGCGTGGGGCCTTTTCCAGCTCCGCCTCGGCGTCGCCGCGCTGCAGGGTCAGCGGCTGGGTGACCAGCTCGCCGCCATGGGCGACCGAGTCGAGGATGTCGGTGAAATGCGGAAGGTCGCGATAGGTGATATTCGCCAGCCGTGCGGCCCGGCGGGCGATGTCGCGGGTCTCGGCGATCACCGCAAAGGCGGGTTGCCCATGAAACTGCACGAGACCATCGGCAAGCACTGGCTCGTCATGCAGGTGGCTCGGGCTGATGTCGTTGGAATGCGGCATGTCCCTGGCGGTGAGCACGCAGACGACTCCGGGTACGGCGGCGACGGCCGAGAGGTCCATCGCGGTGATCTCCGCATGCGCCCGGTCCGTCATGCCAAGTGCGCCATGCAACGTGCCCACGGGTTCCGGCATGTCGTCGATATAGTCGGCGGTGCCGGCGACATGCTTGTGGGCGCTGTCGTGGCGCTGCGCCGCGTGCATCTCGCCCCGGATTGCCTTGCGTTCCTCGAAGGTGGACTTGTCCATGATCATCTGTCTCCCGCGGCGTAGCGCACCAGTTGCGCGGGCTCGCCACCGCTTTCCAGGAAGAAACGCATCAAGAGGTTTTTCGCCGCTAGCATGCGGTAGTCGCTTGTCGCCCGCCAGTCGGTGAGCGGCTGGTAGTCGGTCTCGAAGGCGACTTGTGCTGCGCGAACCGTCTCCTCGGTCCAGGGCTTGCCGATCAGCGCCGTTTCCACATTCGTGGCGCGCTTCGGCGTGCCGGCCATGCCGCCGAAGGCGATGCGGGCGGAGCGGACCACTCCGCCGTCTACCGACAGGCGGAAGGCGCCGAGCAGGGCGGAAATGTCCTCGTCGCGGCGTTTTGAGATCTTGTAGGCGGCAAAGAGATCGCCGGCCGGAAGACTTGGCACGAAGATGCTTTCGACGAATTCGCCCGGCTTACGGTCCTGTTTGCCATAGGCGATGAAGAATTCTTCGAGCGGCAGCGTCCGGCGACCCTCCGTCGAGCGCAGCGTCACGGTGGCGTCGAGCACGATCAAGGGCGGCGGGCTGTCGCCGATCGGCGAGCCGTTGGCGATGTTGCCGCCGATCGTGCCCATGTTGCGCACCTGCTCGCCGCCGATCCGGTCGATCAGCGGGCCGAGGCCGGGAAAGGCTTTGCCGAGCGCGGCATAGGCCATCGTGTAGCTAACGCCGGCACCGATCGTCAGACCCGGCTCCGTCTCCTCGATGCGCTGCAGCTCGGCAATGCCGTTGATGAAGATGGCCGGGTTGATCGGCCGCATCTGCTTGGTCACCCAGAGGCCGACATCGGTGGAACCGCCAACCACGGTCGCCCCCGGATTGTCGGCAAGCGCTGTCGCCAGGCCGTCGCCGTCCGCAGGCACGATCAGACAGGTGTCGCCCTGGCGAATGGTGATCGTCTCGGTCGGTGCCAGCGCCTTCAGCCGGGCGGTGATCGTTTCGCGTTCTCGCGTGATCGGGTCGAAGATTTCGGAGGGGCGCGCCTTTGCCGCCGCTTCCGCGGCGCGCACGATCGGCTCATAGCCGGTGCAACGACAGAGGTTGCCTTGCAGCGCCTTTTCGATATCGGCGCGGCTGGGATCGTCATTTGCTAGCCACAGACCATAAAGCGACATGACGAAGCCGGGCGTGCAGAAGCCGCATTGCGAGCCGTGGAAATCGACCATCGCCTGCTGCACCGGATGCAGCGTCCCGTCCTGGCCGGCAAGATGCTCGACGGTGACGACATGGGTTGCCTGCAGCGAGCCGAGGAAACGGATGCACGCGTTGACGGCTTCATAGACGAGCCTGTCGCCGGCAAGCCTTCCGACGAGCACGGTGCAAGCGCCGCAGTCGCCCTCAGCACAGCCTTCCTTGGTGCCGGTCAGCCGACGCTCCAACCTCAGGTAATCGAGCAGGGTCGCGGCCGGTGCGACGTCGGAAAGCGCGACCTCGCGATCGTTGAGGATGAAGCTGATGCTTCCGTTCGGCTGGGGCATGCCACTCGTTCCCTGCTGCTGCATATTACCTGAAATCACTTTGATCTTAGGTGGTTATGCAGAAAAGCAAAGGGCCGTGGAAATTTTTGGCTGTGTCCGTGCGTGTGGCTACTGTGCCGTCCAGCCGCCGTCCATCGACACATGCGTGCCGGTGATCTGGGCGGCATCGTCGCCGGCGAGATAGATGGCGAGCGAAGCCACCTGTTCGACGGTGATGAACTTCTTGGTCGGCTGGCCCTTCAGCATCACGTCGTTGATGACCTGCTGTTCGGTGATGCCGCGGGTGCGTGCCTGATCGGGGATCTGCTTTTCGACGAGCGGCGTCAGCACGTAGCCTGGGCAGATCGAGTTCGCGGTGATGCCGTTTTCGGCGACTTCGA
This sequence comes from Ensifer sp. GW101-20A05, assembly GCF_059424735.1. Lineage (NCBI taxonomy): Bacteria > Pseudomonadati > Pseudomonadota > Alphaproteobacteria > Hyphomicrobiales > Rhizobiaceae > Ensifer > Ensifer sp. GW101-20A05. The sequence continues at coordinate 813,430 of NZ_JBWKZT010000001.1, read as the reverse complement.
GAGCGACGGTCTTGGTCAGGCCGAGGACGCCGTGCTTGGCGGCGACATAGGCCGCCTTGAATGGCGAAGCGACGAGGCCATGGGCGGAAGCGATGTTGATGATGCGGCCCCAGCCTTTCGCCTTCATGCCGGGAATGGCGGCGCGGATCGTGTGGAAGGAGGAGGAAAGGTTGATCGCGATAATACGATCCCATTGCTCGATCGGAAAATCCTCGACCTTCTCGACATATTGGATGCCGGCATTGTTGACGAGGATATCGACGCTGCCGAAGTGCTCGGTTGCTGTCGCGATCAGATCAGCGATCTCGGCGGGCTTCGTCATGTCGGCGCCGTGATAAAGCACCGTTCCGCTCGTCAGCGCGCTGACGTCGTCCGTCGCTTGTCTGATCTCATCCGGGCTGCCGAAGCCGTTCAGCACGATGTTGGCACCGCCCTTGGCGAAAGCCTTGGCGATCGCAAGCCCGATTCCGCTCGTCGAACCGGTGATGACCGCTGTTTTCGTCATTGTTGCTCTCTCCCTTCGTGGCGCTACGGGCTGCTTTGTTGCGGCGCAACAGCGCCAGCCTACGCGTAAAACGGGCGCACTGACAATTGTGTTTTTGAGATCCGAGCCGCAGAGTTGCTGCGGGGGCCAGCGAAGCCGATCGGTTGCGTTTTGTTTTCGTTTGACATTCGTTTTGCCATCGTATTGAAGTTTTCGAAATGAGATCCCGCCCTTGAGGACGGGTGAATAAACATGCGTGTGGCCGGGGAGGGGCATATGGGCGGATACATTCTCGCGATCGATCAGGGTACGACCTCAAGCCGGGCGATCGTCTTCGACGGTCAGCAGCAGATCGCCGGCGCCGGCCAGAAGGAATTCAAGCAGCACTTCCCCAAATCCGGCTGGGTCGAGCACGATCCCGAGGAAATCTGGCAGACGGTCCTTTCGACGGTCCAGGAAGCGATCGCCAAGGCGGGCATCACCGCCGGCGACCTTGACGGCATAGGCATCACCAATCAGCGCGAGACGGTCGTCGTATGGGATCGCGAAACCGGCAATCCGATCCACAATGCCATCGTCTGGCAGGACCGCCGCACCGCGTCCTATTGCGACAGGCTGAAGAAGCAGGGGCTGGAAAAGACCTTCACCAGGAAGACCGGCCTGCTGCTCGATCCCTATTTCTCCGGCACCAAGCTCAACTGGCTGCTCACCAACGTCGACAGGGCCCAGGCGCGCGCTTCCAAGGGTGAGCTCTGCTTCGGCACGATCGACACCTTTCTCATCTGGCGGCTGACCGGCGGCAAGTCCTTCGTGACCGATGCCACCAACGCCTCGCGCACGCTCCTCTACAACATCTCGGAGAATGCCTGGGACGACGAACTGCTGAAGATCCTGAAAGTGCCGCGCGCCATGCTGCCGGAGGTCAAGGACTGCGCCGCCGATTTCGGCGTCACCGACCCGGCAATCTTCGGCGCCGCCATCCCGATCCTTGGCGTTGCCGGCGACCAGCAGGCGGCGACGATCGGCCAGGCCTGCTTCAAGCCGGGCATGCTGAAATCCACCTATGGCACCGGCTGCTTCGCGCTGCTCAACACGGGGAAGGACATGGTGCGGTCGAAGAACCGGCTGCTCACCACCATTGCCTATAGGCTCGACGGCGAAACGACCTATGCGCTCGAAGGTTCGATCTTCGTTGCCGGTGCTGCCGTGCAATGGCTGCGCGACGGCCTGAAGGTGATCAAGGCGGCACCCGATACCGGGACGCTCGCCGAGAGCGCCGATCCGACGCAGGAAGTCTACCTGGTGCCGGCCTTCACAGGGCTTGGCGCGCCGCACTGGGATCCGGATGCGCGCGGCGCGATCTTCGGCATGACCCGCAACACCGGCCCGGCCGAGTTTGCCCGCGCCGCGCTCGAAGCCGTCTGCTACCAGACGCGCGACCTGCTCGAGGCGATGCACAAGGACTGGCGCAACAACGGCAAGGAAACGGTGCTGCGCGTCGATGGCGGCATGGTCGCCTCCGACTGGACGATGCAGCGGCTGTCCGATCTGCTCGACGCGCCGGTCGACCGGCCCGTCATTCTCGAGACCACCGCGCTCGGCGTCGCCTGGCTTGCCGGCAGCCGTGCTGGCGTCTGGCCGAAGCAGGAGGCGTTCGCCCAGTCCTGGGCGCGTGACCATCGCTTCGAGCCGGCCATGGACGAGAAGACGCGCAAGGCCAAGCTCAGGGGCTGGCGCAACGCCGTCAAGCGCACGCTGAGCTGAGAACCAGGACGGGGCGGTTTTCGCCCGCATCATCCGGTTCCTGCCAATTATCCGACACAGGCTCCATTCATGCTCATCCGGGAAACACAGCGTTTCCCGGATGAGCATTTGCTGCCCACGCGCGCGGCAACTATCTGTTGTCACAACAGAAATAGGACGGGCATCATGGAACTCGGGCTTTATACATTTGCGGATGTCGATCCGAATGCGGCAGACAAGGGCAAAGAGGGGCAGCGGCGCCTCAAGAACCTTCTCGAAGAGATCGAGCTTGCCGATCAGGTCGGCCTCGACGTTTTCGGTCTTGGCGAACATCACCGCCCTGACTATGCGGCCTCGGTACCCTCGGTCATTCTGGCCGCTGCCGCCGCCAAGACGAAAACCATCCGGCTGACCAGCGCCGTGACGGTGCTGAGCTCGGACGATCCGGTGCGCGTCTTCCAGCAGTTTTCGACGCTGGATCTGATCTCCAATGGCCGCGCCGAGATCATGGCCGGTCGCGGCTCCTTCATCGAATCCTTCCCGCTCTTCGGTCAGTCTCTCGACGATTACGACCAGCTCTTTGCCGAGAAGCTCGATCTGCTGATGGCGCTGCGCGACAGCGAGAAGGTCACCTGGTCGGGCGAGATGCGGCCGGCGATCCATGATCGCGGCGTCTATCCGCGGCCGCTGCAGGGGGTGCTGCCGCTCTGGATCGCCGTTGGCGGCACGCCGCAATCGGTGGCGCGGGCAGGAGCGCTCGGCCTGCCGGTGGCGCTCGCCATCATCGGCGGCGAGCCGCGCCGGTTTGCGCCGCTGTTCGATCTCTACCGCGAGGCCGCGCGCCGGGCCGGCCAGGATGCGGCCAAGCTCAAGACCAGCATCAACGTGCACGGCTTCATCGCCGACTCGACCGATATCGCCGCCGACCAGTTTTACGGGCCGCAGGCCGAGGTGATGAACCGGATCGGCCGCGAGCGCGGCTGGGGGCCGACGAACCGGGCGCATTTCGACCAGGCACGCAGCCCGAACGGGAACCTCTTCCTTGGCGACCCGGAGACGGTGGCGGAAAAGATCGTCGAGAACTGGAAGCTGTTCCGCAACGATCGTTTCCTGCTGCAGATGGCGATCGGGCCGATGCCGCATGACCAGATCATGCGCGGCATCGAGCTCTACGGCACCAGGGTGGCGCCGCTGGTGCGCACGGCGCTGGCGGAAGAGAAGGCGGCGGCGCGGGCCGCCGTCTGACCTCAAACGCCGGGTTCAGTGTTCGATTGCCGACCGTCCCGTTCGGTGCTGGCATAACGTATAGCGACACGCTACATGTGAGCGCGAAAGCGAGACACGGATGACCCTCAACAACGAAGAAGATCTGCTGCGGCTGAAGGAAATCGGCCGCATCTGCGCCAACGCGCTGCAGGCGATGGGCGAGGCGCTGGAGCCCGGCATCACCACGGCGGAACTGGACTCGATCGGTCGCAAGGTGCTGGAAGAGGCCGGCGCGCGCTCGGCGCCCGAGCTCTGCTACAAGTTTCCCGGCGCCACCTGCATCAGCGTCAACGAGGAAATCGCCCACGGCATTCCCGGCAGCCGGGTGATCCAGGCGGGCGACCTCGTCAACATCGACGTCTCGGCCGAGAAGGACGGCATCTTCGCCGATACCGGCGCCTCCTTCCCGGTGCCGCCGGTCACGGCCGCGATCGACCGGCTTTGCCGCGACGGCAAGCGGGCGATGTGGGTGGGCCTCAAGCAGGTGCGTCCCGACCAGCCACTGGCGGCCATCGGCAACGCGATCGGCGACTTCGCCCGCAAGAACCGCTATTCGCTCGTCACCAATCTCGCCAGCCACGGCATCGGCCGTTCGCTGCACGAGGAGCCGACCGAGATCGCCACCTGGCCTGATCCACGCGAACGGCGCCGGATGACGGACGGCATGGTCTTCACCGTCGAACCCTTCCTGTCGATGGGCGCGCAATGGGCCGAAGGCGGCAACGACGATTGGACGCTCTACAGCGATCCAAGGGCGCCAACGGTGCAATACGAGCACACCGTCGTCGTCACGCGCGGCGGGCCGTTGGTCGTGACGCTGCCCGGCTAGATCAGGGATGCGATTGCGGGCCGCGGCCGTCATCGCTCCTCTAACCCATTGAAATCGGCGATCGTTCGATTTCTTCAATAGGTCCTTCAATTATTGTCGTTTGTGGCGCGTCGTGTTGCGGTGCAATAAACTGACATGACCACGCTCGACAGACCGCTTCAGGCCAATATCTCCGCCACGGCAACCGCCGGCGCCATTGCCATGGCCGTCGCCATGGGGTTCGGCCGATTCTCGTACACGCCGATCCTGCCGGCGATGATGGCCGATCTGGGCTTGTCGCCCGGCGATGCCGGCCTCATCGCCTCGGCAAATTTCGTCGGATATCTCGCAGGCGCGATCCTTGCAGCCTATGGCTGGGCGCACGGACATGAACGGCGTATCGGCCTTATGGCGCTCGTCGCCACGACGGTGCTGCTTGCGGCCATGGGGCTCTCGTCCTCTGTCGCCGCGCTGGCGCTCATCCGGTTCCTGGCCGGCCTTGCCAGCGCCTTTGCGATGATCTTCATCTCCGGCATCGTGCTTGGCCATGGCCTGCTTGCACGATCGGAGCATGTGCCGGCCGTCCATTTCGGCGGCGTCGGCCTCGGCATCGCATTTTCGTCGCTCTGCGTCTGGGCAAACCCGCTTGCGGGCCATGCCGGCCTGACGACCTCCATGGGCGACTGGTTCACCGGGGCTCTGGTTGGATTGATCGGGACCATTGTCGTCGCCGCACTTCTGCCAGGCGTTCCGTCGACCGGTGCGGGCACGGTGCGCGAGAAGCCGCTTCGCTGGACGCGACCGCTGACGGTGGTGACGTTCACCTACGCACTCTTCGGTTTCGGTTACGTGATCACGGCCACCTTCCTCGTCGCCATGGCGCGTGACCCGACCGGCGGCCACGGCATCGAGTTTCTCGCCTGGTTGCTGACAGGTCTTGCCGCCGCACTGTCCGTCTATCTCTGGCGCTTTGCCGTGCCGCGCTTCGGCCTTGCCGGCGTCTACGCAATCGGCCTTCTGGTCGAGGCGGTCGGCCTGGTTCTGACGGTCAGCCTGCCCTTGCCCTATGCGCCGCTTGCCGGCGGGCTGATGCTTGGGGCTACCTTCATGATGATCACGGCTTACGGCCTGCAGATCGGCCGGCAACTTGCGCCGGACAGTCCGCGCAAGGCGCTGGCGCTGATGACCGCCGCCTTCGGCATCGGTCAGATTATCGGTCCTCTGGTCGCCGGTTGGCTGGCGGACCGCACCGGCAGCTTCTCCGCGCCAACCTTGATTGCGGCAGCCGTGCTCTTCCTCTGCGGCGGCGTTATCCTCGTCGAGTTGAAGCGGATTTCGGCAGCGTTGAGGGCGTGACAGGCACCGGACGGGTTCCTTCGGTGCCGTCCTCCGCCCGGATGAAATAACAGTAACGTTTACATTACCCGATTGTTGATAGCGGCGCTTTGCCCTAGTTTCGGCGCTTCGGGGGGCGTATCTCGCGTCATCCAAAGAGAGTCGAACGTGACGGTCTTCAAGAAACGTCACGATCAATAAAACGAAAGCGCCGCACCTTGCTCGAATCGTTCTTTCCCAAGCCGAAGCTGTTTTTCCTTTCCGTCGCTCTCTGGTCGCTCGTCGTCGTCGCCTTTTGGTATGCTACCGGCGAACAGCTCGGTGCGGCCCTCGGCCTGCCGCCCGTGGGCGAAGCGCCCATCGGCCTCGGGCATTTTGCAACGACGGCGTCGATCTGGTTCTACATCTATTTCATCCTCAGCATGGTGCTGTTCTGCCTGTTCTGGCAGCTTTACGCGGTCGATTGCCCGTGGCGGAAATGGTCCGTCTGGGGGTCGGCGTTCATCGTATTCACCGTTTATTTTTCTGTCGACATCAGCGTTGCGCTTAACAATTGGCGCCGCCCTACGTTCGATAGGATCGTTGAGGCGCTGAAGGCACCGAACACCGTCCAGGCCTCGGAAATATACGGGTACGCCCTGATATTCTTCGAACTGGCGTCGGTTTACATCGTTTCGGCCGTTCTCATCAGCTTCTTCACCAGCCACTATCTGTTCCGCTGGCGAAACGCGATGAACGACTACTACTATGCGAAGTGGTCGAAGGTCCGTCACATCGAGGGTGCCTCCCAGCGTATCCAGGAAGACACCATGCGGTTTGCAACGACGGTGGAAGGATTGGGGGTCCGCCTAATCGATTCGCTGATGACGCTGATCGCCTTCCTGCCGGTGTTGCACGCACTTTCAGCCAACGTGAAAGAACTGCCGATCGTCGGATCGATACCCTATCCGTTGGTCCTGGCGGCGATTTTCTGGTCGCTTTTCGGTACGGTGCTACTTGCTGTCGTCGGCGTGAAGCTGCCGGGCCTCGAATTCCGTAACCAGCGCGTCGAGGCGGCATACCGCAAGGAACTCGTCTATGGCGAGGACCACGCCGACCGTGCTTTGCCCCCGACCGTTACGGAGCTGTTCAGCAATGTGCGCAAGAACTATTTCCGCCTGTACTTCCACTACATGTATTTCAATGTTGCCCGGTACTTTTACCTGCAAACGGATAACATCTTCGCCCTTTTCCTGATGGTTCCGTCGATCGTCGGGGCAACGATCACCTACGGGCTCTTCCAGCAGATCCAGGGCGCGTTCTCGCAGGTGACGAGTTCGTTCCAGTATCTGGTTAATTCCTGGCCGACGGTGATCGAGCTCATTTCCATCTACAAGCGCCTGCGTGCGTTCGAAGCGGCAATCGAAGAGCAACCATTGCCGAACATCGATCAGCAGTTCATCGAAGCGGGCGGAAGGGAAGAGTTGGCGCTATGATAGAGCTTGCCACGCGTCGCGCACATCTGCTGCGCGACGCGCCAGGAAATGATCTAACTCTCTGAAATGACGCAATTCCGCACGGAAGACCCTTTCACGCTTTTCTAGGAATGCGCTACCCGTCCTGGGCTGTGGACGGTTGAATTCAGAAGGCGGAGCGACCCGCCTTCTTTTTTGCCTGCTCGATGACAGGCAAGGCCTGGGCATAGCTGACACAGGCAACGTCGGGTTTTCCGCAGACTTCCGAGAGCAGTCGATCGAGCGCACGCCAGTAGGCGCCGCCGTTCATTTCGACGAAGTGGAAGCCGAGCTGCAGGGGAATGCGGTCGCCGCCATATTCGCGGTCGAAGGCTTTCCGGTAGGCCTCGTAGGTGCGCTCCTCGAAGCGGGCGCTGTCCTTCTTGTTCTCGACACCCATCGAGTGGCGGACGAAGAGATTGTAGTCCATGCCGATGACAGGGCGCTGCGACGGTCCCTCGGGGATCAACGGCAAGCCGAAGCGCGGCAGACCGTCCTTCGTCGTCGGCCAGCCCGGTCCTTTGGTGACCAGGCTTGCGTCATAGGTGAAGTTGTCCGCCTTCAGCGCCGGCAGCAGGCCGTCGCTCAGCGATAGATAGGGGGCACGGAAGCCTTTGACGCCGGTCTTGGCGAACTCAGCCCAGCCCTGGGGCTCCGCTTCTGGCTTGCCCGCCTTCTTCCAGGCGTCGGCGAGCGCGGTATTGAAGGTCGAGAATTCGCTCTGCCAGTCGGCCTTGCTCCAGCCCTTGCCGTCGAAATGACCGCAGGCGTGGCTGGCGATGTCGTGACCATCAAGATGGGCCTGCCAGATATGGCCGGCACGTGCTGCAATCTCCTCGCGGCTCTGGGCGAAGCCGACATTGGAGCGGCCGGGCTTCTGGCCCGGCGGCCTGTAGATCTCCTTGCCGTCGGCCCTGGTCATCAGGAAGGTGCAGGACAGGAAATAGGTGAAATGCGCGCCGGTGCGCTTGGCCATCGCCAGGCTCTTTTCCCAAAGCGCGTTGTCATGCGCACCGTCGAAGGAGACGATGACCAGCTGCCGGTCAGCGGCGGGGACGGTGGCCGGCGTCGCCGGTTCGGCCAGCGCAAGCGCCGGAACCAGGGCAAGGGAAAAGGCGAGAAATGTTCGGATCATGATCAACTGCAGCGATGAATTTTTGTCGCAAATGGTTCGAAATTGCGGCAATCCTTTGATCGGGCTGGAAAAAAGACGCCATCAAGGCTACTCCATAGCAACCTGGACTGGAATCAGTCCAAGGGCGAATGGCATAGAAAATCAAAGAGCTACAGCGACTCAAGCGCGCCAGATTCGGCACGCGACGCTATCTCCGATATCTCGAACAAAGCGGTGGCCCCATGGCGATACTCGTTCTCGGCATCATCATCTTTCTCGGCATGCATCTCATCCGCGTGGTTGCGCCCGGCTTTCGCGCCGGCATCATCGAGAGTCGCGGTAAGGGCACCTGGATGGGGATCTATGCGATCCTCAGCCTCATCGGCCTCTGTCTGATCATCTATGGTTTCGGCCAGGCGCGCGGCGAAACGGGCATGCTCTACAATCCGCCGGTGTTCCTGCGCCACATAGCGCTGCTCCTGATGCTCTTCGCCTTCGTCTTCCTTGCTGCAGGCTTCCTGCCGGCGGGCCGCATTGCGGTGGCGGTCAAGCATCCGCAGATCCTGTCGATCAAGACCTGGGCTTTGGCGCACCTGCTGGCGAACGGCGAGACATCCTCGGTCCTGCTTTTCGGATCGTTTCTCGCCTGGGCGGTGATCCTGCGCATCTCGCTGAAGCGTCGCGAGCGGGCAGGGGAGCGCGTGCTGCCGGTGTTCAAGTCATCGACGAACGACGTGCTGGCCATCGTCATCGGTCTCGTCGCCTACGGGCTCTTCGTCTGGAAGCTTCACGAGTGGTTGATCGGGGTTGCCCCGGTGGTGATGGGCTAAGGCAATTCCAGCAAAAGTGCGCAGCGGTTTTGCGTCCCGACTTGCGTGTAACAAAAAATTTAGAGCGACGGAGGTGACTTCGTGTCGACCCTAGGCGCTCTAAATAACGTCGGCCCCCTTACAAGCGCCGCAAAATCGGGTAGAAGGCGCAAAATCCATGAGAGCGCGATGCGTGCGCTAGAACGCGTCGTGCATGCTCGAACAGTTTGAGATTGTGCGCTGTTCCCGTCGATGACGGTCGGAATGGCGTACCAGTGGGCAGGCAAGGCCGGGGCAGTAGATGGCGAACCAAGACGACAGCTTTATCCGCGAGGTCAATGAGGAACTGCGTTCCGACCAGATGAAGAGCATCTGGGCTCGTTTCGGCGGTCTCATCGCGGCGATCGCCGTGCTTATCGTTCTCGGCACTATCGGCAAGGTCGGGTTCGAGTACTGGCAGGAGGGGGCCTCCTCGAAGTCGGGCGACGCCTTCCTGCAGGCGCTCAATCTGGCGAAGGAAAACAAGACGGACGAGGCGCTCGCTGCCTTGAACGCGCTTGAGAAAGACGGCTACGGCGCCTATCCGGTGCTGGCTCGTCTGCGCGCGGCGACGCTTCAGGCCCAGAAGGGCGACACCGATGCGGCGGTGAAGGCATTCTCCGCCATCGGCAAGGACGGCAGCGTTCCGGCTGCCATTCAGGAAGCGGCGCGACTGCGTGCGGCCTATCTGCTCGTCGATACCGGCAGCTACGATCAGGTTTCGGCTGAAGTCGAGCAGCTTGCGACGCCGCAGAACAACATGCGCCACTCGGCGCGCGAAGCGCTTGGTCTCTCGGCCTACAAGGCCGGCGACTACGCCAAGGCGAAGACCTGGTTCCAGCAGATCGTCGACGACACGCAGAGCCCGCGCAACATCACCGGTCGCGCCCAGATGCTGCTCGACGTGATCACGGCCAGCGGCAAGGCCTAAGGTTTCCACCCATTCCACGTGGATGGGCACAGGGTGCACGACCCTTTCGAATCAGCGCATGATCCCAAAATCGATCTCGATCTTGGGGTTGTGCGCTAAAGCATTTAAAGCAGTTCCAGCAAAAGTGCGTAGCGGTTTTGCGTCCGGGACTGCGAAAGACAGACAGGCAGTTCCAGCAAAAGTGCGCAGCGGTTTTGCGTTCGGGGACAGCGTGAACAAGAGCAGTTCCCCAGAGGAAACGCTCGCGAGCCGCCTGAATGCGGCAGAGAACGAAATTACGAGCGCGGCCCGCCCATCGGCTGCCGCGCTCCAAGCGGAAACGGATAGATCCATGAGCTTCACCGTCGCCATCGTCGGGCGTCCCAATGTCGGCAAGTCCACCTTGTTCAATCGTCTGGTCGGCAAGAAGCTGGCACTCGTCGACGATACGCCGGGTGTCACCCGCGACCGTCGTCCGGGCGATGCCAAGCTCATCGACCTGCGCTTCCGCATCATCGACACGGCCGGCCTCGAGCAATCGGGTCCGGACACACTGCAAGGCCGCATGTGGGCGCAGACGGAGGCCGCGATCGACGAGGCGGATCTTTCGCTGTTCCTGGTCGACGCCAAGGGCGGCCTGACGCCGGCCGACGAGACCTTGGCCGAAATGCTGCGCCGTCGCGGCAAGCCGGTGGTGCTGGTCGCCAACAAGTCCGAGGCGCGCGGCTCCGACGGCGGCTTCTACGATGCCTTCACGCTCGGCCTCGGCGAACCTTGCCCGATCTCGGCCGAACACGGCCAGGGCATGCTGGACCTGCGCGACGCGATCGTCGCTGCGATCGGCGAAGAGCGGGCCTATCCGCCGGAAGACGACGTGGCCGAGACCGATATCGATCTGCGCCCGACGTTCAAAGACGAAGAGGGCGAAGAGGAAGAGGCGGAGACAGCCTATGACGAGACCAAGCCATTGCGCGTGGCGATCGTCGGCCGCCCGAACGCCGGCAAGTCGACGCTGATCAACCGCTTCCTCGGCGAAGATCGCCTGCTGACCGGCCCGGAAGCCGGCATCACCCGCGATTCCATCTCGGTCGAATGGGACTGGCGCGGCCGTACCATCAAGATGTTCGACACCGCCGGCATGCGCCGCAAGGCGAAGGTGCAGGAGAAGCTGGAAAAGCTCTCGGTCGCCGACGCGCTGCGCGCCATTCGCTTTGCCGAAACGGTTGTCATCGTCTTCGACGCGACCATTCCGTTCGAGAAGCAGGACCTGCAGATCGTCGATCTCGTCTTGCGTGAGGGCCGCGCGGCGGTGCTCGCCTTCAACAAGTGGGATCTGGTCGAAGACTGGCAGGCGGTGCTCGCCGACCTCCGCGAAAAGACCGAGCGGCTCCTGCCGCAGGCCCGCGGCATCCGCGCCGTGCCGATTTCCGGCCACACCGGCTACGGCCTCGATCGGCTGATGCAGGCGATCATCGAAACGGACAAGACCTGGAACCGCCGCATCTCGACCGCGCGGCTCAACCGCTGGCTGGAATCGCAGACGGTGCAGCATCCGCCACCGGCCGTGTCCGGTCGCCGCCTGAAGCTCAAGTACATGACGCAGGTGAAGGCTCGCCCGCCGGGCTTCATGATCTCCTGCACGCGTCCCGACGCGCTGCCGGAATCCTACGTGCGCTACCTGATCAACGGCCTGCGCAACGATTTCGACCTGCCGGGCGTGCCGATCCGCATGCATTTCCGCGCGGGCGATAATCCCTACGAGTCCAAGGCGAAGAAGCGCCGCTAGGCGCTTCCCAGACTGCTACAAACCTTGAAGATGGTTTTCTGGCGATAGCGCGACCCCAATCTCCCCTCATCCTCGCCCCCCGTGGCGGGGATCCAGCGACCCGACGTTCGTCGGCTCAGAGATCCTTCAGCCCAAGGACTTGGGATGGTCCCGCAGTTCCAGCGGAACCGCTAGAGGTTCCTGTGACAAGCACAGGAATGACGGAGATTTTGGCTGGCGCAAAGGTTTTTCCGGCAAGCTTACAACTATCAGAAATATCTTAATCAGCAGCCTGAGAAGCGTCGTTAGGCCCTTTCTTCTGCCACCTACGCCGCAGGTAGCCTCTCCCTGGCGACCAGCGCACCGTGATGGCCGATGACGCCGGCAGCGACGCTTGCCGCAAAGGCTGCGGCCTTAGCCGGTTGATCACCGGCGACAAGGCGGGCGACGAAAGCGCCATTGAAGCTGTCGCCGGCGCTGGTGGTGTCGACGACGCGTTCGACTGGTGTTGCCGGTACGTGCTCAATCGGCGCATCGCCGAAGGCGAGCGTCACGCCCTTCTCGCCATCTTTGACGACGACATTGGTGGCGCCAAGGCCCCTGTAACGCGCGATCGTCGCCTCGATGGAGGCGTCGCCGAAATGCGTGACCTCGTCGTCGAAGCTCGGCATGACGAGGGTTGCGGCGCGGGCGCCATCGGTCAGCGTCCGGCGCATGCGCTCGGCGTCGTCCCAAAGGCGCGGGCGGATGTTCGGGTCGAAGACCACTTGGCTGCCGGCTGCTTTCGCGCGGCGCAGTTCCGACAGCAGCGTTTCGACCGCGACGGGTGCAAGGATCGCCAGCGTGATGCCGGAATAGAGGATCAGGTCGGAGCCCTCGATCGCGCGCCTGAGATGATCGGCATCGTCGGCGAGCAGCTTGGCTGCCGAGTGCGAGCGCCAGTAGGAGAAGCTGCGCTCGCCGTCCTTCAAATGGATCATGTAGAGCCCGGCCGAGCGGCTCTCTATCCGGCGCACGGCTGACGTGTCGATCGCTTTTTCCGTCATGAAGGCCAGCATCTCGTCGGAGACCGTGTCTGTGCCGACCGCGGAGCAATAGCCGACGGTCCAGTCATCAGGCATGAACAGCCGCGCGTAGTAGGCGGCGTTGAAGGTGTCGCCGGCATAGCCCTTGCGCAGCAGTCCGCCTTCCGCCTGCATGAGCTCGACCATGCACTCCCCGATCGCAAGCATCTTCCCGGCCAACGACTTTCCTCCTCACAAGATTTCGCCTGAGACGGGATAAGGGGCTCAGCCGATCTCGGCAAGAGATTGTTTCTGGTGAAGGGCTTGCGGTGGACCGAGAGGAAGGAACGGCGTTTACTCCCGCGCCGGGCAGCGATACACCTTGGCTCCTCATCATCCCGCTCTGGCGTGGAGCATCGTCTTCAAGGGGCATTTCATGACGTCTCGGCAGGTATCGAGTGACGATTGGTGGCGCGGCGCGGTGATCTACCAGGTCTATCCGCGCTCCTTCCAGGACACCGACGGCGACGGCATCGGCGATCTCAAGGGCGTTACCCGGCGGCTGTCGCATATCGCCTCGCTTGGCGTCGACGCGATCTGGCTGTCGCCGTTCTTCACCTCGCCGCAGGCCGACATGGGCTATGACGTATCGGACTATTGCGACGTCGACCCGATGTTCGGCACGCTCGCGGATTTCGACGAGATGCTTGGTGAGGCCCACCGTCTCGGCCTCAAGGTGATCATCGACCAGGTGATTTCGCACACGTCGGATCGCCATCCCTGGTTCGCCGAGAGCCGCTCAAGCCGGACGAACGGGAAGGCCGACTGGTATGTCTGGGCCGATCCGAAGCCGGATGGCACTGCGCCCAACAACTGGCTGTCGATCTTCGGCGGCCCCGCCTGGGAGTGGGACGGGGTGCGCAAGCAGTACTACATGCACAATTTCCTCGGCTCGCAGCCGGACCTCAACTTCCACAATCCGGCGGTACAGGACGCGGTGCTCGATGCCGCCCGCTTCTGGCTCGATCGCGGCGTCGACGGGTTCCGCCTCGACACGGTGAACTTCTATTTTCACGACCGGTATCTGCGCGACAACCCGCCGCTCGTTCCCGATCCGGACGCCACCAGCAACGACGCTCCCGACGTCAACCCCTATGGCATGCAGGACCATCTCTACGACAAGAGCCAGCCGGAAAACATCGCTTTCCTGAGGCGGTTCCGGGCGCTGCTCGACCGCTACGAGGGCCGCATGACGGTCGGCGAGGTGGGCGACGGCGCCCGCTCGTTGAAGACCGTGGCTACCTATACCGGCGGCGGCGACAAGCTCAACATGTGCTACACCTTCGACCTGCTCGGTCCGGACTTCACCGCGGCCCATATCCGCCGCTGCGTCGAGAATTTCCAGAAGGCCGTCACCGACGGCTGGGTCTGCTGGGCTTTCTCCAACCACGACGTGACGCGCCACGTCAGCCGCTTCGCTCGGAACGAAGTAGAGCGGGAGAGGGTGGCGCGGCTCGCCATCACGCTGCTTTCGAGCCTACGCGGGTCGATCTGTCTCTATCAGGGCGAGGAGCTAGGACTTCCGGAGGCGGAACTCGCCTTCGAGGACCTGCGCGACCCCTATGGCATCCGCTTCTGGCCCTCGTTCAAGGGGCGGGACGGTTGCCGGACGCCGATGGTCTGGGAAGAGGCGGCGGCCAATGCCGGCTTTACCGGCGGCAAGCCTTGGCTGCCGGTGCCGGCTGAACACCGCCGCCTGGCCGTGGATGCCATGGCCGAAGGCGCGGGGACGGTGCTTGACCACTATCGGGCGACGCTCGCCTTCCGCAATGCGCAACCGGTATTGCGCGATGGCGCGATGCGTTTCCTCGACAGCAACAGCGACCTCCTGGCCTTTGTTCGCGAAAAGGATGGCGAGCGCTTGCTCTTCGTCTTCAATCTCACCCGCGAACCGCAGGCGTTTCTGGCCCCCGCTCTCGTCGAGCCCCTGGATTTGCCCGGATATCCGGCGCGCCTTGAAGCGGGTAGCATCCAGGTTGACGGATTGTCGGCCTTCTGCGGGAAGCTTTGATGCGCGTATTGTTGATGAATGGCGAAACCATCGGCCGCTGGGTCGAGATGCGTCTGGCGCTCTGGCCGGATACGCCGGAAGCGGAGCATCGCGCCGAGGTCGAAACCTCTCTTGCCGAGACTGATCGCTATGCGTCGTTCCTCTGCGAGGACGAGGCTGGTGTTGCCGCTGGTTTTGCCGAGGCGTCGATCCGCCGCGACTATGTCAACGGCTGCGAAACCTCGCCCGTGGCCTTTCTCGAAGGGATTTATGTGTTGCCCGGATATCGTCGTCGCGGCGTCGCGCGTGCGCTGATCACGGCGGTGGAACGCTGGGCAACATCGCAAGGATGCCAGGAACTCGCCTCCGACACGGCGACCGACAATCTCAGGAGCCAGAGCCTGCACATGGCGCTTGGTTTCGAGGAGACGGAGCGCGTCGTCTATTTCCGCAAGGAACTGTCGCCGGCCGTGGCAGACAATTGAGGATCCCGCGGGCAGGGATGGAACTCACCCGATCAGCATGAACTTGTCGACATCGACCAGTCCGCGGTCGGAGATTTTCAGGTGCGGGATGACCGGCAGCGGCAGGAAGGCGAGTTGCAGGAAGGGTTCCTCCAGCGTCGAGCCAAGGGCGAAAGCGGCGTGGCGCAGGTGATGCAGCGTATCGCGGACGGACTCGTAAGGTTCGAGGCTCATCAGACCCGCGACCGGAAGCGCGATCTCTCCGGTCACCTTGCCGTCCTCGACCACCACGAAGCCGCCCTTGATCTCGCCGAGCCGGTTGGCGGCGATCGCCATGTCCTCGTCATTGACGCCGACGACGCAGATGTTGTGGCTGTCATGACCGACGGTCGAGGCGATCGCGCCCTTCTTCAGCCCAAAACCCTGGACGAAACCGTTGGCGTGGTTGCCGTTGACGCCGTGGCGCTCGATCACCGCGACCTTGATGATATCGCGGCCGAGGTCGAGGCCGGTCTGGTTGCCGACGGCCGGCAGGCGGTAGCGGCGGTGTTCGGTGATGATCTTGCCGGGGAGCACGCCGATGACCGACGTATCGCCATCCGAGACGGGGATGCCGAAGGCACTGGCATGGACATGGCCGGCTTTGACGCTGTCGAGGCCGACGGGCTCAACCGGGTTTCGGGTCGCAAACAGCGCATCGGTCACCCGGCGGCCGCCGGAAAACACCGTCTCGGCCTTGCAGTTCTTCAATGTGTCGATCACCACGAGGTCGGCGCGCCAGCCGGGCGCGACCAGCCCGCGGTCGCGCAGCCCGAAAGCGCGGGCGGCCGAGATCGAGGCGGCGCGGTAGATCGCCAACGGCTCGACGCCGGCGGCGATCGCCGTGCGGATCATGTGGTCGAGATGGCCCTGTTCGGCGATATCAAGGGGATTGCGGTCGTCGGTGCAGAGCGCCAGATAGGGCGACAGGCGCTCGGTGATGATGGGCATGAGCGCATGCAGGTCCTTCGAGACCGAGCCTTCGCGCACCAGAATATGCATGCCCTTACGGATCTTCTCCATTGCCTCTTCGGCGCTCGTGCATTCGTGATCGGTGCGGATGCCGGCGGCGAGGTAGCCGTTCAGGTCCTTGCCTGACAGCAGCGGCGCGTGGCCGTCGATATGCGCGCCCTGAAAGGCGTCGAGCTTGGCGAGGCAGACCGGGTCCTTGTGCACGACGCCGGGGAAATTCATGAACTCGGCGAGGCCGATGACCTTCGGATGATGGCGGAAAGGCAGAAGCCTTTCGATCGGCAGATCGGCGCCCGACGTCTCCAGATGCGTCGCCGGCACGCAGGACGAGAGCTGGACGCGGATGTCCATGATCGTTTCGAGCGCCGAATCCAGGAAGAACTGGATGCCTTCGGTACCGAGCACGTTGGCGATCTCGTGTGGGTCGCAGACGACGGTCGTGATGCCGAGCGGCAGGACGCAGCGGTCGAATTCATGCGGTGTCACGAGCGAAGATTCGATGTGCAGATGTGTGTCGATGAAGCCGGGCACGACGATGCGGCCGGAAATGTCGACTTCCTCGCGTCCCTCGTAGTCGCCGAAGGTGCCGACGATGCGGTCGCCCGAGATCGCGATGTCGGAGGCGACGAGTTCGCCGGTCACGAGGTCGAAGAAGCGCCCGCCCTTCAACACGATGTCGGCGGGTTCGCGTCCGACGCCCTGATCGATGTAACGTTCCAGCGCTTCGGACATGAGGCAACTCCAGTTTTCTTTGGCACCCGGTGCGGTCGGTGTGATTGCGCCCAGGTTCGATGTGGCAGATAAGAGTAACCCTTCCCCCGTCGCCGGGGAAAGGGTCAAGATCGTTGGCGGTTGGCCTGCTCAGATGTTGCTGTTGAGAACGGCGCGCAGCTTGCCGAAGAGTTCGTCGATCTGCGCCTTGGTGATGATCAGCGGCGGCGACAGCGCGATGATGTCGCCGGTGGTGCGGATCAAGAGGCCGCTTTCATAGGCCTTGAGGAAAGCCGAGAAGGCGCGCTTGGTCGGTTCGCCGGCGATCGGCTGCAGTTCGATCGCGCCGATCAGGCCGAGATTGCGAATGTCGATGACATTCGGGCAGTCCTTCAGAGAGTGCAGGCCCTCTTCCCAGTACGGGGCGAGTTCGGCGGCGCGGGTGAGCAGGCCTTCTTCCTTGTAGGTGTCGAGCGTGCCAAGCGCGGCGGCGCAGGCGATCGGGTTGCCGGAGTAGGTGTAGCCGTGGAAGAACTCGATCATGTGCTCCGGGCCATTCATGAAGGCATCATGGATCTCGGAGGTGACGAAGACGGCGCCCATCGGGATGACGCCGTTGGTGAGGCCCTTGGCCGTGGTGATGATGTCGGGCTTGACGTCGAAATACTGCGCGGCAAACGGCGTGCCGAGGCGGCCGAACCCGGTGATGACTTCATCGAAGATCAACAGGATGCCGTGTTTGGTGCAGATGTCGCGGAGTTTCTGCAGGTAGCCCTTCGGCGGGATCAGCACGCCGGTGGAGCCGGCCACCGGTTCGACGATGACGGCGGCGATGGTCGAGGCGTCGTGCAGCGTGACGATGCGTTCGAGCTCGGTCGCGAGATCGCCGCCATGTTCCGGTTCGCCGCGGGTAAAGGCGTTCTGCGCCGGCAGGTGCGTGTGCGGCATGTGGTCGACGCCGGTCAGAAGCGTGCCGAACATCTTGCGGTTGGAGACGATGCCGCCGACCGAGATGCCGCCGAAGTTGACGCCGTGATAGCCGCGCTCGCGGCCGATCAGGCGGAAGCGCGAGCCGTCGCCCTTGGCGCGGTGGTAGGCGAGCGCGACCTTCAGCGCCGTATCGACCGATTCCGAACCGGAGTTGGTATAGAGAACATGGTTCATGCCTTCGGGCGCGATATCCACCAGGCGGTTTGCGAGCTCGAAGGCCTTGGGGTGGCCGAGCTGGAAGGCCGGCGCATAGTCGAGCTCGCCCGCCTGCTCGCGGATCGCCTCGGTGATCTTCGGGCGACAATGGCCGGCGTTGACGCACCACAGACCTGCCGTTCCGTCCAGAACTGTCCGACCGTCATGTGTCGTGTAGTACATGTCCTTGGCGCCGACGAACAGGCGCGGTTCCTTCTTGAACTGCCGGTTGGCGGTGAACGGCATCCAGAAGGCGCGCAGATCATTCGGAGTGTTGAGACGGTTCGACATTGCAGTTCTCCTCGGTCAGTTCTTCGTCAGGCGCTCGCCGCCCGCATTTTTTACCCTTTGGTCAAACTATCAGCGCCCCGGGACGCGTCAAGCCTCGGAAGCCCCGCACAGGGAGCCTGTGGGGTGGCGAATTTTTGTCTTCTGACTCGAAATTTTCTCTAGCTTAACTTGTTTGCGGCAACGCTGCGTTGCCATGCCTTGCCGGGTCCATGGCCGCCTGTGAATGGGCACCCGCGCCCCGCGGCCCGGCCTGACCAATCGGGAGCTGGGACGTGTCGAGGTTCGGGATAGTACACGCGGCAATTGCTGCGCTCTTCCTGCCAGGTCCGGCAGTCGCTACCGAACTGATCGCCGACGGTCGCTTTGAAAAGGGGCAGGACACGTTCTGGGCGAGCGACGGGCTGACCCTCGAGCGGGAAAACGGGCGGCTCTGCGTGGAGGTCCACGGCGGTGGAGAAGTCTGGAGCCAGATCGTCGGCGTCAATGGTTTGACGCTGGTGCCCGGGCGCATCTATCGCCTGTCGCTGAGGATTGCCGCCAAGCCGGCGCGCTCGATCGCTGTCAGGGTGCAGCGGGCCGCAGATCCCTGGACCGCCATTGCCGAGTTTACGACGGTGGGGTCGCCGGGCGGCAGTCCGTTCTCCGTGGAGTTTGAGGCAACCGAACCGGATGAGGCGCAACTGGTGCTGCCGCTCGGGGGTGCGGAGGCCGGTCGCATCTGTCTTGACGATGTATCGCTGGTCGCGACCGGTGCGGTGTCGCAGGCGGCGAAGCGGGCCACCGAGGGGCCCGTCATTCGAGCAAACCAGCTCGGCTACTTCACCGACGGTCCGAAGCGCGCGACCTTCATTGCCGATGTGAAGCGCCCCATCGATTTCCAGCTGCTCGACGCCAAGGACAAGGTCGTCGGCAAGGGCAAGACGCAACCAAGCGGTTTCGATCCGACGGCGGGCGTCGAAACGCAGGTCGCGGATTTCTCATCCTTCGCGACGGCCGGCGATGGCTATCGCCTTGTGTCCGTCGATTGGGCGAGTGACCGCTTCTCGATCGGCGACAATCTCTATGACCGTCTGCGTGTCGATGCGCTTTCCTGGTTCTATCCCCAGCGCAGCGGCATCGAGATCAAGGCAGCGATCGCCGGCAAGGCCTACGCCCGGTCCGCAGGCCATGTCGGCGTGGCGCCGAACCAGGGCGATACGGCAGTCCCATGCCTCGACAGCAAGCAGGCCGTGGCGCTTTACGGTGGCTGGTCCTGTTCCTATCGACTGGACGTTTCCGGCGGCTGGTACGACGCAGGCGACCACGGCAAATACGCGGTGACCGGCGCCCTGTCCGCCGCGCAACTGCTTGCCGCCTACGAACGCGGGCGTGTCTACGCCGCGGGTTCGCCGGTGACGCGCGACGGTCTCTCTCGCATTCCCGAAAACGGCAACGGCATGCCCGACATTCTCGACGAGGCGCGGTGGGAGCTCGAGTTCCTGTTGCGCATGATGGTTCCGGATGGCGAGCCGCTCGCCGGCATGGTGCACCACAAGGTCCACGACACCACCTGGACCGCGCCGCCGATGCTGCCGAGCGACGATCCGCAGCCGCGGGCGCTTTACCGTCCGTCGACTGCCGCAACGCTCGATGTCGCAGCCGTCGCGGCTCAAGGCGCCCGGCTTTTCGCCGATCAGAATCCGACGTTCTCGGCACGTCTGCTCGCGGCTGCGCGCAAGGCCTGGATGGCCGCCAATGCCAATCCCGCACTCCTTGCGCCGAAGTCGGACGGACTTGGCGGTGGTGGCGACTACGACGACGACAGCATTTCGGACGAACTCTTCTGGGCGGCGACCGAGCTCTATCTGACGACCGGTGACGAGGCCTATCTCGACGTGCTGCGGGCGTCGCCGCTCTGGGCGGCGGATACGCTGTCTCCCGCCGGCGCCTTCGATTGGCGCAACGTCGCAGGCTTCGCGCGGCTGCAACTGGCCCTTTATGGTACGGGCTTGCCGGACGACGAGCGTGAACTGATCCGAAACGCGGTGCTTGCGGCAGCGCGGCATTTCCTGTCGGTGCAGCAAACAGAGCCCTTCGGGCTCGTCTACCGACCCGAGGGCAGACGCTACGACTGGGGATCGAACCAGCTGATGCTGCAGAACATCATCGTGTTGTCGGCCGCTTTCGATCTCTCCGGCGAGAAGAGCTTTCTCGATGGTGCGCGCGAGGGCATGGATTACATTCTCGGCCGCAATGCCATGGCGCTGTCCTATGTCACCGGCTATGGCACCCGCGCGCCCAAGAACCAGCACAGTCGCTGGTATGCGCACCAGCGGGACCCGCAACTGCCGAACCCGCCGGTTGGCTCTCTTGCCGGCGGTCCGAATTCCACCTTCGTCGACGACGTCGCACGGCAACACCTGAAGGGATGTGCGCCGCAGACGTGTTATGCCGACGACATCGAAGCCTATGGATCCAATGAAATCGCCATCAACTGGAATGCGCCGCTCGTCTATGTCGCCTCGTTCCTTGCCGATGCGCGCTAGAGTATTTCACTGTTTGAAATTACGCGATTCCGGACGGAAAACCGTTTCACACTTTTCCTGGAATTGCGCTAGGAGACTGAAAGCGTGACCGGAATAGCCTTTGTCGGAACCGGCTTCGTCGCCGACTATTACATGA
Organism: Ensifer sp. GW101-20A05; assembly: GCF_059424735.1. Classification (NCBI taxonomy): domain Bacteria; kingdom Pseudomonadati; phylum Pseudomonadota; class Alphaproteobacteria; order Hyphomicrobiales; family Rhizobiaceae; genus Ensifer; species Ensifer sp. GW101-20A05. The sequence goes on along the minus strand of NZ_JBWKZT010000001.1, from coordinate 792,287 downwards.
CGACGCTTGCCAACCATCCGCAGCTCCGGCTCGCCGGCGTCTGGGATCGCGACGCGGAGCGTCTCGACGCCTTTGCGCGCTACTGGAAGGTTTCGCCCTATGCCTCGCTGGATGCGGTGCTCGCCGATCCTACCGTCTCGATCGTCGTCAATCTGACGACGCCGGAAAGCCATTACGCGGTCAACCGCGCCGCTCTCACCGTCGGCAAGCACGTCTATTGCGAGAAGCCGCTGGCGATGACGGTGGAGGAGGCGAGCGAACTGGTGGCGCTTGCCCGCGAGCGTGCTCTGGTGCTTGCCGGCGCGCCGGCCAATGGCCTTAGCGATGCGCAGGCGCTTTGTGCGAGCCTGCTTGCGGCTGGGACTATCGGCACGCCACGTCTGGTTTATGCCGAGATGGAGGATGGCCCGGTCTTCAAGGCGAACTGGCGCGCCTGGCGCAGCCGCTCGGGCGCCCGCTGGCCGGGCGTGCACGAGTTCGAGGTTGGCTGCACGCTCGAGCACGCGGGCTATGCCGCAAGCTGGCTCGTCTCGCTCTTCGGGCCGGTCGCCGAGGTCAGCGCCATTTCAGCCTTGACCTTTCCGGACAAGGGCCCGGGAACCGAGACGCTAACGCTCGGCCCTGATTTCTCGGTGGGTTGCCTGACGTTCCGCTCGGGCGTGACGGCGCGCGTCACCTGTGGTCTGGCCGCGCCGCGCGACCGGTCGCTGACTGTTATCGGCGACAGAGGAACGATCGTCGTTCGCGATCTCTGGGACAATCGCTCGCCCATTCATGTCGAAGCGTTCGGCGCCAAGCGATCGTTGACACATCGCGGTCTCGACTGGCTGGAATGGAAGATGGGGCGCAAGCTGCCCATCCGGCTCTATCCCGGAACGAAGGCACGTTATCCCAAGGTCTCGTCCGGGCCTGCCCTTCCGGCCTTTCCGTCGCAGATCGATTTCGTGCGTGGCATTGCCATTCAGGCCGATGCGATCAACCGCGGCGAAACGCCATTCTTCTCCGGCGCGACGGCGCGGCATCTGACCGAGATCGTGCTCGCGCTCAACAGTGGCTGGCGAGACTATCGTCCGCTTGATCTCTAGGAGTTTCCGAAGGCGCTGCCCGCGTAGGGGCAGGCGTTCAGGCCACTGGTGCCTTGGCGCGGATCGCCTCGATAATTTCCAGAGCTTCGATGCTGCGCGACAGCGGCATCAGCGCATGCTCGCGCCGGCCGTCCAGGATGGCCGCGCTGGCGGCCTCGATCTCGAATTGCAGGCCGTTGCCGGGAAACGCATGGTCGAAGCGTTTGAGACCGGGCAGGGGGATCCGCCGCGCAGCCCTGAAAAACGCTTCCCCCGTCGATGTCAGCAGGTTGCGTGCCGGGGCGCTGGTGGCGACGAACAGGCGGCTTGCCTTCAGGAACGGCGCGTCGATGACGAGCGTACCGCGATCGCCGTCGATGACGAAGCGATTGTGGCCGTTTCGATCGAAACCGCACCTCAGGTCAGCATCAAAGCCGTCATAGGCCAGCCTGGCGTCTGCCGAGACATCGACGCCGGTGGGGGCGCTTCTCCAAGTGCCGCCAATGGACTTCGGCTGGCCGAAGAGGTTCAGGCAAAGTGCGATCGGATAGATGCCGAGATCGAGCAGGGAACCGCCGCCCAGGGCCGGATCGAAGAAGCGGCTGTTCGCGTCGAACGGTTTCTCATAGGCAAGTTCCGCCCGGACATGGCGGATGGTTCCGAGCCTCCCTGCACGCAGGAGTGCGCGAACCTCGGCGATTGCCGGCAGGAAGCAGGTCCACAGCGCTTCCATCGCGAAGGTGCCGCTGATGGCGGCTGCGTCTTCAAGGGCGCGCGCGTCGGCGACCGATGTCGTCAGCGGCTTCTCGACCAGCACCGCCTTGCCGGCCGCGAGGAAGAGGGCGGCATGGTCGCGATGGAGCGCATTGGGCGAGGCGATGTAGACCGCGTCGATGTCGGGGGCGGCGGCGAGCGCGCCGATATCGTGAGAGCTGCGGATTCCGCCGAAGCGTGTGGCGAAAGCAGCGGCGTTCGAAGCGCTGCGGGATGAGACCGCGACAAGCGTCGCATTACCCGCGAAGCGGAAATCCGATGCAAAACTGTTTGCGATTGTGCCGGTTCCGGCAATACCCCAACGGACCTTGTCACGCATTCCCTTGTGTCCGTTGCTCCGGCCGACCCTGCTGCGGCGCATGGTGCCGCCGAAGTCTCAAGGCCCGGTAAACGGCCGAGGCGCGGCTGACGCCTTTGCTTGTTGCCGATGCCCCGGAAAAGAATAAGCCCCGCGCGATTTCTCGTGTGGGGCTGTTCGAACGGGTCCGCAGAGCGAACCGAATATCAGGCCGACTTGCGGACCGGAGTCTTTTCTGCGGTGACGATCTGTTCGTCGCCGTAGATTTGGTTGAGCGTGCCTAGAATCCGCATGACTGCGTCGGATGAGCTCGAATAATAGATCGTCTGCGCATCGCGGCGGGTGCTGACGAGATTCTGGGCACGGAGCTTCGAAAGATGCTGGGAGAGAGCCGACTGGCTCAGCCCAACCTTGTTGGCCAATGCGCCGACTGCCATCTCTTCCTTGACGAGGGAATCGAGGATGAGAAGGCGCTTAGGGTTTGCCATGGCCGAGAGGAAACCGGCTGCTACCTCGGCTTCATCGTGTTTTTCAGGCGAAAGTGGCTGCATTGCGTGCTCCATGCGAAAAGTACATCACACGTAGTTATGGTTGACGAAGCACGATAATTAGTCGTGATGCATAAAAGGGCAACCACCCACTGCAAGAAATGGGGGTAGCTATCCCGCGATTAACCGTAAAGTTCACGCAAAATTGCCCGTAAATTGGAACTGTCTTCGATAGGTGCCGGGAATTCAAGGCGCTTCAGCCGATCGCCATCTGCAAGATCGAGGCCGGCGGCGTCGATCCCGACGATCTTCCAATTGCCTTCCGGCGCATTGCAAAGCTTGACCGCATAGTGCTGCACGGCGTCCGAATGATCCGCGTTCATGTGCTCGATTGCGCTGGCTTCCGTGGCGGCGAGCGAAGCGATGGCGGGCGTGTCGATCAGGAGATCTTCCGCGGTCAAGACATAGGCGCGACCGAAACCGCCGTTGAGGCTGGCGCGCAAGGGCTTCAGCCGGAAGAAGCCGAAATCGGGGAAATCGACGTAGAGTTTCGACTTGGGGTGACGGCGAACGAATCGCTCGCGGATGCGCACATGGGTTTCACTGTCGCGAGCGACCTGTTCGGCGGTGCATTGCACCGTGAGGCGGGGATGGGCGAGCGGATCGCCCTTGCCGGGCTCGCCGGTCAGCAACGAGGCCCTGACATCGGCAAGCAGCGCCTGGGTGTGAGTCGAGAGCCTGGAGATCAGGATAACAGGCACGCCGTCGACATCCATGCCGACGAGGACGCGGCTGACGAAGGGAAAGCCGCCACTGTCAGGCTCGATCGCGGCGAGCGAGCCGCTGCGCGCGCCGCGCAGCAGCGTGCGGGCTAGCGTGCGGGCTTCGTCATCGGTGTCGCGCAATACGCTCGGCTTGTCGCTCATGTCTTTGAACCTTTCCTGCCATGCCATCAATGCCTACAGCGCCGCGTCTTATCAGACGCGCAAAGGTCGCCGTAGCACTTTGAATGGCTGCATGTTTTTATCCTGAAATCGGCTACGTTTTAAGGAAACATGCTGTGACGAAAAAAGCCCGGAACGACGCTCCGGGCTTTTATTGGCTTGATGAGCGGCTTCGTCAACTTTTGTTGCGGTGCCGCGTCAATCCCTGAACGATGTCCTGGGCGTCGATGGTGCCGACGACGGAGCCGTTGTCGACGACCCCGATGCTGCCCGGCTGGCGAGACATGGCGTCGAGAATGTCGACGAGCGGTGTCGTCGGCTTGGCCGTGGCGGTAACGCCGGCAACGGTCGCGCCGCGCTGCACGCCGGTCTGCATCACGTCCTTCGCCATCAGCATGGTGATCGGGTTCATGTGCTGAACGAAATCCGCGACATACTGGTTGGCTGGATTCTTGACGATATCCTGCGGCGTGCCGCACTGGATGATGCGTCCGCCTTCCATGATGGCAATGCGGTTGCCGATGCGGAACGCCTCGTCGAGGTCGTGGCTGACGAAGATGATGGTCTTCTTCAGTCGCCGCTGGAACTCGAGCAGTTCGTCCTGCAGTCGCGTGCGGATCAGCGGGTCGAGCGCCGAGAACGGCTCGTCCATCAACAGGATCGGTGCGCCGGTGGCAAAGGCGCGGGCGAGGCCGACGCGCTGTTGCATGCCGCCCGAAAGCTCATTGACCTTGCGCCCCGCCCATTTCGTCAGGTTGACGAGGTCGAGCTGTTCGCCGACACGCGCCTTGCGCTCGGCGTCCGGCATGCCGGCAAGCTCGAGGCCGAAGCCGACATTGTCGGCAACGGTGCGCCAGGGAAGGAGCGCAAACTGCTGGAACACCATCGAGACCGTGTGCATGCGGAAGTCGCGCAGCGATTTCGCATTGGTCCGGTAGGGATTGAGCGGCCCGTTCGAGGTCTTCACCTCGACGTCGCCGCGCACCACCGGCGCAAGGCCGTTGACGGCGCGAAGCAAGGTCGACTTGCCGGAGCCCGAAAGCCCCATCAGCACCAGGATCTCGCCCTCGGTGATTTCGAGCGAGGCGCCTGCGACGCCGAGCACGAGGCCGGTTTCGGCACCGATCTCGTCGCGGGTCTTGCCCTGGTCGACCATCTGCAGCGCGATCTGCGGGTTGTTGCCGAAGATGATATCGACGTTCTTGAATACGACGGCGGTGGTCATGCGCCTTCTCCTTCGTCGGACGAGCGGAAAAGGCGGTCGAGGATGATCGCCAGGATGACGATGCAGAGGCCGGCTTCGAAGCCCTTGGCGACATTCACCGAGTTCAGGGCTCGCAAGACCGGAACGCCAAGGCCGTTGGCGCCGACGAGGGCGGCAATCACCACCATCGACAGCGACAGCATGATCGTCTGGGTCAGGCCGGCCATGATCTGAGGCATGGCGAAGGGCAGTTCCACCTTGCGCAGCACCTGGCCGGGCGTTGCGCCGAAGGCCTGGGCGGCCTCGACCAGCGACGGCGGCGTCGAGATGATGCCGAGGCGGGTCAGGCGGATCGGCGCAGGGATCGCGAAGATCACGGTGGCGATAAGGCCGGGAACCATGCCGAGACCGAAGAGGATCAGCGCAGGGATCAGATAAACGAAGGTCGGGATCGTCTGCATCAGGTCGAGGATCGGCCGCATGATGGCATAGATCCAGGCGCGACGGGCGGCGGCAATGCCGAGCGGAACGCCGACGGCCATGCTGACGAAGCTGGCGGCGAGCACCAGAGCCAACGTTTCCGTCGTTTCCTTCCAGTAGCCCTGGTTGATGATCAGCAGCAGGCCAAGGCCGGTGAACAGCGTTACGCCGATCGAGCGACGGAACCACCAGGCAGCCGCCGTGATCACGGCAACGACGATCAGCGGGTGCGGGGTCTGGAGAATCCAGAGCAGCACGGCGACAACGCCGGAGAGGAAGCGAGCGAGCTGGTCGAAGAACAGCTCGAAATTCGTCGTCAGCCAGTCGACGAATGCCTTGGCCCAGCCGCCAATGGGGATGCGGTTATCGGTCAGATATTCCACGAAGGTAAATCCGTCTCGTCAGGTCAAAAGGAGCGCATGACGCGGTGAAAAAAGGCGGGGTTTTTCCCCGCCTCGATGCCGATCAGAGGCCAAGAGCGGCCTTGACCGCGGCCAGGCCATCGCCGCCGTCCTTGGCGGTCACACCGGCAAGCCACGGATCGACGACCGTCGGATTGGCCTTCAGCCATTCCTCGGCAGCCTTGTCAGGCTCCTGCCCGTCGTTCAGGATCTTGCCCATGATCTCGTTTTCCATCTGGAGCGAGAACTTGAGGTTGGTGAGCAGCTTGCCGACGTTCGGGCACTCGGTAGTGTAGCCGGCGCGCACGTTGGTGAAGACTTCCGCGCCGCCAAAGTTGGCGCCGAAGATGTCGTCGCCGCCCGAAAGATAGGTCAGCTTGAAGTTGGCGTTCATCGGATGCGGTTCCCATCCGAGGAAGACGATCGGCGCGCCATCCTTTTCGGCGCGGGACACCTGCGCCAGCATGCCCTGTTCGGAGGATTCGACCACCTCGAAGCCCTTGAGGCCGAAGGTGTCCTTGTCGACCATGTCGATGATCAGGCGGTTGCCGTCATTGCCGGGCTCGATGCCGTAGATCTTGCCTTCAAGCGCGTCCTTCTTGGTGGCGATATCCTTGAAATCCTTGATGCCGAGCTCAGCGCCCTTGGCGTTGGTCGCCAGCGTGTACTTGGCGCCGACCAGGTTCGGCCCGAAGGATTCGACCGACTTGTCGTCGAGATAGGGGCGAACGTCGTTTTCCTGGGTCGGCATCCAGTTGCCGAGGAAGACGTCGATGTCCTTGTTCTTGAGCGAGGTGTAGGTGACCGGAACCGAGAGAACCTTGATGTCGGTCTGGTAGCCGAGGCCCTTGAGGACGGTGGAAACGGTCGCGGTGGTTGCAGTGATGTCCGTCCAACCGACGTCGGAGAAACGGACGGTACCACAGCTTTCCGGCTCGGCAGCTGCAGCCTGTCCAGCGGCGAGGGCGACGACCGAAACGGCGCCCGCCAGCATCAGTTTGAGAGAGAGTCGTTTTTTCATCGTTGTCGTTCCCCTGCCTCTATTATTGTTTTAGCCAAACACCATTGGATAGCGAATTCAAGCGCTTTGATGTCGAAGGAAGTGTATTGCGTCAATATGCTGAGGGGGTGCACGATGCGACGCTGAATGTCGCATTGTCCACGAAATGGTCTAGTCCGGCGAAAAACTGTGGGTGCCGCAAACACGCTCTGGCCTTCCGGGACAAGGCTCGTCATTACCCGGGAGACGGAAACCGGACGCGGTGAAGATGGCCAAACTCTATTTCAGCTATGCGACGATGAACGCGGGCAAGAGCACGATGCTGTTGCAGGCCTCCTACAACTACCAGGAGCGCGGCATGCGTGTGGTGATGCTGATCGCTGCGCATGACGACCGGGCAGGGGTAGGCCGCATCTCCTCGCGCATCGGTCTTGCCTCCGACGCCATTCCGTTCCATGGCGATGACGACATCTATACGCTGATCGAAACGCTTCATTCCGATGGTGCCGGCGAGATCGCCTGCGTCTTCGTCGACGAGGCGCAGTTCCTCAACGAGGCGCAGGTCTGGCAACTCGCGCGCGTCGCCGACCGGATCGGCATTCCGGTCATGGCCTATGGCCTACGTACGGATTTTCAGGGCAAGTTGTTTCCGGGCTCGATGGCGCTGCTGGCGCTCGCCGACGAGTTGCGCGAGGTGCGCACCATCTGCCATTGCGGCCGCAAGGCGACGATGGTCGTGCGTCTCGATGGTACGGGCAAGGTGGTGCGCGAGGGTGCCCAGGTCGATGTCGGCGGCAACGAGAAATACGTCTCCTATTGCCGGCGCCATTGGGACGACCTGATGCGTTGCGAGTGAGTGCGACCGACTGGCCGCTTGCGGCCGCCTTGGTCGCGGTGCCATTCTCGTCGGGTCCTGTCAGCAAGAGGTTTTCGATGCGGCGCCTGCTTTCCAGTCTTTTCCTCTGTCTTGGTGTCGCAGCTCCGGCTGCCCACGCCGGCGGCGACGCGACGGCGGGTGCCGCGGTGTTCCGCAAGTGCGCGGCCTGTCACACCACCAGCGAGCCGGTCAATCGCGTCGGCCCGAGCCTGATGGGCGTGGTCGGCCGGCCGGTGGCGTCGGTTGCCGACTACAACTATTCCGAGGCGATGAAGACCTTCGGCGCCGAGGGGCACGTTTGGGACGAGGCGACGCTGAGCGAATATCTCTTGAGCCCCAAGGCGATGGTCGGCGGCACCAAGATGACTTTTCCCGGTCTCAAGAAACCTCAGGACATTGCCGACGTGATCGCCTATCTCAAGGCGCCGCCGGCCGCCAAATAGGCAATGCCTTCGATATCTCAAGCACTTCGCTGCAACGCTTGATCGAAAAAAGCCGCTGCGGCAGGCTTGTTCTCTTTCCATAAACACCCTTTATATAACTGCAATCGAAGGCTGAATAATTCGGCTGGGCTGGCGGATCGCGCCACGGTGGATCGAGGGGCAGGACATGGCGACTCTTCAGAATTTTGACGCGGAGATCGAGAAGACCAAAGGCGTCGTCGAACAGATGCGCGGCAAGCTCGAGCAATCCGGTGTGGTGCTGGAGCAATTCGCCAAGGCCGAGACCAAGCTCGGCGACGTCAACTTCGACATCGAGAACGCCCGCATCCAGGACGTGATCAACCAGCAGAAAGTGATGGAAGCCAACATTGCCGACCTGATCATCGGCCTCGAGGATGCGACCAATGTCTTCGGCTCCGAATTCGAGAGCATGAAGAACTATACCGGCTATGAGAAGTTCATCGGCATCTTCTCCAAGCAGAAGATGCAGCGCATGCGCACCGACCGCGTGCGCAACATGTCGCTTGCCGGCAACCTGCAGGAGCTGCTGTCGAAGTCCGACATGATCGTCGGCATCCTCAAGGAGCAGAAGTCGGTCCTCGACCAGCGCTACAAGACCTCGGAGCAGAGCCTGATCCAGGTGATCGAGCGCCGCAAGGGTACGATGGCGAACCTCGAAGAGGTGCAGAAGCGCATCGAGGAACTGAACCCCCTGCTGCTCGACATCGAAAACCGCATTGCCGCCTCCACGGAGCAGAAGGTCCGCACCGAGCTCGAAGGCGAACGCTCGGCGCTTGCCACCGAATACAACGAGAAGCAGGCCAAGGAACAGGAGCTGCTCGCCGAGAGCCAGACGCTCGAACGCTACACCGCGATGTTCCAGACCTTCGTCGATTCGCTCAACAACCAGATCGCCGCGCAGAACACGCTGATCAACAAGCTGACGATCGATACCGAACAGCGCATCGTGCTCTACAAGGCGCTGGAAGACTCCTTGAAGACGGCTGCCCAGCAGGATGTCGCCCACAAGATCAACACGCTCGGCAGCCAGGTCGACACCGCCGCCGAAGAGACGATGGCCGGCATCGGTGCCGCTGCGCAGCGCCATATCGGCGATCTCCTCGAAATGCATGAAAAGAACATGCTTTCGACGCAGGATATCCAGCGCCGCAAGAAGCTGGCGGACGACGCCTTTGCCCGTCGCTTCCAGGCTGTCATGGACAAGCACAACACTGCCAACTACGTGAAGCAGTGATCGGCAGGCGAATGATCGGAACCGAGTTTGCCGTCTGGCACGCGCCACGGGGATTTGCATGAAAGTCGCGGCTTCATCCGCTGTCGCACAATATTTCGCGTCGATCCACGCCGCACTCGCCGGGCTCGAACTCTTTCTCGGCGACCGCAACTCGCCGCTCTATCGCAACACCGTCGTCGGCGAAGTGATCGTCCCCTATCTCGGCCGGTTGAAGGCGTCGATCGACTGCTGGGAGAACCGCATCGGCTTCGTCGATCAGTTCCGGATCTCGCGCGCCGAAAGCGGTTTTCCGGTGTTCCAGAACGTGCTGGAACTGGAGAACGATCGCCAGACGGCGGCAAAGCGCCTCGCCGACATTCCCACGGCCGATGCGCTGAGGGACGAGATGGTCGATTTCATCCTCCGTCAGAAGGCCTTTCCCGAGGCGTTGCAGACGCGCATGGCCGAGCGGCTCTATCTGGAGCAGATCGGCAAGGGTGAGATCTTCTCGCCCTTTATCTTGCCGGAGACCATCCGCGTCGCCGTCAATTCCAAGACGATGCGTCCCTATTACATCGTGAGCTGGGGCGCCTTCGACGGCGCCAATACCCTGCCGATGGTCTACATGGCGACGATCGAGGATTCCTCCGAGAAGATCGTCGAGATGCTGGTGACCGAGGACGGCAAGCTCAATCCGCAGGTCGAGATCCCGTTGCCGGTTGGTGGTCTGCTCAATCCGGAGCTCGCCAGCCGCTTCGACGATTTCGCCTCCAAGAACAGCAGCTATTCGCTGACCCCGGTGACGATCGCCACCAATCTCGACAAGGATTTTGACGAGCTGCACCCGAAGCAGCTGCGCCGCATCGTGCTCGGCCCGTTCTATTCTGCAGGGATCACCGAGAACAATGCGCGCATCAACGACATCCTCTCCAAGGTGCGAAAGACCGAGAATGCCTGGCTTCTGACTTGGACCGTGCAGGAGGTCTTCTCCAAGGCCGAAAGGCCCGCCAAACGCGGCTTCTGGTCATCGACGCCGGCGCAGGAGGAGTTCCACATCGATACCGCCAATCTGGAGGCGGCGCGCATGGGTGTCTCCTCCTACGAGAAGCACGCGCTGGTGCCGCACGACGCCTATCAGGCACTCTATGCCGCCGGCGAGGCCGAACAGGTGTTCGGCGACTACAAGGTCCACGTCATTTCCGGCAACCAGGTCGTGAGCGAGGTTTGACGATGACACTCAATACGGGGCTGACGACGCTGCACGAGGACGACATCGCCAAGCATCAGGCGGTGGCGCAGGGGCTGGTGACGAAGCTCATCATTCTGGAGCGCGAGGATGCATCCGCCGGGACGACGCTTGCCGGCACCGGCCGCCGCTTCGTCTCGACGGTTTCGACCGGTGGCCAGCGGCGCACACGCGAAGTCGAGCTGACCAAGACCATTCAGTCAGTGCGCCAAGGCGATCCGATGTTGTCGCCGGCCCAGCACGCCGTGCTTTATCGCACACGCCGCGGTATTCAGGTGGCGCTCGCCGTGGCCGACGTCTTTGCGCGGCAGACAAACCTCGAGCAACTGCAGGCGAAAAACGCCACATCGCCGCTCGGAGGAGATGAGGCCAACCAGTTCAAGGCGCTGCTTTCGGCGTCTGCCTATGTCGCCGCGTTTACGCTTGCCGCCTATCTCGGCTCGACGCTTTCAGGTGAGGGCGAGCCGGTGGACGATGCGGTCGAGCCCGACTTTCTGTTCGACACGCCGCAGGACGCATTGAAGAGCCTCATCTCGGCGCTCGACCGCGGCATTGCCGGGGCGCCTGACGATCTGGCGCTGACCGCCCGGGCGCGCGCCTTTTCGCGCGTGGCAGTCGAGGGGTTGATCGCGCGCAAGGCGCGGTTCACTGGACTGCAGAGCTTCGAGACCGTGCATATCCGGCTCGACCAGGACGATTTCACGCTGAACGGCTTCGATGTCGCACCGGGCCAGAAGCGCAAGCCGCTGGTGATGACCTTCAAGAAGCCCGAGGAGATCATCGGCAACCACATTGCCAAGTACCAGGCGTTGAAGCTTGCCAAGATGCTGATGGCCTATGACTTCGACCGGCAGATGAACCCCTTCGTCGAGCTTGGCGGCTTCCTCTTCACCTTCATCGGCGACGGCATGCCGGGCACCGGCAAGACGATCCTGATCCAGATGCTCGCCGGCATGCTCAACGAATATTGCGAGATTGCCGGCTACGCCTTCCATTACGAGAATTTCGGCGTTGACCAGATCTCCTCCTATCAGGGCAAATCGGGCCAGAACTGCAAGGAGTTCGTCAACAACGTCATCAACCCGCGCGCGATCGGCTTCGGCACGATCGACGATGTCGACCAGGTGGCGGCGAAGCGCTCCGATGATCGCGCTTCCGCCGGCCAGCATGAGGTGACGGCGGTGCTGATGGAGAGCTTCGCCGGAGCTTCGACGGTGGTGCGCGGCAACTGCACCTTCGGCATGTTCTCCAACTATCCCGAGAATGTCGACGATGCGCTGCGCCAGCGCGCCGGCGCCCGTTGGCTGGTCGACGGGCCGCAGACGGAAGACGACTATGTCGACATCTTCGCGCTGCTCGTTGGCAAGAACCACAAGATCCCGCTCGGCGAACACCAATTGTTCGAGGGGCAGGAGATCAAGCGGGCCGTGTCGCAATCCTATGCCGAGCACGCGCGGCCGAAGGAGGATGGCCTCATCGCCGTCTGGGAGCGTTACCAGAAGGAACGGGGCGCGCTCGCCTCGCTCGCCGATGTCGGCGCCTATCTGCACATGATCAAGGAGGCCGAGCCGCGCTTTACCGGCCGCGCGATCAAGAACATCACCGACGCGATCAAGCTGCGCGCCATGGATGTCGAGCTGCCGGATGACTGGTTCAGGGATGCCGGCTCGTTCATGCACAAGAGCTACGACGAGAAGAAAGCGATGATCGAGGCGCTACGCGGCCCGATCACCATCGACATGGTGCTGCAGGAGATCAACCGCTACGCCGACAGCGAATTCCGCTACACCGACAAATCCGACGATGCCGCCGTCACCGACATCATCCGCCGCGAGCGCCAGCGCGAAAAGGCGATCCGCGAGATCGAGGCGATGAAGCGCGACGGCCGGTGGCAGGGGTTATGATGGGAAGAGCTGACCGATGAAACGCTTGCTCGAAGCCGAGCTCATCTATGGACGGCTGCTCGATGTCTCCGAGCCGCACCTGATCGCGCGTTACAACAAGGCACTCGAAGGCTTCGGCCTGCGCCCGACGGCGTTGACGGCGTTCAGCATCGACATGACCGGGTTTTCGCCCGAAATCGCTGACGAACTGGGTGACCGTGATTATCTCGATCCGAACCGGGTCAACCGCCGGTTCATCATCATGACACCGGATCAGGCGGAGCTGCCGGTCGTGCATACGAGCTTCTCCAATACGGCGGCGCTGATGCACGAATTCTTCAACGCCAACGGCCGCGCGATCAATGCGATCACGATCAAGGACGCGCTCTACGGCGAGATCGAGGATTCGGTTTCGGTCGTCGACGACATCGACGACCTGCTGTCGATCAACGAGGTGCGTTTCCGGGTGCTGTCGGCCGAGGACATGCTCGGCAAGGCCGCCGAACTCAGGGGCCTCGTCGACCGGCTGAAGAAAGTGCCGACGGCCTGGGCCGACGACGAGATGCTGAACCGCATGGTCGAGCTTGCCAAGCTCACCGGCGATATCCGCCAGAATGCGCTGGTGCCGGACCAGCTCGTCTTCCGCCACGAAGCCTTCTGGGCCAATCATTTCGGGGGCGTCTATGTCTTTCTCGACGACAAGACGACGACCGTGATCTGCGACCCCTCGGTCCCCGGCTTCCGCCGCTCGCGGCCATGGCAGGTCAGCTATATCGCCATCAACGATCATGCCCGGATCTACGACTTCCTCGCCTCGACCAAGCGGCTGCAATTGCCACAGGCGTCCTGGGTGGAGGAGTCGGGGCTCTATCAGCACCGGGCCGACATGATCGTGCGCGGGCTGATCGACGAAATTGACCCGACGGCCGATCTCGCCAATGCCGACCGGATCTGGCTGCAGACCTGGATGCACCGCAATGCGGCTGTCGTCGCGAGGGACGGGGCCTATCCGTTCCTGCAGGAGATGATCCGCATGGTTGCCGCGACCGGCACGATCAAGATGCAGGACGTTGCGCCGGCGAACCGCTTCATGCTGGTGCGCGCAGCACCCACCCATCCCGACCAGTGGCTGGTCAACCGACTGATTTCCCAGCTCGTGCCCCGCGATTTCGTCTCGCGCTTCGTCTTCGACAAGCAGGGTTTCTACGACGCCTACGAGCGCTATGGCGAAAGCTTCAAGGCCTATGTTGTGGCGACGCTGACGGGTTCATATCTCAAGGACAAGGCGGCCTTCCGCCACAAGCTTTACGGCCTCAGAGAGGAATAGGACATGTTCGATCCGATCGTAGCGTTTTTCCAGCGGGTCTTTACCGCGATCGGCCGCGGCATAGGTCTCGCCGTTGCCTGGCTGCTCTGGCCGTTCGTCGCGGCCGGTAACTGGTATCGGCAGCGGAGCTGGATCATCAAAGGACCAATCGGCATCGTTCTGCTCGGCCTCATCTTCCTCTACGGCTATTTCATCTGGCAGACGCAGGCCTGGACGAACTTCGATCCTGACTATGTCGAGCGTTACAAGCTGGCCGAGCACAAGGTGCCGGCGGGCTCGCCGAAGAGCGGCCCGGGCGCGACGACCGGCCAATCGACGACCGGTGCGGCGGCAACCAACCTTGCGGCGGCGGCTGCACCGCAGACCGAATCGACACCGGAGGCGCTGGCGGTGGTGCAATTGCCTGCCGGTACCGTGTGCCAGACCTCGGCAATCGTCGATGTCGCCGCCGACCTTATCGATTACAATGTCAACGAGAATGCGTGGATATCGTCGATGCTGCTCTACAAGCTCGGTTTCTTCGGGCTTGACTGGGACGACACGCCCTGGCTCGACAACAAGGCGTCGTTCCAGCGCGGCATCAACCAGGCGGTGCGCCGCACCTCGGTCGAACTGGTCGATTCGCTTGGTCGCGTGCGCGGCACGTCCGGCATCAACAGCGACCTGCAGAGTGCGCGCGGCAATATCCAGTTCGATGAGGAGACCTGGTATTTCGGCCTGAACCCGTTTGGCCCGAAGACGCCGACGCCGAGCTTCTACCGGGCGGCGATGAAGGACCTCAGGGCCTTCAACATCTCGCTCGGCAAATGCGAAGCGATCTTCGACGGCCGCTCCGACAACCTCGTCGAATTCCTCGACCGTGTTGCCAACGATCTCGGCAACACCTCGGCGATCATTCGCGAACGGTCGGAAAACCACAATGGCGGCTGGTTCGACACGCGCGCCGACGACCGCTTCTGGTTCGCCTATGGCCAGCTCTACGGTTATTACGGCATTCTGTCGGCCGCCGGCGCCGACTTCGACAACGTCGTTGCCCAGCGCGGCCTGACGCCGATCTGGACGGAAACGATCAAGCAACTGCGCGCCGCATTGCGCATCCAGCCGCTGATCATCTCCAACGGCGAGGAGGCCGGCTGGATCATGCCGACGCATCTGGCGACGATGGGCTTCTATACGCTGAGGGTACGCTCGAACATCGTCGAAATGCGCGATATCCTCGCCCGATAGGGCGGAACGGCAAGGTGGCGCCTGAACTTCCGGGCGCTGCCGCAGACCTTACTTGAGTTAAAGCGGGATGCGGGCCGAAAGCCGCAGACACGTTTCCTCATTCCGCTCCGGCATCGCGAACTGCGCCTTGAAAGGCGTGGATGAAAACGAGACCCTGGGGAGGGGACATGTCATGACCGAGGTTAAGTCCGATATCGAGATTGCGCGTGCGGCGAAGAAAAAGCCGATCCAGGAGATCGGGGCGGCACTCGGCATTCCAGCGGAAGATCTGCTGCCCTACGGCCACGACAAGGCGAAGATCGGTGCCGATTTCATCGCCCGGCAGCGCGAAAAGAAGAACGGCCACCTGATCCTGGTGACGGCGATCAATCCGACGCCGGCCGGCGAAGGCAAGACGACGACGACGGTCGGCCTCGGCGACGGGCTCAACCGCATCGGCAAGAAGGCGATCGTCTGCATCCGCGAAGCGTCGCTCGGCCCCTGCTTCGGTATCAAGGGCGGAGCCGCCGGCGGCGGTTACGCACAGGTGGTGCCCATGGAGGACATGAACCTCCATTTCACCGGCGATTTCCACGCCATTACTTCAGCGCACAATCTGCTCGCGGCGCTGCTCGACAATCACATCTACTGGGGCAACGAGCAGAACGTCGACATCCGCCGCATCGCCTGGCGTCGCGTTATGGACATGAACGACCGGGCACTGCGCAGCATAGTCGGGCCGCTCGGTGGTGTCGCGAATGGTTATCCGCGCGAGACCGGTTTCGACATCACCGTTGCCTCCGAGGTCATGGCCATCCTCTGCCTGGCAACCGATCTGAAGGATCTCGAGAAGCGCCTCGGCAATATCATCGTCGGCAACCGACGCGACAAGAGCCCGGTGTTTGCGCGCGACATCAAGGCCGATGGCGCGATGGCGGTGCTGCTCAAGGACGCGATGCAGCCGAACCTGGTGCAGACATTGGAAAACAATCCGGCCTTCGTGCATGGCGGTCCCTTCGCCAATATCGCCCATGGCTGCAATTCGGTGATCGCGACGACGACGGCGCTGAAGCTCGCCGACTATGTCGTGACGGAAGCCGGCTTCGGCGCCGATCTCGGTGCAGAAAAATTCTTCGACATCAAGTGCCGCAAGGCGGGGCTGAAGCCCGATGCCGCGGTGATCGTCGCCACCGTCCGAGCGATCAAGATGAATGGCGGCGTGAAGAAGGACGATCTCGGCAAGGAAAACCTGGAGGCCCTGCGCAAGGGCTGTGCCAACCTCGGGCGCCATGTGCAGAACGTTAAGAAGTTCGGCGTTCCCGCGATCGTCGCGATCAACCACTTCACCTCCGACACCGAGGCCGAGATTCAGGCGATCAAGGACTATGTGGCGACACTCGGTGCCGACGCCGTGCTCTGCCGGCATTGGGCCGAGGGGTCGGCGGGAATCGAAGAACTGGCGCGCAAGGTGGCGGATCTGGCCGAGGGCGGCCATTCGCAGTTCTCGCCGCTCTATCCGGATGACATGCCGCTCTTCCACAAGATCGAGACAATCGCCAAGGACATCTATCATGCGAGCGAAGTGATCGCCGACAAGTCGGTGCGCGATCAACTGCACACCTGGGAGAACCAGGGCTATGGCCACCTGCCGATCTGCATGGCCAAGACACAATATTCCTTCTCGACCGACCCGAACCTGCGCGGCGCGCCGAGCGGCCATGCGGTGCCGATCCGCGAGGTGCGACTTGCGGCCGGCGCCGGTTTTATCGTGGTCATCACCGGCGAGATCATGACCATGCCCGGCCTTCCCAAAGTGCCGTCGTCGGAGAAGATCTTCCTGAACGAGCGGGGTTACATCGAGGGGCTGTTCTAGAGCGACCGACTGGCCTGATCGAAACAACGCCGCGCGTCCTTCGGGATGCGCGGCGTTGTCGTGTTTTGCATTCCTTTATCTTCGCTTCCAGAATGGAAGTTAGGCAGTGAGGCTGAGGAAGTCGGCCTTGCCGATCGAGACGCCCTTGTGACGCAGGATGTCGTAGGCCGTCGTCAGGTGGAAATAGAAGTTTGGCAGAACGAATCTCAGCAGATACTCTTCGCCCGTGAGCGTCACTTTCAGGGTCGGGAAGTTGAGGACGACCTCGCGGCTGCCGCTATCCTCCAGGTCGACGGGGCGCACAATTTCAAGAAAAGCAACCGTGTTGGCGATGCGCTGACGCAGTTCGTCCAGGGTCTTTTCCTCGTCCGGAAAACGGGGAACCTCGATCGAAGTCAGGCGCCCGACCAGACCCTTGCTCGTGTCGCTCACTCGCTGCACCTGGCCGGCAAGCGTCAGCATGTCCGGCGTCAGCCGGGCAATGACGAGATCATCAGGGGAGATGCCGTTGTCGCGCGCATGAGCCTCGGCCTTGTCGAGCAGTTTGGTGAGCACACCAAGACCGCGAATGAATGCGGGAATGGAGAGCTGGTAGATCGTCAATGCCATGACACATTTCCTTGAGACTGGGCGCAAAACGGGTGGATTTTCCTCATGCCTGTATTTGGGAGCCGGGGTGCGGTCCTGCAAGGCGCGCCGACCGGTATCTTTGTGGTTATGAGGCTGGCGAGAGGCGACTGAACGCGGGCCTGCGGCACTGGCCAGGACATGGGGTCTCGTGCATTGATCGGGGGCGACCTTGCGCGACACGCAAGGCGTACGCCGCTGTAGCAGACACATGGACACCGCAATGACGCCCCAGGATTTGCAGACCTATCTTCACGCCCATATCCCGCTTTCGGCGGCGATGCAGGTTCAGGTAGAGGACATAGCGGAAGATCATGTCCTGCTTTCCGCGCCTCTGGCACCCAACATCAATCATCGCGAGACGGTGTTCGGCGGCAGCGCCTCGGCGCTATCGATCCTGTCGGCCTGGTCGCTCCTGCATGTGCGGTTGCGCAAAAGCGGCGTGGCTGCGCGCCTGGTGATCCAGAGCAACCGCATGGACTATCTAAAGCCGGTGGCCGGCGCCTTTTCGGCTCGCTCGTCGTTCGCGAATGCCGGGCAGTGGCCGAGCTTTCTGCGATTGCTCGAACGGCGGGGCAGGGCGCGGGCCGTGGTCGTTGCCGACCTGCTTGACGGCGACGCGGTGGCCGGGCGTTTCGAGGGCGAGTTTGTCGCCCTCGGCTATAGCAATGACTGAGTTGCGGCGACCGGGCCAGGTGATCCCCGCCTAGCGGCAATAGCGATAGTCATTGCGCCGATCGATCACGTCGAGATGCAGGTGGGTTTCGTGGGCGGCGTCGCTGCCGGGATCGAGCACAGTCTTGAAATACAGGCAGGCGGAGGCGGTGACCGCGCGCTGGAAGGCGCCGTCTATCGTGCCGTCCTCGTCGCGCGGCTGGATGGCGATCGTCGTTCCGTCGCTCAAGCGGAAGGACGCGATGTCGACGGCGTTGCCGTGGGCATGTTCGGAGATCTTGCCTGACGTTGCATTGTTGCGCAGGCGGCAGATATAGGTCGACGCCTGGTTCAGCGCCTTGATCTTGATGTTCTTGTCGAAGGCGACCTCGGCAGCCGGCTGGGCGGCTTCCTTTGTCCAGCGTGCCAGCGCCAGCGCCGTTTCGCACCGCATCACTCCCTTGGGCGCGAGCGTAACGTCGGGCAGAATGCTGGTGACCTCCAGTGGCTTGTCGATGCCGCAGCCCTTGCCGTCGTCGATGCGCTTGGCTTCGACAAACGTCGCGCCAACCGCTTTCAGGTCGGTAAGGCACTTGGCATATTCGGCAGCATTCTCCGTCTCGACCGGTGGATAGACGATTGGCGCCGGCGCTGGCTCGGCATCCTTCTTCTCGTCCGCGCGCTGGTCCTTTTCGTCCGCCGGCGGCTTCTTGTCCTTTGTCGATTGCTCGTCTCCATCCGCCTGCTTCGGCTGCGGAACGGGCTGTTCGCCGTTGGCTGCCGTCGGCCCTTTCTCCGTCGCGCCCTTGCCGTCGTCCGCCGGTGCCGCCGGCTTCTTGTCGGGTGTGGGAACAGCCTCTTCCGCTCCTGCATCCGTCGGCGGCTTTTCTATCGGGATGGGGCCGTGTTTCGGCAGGCTGGCGCCCGTCAGGATCAGGAGTGACAGCAGGATCAAGGGGAAAGAGCGACGCATCCAGTACCTTTCTCACTGCCCGCGCGGCGGGCTTTGAGCGGAGGGAACGCGCAGAACCGGATCTGGTTTCATGAGATCGCGATGTTTTGGTTGGAATCGACCAAATCATAAACGTGACCGATTCCAATAAATTAGAGCGGGATGCGGGCGGAAGGCCGCATGCACTTTTCCTCGTCCGCTCCAACTCTCCGGCAAAAGCGTTGCAGTTCGGCAACGCCTCGAATTGGCACGACCCCACAAATTGTGGGGAGTATCTTTATATGTTGACAAATAGACTCATGTTTTTTATGCGGCATAAATGAGGCGACGACATGTCGCAACGCCCAGAACGCGCCCAGCCAGCCCCTTGAGTTTGCCGCTCAACAGCAAGCCCGGCCTCGAACCTCAAAGGATTGGTCCATGCTCACCCGGCATCGTCGCCAGGCCCTGTTGGCTTGCACGACAACTCTTGCAATTTCAGTCGCCACCGTCGCATTCGCCCAGAGCCCGACAACCCAGGCAAAGCCGGAAGAGAAAAAGGCTGAGGAGACCAAGAAGGGCGAAACCTATCTGTCGCCGATCGTTGCCAAGGGCTCGCGCACCGCTGACCCCTATGCCAAGGCCGGCCCGGTCAGCGTCGTCACGTCCGACCAGATCGACCTGCAATCCGGTCTCGAGACCGACGACCTGCTGCGCGGCGTTCCCGGCACGTCGACCGCCAACAACCCGCAGAACCCGGGCGTCGCTGTCAACATCCGCGGCTTCGAGGGTTCCGGCCGCGTCAACATGATGATCGACGGTGTGCGCCAGAACTTCCGCTTCACCGGCCATGAAGCCCAGGGCTTTGCCTATTTCGATCCGGCATTCCTGTCCGAGATCGATGTCACCCGCGGTGCCGTCACCGGTGTCGGCGGCGGCGCGCTGGCCGGTTCGGTCAACTTCAAGACCTACGACGTCGAAGACCTGATCCAGGACGGCAAGAACTACGGCGGCATCGCTTCTGCCACCTACGGCAGCAACGAGGCCGGCTGGTCGGAATCTTTGATCGGTGCCTATCGTTTCAACGACGTCTTCTCGGTGCTCGGCGGCATCAGCAAGGCTGATCCCGGCAACTACGACAACGGCAACGGCGTAACGGTGCCTTACACCGAGGAAGACCTGCTTTCCGGCCTGTTGAAGTTCGAGGTGACTCCGGATCAGGACCACACCTTCAAGCTCACCGGCATCACCTATGACAACGACTTCTTCGCGAACTCCTACTTCCAGAACGTGAAGAACCAGACCGTTTCGGCCAGCTATTCCTATACGCCGGACAACGAACTCATCGATTTCCGGGCGAACGCCTATTGGAACCGGCTGAAGATGAAGTATGACACCGATATTCGCGGTGGCGGCACGGCGGCCGGTCGTCGCATCACCGACACGGGCAAGGGCTTCGATATCTCGAACACCTCGCTGTTCGATCTCGGTGAGGTTGCCGTCCGGGCGAACTACGGCGTCGAATACTTCCGCGACGACTATGACGTCATCAACAGCACGGCGCGCCCGTCTGGCGGCGTCAACGGCAGCGGCACTAATGCCACGACCGGCGTCTTCAGCAACACGACCTTCACCTATGGCATCGTCGACCTGACGGCCGGCCTGCGGTGGGATCACTTCAGCCTCGATGGCTCCGGCGCCGTGGTGCGAGGCAACCCGATCGGCCTGCCGGCGGGTCCCTACACGGTCGACAAGTCCGACGGCCGTCTCAATCCGAGCGTCACGGTCGCGCTCAACCCGACGGACTGGATCCAGCCCTACGTGACCTACGCCGAGACCTCGCGCTCGCCGACTGTCAACGAAACCTTTGCAGGTGGCACGCACCCCGGTACGAGCGGCCAGTCGTTCTTCCCCAATCCGTTCCTCGAGCCTGAAATCTCGAAGGGCTGGGAAATCGGTGCGAACTTCACCTTCGACGGGCTGCTCGATCCCAGCGACAGCCTGCGTGTGAAGGCGAACTACTTTCACAACCGCATCGACAACTACATCACCGCAGCGCTGCTGGGTGGCGGTCGCCAGATCTTCTTCGTCAACAATCCCGGCACGTCGACGGTGCAGGGCTTCGAACTCCAGGCGGCCTATGATGCCGGCTATGTCTTCGGTGATCTCGCCTACACCTACACCGACAGCAATTTGCCTTCGCAGGTCAATGGATTCGGTGTCCAGAGCTATCTGCCCGACAACATCATCAGCGCAACGCTCGGTGCGCGCTTCCTCGAAGACCAGCGCCTGACGGTCGGCACGCGGCTCTATGCCGTGTCGAACGCATTCGTCGGCGAGATCAACCGCACGCCGCCGAACGTTCCGGGCTATGGCCTCGTCGACCTCTTCGCGAACTACAAGTTCGAGAACGGCTTCGAGGTGACGGCGACGGTGACGAACCTGTTCGACAAGACCTACACGCCGTCGTCGAGCACGATTGCAGGCAGCACGATCGATACGGGCCGCGGTCGCACCTTCCTGGTTACGGCGAAGGCGAAGTTCTGATAGGATCAGATCAACTCCAGTCGGGCGGCTCGCAAGAGCCGCCTCTTTTTTTGATCGATCCGTGATATCCGGCGCGGCTTTCCCGCTTGCGCAAGGCATCAACCCACGCTAACACTTTCGCCCATGGAAAATGCACGCAACATTTCGACCTGGTGGTGGGCTCGCTGAAGCGGCCTTGACCAGTCATGCGTGATTGAGAGATGAAGCCGCCCGGAGATTTCGAGGCGGCTTTTTTCATGTTGGGCCGCTCAAGGACCGGGCTTTTACGGAGCGAGGCGAATGGCAACGGTAATTCTCGAGGGCGGAGCGGAGAGCTACACCACCAAAGGCGGCATCGTGGTGACGCGCAGGCGACGCGAAGCCTCCTATACGCAGGCGATCGCGAGCTATGTGGACAAGCTCGATGAACGCCGCGGCGCGGTGTTTTCCTCCAACTATGAATATCCCGGCCGCTACACCCGTTGGGACACGGCCGTCGTCGATCCGCCGCTCGGCATTTCCTCGTTCGGCCGCGCGCTCTGGATCGAAGCCTATAACGACCGTGGCGAAGTGCTGCTGTCGATCATCGCCGAGCACCTGAAGACAGTAGCGGACATCACCCTCGGCGCCTCGACCAGCCGCCGCCTCGATCTGACGATCAATCAGCCTGACCGCGTCTTCACCGAGGAAGAGCGCTCGAAGATGCCGACGGTGTTCAGCGTGCTGCGCGCCGTCACCAATCTCTTCCATTCGGCCGAGGACGCGAGCCTCGGCCTTTATGGCGCCTTCGGCTACGATCTCGCCTTCCAGTTCGACGCGATCGACCTGAAGCTCAAGCGTCCCGACGACCAGCGCGACATGGTGCTGTTCCTGCCGGACGAGATCCTCGTCGTCGACCACTATGCCGCCAAGGCCTGGATCGACCGCTACGATTTCGCCAAGGATGGCAAGACGACCGAAGGCAAGGCGGACGAGATCGCGAGCGAACCATTCCAGACAGTCGACAGCATCCCGCCGCATGGCGACCATCGCCCCGGCGAATATGCCGAGCTCGTCGTCAAGGCGAAGGAGAGCTTCCGCCGTGGCGATCTGTTCGAAGTGGTGCCCGGCCAGAAGTTCTTCGAGCGCTGCGAGAGCAAGCCTTCGGAAATCTCCAATCGGCTGAAGGCGATCAATCCGTCGCCCTATTCCTTCTTCATCAATCTCGGAAACCAGGAATATCTCGTCGGCGCTTCGCCGGAAATGTTCGTTCGCGTTTCCGGCCGCCGCATCGAGACCTGCCCGATCTCGGGTACGATCAAGCGCGGCGACGACCCGATCGCCGACAGCGAGCAGATTCTGAAGCTCTTGAATTCCAAGAAGGACGAATCCGAGCTCACCATGTGCTCGGACGTCGACCGCAACGACAAGAGCCGCGTCTGCGTGCCCGGCTCGGTCAAGGTCATCGGCCGCCGCCAGATCGAGATGTATTCGCGGCTGATCCACACGGTCGACCATATCGAAGGACGCCTGCGCGACGACATGGATGCCTTCGACGGCTTCCTGAGCCATGCCTGGGCGGTGACGGTCACCGGTGCGCCGAAGCTCTGGGCCATGCGCTTCATCGAAAGCCATGAGAAGAGCCCGCGCGCATGGTATGGTGGCGCGATCGGCATGGTCGGCTTCAACGGCGACATGAACACGGGCCTGACGCTGCGCACGATCCGCATCAAGGACGGCATCGCCGAGGTCAGGGCAGGGGCGACGCTGCTCTACGATTCAAACCCGGAAGAAGAAGAAGCCGAAACCGAACTGAAGGCCTCCGCCATGATCGCTGCCATTCGCGACGCGAAATCCGCCAACGCCGGCAAGGCAAGCCGCGACGTTGCGGCGGTCGGCGCCGGCGTCAACATCCTGCTCGTCGATCACGAAGACAGCTTCGTTCATACGCTGGCGAACTATTTCCGCCAGACGGGGGCAACCGTCACGACGGTGCGCACGCCGGTGGCGGAAGAGATCTTCGATCGCGTCAGGCCGGATCTCGTCGTGCTTTCACCCGGGCCTGGCAATCCGAAAGATTTCGACTGCAGGGCAACGATCAAGAAGGCGCGGGCCCGCGACCTGCCGATCTTCGGCGTCTGCCTTGGCCTGCAGGCGCTTGCCGAAGCCTATGGCGGGGACCTGCGCCAACTCGCGATCCCGATGCACGGCAAGCCGTCGCGCATCCGCGTGCTGGAACCGGGCATCGTCTTCTCCGGTCTCGGCAAGGAAGTGACCGTCGGGCGCTACCACTCGATCTTCGCCGATCCGTCGAGCTTGCCTAACGACTTCATGATTACAGCTGAAAGCGAAGACGGCACGATCATGGGTATCGAGCACACCAAGGAACCGGTGGCTGCAGTGCAGTTCCATCCGGAATCGATCATGACGCTTGGCGGCGACGCCGGCATGCGTATGATCGAGAACGTCGTGGCGCATCTTGCCAAGCGCGCCAAGATCAAGGCCGCCTGAGCATTCCCGCATTCGGGCGATGCTGACGTTGGGAAGATCTTGACGATATTGAAGAACCAAGGGGCCGCTTCCGTCATGGAGGTGGCCCTTTTTATTCCTACCGTGTCGCCTGAATGGCTGGCGCGCGCTCGCAGCGATCGGCAAAAAGCCGTTCGCTCAGGAAATCGACGAACACACGCACCTTTGGCGATAGATGGCGGTTTGACGGCCAGAGGAGGTGAAACTGTCCGGGAGCGTCAAGATAAGCGTCAAGCACCGTGCGGAGCCGGCCGTCACTGAGCGGCTGGCGCGCGAGGAAATCCGGCAGGCAGCCGACGCCAAGCCCGCTGAGGACGGCGCCGCTGAGCGCCTCCATGTTGTTGCTGTAGAGCACGGTCTTGATTTGCGGTCCGGGTCCGTCTGAGGGCATGGCGATCGGCCATTCCTGCAGCTTCCGGCTGTTGGGAAAACGGAAGCGGATCGCATGGTGCCCGTCGAGGTCACGCGGGCATTCGGGTGTGCCGTGCCGATCGAGATAGGCGGGGGCGGCGCAGAGCAGAAGCTGGAACGGTCGCAGCGCCCGGGTCATCAGCCGGGAATCCGGCAGGACGCCGCTGCGGATGGCGACGTCGACTTCCTCGTCGATCAGATCGACGATGCGGTCGTTGAAGTCGAGGTCGAGCTCGATTTCGGGATGGCGCCGCACGAACTCCGGCAGCACCGGTAACAGCAGATGGTAGCTGACGATCGGCACGCTGACACGCAGCCGTCCGCGCGGAACGGCCACCGCCTCGGCCAATGAGGCTTCTGCATCGTCGAGGTCGTCGAGAATGCGGCGGCAGCGCTCGTGAAAGAGGCGTCCCTCCTCGGTCAGCCGGATACTACGGGTCGAGCGCTGCAGCAGGCGCACTCCGAGCTGCTTTTCGAGAGCAGTGACTGCCTTGCCGACCGCGGAGGCGGACAGGCCGAGCACGCGCCCGGCGGCGACGAAGCTGCCGAGATCGGCGGTGCGCACGAAGGCGGTCAATCCACTCAGGCGATCCATTGCTGACTTCCTATTCGAGCGTTCTGTTCCGGTATGCCTGTCCTCTCGGCGCAATACTCAACAGATTATGGCGAAACTATCCTGCATTCGTCAATCGATACCCAAGCGGCGGACGTCCAGCTGCAGGTTTCCAGGAAGTCTGTGTGGGTATCTCCTTTGCTCCAACGGATGGACGATATGAGAGAAAAGTTCAAAGACGGGCGCGGACGCCGGTTCGTGCTCCTCGCGGTTTGCTGCGCGGCGGCCGCGATGCCGCTCACCTTCACGGGACCAGCCGTGGCGTTGCCTTCGATCAGCCGCAGCCTCGGCGCCGATCCGATCGCGCTCAATTGGGTCACCAATGCCTTCATGCTGACCTTCGGCAGCTCGCTGATGGCGGCAGGGGCCGTTGCCGACAGTTTCGGTCGCAAGCGCGTCTTCCTCGGCGGTCTTGCTGCCTTCCTGCTGTTCTCGGCTGCTCTGGCATTCGCCGGCAACATCGTCTGGTTCGACGTGTTGCGAGCGCTTCAAGGGATCGGGGCAGCCGCCGCCTTCTCCGGCGGCATGGCCTCGCTCGCCCAGGAATTCGAAGGAAACGAGCGGCTGAGAGCCTTCAGTCTCGTTGGCGCCAGCTTCGGCGTCGGCCTCGCCTTCGGGCCAATCGCCTCCGGCCTCATGGTCGAGGCCTTCGGGTGGCCCGCGATCTTCCTGCTCGTCGTTGCTCTCGCTGGCCTGGCGCTGGCGCTCGGAGCGGTTTTCATGCGGGAGACGCGGGATCCGGATGCCACGGGCCTCGACTGGAAGGGAGCTGCGAGTTTCACCGCGGCGCTGACTGCGCTCACCTTCGGCATTTTGCAGGCACCGGAAAGCGGCTGGAGCCACCCGCTCGTGGTCGCCATGTTCGCGGCCTCCGTACTTTTCTTTCTGGCCTTCTGGCGGATCGAGCGGTCGGTCGCGCGGCCCATGCTCGATCTGACGCTTTTTCGCTATCCACGCTTCGTCGGCGTGCAATTGCTTGCGGCAGCTCCCGCCTATGGCTTCGTCGTCCTACTCATCCTGCTTCCCGTGCGTTTCATCGGTATCGAGGGCATGAGCGCGGTCTCAGGTGGCCAGATGATGATCGCGATGTCTGCGCCGCTTCTGATCCTGCCAATTGCCGCAGGCCCGTTGACGCGCTGGTTCACGCCGGCAGCGATCTGTGGAGCGGGCTTGCTGTTCTCGGCGGCAGGGCTCTTCTGGCTAAGCAGGTTTCCGGTGGGTTCCGAGCCGACCGTGCTGCTCGCACCTCTGCTGTTGATAGGACTTGGCATCAGCCTGCCCTGGGGGCTGATGGACGGGCTTGCCGTCAGCGTCGTGCCGAAGGAGCGCGCGGGCATGGCGACGGGGATCTTCAGCACCACGCGTGTTGCAGGCGAGGGGGTGGCGCTCGCAATCGTGACCGCAGTTCTCTCGGCGCTCACCGCCTCGAAGCTGGGGCCGGTGGCCGGCGCAAATGCGGCCGCGATGGCGCAGCGCATCGTGACTGGCAACCTCGCGGAAGCAGCGTTGCTCGCACCGGGGACACCTCAGGCCACGCTGCTGCAGGCCTATGGCGATGCGTTCAATGCCCTGCTTTGGCTGCTGACTGGCATCACGGTTGCGACCGCAGCCGTCGTGTTCTTCTTCATTGGCCGGGGTAGCAAGGTTGCCGACGGCGACGAAATCGAAGCCAAGCTGTTGGCCCTCGAGGTCATTGCCTGCGGAGAAACCGGAGCCAGCCGAACCAAGCTTTGACAAGCGGGGCCCAATCGCTCATATGCTTAGCGATAGACCGCCTGCGCGAAATTCGCGCGGGCGGTTTTGCGTTTCAATGGGCTTGCGTTTGCAACTCGTTTGCATCTGCATAGGGAATGATAAAAATGTCTGCGTCCGACAACAGAACCGTCCTGCGGCTTGCCTTTTGGGGCATTCCGCTGTCTCTGGCCGTGCTGGGGCTGAAGCTTCTTGCCTGGTGGCTCACCGGCTCGGTGGCCCTTTTGTCCGATGGTCTCGAATCCACGGTCAACGTGATCGCTGCAGTGATCGCCTATCTGATGATCGGTTATGCTTCCAAGCCGGCGGATGCCGGCCATCCCTTTGGCCACCATAAGGCGGAGTATTTTTCAGCCGTCATCGAAGGCGTGCTGATCGTCGTTGCAGCTCTTTTGATCGTCTGGGAAGCGGTGCCGGCGATCATGGCGCCGGTGGTGATGGAAGCGCCGGCTCTGGGCCTGGCGATCAACTTCGCCGCGGGTGTCGTCAACGCCATCTGGGCCTATGTGCTGATCACAGCCGGCCGCAACCATCGCTCACCGGCGCTGAGTGCCGATGGTCACCATATCCTGTCGGATGTCGTCACCTCGATCGGCGTTCTCGTCGGCCTCGTGCTTGCCATCGCGACCGGCTACGCGATCCTCGACCCCCTGCTCGCCGTCGTCGTCGCCTGCAACATCCTCTTCCAGGGCTGGATGGTGATCTCGCGTTCGATCGATGGATTGATGGACCGGGCGGTTTCGGGGGAAGAGGAAGAGGCGATCAAGCAGGCGATCGCCGCCAATGCCGCGGGGTCGCTCGGCGTGCACGATCTCAAGACCCGTCAGGCCGGTCCGGCCATCTTTGTGGACTTCCACATGGTCGTGCCGGAAGCGATGCCGGTCGGCGAGGCGCACGATATCTGCGACCGGATCGAGGATGCGATCCGTGTGGTGCATCCGGGCGCCAGGATAGCGATCCATGTGGAGCCGGAGGGCGAGAAGGCGCACGGCGTGCGCGTCAAGACGACGTCAGCGCGCCATTGAAAACACAAACGGCCGATATCGCTTGAACTGCGAGAAGATTTCCTTCTTAAGGCAGTTCTGATTTAAGGGCCGCAAACGGGGCGGGTCGGCGAGGGCGCAAGCCGGTATCGACCGAACCCACGCGCGGATGTTCTCACGGAGCAACAGGCAAATGAGCAAGACTGACGTATCTGGCCTCTCGCAATTGGGCGCGAAGGTCGACCTGCCGCAAAGCCCGGAAGAGGCGGTGCTGGAGCGGGTGCCGAGCGGCAACAAGGGCAAGGACTATCTGGTGCGCTTCACCGCGCCGGAGTTCACCTCGCTCTGCCCGATGACCGGGCAGCCGGATTTCGCCCATATCGTCATCGACTATGTGCCGGATGAGTGGCTGGTGGAATCGAAGTCGCTGAAACTGTTCCTGCATTCCTTCCGCAACCACGGCGCCTTCCACGAGGATTGCACGATCGAGATCGCCCAGCGGCTCGTCTCGCTGCTTTCGCCGCGCTGGTTGCGTATCGGCGCCTATTGGTACCCGCGTGGCGGCATCCCGATCGATGTCTTCTGGCAGACCGGCAAGCCGCCGGAGGGTCTGTGGCTGCCCGATCAGGGCGTGCCGACCTATCGCGGTCGCGGGTAAGGGAAAAAGCGGGGTCTCCGCTACGGCTTGAAAGCCCGGCGTTGGCGCCAGGCATCAGCGATGCGCGCGGCAACCTGATCGGTTGGTTCGTGCGTATCCACTTCGAGGTCGTAGTTGCAGTGGGCATGCGTCTTGAGGTGAAAACGGGCTTCACCGATCGTGCGATCGCCGCGCTCGCGACGCTCAAGGTCTTCGATAGGCGCATGAACGCCGATCCAGAAGACGCCCAGATGTGCTGTCAGTTTTCTGATCTCGTCGGACCAGCTTTTCTCCTCGACGATATGCTCGACGATCAGATCGTTGCCGGCCTCGGCGAAAGCCGCAATCGAGCGGTGAAATCCGTCGAAGAACCTGTTGCGTTCGCCGCGCATCCCATGGTGCATGCCACGCTTGAGCACCCCAAAGCCGGCGTCGGCAAGCTGATCTGACGCATAGTAGCAGAAGGGCTCCGGGAGGATTTCCCGGAGCGCCTTTGCCAGCGTGGATTTTCCGGAACTGGACGTGCCGTTCAGAAAGATAATACGTCCGTGCTGCACGTTTCCTGATCTCAGCCGAAGATCAGGGCTGCACCCGCAACTGCCGTCAGCCCGCCGAGGATACGTGCCAGCACGTTGCCGCCGGAAAGGCGCTGAAGGGCGATGCCGAGACCGATGCCGGCTACATGAAGCGCTGCGGTCGCGCCAATGAAGCCGACCGAGAAGGCGAGCGCCCCGGCGCTGCCAAGCTCACCGCCATGGGCGTGGCCGTGGAAGAGGGCAAAGACGCCGACGATGGCCGCCGATGCAGCGGTGTCGAGGCGCACCGCCATGGCGACGAGCAGGCCGAGTGCGACCACAGAGGCCAAGATCGCCGGCTCGACGAAGGGCAGTCCGACGCCGGCCGTGGCGAGCGCGAAGCCCGCCGCCATCATGGAGACGAAGGCCGTCGGCACGATCCACAGTGCCCGGCCGCCAATCTGGGCGGCCCAGAGGCCGACGGCAACCATGACGAGGATATGGTCGAGGCCGAAGAGCGGATGCGAGAAGCCGGCCGCAAACGAGCCGTTTTCTTCCGGGTTGAGGTGGGCGAAGGCCGGGGCGGCGGAAGCGATCAGTGCCGCGGCAGCAATCAGGATGCGTCTGTTCATGCGTGTCCCCATGGATCGGCGAGGCCTGGGAGGATGGCCCCGTTCTGAATGTTTGGCGCGGTTGATTTTATTGGCCTTTGTCCACCTGTCTATACGGCATTTGGCGGTAGGTGTTTTTACCATAAGCGAAGTGCGCCTTGCCGCTTTGTCGCCGCTTCGGTTTGTTGCATTGTCTTCGGCGTCGAGTCGCATTATCTGACTTTGACTGAAGACTTCATGAGACGCCGGAGAAACACGGATGTACGACAACGACGACGAGGACGACAAGAAGACCGAATTGCCGCTCGGCAAGGAAACGGAGGCGAACCTTTTCAAGTCGCGTTCGATTTTCATCTACGGCACGATCACCCAGGAACTGGCGCAGAAAGTGTGCTCGCAGCTCGTGGCGCTTGCGTCGGCCAGCGATGAGGACATCCGTCTCTTCGTCAGTTCGCCGGGCGGCCACGTTGAATCCGGCGACAGCATTCACGACATGATCAAGTTCGTGAAGCCGAAGGTCTGGACGATCGGCACCGGCTGGGTCGCATCCGCCGGCGCGCTGATTTATGTCGGCGTTCCCAAGGAGCGTCGCCTTTGCCTGCCGAACACCCGCTTCCTGCTTCACCAACCGTCGGGCGGCACCCGCGGCATGGCTTCGGACATCGAGATCCAGGCACGCGAAATCATCAAGATGAACGAGCGCCTCAACAAGATCTTCTCCGAAGCGACCGGCCAGACGGTCGAAAAGATCGCCAAGGACACCGAGCGCGATTACTGGCTGTCGGCTGAAGAGGCCAAGAGCTATGGTCTCGTGTCGCGCATCATCACCTCGGCTGCGGACATCTGAGTTCGCTTCAGCCGAACGGATATGAAGGGCACCGGCATCGCGGCGGTGCCCTTTTCTTTTGCAGCGACCTGCGCGCATTGTGCCGCTTGCTCCGGTTCGGCAAGCCGTGTATAGGCTTTGACCATGACCAAGGCTGACGCATATCGGATCGCCTCGATCCCCGCCGGACACGATGACAATCGTGCGCCGTCGCGCGCCTTCGCATCGCTTCTTCTTCTCGGCCTTACTCGCGGTTGCCGGGTTCGCTGAGGAGCGCCCGGCGGCCGAAAAGCCACGCCGGCGGATGCTCCTCGACCCCCATAGAGTTTTAGGACAAAGGCGCGCCCGCCGCGGCATTTGCCATCGCAATCCGGTCCCCGATCGGTTATGGCAATGCTGCCAGAGCGCTCAGTGATGAAGAGAAGCTGCAATGATCCAGAAGTCCCATTCCATCAAGAACGGCATGCCGGAAGCGTCGGTGAAGTATCAGCCTTACCCGCAGATCGCACTCACCGACCGCACCTGGCCGTCGAAGACGATCACCAAGGCGCCGATCTGGTGCTCGGTTGACCTGCGCGACGGTAACCAGTCGCTGATCGACCCGATGGGTCACGATCGCAAGGCCCGCATGTTCCAGCTGCTGCTCGACATGGGCTTCAAGGAAATCGAGATCGGCTTCCCCTCGGCCTCGCAGACCGACTTCGACTTTGCCCGCTGGTGCATCGAGGAGGGCAACGTCGCCAAGGACGTGTCGCTGCAGGTGCTGGTGCAGTGCCGGCCCGAGTTGATCACCCGCACCTTCGAAGCGCTCGAGGGCGCCCACCAGCCGATCGTGCATTTCTACAATTCCACCAGTGAATTGCAGCGCCGCGTGGTGTTTGCCAAGGATGTCGCCGGCATCAAGCAGATTGCCACCGACGCTGCCAAGATGATCACCGACATGGCGGCCAAGGCCGGTGGCGGCTACCGCTTCGAGTATTCGCCCGAGAGCTTTACCGGCACCGAACTCGAAGTGGCGCTGGAGATCTGCAATGCGGTCACCGAAATCGTCAAGCCGACTCCCGAAAACAAGCTGATCCTGAACCTGCCCTCGACCGTCGAGATGGCGACGCCGAACATCTATGCCGACCAGATCGAATGGATGTGCCGCAACCTCGACAACCGCGAAAACCTGATCATCTCGCTGCACCCGCACAACGACCGCGGCACCGGCATTGCCGCCACCGAGCTCGGCCTGATGGCTGGCGCCGACCGCGTCGAAGGCACGCTGTTCGGCAATGGCGAGCGCACCGGCAACGTCGACGTCGTCACCCTGGCGCTGAACATGTTCACGCAAGGCGTCGACCCGCAGCTCGACTGCTCGGACATCGAGCGGATCAAGGAAGTCTACGAATACTCCAACCAGATGGTCATTCCGGAGCGCCATCCATACGTCGGCGAGCTGGTCTATACGGCCTTCTCTGGTTCGCACCAGGACGCGATCAACAAAGGCATGAAGGCGATCAAGACGGCCAACAAGCCGCTCTGGGAAGTGCCGTATCTGCCAATTGATCCGCGCGACGTCGGCCGTTCCTACGAGGCGATCATCCGCATCAACTCGCAGTCGGGCAAGGGCGGCATCGCCTACATCCTGCAGGAGGATTACGGCATCAACCTGCCGCGCAACCTCCAGGTCGAGTTCCGCGAAGACATCCAGCGCATTACCGACGAGGAAGGCAAGGAGGTGCCCTCCAGGCGCATCCACGAGCGCTTCATCGAGCGCTATGTCGAGCAGCCGGGCGCGCGCATCAAGTTCGTCGATCACCACACCTATCCGGTCGGCGAGCACAAGGGCGTGCGCGTGGTGGCCGCCGAGATCACCGACAATGGCGAGGTGAAGCGCATCGAAGGCAAGGGCACCGGCCCGATCGACGGCTTCATCAACGCGCTGTCGATCTACCTCGGCATCGATCTTTCGGTCGCTGACTATTCCGAGCACTCACTGCAGCACGGCTCCAACGCGGCGGCCATTGCCTATGTCGAGATGGAGCATCCGGGCGGAAAACTGTTCGGTGCCGGTATCAACACCAATATCGTGGCCGCTTCGCTCGAAGCGATCGTTTCGGCTGCCAACCGCGTTCTGGAAATGAAGCGCGGCTGATCATAAAAAAACGCCGCGCGCCCTCAACGGACGCGCGGCGTTTTCGATCAATCTTTGAGGCAGCGCCCAGTTGCAGCCTGGCATGGCGGCGCCATGCCGGCGCGCTGGCCGTAAGTTGCCTTTATGCCTGTCGCGCCTTGCGGTTGGCGTAGCGCCGGTCGCGTTCGGCCTTGCGCGCAGCCTCGTCCTCGATCACGCGCGAAATGCGGTTCTTCTCAGCGGCCTCGCGTGCTTCGATTTCGGCTCTGGCAGCGGCTGTAACTGCGGCCTCGCGCTCTGCCGCCTCGGCTTCCAAACGCTCGCGCTCCTCGGCCTTCGCCCGTTCGCGACCAGCGCGCCGTTCCTCGCGGGCGGCAGCGACTGCCTGACGCTCGGCCTGGCGGGCGAGCTGGGTCGGTTCTGCGGCTTCCTTTGCCGCGCGGTAGGCTTCAAGAAGCGCTTTCTTCGCATCGGCAGCGGCGCTGCGACGGTCGGTGAGTTCACTGTTTCTGATGTTTCTCAAGTCTCTCTTCCAGTTGAGGTGTCACCCTGACTGAAGGTCAGGTTTTTCTGACGCGTTTCGAAATGGGGGCGGCAGCACCCGCCAGACGATCTTGCAATTCCTTCGCCAGGCGTGCTTCGCGCAGGCGCGAGGTCTTCTCTTCGCGTGCCTGGACGATGGCGTCGAGTTCCTCGACTGCGCTGCCTCGAGCAAAGAATTGCGATTGCTCCTTGGCAAAGGCAATCTCGGCCCGCTGGCGCGATTTGGTGTGGGTCTCTGTCATGGGGGATCCCGATCTTACAGGCGCGTCGACGGCAGTCACGTCATTCCCGATGTGCAACGCAGTCGCGGGAACGTGCATTCGATGCGCGGAAATAAAAAAGGCCAGGCATATTGCCTGACCTTGATGGGTATCATGCTCTCGGCAGTGCCAGTACATCCGTGGTCAAGGGAGAGCCGATACCGATTCAGGCCGCCTGAAGATTGCAGGCCGACATCTTGCCCGACTTGTTGTCGCGCTCCATGTCGTAGGAGACCTTCTGGCCTTCGACGATTTCGCGCATGCCAGCGCGTTCGACGGCGGAGATGTGGACGAAGGCGTCCGGGCCGCCGTTGTCAGGCTGAATGAAGCCGAAGCCCTTGGTGGAATTAAACCATTTAACTGTGCCGGTGGTCATGATGAACCCTCTCATAGCATATTGAACGACCGCGACGCGGGAGCGCTGCGGATGGTGATAGCGATTTTTGAAAGGAAGGTTCGTTCAGGGCGCAGTTGCTAGATGCGCGGTAACCAAAGCTTAGCAAGCAAATATCGATTTGCCAGAGATAGAGGTAAAGTATTGCAATGTCAACCTTTGGTTTTTTCTTGCTGATTTTTGCCAATTTTGCGGGAGCTGTGACGCTGCAATTCGGACTCAATATTTGGCCATCGCGGTAGTGTATTTTGCGACGTGGTCGCAGGTGTAACCGTTTGGTTGCCTACACAAATTTCTGCTTGCTCCAAATATGGGCGCAGGAATTATGCTTTCTGCCGACCGCGGCCGATGTCTGCTTTTCATGGCAGCGAAATCCCCCTTGGCAACTGGTGTTGCCAAGGGGGCGGCTCCAGAATTTTCGTGTTGGTTGCGGCAAAGCCAAGCTTTGAAGGCGTGAACTCAGATCGTCGCGGCGGCGGCCTCGGCGATATCCTGCATCCCGACATGGGCGGAAGGGCCGACGAGCACGAAGGAGGCGCCACCTCTCTGCCAGGAGACCATGCCGAGATCATCGCGGATGCTCTCGTCAAAATCGTTCGACTGCGGGCCGGTGGTATTCTTGAGGAAGCAGATCGCGAAGATCTCGCCCTCAGTGCTGCGGTAAACGAGCTGTGCCACGGGTTTGCCGTTCGCCACCAGCAGGCGGGCGCCTGCGAAGGTCAGGCCCTTGCCGCCAAGCTGCGGAATCTTGAAGGGAACGCCGACGCTGGACGCAAGCCAGGTCTCGATCTTGGGAGCCTCGGAGGCGGGAACCTCGACGAGATGCTCTTTCTGGCGCGAATAGATGCGGTGGTAGTCGGCGATATCGTCCAGCCAGCCGCGCGCCGCTGCCACTTCGGCCGGTTCGCCCACATTGTTTGCCGTGCCGATGACGAAGCCGGCCGAACCGCCGAGCAGCATCAGTGCAACCGATGCGGCAAGCACGCGCGGCCAGATGCGCACGTTTCTGACGTTGGCGGCTGTCGCCGTCACGCGTTCGGTTTTGGGGCTGACACCGGGACCCTGCTTGATCTGTCGCACCAGGGCCAGCGGCACGGGATCGTGCAGAAAATCCTCAAAAGCCGTATCGCCGAAGCTGCTGCCGGCTTTCAGCTTTTCGAACAAAGCCTTGGCGTCGTCGTCGCGGGCGAGAAGCGCGTCGAGTTCATTTCGTTCCGCTTCGCCGATCTCGCCGTCGATATAGGCGGATAGGCGAACTTCGAGTGCGTGACCCTTTGTCTGTTGCAACGGTCAGGCCCTCCTTTCGGTATTCTCGGAGATCATGGCGGCAAGCCTGAGGCGCGCCGTCGACAGCCTGCTCATGACAGTGCCGATCGGAATGCCGAGGATGTCGGCCGTCTCGCGGTAGCTATGGCCTTCGACGTTGACCAGCAGGAACACGCTCGCCAGGCCTTCGGGCATCGACAGGATCATCTTCTGCAATTGGTTGGCGTAGACGGCCTTTTCGGCCGAAGCCTCGATGCTGAGCTCGTCCTGGCCGAGCGCATCGACCGTGCCGCTGCCGGCGCGGACCTTGCGCTTGCGAATCTCGTCGACCCAGAGGTTGCGCGTCATCGCATAGACCCAGCTTTCCAGCCGGCCTTCTCCGTTCCACAGGTGGCTGCGCGTGATCGCGCGCTCGCAGGCTTCCTGGACCAGGTCGTCGGCATCATTGGCGTTGCGCGTCAGCGTCATCGCGAACCGACGCAATTTGGGCAGGAGACTGACCAAGTCGCGTCTGAAGTCCTTCGTTTCTGCCGCTGGACGCATTGCTCTTCCAAATGAAACGTGCCGGATCGTGCATTTATTCGCGGTGCGAGGCACGAGCCGGATGATATGAAACATTTGCCCCTTAGTCTGCAAGGGAAGTGCCGGAACGGGAAGCAAATTCTGCTGCTTCATAGCGTCTTTTCCCAAAAAGCTTTTGCTTGCTGGCGGCCGTTAACCGAGGACTTCGTTACCGTAAACTGCACCCGTGCCCCGAGATCGCGTCAAAGTTCGGCCCGAATCTGGCCGGACCTCATCGCACAACTGCAAGTCGATGTCGGGGACACGCCAATGAACACACAGCATCGTAGCAAGAGAATGAATGCCGCCCGGATCGGGGGCGGCCGATGGGGCCGAGCCCAGCTTCGACGAGGAGCCATGGCTATGCGCATTGGTGCGGTGGTTCCGCTGCTTGCGGGGCTTGCCGCATGCCAGAGCGCTCAGGTCATGGAAACCGGATCGCTATCGTCCTACAAGGATTTCGTCGCCAGCGACGGGATGGTGACCAAGACGAAGTATCGGGTGGATGCCGCCTCGACCAAGAACGTGAAGACGGTGCACGTGATCCCGACGACCTTCGCTTCCAATGCCGATCTCGACAAGCTTGGAGATCCGCAGAAGAAACTGGTGGCGACGGCGATCGACCGGTCGCTCTGCGAAGCACTGAGTGCGCAATTCGATATCGTGCCGATATCGAAGCCGGCGGATATGGCCGTGCGCTCCGTGATCAGCAAGGTCAAATCGACAAATGCCGTTGTTGCGGGCGTGTCGACCGTCACCTCGGCGGTCGCTCCCGTTCCGGTTCCGCGCATTCCGATCGGTCTCGGAAGTCTCGCAGTCGAGGCGGAGGCTTTCGACGCGCGGGGCAAGCAGATCGCCGGGCTGACATGGGCGCGCGGTGCCAACATCCTCACCAATGGTTCCCGCGCATCGACGGCTGCCGACGCCTTTGAGCTTGCCGGAGATTTTTCAGGCGATTTCAGTGCGTTGCTGGAAAAATCGGGTGACCCGATGAAATCCGACTTCGAACTGCCTTCGATGAAGAACGTCAAGAACAGCGTCGCCTATGCGGTGACCGGCAAACCCTCCGATCCCGATTGTGCTGTTTTCGGCAAAGGATCCGGTCTCGGCGGCATCGCTGGCGGCGCGCTCGGTCTGCCGCCGGAATGGTCGGAGAAGAAGAACGAGAGCGCGCCCATTGCAAGCGGCAGCAGCGGGGGCGCAAAGAAGGGCTAGATGCTGGCGCGTCTCTTGCGCGCTCGGCGCTCTGTCGTTTGGCGCTGCGATCGAGGCGGCGCCGGGCGCCGTCCGTGCTCCCGTCGGGTCAGTACTGGCGGACGCCGCCAAGCGACTGCAACAGTGCGCGGTAGGCCCAGGTGTTTTCGCCGCCGCGATCGCGGATCTCGACGAGCTGCACGCGTGCTTCCTCGACGTGTCCCTGTTCGATCAGCGCCTGGCCCATGTAGGAGCGCGCGAGAATGTAGTTCTCGTCGGCCTGGAGCGCGCGCTTGTAGTACTGCATGCCGAGTTCCATGCGGCCGGCCTTGCGGTTGGCATAGCCGAGATAGTTGAGAACGCGGGCGCTCTTCTGGTCCTTGACCGCGCCCAGCACCTTGATGGAATTTTCATACTGGCCGGCATAGGCGAGCTCGCGGGCAGCCTGGAACAGGATATCGTCGCTGAGGTCGCTTTTCTTGGCGTTGACGCAGGCATTCTTCTTTGCGTCCCACACCTTGCCATCCGTGCATTCGCTGGTCGTCTTGGTCTTCTTGGGCGGTTCGCTGGTGTCTTCGCCGGCTGCCATCACGGCCTGCGCCATGAAGCTGGTTGCGCCGGCCACAATCAGGGCGCCAAGCAGGCTCTTCCGGTACATCATGCCATCTCCCGTTCCTTGCGCATGCCCTCGAAAGCCCGCGCGTCGTTTCAAAATGATCGCGTGTCCTTGACGCTCCGAAAGGAGGTGAGCCGCCGTCGGGCGGCTTCAGCGGCGAAGCATGCCAGAAGACAGTGCACACCACCAGCAGGCGGCGCACGACTGGGGTATGACGCATGAATGCGGGAAATTATTCGCCGGGCGATGAATATTCTGCGAAGTGGGCCCGCCTGACGACTTCAGAAACGCGTCGTTTCGGCGAGTGTCACCGTCGTTGCGTCACCGTTCAGCGCATAGCGTTCGCGCGTCAGCTGCCAATTGCCCGGCTCGCCGGTGATGGTGAAGAGGTTATACGCTGCTGGCGGCTTGTGGCCGCCCGGGCCTTGCGAGGCCGAGGCGATGCCAACGACCGGGACCGGTGCATTCTGGCCCTTCAGCCAGTAGACGGTGTTGAGATGGGTGTGGCCATGGATCACGAGCTCCGCACCGCCCGAGGAAATCGTCGCGGCGAAACGGCGGATGCCGATCATGCGCTTGTGCATCGAGGCCGCGCCGCGGATCGGCGGGTGGTGGATCATGACGATGCGAAAGAGGCCCGCTTCGCCGGCGGCCCGCAGCATGTTGACGGTCGCGCGTGCCTGCCGCTGGCCGAAATAGCCGCTTGCGGCAAAGGGGGGCGTTGCGACAGCGGTCGAGCAGCCGATCAGCGCGACCGGTCCGCGCACCCGCATATAGGGAAAGCAACGGTGCCGGTCGTGCCAATGAGCCGGCGCATCGTCGCCCCGCATGTAGGGATACCAGGCACGGGTGGTCTTTTCGTAGGCGCCCGGCACATAGGCGTCATGGTTGCCCGGAACGATGGAAATGTTCTCCGGCTTGCCGGCATCCGTCAGCCATTCGGTCACTGCCTTGATCTCAAGCGAAGACGCGAGGTTCACGAGATCGCCTGTCATCGCCAGATGGTCAGGATCCTTCTTCTCGATATCCGCCAGCAGGGTGTCGAGCGTGCCGGTAAAGAGATGCCGGCTGCGGTTGCGGTGCCAGTTGACGAAACCGGTGATGCGCTTCGACGCGAGCTCCCTTAAGGACAATTCGGGCAGGGGCCCGAGATGGACATCGGAGATATGGGCAAGTTTGAACATCGCCCCCGTCTAGCGCATATTCCGGCCGAGGGGAATCAGGTCGCCCGATGAATCGCGTGCGGCCGAAAACATGGGAAGGACGGGACGACTGAACGAGCAACGGCCACCGGAGATGCGGCGCTGGTATCTCCGGCTCCTGATGTGGCTCGCGCATGGCTATTACGCCCTTGCGCGCGGCATGACGATCGGCGTGCGCGCTGCCTGTTTCGATGACGAGGGCCGGGTTTTTCTCGTGCGCCATTCCTATCTGCCGGGCTGGCACCTGCCGGGTGGGGGGCTCGATCGCGACGAAGCCTCGATCAACGGGTTGCTCAGGGAGCTGCGCGAAGAGGGAAACCTGGAGGCAACGGCGCCGCCGGTGCTCATCCAGGTCTACTACAACAGGCGCACGAGCCGCCGCGACCATGTCGTCTTCTACCGCTGCGACGGTGTCAGGCAGACCGCGCCGAAGACGCCGGATCTGGAGATCGCCGCAAGCGGCTTCTTCGCGCTCGATGCGCTGCCGGAGGATACCACGCCGGCGACGCGTCGCCGGCTTGCGGAACTCGCCGGCAGCGCTGCCTTCGACATTCACTGGTAGAGGCGGTCCAGCCGCTCGAACAATCGGTCTACAGCCTCTCGCGTCCGTGCGGGGAGGTGAGGTCGAGCACCGGACCCACTGGCACGACGCCGGTCGGGTTGATGGTCGTGTGGCTGCGGTAGTAGTGCTCCTTGATGTGGCGCATATCGACGGTCTCGGCCACGCCCGGGACCTGGTAAAGCTCCCGGAGGTAACCTTGCAGGTTCGGATAGTCGGCGATCCGGCGGATGTTGCACTTGAAGTGGCCGACATAGACCGGATCGAAACGCACCAGCGTGGTGAACAGGCGCCAGTCGGCCTCGGTGAGGCGGCTGCCGGTCAGATAGCGATGCGACACGAGGCGTTCTTCCAGCTTGTCGAGCCGGGAAAAGAGCGCGGTGACGCTCTCCTCGTAGGCGGCCTGCGTGGTGGCAAAGCCCGCCTTGTAAACCCCGTTGTTGACGTCGTTGTAGACGTCGGCATTCAACCCATCGATTTCGGCGCGCAGTTCTTCCGGGTAGAAGTCGGTCGTCGAGCCGGTCAGCCCGTCGAAGGCGGAATTGAACATGCGGATGATCTCGGAGGATTCGTTCGAGACGATGGTGTTTTGCTGCTTGTCCCAGAGGACGGGCACGGTCACGCGGCCGGAATAGTGGGCATCGGCGCGGGTGTAGATCTGCCACAGCGCCTTCGATCCGAAGAGATGGTCGCCGGTACCGATGCCGCCATCCTTGAACTCCCAGCCCTGGGCAAGCATCAGCGGATCGACGACTGAAACCGAGATGAGGTCCTCCAGCTTCTTCAGCTTGCGGAAGATCAGCGTGCGGTGCGCCCAGGGGCAGGCGAGCGAGACATAGAGATGATAGCGGCCGGCCTCCGCCTTGAAGCCGCCGTCGCCGCTCGGGCCCGCGGACCCGTCTGCCGTCACCCAGTTGCGAAACTGCGAAGCGCTGCGCTTGAAATGGCCGTTCGTTGCCACGGTATCGTACCAGACGTCCTGCCAGACGCCGTCCACCAACCTGCCCATATTGAAATCTCCTTCGTGATCCTTGCGCTCATAGATAGCGCTTCCAGCGGCGTCCGATAGATGGCGAAATCCGAACAGTGCGTTTTAGACTTTGACAGCGGGCATTTTTCTGATATCGGCGATCTCACAACTTTTTTCGTGTTGGAAGAAACCGCACTGATGATGTTCTCGGGAAACCTGCGACGACGCTGATGCTGCCAACGCCCGGTTTGGGCGAAGCCATCCCTATGTCTGTTCGCATGCCTGGTTTCTCGATCCCATGAAAAAGCACGATCTCGTCTACCTGACCGAAGACGCGTCCCATGACGCAGCCATCGAAATCATCAATGAAGAAGCCTTCGGCCCCGGCCGGTTTGCCCGGGCGGCCGCGCGCATCCGCGAGCAAGGGCCGCATGATCGGTCGCTGTCCTTCATCTGTGCCGACAACGGCGAGACCATCGCTTCGGTCAGGATGACGCCTGTGTTTGCGGGCACTGTCAGAGGCCATCTGCTCGGGCCGCTCGCTGTCCGGCCGTCGCACAAGAACATGGGTATCGGCCGGGAGCTGGTGCGCATCGCGGTCGAGGCGGCGCGGCGGCAGGGTTCGG
This sequence comes from Ensifer sp. GW101-20A05, assembly GCF_059424735.1. NCBI lineage: Bacteria > Pseudomonadati > Pseudomonadota > Alphaproteobacteria > Hyphomicrobiales > Rhizobiaceae > Ensifer > Ensifer sp. GW101-20A05. Next base: position 751,641 of record NZ_JBWKZT010000001.1, on the reverse strand, counting down.
AGGCGGTGATCCTCGTCGGTGACCCGCCCTATTATCAGCCGCTCGGTTTCGAGAAGGTGCGCTACGGTGCGCTCGAATTTCCGGGACCGGTCGATCCCGCCCGGGTGCTCGTCGTGCCGATGGCCGAGGGCGTGCATGCCGGCCTTGCCGGTATCATCGGCTGGCGGGACGATGCGGCGGCGTCCGCCGTGCCGCTCGAGCTGCAGCTCGCGGTCTGAGGCTAGAGCGTCCTTTGTGCGTTCAATTGAACGCACCGCGCTCTAGCCGGAGACGAGCGATTTCTTCAGGAAGACCCGGGTGCGGCCGATCGGGAAATCCGGCAATTCGCCGAAGGCCCGGTAACCCTGGCGTTCGTAGGCGCGCCGGGCCTGCGGGTTGAAGGTGTCGATCCAGGCACTGTGGCAGCCGCGGCGTCGCGCTTCGTCTTCCGCCGCCTGAAGCAGCTTGCCGGCAAGGCCCCGCCCACGAAGATCCTCCGGCAGCCACAGCCATTGCACGAAGAGCCAGCCCCAGCCGGTGTAGCCGTTCAAGCCGCCGCGTTGCCCCTTCGCCTCGGGACCGCCGACGAGCACGGCGAGCGGTCGCCGCTCCGACGGGCCGACATCGGCAGCATTGAAGGCTGTGAGGCCATTGCCGATCGCTTCCAGCGCCTCGGTCGGAGGCGCGTCCGTTACCTCGAACATCGAAAACCTTTCAGGTGCGGCGCATGCTGAAGACGTCGAGGCGATCCTCGCCCACGTCCTGTTCATCGAGCCGCCAGCCGAGGCGCTCGTAGAAGGCGCGCTTGCCAGGAAGGGCGCAGAGATGCACGGCCTCCGCGCCGGAATCGAGCGCCGCACGGGCGGCCTTCAGCACGATGTCGCCGCCGATGCCGGTGCCGCGGAACGGCGGGTCGACCCAGACGGCCGCCACCCAGGGGGTGAGATCCGGTCGCTCCTCGAGGTCCGAAGCAATTACCGAGGCGGTGCCGACGAAGCGATCCCCGTCATGCGCCACCAGGCAAAGGGATTCTGCGTCTTCGGCGAGGCTCGCCTGGAGCAGGCCGGTAATATGGCTCAGAGGAAACCCCTGCTGTTCCCACCAGGCGCGCCAGATGCGATCGGCCACGGCATCGAAGAAATGCGGTGTGTCGCGAAGGTTGCTGACGACGACGGTCCGTTCGGTCATCGTCCCTCGCGATACCAGGTGGCGGAGATCAGGAAGAGCAGTGCCGCAAGCCCGAGGAGGCCCGTAAACAGCGGCAGCGAGTTGATGCCCTTCAGCACGGTTTCGTCGGTCATGCGGATCGAGAGGCGCTGGTCGTCGGCCGAACGTATCGAGCCCCTGACCGGCAGGACCGTGGGCAGATCGAGCGGCCCGTCGGCGCTTGCGAGACGCCGCACCAGTCCCTTGGTCTTCTCCGCCCACGGGCGCAACTTGTCCTCGGTCGAGATCGCCGCCTTGAACTCGGGCGCATTGGGATCGCCGACATGGGCAAGGGCCGTGAGTTCACCATTGGCCATCTCGAACAGACCGGTCTCGGTCGTGGCGAGTTCTGCCGAATAGAGACCCGGCTGGCGCTCCGTCAACTTCACGTCCTGCTTTTGACCCGAGGGTGAGACGAGCGAAACGGGACCCGGGTCGCCGTCGATCGTCTGACGGGTGATTTCCAGCGTGCGGCCCCGGGCGCGTGCCGTCAGCGCCTCTTCCTCGAGCGAGGGCTCCTGCATCAACCAATGGGCGGTGCGGCGATAGAGCGAGACATGCGGACCGCCGCCTTCAAAGCCGCGGGCCCAAAGCCAACCCTGGTCGGAGAGCAGCATGGCGACGCGGCCCTTGCCGACGCGGTTGAGCACGAGCAGCGGCTTGCCGTCGGCCGCTTCCATCACCGTATTGCCCTCAGGCCTGTCGACATCGACCGTGCGGAACCAACGGCCCCAGTGCGGCGGCTCGCTGTCGGAGCCTTCGAGGCCGCGGGTTACCGGATGTTTCTTCCCTTCCTCCGACAGGCGGGGGAAGAAGGCCTTCTCGTTCATCACACCCGTGGGTGCGGCCGGCAGCACGGCCGAGAGCGGCGTTGCGGCGATCGAATCGTCGCCGGCGTGTTCCGGCCCGGCGGCAATCAGAAGCGCGCCGCCGTTCTCCACATATTGCGCGATGTTGTCGTAGTAGAGGATCGGCAGCAGGCCACGATGCTGGTAGCGATCGAGGATGATCAGGTCGAACTCGTTGATCTTGTCGACGAACAGTTCACGCGTCGGGAACGCGATCAGCGACAGTTCGTTGATCGGCGTACCATCCTGCTTTTCCTGCGGGCGCAGAATGGTGAAGTGCACGAGATCGACCGCGGCGTCGGATTTCAGGAGATTACGCCAGGCACGCTCACCGGCATGAGGCTCGCCGGACACAAGCAGCACGCGCAGATTTTCGCGAATGCCGTCGAGCACGTGAACCGCACGGTTGTTGGTCGTGGTCACTTCGCCCGGAACCGCATCCACCGCAAATTCGAGCACGTTGTTGCCGCCGCGCGTAACCTTGAAGCTGAAGGGAACGTCGGTGCCCGGCTCGGCCCGTTCCCGGGCGATTTCGTTGCCGTTGAGGCGGATGCTGACTTCCGCGGTCCCGCCGGGCGCGGCGCCGTCGTCGACAACCCGGAACGAGAGCTTCTGCTCTTCGCCGACGATGCCGAAACGCGGCGGGTTGATGAGCTCGACGCGCCGGTCGAACTCATCAGGCTTGCCGGTGATCAGGCCATGAACCGGGGCGTCGAAACCCAGTTTGCGGCTGACGTCGGGCACGTCGTGGATCTGGCCATCGGTCACAAAGATGGCGCCGCCGATGCGCGCTGGCGGAACATCGGAGAGCGCTGTCGTAAGTGTGGTGAAGAGGTTGGTCGCCGGCGAGACGCTCGCCGGATCGGACCTGGCCTCGACGATGCGCGGCTCGATGAGCGGTATCGCCGCCAGCCGCGCCTTCAGGCCCTCGACCGCACGATCGGTCTGCTCGGTGCGGTCGCCATTCTGCTGGCTCTGGCTGCGGTCAACCACGATCGCGACGATCGTCGAGAGCGGGTCACGCAGTTCGACGAAGATGGAAGGATTGGCGATCGCCAGGGCGAGTGCGGCCAAGGCGAGGGCGCGCAGCCAGGCGCCGCGTATCTTTCGCCATAGGCCGTAGCCGATGAACAGCGCCGCGACGACCAGAAGCGGCACGAAGAACATCAGTGGAAGCAGCGGAGCAAAACCATAAGTCATCGATCAGCCCTCACTGCCCAAGCCTCTGGAGGAGGTCCGGCACATGAACCTGATCGGACTTGTAGTTGCCGGTCAGCATGTACATCATGATGTTGACGCCCGCCCGATAGGCATATTCGCGCTGCATTTCGTCCGGCGGTACCGTCGGCAGAAGCGGCGCGCCGTTGGCGTCGACAGCCCAGGCGCCGGCAAAGTCGTTGCCGGTGATCATGATCGGCGTGACGCCATCGCCGCCGCGCACCGGTCGGTTGCTCTGCTCCTCGGCGTCATGGGGGGCGGCTTCCACCCACAACTGGCTCTCGGTGTAACGCCCGGGAAAATTCGAAAGCAGGTAGAAGGCCTTTGTGAGCACGTGGTCGGAGGGCACCGGTTCCAGCGGCGGAATGTCGAGGCCGTTCAGCATCTCCTGCAGGCGCTGCACATTGGGGCTGTCGCCCGCCGCCGAAGGCGTGAGCGAGGAGAACTGGTCGCGCGTGTCGAAGAGCACGGTCCCGCCATTGCGCATATAGGCGTCGATCCGGCTCATCACTCTGCTGCTCGGCATCGGCGCCGTGGCGGATACCGGCCAATAGATGATCGGGTAGAACGCCAGCTCGTCCTGTTCCAGATCGACGCCAACGGGGGCGCCCGGTTCCAGAGCCGTGCGATAGGTCAGGTAGTTGCTGAGGCCGAGCAGGCCCTGTTCCGACAATCGATCGACCTCGGCCTCGCCGGTGATGACATAGGCGAGGTGGGTCGTGTCGAGGCGTTGCAGTGTCTGCGCGTCGCTTGGCTGGCTATCTTGCGCGTGAACAATCGTGGGTGCCAGGGCAGCAAGACCAAGGGTGGCAAGGCCAAGGGTTGCAAGCACGGCTGCCGTGGCGGCGCCACCGGCAGCGCGGCGGCGCAATCCTGAGAGGCCGCCCACCATATAAAGCACGATCAACGTGTCGATCAGGAAAAGCATCAGCGCGAGCCCGAAGAGATAGGGCCGGATCGAGAATGGGCGCACGCCTTCCAGCCCTTCCGCGCGTTCGCTGACGAGGTTGCCTCTGATCGGAGCGATGCTGCCGCCGTCGGGGAGAAGATTGTTGGCAACGAAACCCTCTTCCGAGCCGTAGAGGCCGGGCGGTGTGTCTGCGGAAACAATCGGCGCAACTCCGGGGGCGATCTCAAGCGGCCGGGCGCTGCCCGTCTCGGTGGTCAGTTCGCCCCTAGCGTTTACCAGGCGATAGGGCGGCAGGGTCTGCGCCTTGCTTGTCTGGTCACCGGCAATGCCGCCGGCACGTGAAAGCTGGATGGACCGGCGCAGCATGTCGACGAAGGAGCCTGAAATCGGCAGGTTCGACCAGCCTGGGTCGGCGCTCACGTGGAAGAGCACGATGCGTCCACGTCCGCGTTCGGCTGTGGTGACCAGCGGCGTGCCATCGGCGAGGTTGGCCCAGGTCCGTTCGGCAAGGTCCGGTGTCGGCTGCGCCAGAACCTGGCGTTTGACAAGGACATCGCGCGGATGCTCGAGACCGGCAAAGGGGCTGGAAGATGGGTAGTCGGCAAGCGGCTGCGGCTCTGACCAGGAGAGCGCGCCGTCGAGGGACCGTTCGCCCTGCCTGAGCATGACGGGGACGAGCGGGTCGTCGGCAGGCGCACCGGCCAGCCTCGGGCCGGCAAAGCGAACGAGCATGCCGCCATTCTCCAGCCAGCGCGTCACCAGTGGATAGCTTTCGTCCGGCAGCCGGCCGACGTCGGCCATGACCAGGATCGACGGATTTTGAGCGAGAAGTTCGGCAATCGCCTTGCCGATCGCTTCCTCTCGCGGCTCGATCAGGTCGGCGTGCGGTTCGAGCGCCCGCTTGATGTAATAGAGCGGTGAAAGCAGCGGCTGCGACTGATGCACCTCGCCGCTCAGCAAGGCCACGCGACGACGGCGATTGCCATCGTCGAGCAGGTGGATGCCGCCGGCTGTCGCCTGGCCCTCGATCGTCAGACGTGCGAAATCGTTGCGCAGCTCGAAGGGGGCCCTCAACAGGGCATTCGCTGCCGTGGCGCCAGAAGCGAAGCGGAGTTCTCCTTCGGCAATGGCGGTGCCGCGCGCGTCGCGGGCAAAGACGTAATAGGCGCGTGGCTCGCCAAGCGGCAGCCGCGATGCCGTGACCCGCATGCCTTCGTTTTCGTTGGTCGCGGACGTCAACGCGATGGCGCTTTCCGCATTGCCTTCGATCCGGCGGACGTTGGCCGCGCCGATCTCCGCGACTTGGCGCATCGTCTGACCGTCCCCAGCCTCGATCCCGTCACTGAGGAACGCAAGCGTGCCAGGCGGCGAGTTCGCGAGGGCGGCTTTCATGGCGGCAAGCGCCCGATCGCGCGCGGCCGGCAGCGGTTGCGGCTGCGCCGCGGCCAGCCGGTCTCGCGCGGTGGTGGCGGAAGCCGGGGTCGCATCGTGCTGTCGATCGGTCGTGAAGACGATCGAAACCGGCAGATCCTTCGCCTCCGCATCGTCGATGAGCGCATTGGCGGCCTCGACCCGCCGATCCCAATCGGAGACCGTCGCCCAGCTGTTGTCGATGACGAGCGCCAGCGGGCCAGCGGAGGAAAGCGTGTTCTGCCGCGGGTTGAACACCGGATCGGCGATCGCCAGGATCACCGCCGCGGCCATCAGCATGCGCAGCAGCGTCAGCCACCAGGGGCTTTGCGCCGGGGTTTCCTCGCGCTTCATCACGGACGCCAGGATGCGCAGCGGCGGGAAGACTTCGGCCGCGGGCCTTGGCGGCGTCATGCGCAGCAGCCACCAGATGACGGGCAGGGCAACGAGGGCGGCGAGGATGGCGGGATTGGTGAACAGGAAGGGCAAGCTGCTCATAGCTGGCCCCCGTGCGTCGCGCGTCCCGGCATGCCGGAGAGATAGGTATGCACGGCGACGAGCGCCTCCGAGGCGGGCCGGTCGGTTCTGTGCGGGGTGAAGGTCCAGCCGAGGTGGCGGAGCGTCACGCCCAGGCTGTCGCGGCGGCCGACATAGGCGCGCTGATAGTCCTCGCGCAGCACTTCGGCGCGGCCGGCCGTCAACTTCTCGCCGGTCTCCGGGTCGGTGAATTCGGTGCGGCCGCTATAGGGAAACACCTCTTCCGCAGGGTCGGCGATCTCGACCACATGGCCGCGCAAACCCCGGCGTGCCAGCGGGCCGAGGCGGTCCATGATCTTTTCCGCCGGATCGAGAAAATCGCCGATCAGCACGAGATCGCTGGCGCTGCGGATCATCCCGGTATTGGGGAGGCCTTCCGCAAGCGGGCTCAGCATGATTGCGGTCGCCAGCCGTTCGGCGGCATTGCGGGCCGAGATCGGCTCCATGATGCCGGGGCAGCCGATGCGTTCGCCAGAGCGCGCGAGGATCTCGGCGAGCGCCAGCATCAGCACGAGCGCGCGGCTCTCCTTGGAGACGGCGCCGAGCCTCGACTTGTACATCATCGACGGGGAAAGATCCGCCCACAGCCAGATGGTGTGCGCGGCCTCCCATTCGCGGTCGCGGACATAGGTGTGGTCGTCGCGCGCCGAGCGGCGCCAGTCGATGCGCGACAGGCTCTCGCCGTCGCTGTAGGGCCGGAACTGCCAGAAATTCTCGCCAATGCCGCGCTTGCGCCGGCCATGCCAGCCGGAAATCACGGTATTGGCGATCCGCCGTGCTTCGACCAGGCAATCGGGAACGAGCATGGCGCGCTGTTGCGCGCGGGAAAGTACTTCACCAGCAGGAGTACGCGAGACTATGTGCCCGACGGTGGCCATTCGTCAGCCTCTGGCCTGTTTCACCAGATCGGCGATGACGTCGCGCACGGTCATGCCTTCGGCGCGGGCAGCGAAAGTGAGCGCCATGCGGTGCTGAAGCACGGGCTCGGCAAGCGCCAGGATGTCGTCGATCGACGGCGCCAGGCGCCCGTCGTAAAGCGCGCGGGCGCGGGCGCAGAGCATCAGCGCCTGGCCGGCACGGGGCCCGGGACCCCAAGCAACGTTCTTGTCGGTCGCGGCATTGCCGTTGCCCGGACGGGCGGAGCGCACGAGCGACAGGATCGCGTCGACCACCTTTTCCCCGATCGGCATCTGTCGGATCAGGGCCTGGATCTGCTGCAGCCGCGCTGCATCGATGACCGGGTGAGCGGTTGCTTCGCTGACACCTGTGGTCTCGAGCAGAATCTGCCGCTCGGCCGCAAGGTCGGGATAGCCGACATCGACCTGCATCAGAAAGCGGTCGAGCTGCGCCTCGGGCAGGGGATAGGTGCCCTCCTGCTCCAGCGGGTTCTGGGTGGCAAGCACGTGGAAGGGCGCCGGCAGGTCCTTGCGGGCGCCGGCCACGGTGATGTGATACTCCTGCATCGCCTGCAGCAGCGCCGATTGCGTGCGCGGCGAGGCGCGGTTGATTTCGTCGGCCATCAGCAATTGCGTGAAGATCGGGCCGGGAATGAAGCGGAACGAGCGATGGCCGGCCGCATCCTGGTCCATGACTTCCGAGCCGAGGATGTCGGAGGGCATCAGGTCGGGCGTGAACTGCACGCGGCTGGAATCAAGGCCGAGGACCGTGCCGAGCGTGGCGACGAGCTTCGTCTTGGCAAGACCGGGAACGCCGACGAGCAGGGCATGGCCGCCGGAGAGAACGGCGAGCAGGGTCTGCTCGACAACGCTTTCCTGGCCGAAAATAACCTTGCCGACTTCCGCACGCACCCGGGCGATTTCGCCGAGTGCGCTTTCGGCCGCGGCGACAATCGTCTTCTCGTCGATCGCGTCGGCCGCGCCCTTCATGACAGTCATGGTCGTACTCCCCGGTCGCCCGTTGTTAAACCGAATCGCCCTATACCGGGATTTCAGTTGCCAAATTCCAATTTAGACCCTGCCGGACGGCTGACAAGTCGGCGCCGACGCACTATCTCGTGACATATCAAAGGTCTCGATCTGAAAATCGGGGTCAAACGGGACGGAACAATGGCAGAAGCCGAAATTCAGCAAACCGGCGATGCCGCCGGACTGGCGGCACTGATTGCGCGTGCTGCGGGGCAGACCGGCGAAAAGGCGCGCGGCCTGCCGCCGGTGGACCGCTGGAATCCGCCGTTCTGCGGCGACATCGACATGGAGATCCGCGCCGACGGCACCTGGTTCTATCTCGGCACACCGATCGGCCGGCAGCCCTTGGTCAGGCTGTTTTCCACCGTTTTGCGCAAGGACGAGGATGGGCGCACCTATCTCGTGACCCCTGTGGAAAAGGTCGGCATCCGCATCGTCGATGCGCCGTTCGTGGCCGTCGAAATGAGCATGACCGAGGGAGAACAGGGCCAGGTCCTGACCTTCCGCACCAATGTCGGCGATGTGGTCGAAGCCGGGCCGGAGCATCCGCTGCGCTTCGTCATCCACGGCGAGAACCGGGAGCTGAAACCATATCTGCATGTGCGCGGGCGCCTGGAGGCGCTGGTCTCCCGGCCCGTCATGTACGACATCGTCGAACTCGGTGAGACGCAGCAAGTCGATGGCACCGAGATGTTCTGCGTGCGCTCGGGCGGCGCCGTCTTCCCGATCATGCCGGCGGCAGAGCTGGAAGCGCTGTCGCGATGAACCGGCATCTCTTCTCCGCTGACGAATTCCGTCGACGTGCGCTGACCCAGATGGGCGGACCGGTGGAAACCTCCTGGCGCGACCATGGCGATTTCCTGCTCAATCCGGGCATCGTGCCCTATCTGGAGACGCTGCATCTGAAGGATGCCGCAGTCCTCGTGCCCGTCGTCGACGATGGCGACGATGCCAGCGTCATCCTGACCCAGCGTACGGCGAGCCTGCGCAAGCATTCCGGCCAGGTCGCCTTTCCCGGTGGGGCCGTCGATCCCGAGGACCGGTCCGTCGAAGTGGCGGCACTGCGCGAAGCGCAGGAGGAGATCGGTCTCGATCCGCGCTTCGTCGAGACCATCGGCCGGCTGCCGCATTACATGGCCATGTCCGGTTTTCGCATCACCCCGGTGCTGGCGGTGGTGAAGCCCGGCTTCGAGCTGATCGCCAATCCGGACGAGGTCGAAAGCGTCTTCGAGGTGCCGCTGTCCTTCCTGATGAACCCCAGCAATCACACCCGCGGTCGCGGGCATTGGCAGGGTGAGGAACGGCATTTCTATCGAATGCCCTATGGCGACCACAACATCTGGGGTATCACCGCCGGCATCCTCCGCATGCTTTATGAAAGGCTTTACGCATGACTTCCGTTGCCGGCGAAGGCTGGTTTTCATCGCCCTCTCTCCGCCGTGTTTTCGAGGTCCTGAACGTCGAGGGCGGCGAGGTCCGGGTCGTCGGCGGCGCGGTGCGCAACAGCCTGATGGGTCTGCCGGCCGGCGACATCGACATGGCGACCACCTGGCGTCCGGACGAAGTGTCCGAGCGGGCGAAGGCGGCAGGCATCAAGGTGGTGCCGACAGGCATCGATCATGGCACCGTAACGCTCGTCATCGACGGAACGCCCTATGAAGTCACGACGCTCCGGCGTGACGTTTCGACCGATGGCCGCCGCGCGGAAGTCGCTTTCGGCACCGACTGGAAGGCGGATGCCGAACGGCGGGATTTCACCATCAACGCACTTTACGCGAACGACCGCGGCGACGTGTTCGACGATGTCGGCGGGCTCTCGGACATCGAGACGCGCACGCTGCGTTTCATCGGCGATGCTTCAGAGCGGGTTGCCGAGGACTATCTGCGCATTCTGCGTTTCTTCCGCTTCTTCGCCCACTACGGCAGCGGCAGGCCGGATGCCGAGGGCCTGCGCGCCTGTGCCAGGGCGCGCTCGAAGCTTGCAACGCTTTCGGCCGAGCGGGTCTGGGCCGAAACAAAGAAGTTGCTTTCCGCCGCCGATCCCGGCCGCGCGCTGCTGTGGATGCGCCAAGCCGGTGTGCTCACCGAAATTCTGCCGGAAACGGAAAAATGGGGCATCGACGCGATCCCGGATATCGTTGCCGCCGAGCGCGCCTTTGGCTGGGCACCGGATCCGCTTCTGCGCCTGGCCGCGATCGTACCGCCGGACGAAGAGCGCCTGGAGGCAATGGCGGAGCGTCTGCGTCTGTCGAAAGCGGAAGCTGCCTATTTCAACCGCTGGGCCAAGGCGCCGGCGGTCCCCGCGACCACCGTCGATACGGCCTTCGATCGGTTGCTCTATCGTCATGGCGTGGAGGGGATTGTCATAGGGCTGCGGCTGGCGCTGGCGACGGCACGGCGCAAGTCGGAAGGCGACCCGGCGCTTTTGTCCGAGACCGCGTCACTGCGCCGGCTGCTGGCACGCGCCGAGGCCTGGAAGCGGCCGAGCTTCCCGCTGAATGGCGGCGACGTGCTGAAGGCCGGCGTTGCGGCCGGCCCGCGCGTGGGCGAAATCCTCGGGGAGCTCGAAAATCTCTGGATCGAGCGCAACTTCAGTCTCGACCGGGCAAACCTCATCGCCCGGCTCGAAGCCATGGTGAAGCCGGACTAATCGGACGGCTAGCGCCGCCTTGAGGACGGCTACCCCGCCTTGGCCGGACGGCTTTACGCCGCCTTGGCCGGACGGCTACGCCGCCTTGGATTCGTCGGTGATCCGGGCCTTGATGTTGTCGATCATGTTTTCGCGAATAACCGTCTCGCCGTGCGTTTCGCGCATGTGCTCGACGGCGCGGCGCACGATTTCGGCATCGTTGTCGGCGCGCGTGTGCCATTCGCAACCCGGGACGAGGGAACCGCATTCAAACAGGCGCATGGTGCTTCCTTCCCTGTCTAAAGTTTGATGCGAGAGCGCGGCGCGCCGGTCGGGCGACCGCACGATTAGAGTAGCATCAACCCCCAAGGGCGGCCAATTGTTCCCGCCGACGACGCGAGAAGAAACCGTTATAGACAAAGAGGCCGATGGTGTTATGGGTTTGCGGTAACAAGAGACGCAAAGGCCCTTTTGCCCATGACCACCGTTCAATCGGAACTGATCTCCGCCATCCGGAACATTCCTGATTATCCGAAGCCGGGCGTGATGTTTCGCGATATCACCACGCTGCTCGGCAATCCGCGCGCATTCCGCCGCGCGATCGATGAACTGGTTCATCCCTACGCCGGTACCAAGATCGACAAGATCGCCGGCATCGAAGCGCGCGGTTTCATCCTCGGTGGCGCGATTGCACACCAGCTTTCTTCCGGCTTCGTGCCGATCCGCAAGAAGGGCAAGTTGCCGCACGACACCGTGCGCATCGCCTACAGCCTGGAATACGGCGTCGACGAAATGGAAATGCACAAGGACGCGATCAAGCCGGGCGAGAAGGTGATCCTCGTCGACGATCTGATTGCGACCGGCGGGACGGCGGAAGCGGCCACCAAGCTTCTGAAGCAGATGGGCGCCGATATCGTCGCCGCCTGCTTCGTCATCGATCTCCCCGATCTCGGTGGGCGCAAGAAGCTCGAAGCGCTTGGCGTCAATGTCCGCACGCTGATCGAATTCGAAGGTCACTGATCCTGATGGGCGATAGCGGATCGCGGATCGAAATCCGCGCTGCCGTTCCGCACCGGATCATTTTCGATCGCTTCAGAGGCGATTGATCGTCCGCAACATCAGCTGAACTTCACGCTGTGTGGCGGGTGGCAGTGTCTCTACTTCCTTTTGCCAAAACTGTTCGGCTTCCGGAGGCTCGTCTTCCCAACTTCTGACGGATGTCTCGTTATCGTCGATCACGACACGGCGATGGCCGCCAAGACGCAGATAGGCGTCCGCAAGTTCACAGACATGGGTTTTTTCCATGGCCAACACTCCCGTTTCCTTGATGCAAGGCGGGCATCCCGCACGGGGTAAGTGACAGGCGGCACCGCGCTTTGTCTGGTGCTGATTTTACGCGCAAACCGCGCTGGAATTAAGATGTCTCTGGAGGTGCGTCGCCCGAAGGCGGCGCTCGTTGTTACACGAACTCGATCACCTTGCTCTCGAAGCGGATCACCGCCTCGCCGTGCTGGTTGTCGCCTTCGCACAGGATCGTGTTGATCCGCCAGCCGGGTTTCGAGGTGAGCGAGCGGCTTTCGAGGAAGGTCACGAAATAGGTGACCGTGTCTCCGGCATAGACCGGCTTCAACCATTTGAGATCGCGAAAGCCGGGCGAGGGGCCGAGGTTCGGCGCACGCAGACCCTCTGCGGCAAGCCGGCGCTGCTCGTTTCTCCAGAAGCGGACGAAGCATTGCATCCATCCGGCGCTGGTATGCCAGCCCGATGCGCAAAGCCCGCCGAACAGCGAATGCCGCGCCGCTTCCTCATCGAGATGAAAAGGCTGCGGGTCGAAGTCGCGGGCGAAGCGGATGATGTCTTCGGCCGTGAAGGTCAGGCTGCCGATGGTGGTCCTGGCCCTGGCGGCGTAAAATTCTTCCATCGTCATCATCAGGCTTGCCCCTTCTCGCGGCAGCGAAAGAGAACGGTGCATTCGGAGACCGCCACGGGCTCACCCGCCTGGTTGGTGATTTCGTTGCGGAATTTGACGATGCCGAGATCGGGCTTCGAATTCGACCGCCGCGCCTCGAGCACGAGGCTGAAGCCGTTGAGGATATCGCCGGCAATGACCGGCTTCCTCCAGTCCATGAAGTCGATGCCGGGCGAGCCTTGAGACGTCGAATTGCCCATGAAGGCGTCGAGCATCATGCGCATGCCGACGGCGCTGGTGTGCCAACCGGACGCGGCAAGGCCGCCAAGAATGCTGCGTTTTCCCGCTTCCTCATCGAGATGCATCGGCTGCTGGTCGAACTCACTGGCGAAGGCGATCATCTCCGCCGGCTTCATCTCGACCGGCGTGTAGTCGAAACGGCGCCCTTCGGAAAAATCCTCGAAATACAGCATGCTTGAGTTGTCCCGTCTGATTTGCTGCCGTCTACCTACTGCATAATTTATCGAAGCGGAATCCATTTGAGCGGATCTGTTGCGAGGCAGCGCGGGCTGATTTTCCAGGTTGCGCATGCCGGACGTTCATGCAACCACCTGTCTGGCTGCCGCATCCGCCGGCGCTTGATCGAGGAGCATTCGTGACCGAACTGAACAGAGCGCTCGCAGGCGCTGCCGAAAAAGGGATCATCTCAGCAAACCAGGTGAGAGATCTGGAAGCCTATCTTGCCGACCGCGGCATGATCTTCGGGCCGACGGCGCCGGATGCCGCCGCGGAGCGACATGACGCTGCGCTTGATGCGCGTGCAGCCGAAGACAGCGAGCAGCCGCGGTTCGTGCGGGGATTTCACGATATCCTGATCACTATCGGCGTCATTGTCGTGCTGATCGGCCTTTGGGGTCTGGGTGGTCCGTTCGCAACGCTGCCGGTCATTCTCATCCTTGCCGAAATCCTGGTGCGGCGCCAGCGGCTGGCACTGCCGTCGGTGGCGCTGACGGTCGCGCTCGTGCACTGGGTCGGGACGACGTCACTGTTGTTCGTGAGCGAGCATGACGATGCCTGGAAGCCGCTTGTCTTTGCACTCGCCTACCTATCGGCGTTCCCGATCCCGCTGGGCCTGTTCTACTGGCGCTATCGTGTACCACTGGCGCTGGCCGGGTTGATGGTATCGATCGCACTCATCTGCGTGGTCGCGATCCTTCTTGCCCTCGAGAAGATCTTGGGGATCGACCTTGCCAGCGAAGACCATTTCATGCTTCTCGCGCTCACCGTTCTTGTTGGAGCCCTGGGCCTTTTTGCGGCCGCTATGCGCTACGACGTTTCCGATCCACAGCGTGAGACCGCGCGCTCGGATACGGCATTCTGGCTGCACCTGGCCGCAGCACCTGCATTGCTCTACGCACTGATGGGCCTGGTTTTTCTGTCGAACGGTGGCAGCACCTGGTGGGACGGTCAGGCCGGCTTCGGCCAGGCGGTTGCCGCGATCCTGATCGTCGCCCTGTTCATGCTGGTCGGGCTCATTATCGACCGCCGCGCCTTCGTCACATCCGGGCTGGTGTCGCTGGGTGGCGCGATCTGGACGATGCTGAGCCAGACCGGCGCTTCGCTCGACAGCTACGTCTTCGTCGCCTTCGCGGTTGTCGGCGTGACCGTGCTCTTCATCGGCATCTTCTGGCAGCGGTTGCGCCGCATGGTCATGGACCTGCTACCGCAAACGATAACGGCGCGGTTGCATACCGCGCCGTGATACCGAGTTCTCTGCGTGCGCTGCACCGTTGCAGCACGCCTTGTCTCTTTGATCTTGCGCCTGCCACGCAAGATTGCCGCGCCACGTCTTACGTGTTGAAGCGGAAGTGGATGACGTCGCCGTCCTGGACGACGTATTCCTTGCCTTCGTCGCGCGCCTTGCCGGCTTCCTTGGCGCCCACTTCGCCGCCGAGCGTGATGTAATCCTCGTAGGCGATCGTGTTGGCGCGGATGAAGCCGCGCTCGAAGTCGGTGTGGATGACGCCGGCGGCCTGCGGCGCCTTGGTGCCGCGCTGGATCGTCCAGGCGCGGGTTTCCTTGGGGCCGACGGTGAAGTAGGTGATGAGGTCGAGCAGCTTGTAGCCGGCGCGGATCAGACGGTCGAGACCGGCTTCTTCGAGGCCGAGCGCGCTCAGGAACTCCTTGGATTCTTCTTCCGGCAGCTGTGCCACTTCGGATTCGATCGCCGCCGAGATCACGACGCTTTCGGCCCCCTGCGCCTTGGCCATTTCGGCAACCGCGCGGGTGTGTTCGTTGCCGTCGACCGCATCGCTTTCCGCGACGTTGCAGACGTAGAGCACCGGATGGGCGGTCAGGAGGTTGAGGCTCTGCAGAATGCGCAGTTCTTCGGCATCGAGCTTGGCAAGCAGCGTGCGTACCGGCTTGCCGTCCTGCAGCAGCTTCAGCGAGGCTTCCATGATCGGAAGCTGCGCCATGGAGTCCTTGTCCTTGCCGCCGGCGCGCTTGCGGGTCTGCTCGGTGCGGCGCTCAAGGCTGTCGAGGTCGGCGAGCATCAGCTCGGTCTCGATCGTCTCGGCATCTGCGACCGGGTGGATGCGGCCTTCGACGTGGGTGATGTCATCATCCTCGAAGCAGCGCAGCACATGCACGACCGCATCCACTTCGCGGATGTTGGCGAGGAACTGATTGCCGAGGCCTTCGCCCTTCGACGCGCCACGCACGAGGCCGGCGATGTCGACGAAGGAGATGCGCGTCGGGATGATTTCCTTCGACTTGGCAATGTCGGCAAGCTTGCGCATGCGCGGGTCCGGCACCGCCACTTCGCCGGTGTTCGGCTCGATGGTGCAGAAGGGATAGTTGGCCGCCTGGGCGGCCGCCGTCTTGGTGAGTGCGTTGAAGAGCGTGGACTTGCCGACGTTCGGCAGCCCGACAATACCGCATTTGAAGCCCATGGGGTCTCGTCCGTATCCTTAAATTCCGTTGGCGTGGCTATGCGGGAAGGGCGCTTGCTGGTCAAGGGTGGACACCCCGTTCACGGTAAATAAGGGGCCTGCGCCGTTGAACGCGCGGTATTTGGGCCGCATATGCCCTCAGAAATCCGCCGGTCCCGTCGCGGCGAAAAATCTGAGGAGCCCACATTGATCGATCAGAAATTCATGTTCCCGCGCGTGCCGGTGGCCGTCGTCGATATCGGCGACACGCTCGAAGCCCTGCTGATCCGTTCCATGCTGGAGAGCCTTGGCGCCGTCGTCACGCTGCATCTGCCGGGACACCCGGGGACTTCCTGACCTTGATCGCCGGCGGCGAGTTCGTGCATCAGCATCTGGTCATCTGCGGTCACGGCGACAAAAATGGTTTCGTCTTCGGCGAGTATTGCGAAGGCATCGACACATCGAGGCTGGTCGACGGTAGCCTGCCGCCTTCAGTTGTTGCCGAGCATGCCAGGCTCGACGGCAAGATCGTTCTCAGCACCTGCTGCGAGACCGGCGGAAAGGCATATGGCGATGCCTTTGTCGGGACGGGTGGCGCAGCCCTCTACGTCGCCCCAGATGGTTCGCCCGAAGGGGCCGATGCGCCGCTCTTCGTACATTGCTTCTATCACGCGCTTCTTGCTAGGCAGCAGCCGCCCGAGGCGGCACTGGAGCACGCCCGCTCCTACGACGAGGCGGCGTCGATGTTCGTCGGCCACTGGCCGGCCAGCTGACCGACGGTGACCGCCGCCCCTGCTTTTGCTTGATCGGTGCGCCCGCCCGTAGGATAGTGCGTGCGCATACGGCGCCGCACGTCTCTTGAGACGCACTAAGGTCGCTGTAACATTTAGATCTGTTTCACGATTTTGTCCCTAAATCGGTTCTGGTTTAAGGAATTTCCGTTCTTTCTGTCATCAACGGGGTGGTTCCGATGAGTGACAACGAGGTTGCCAGAAAAGTCAAAGTGAAGGTCAGGCCGAAGCTCGAACGGCCGAAGCTTTACAAGGTCATGTTGCTCAATGACGATTACACGCCGCGCGAGTTCGTCGTCGGCGTGCTCAAGGCCGTGTTCCATATGAGCGAGGAGGCCGGCTACCGCGTGATGATGACGGCGCACAAGATGGGCACTTCGGTGGTCGTCGTCTGTGTGCGCGACATTGCGGAAACCAAGGCCAAAGCGGCGACCGATCTTGCCAAGGAAGCGGGTTTTCCGCTGCTCTTCACCACCGAACCCGAGGAATAGCGGTCGGCACGAAGGATGGCGGGGGTCGCCGGTTCGCTTTATGCTTTCTTATGTAGACGAAGCGGCTTGCTTGCTTCCCGCTTGATCGTACCCTTGGCTTCGAGATCGAGCTGAACCGCCTTCAGCCACCAGCCGGCCTTTGCACCCTCGGGGAAAAGGTCCTGCGGCAACAACGGCAATAGCCGCTCCTTCGCTTCCGCGACGGTCAGCCCCGGTGCGGCCGGCGGAAGGACCGCGAGCAGGGCTTCGCGCATTGCCTCGTATTTTACCCGGTCGACACGGTATTTATGGCCGGGAGAGACGATGTTTTCGATCTCGATCTTCTCAGCCTGAGATGCCATTGGCCTCACCTTTCACATAGTCGATCCTGGGCGCCTTGAATCCCATGGCCGCCCAGGCGGTCAAAAGCCGCCACATGAAGCGGCCCGAATGCGTCTTGTAGCTCGGCAGTGTGTCGTTGAACTCGACGCCTGCCTTGCGATCTTTCGTCATGGTCCGCATTTCGAGCGGCGGCTGTTCGTCCGGGGCGAAACGCTGATTGTAGACGCTCAGCCAGTGGCCGCCTTTGAATTCGAGGAACATGGCGGCGTTGCAGCAACTCGCAATCACCCTTCGCGTCGGCGCCTCGGGCGTCAACCGATGCTCGCGCAAAAGCTCGCTGCCCCGGATGCAGCGGATCCTGTCCTTCCGGTAGAGCGCGAAGCGCGTCGAGCCGTCGGCTTCCAGCACAGGCGACGCTTCGGGCAGGGCCTCGAAGCGCTCGCCGGCGGTGCGGCAACTGGTGCAATAGCAGGCGGCGCCGACAATCGGCTCGCCGACGGCTTCAAAGGCAACCTGACCGCAGCGACAGGCGGCAATCCGAATTCTTGCTTGTGGTTTCACCATGGCCCTCTCCCGATATCGTCTCACTAACTAGACTGTACCGTCCAGTTTGATTTGTCAATCCGACTGGCCTATTGTGTGGGGCAGATGATTTGTGACGTGCAGCAAGGCGGAGGGGCAGAATTGAGCAACGGCGCAAAGACGCGCATGGAGCGTACCCGCAAGGGGATCGTGGCGGCGGCAAGCGATCTCTTCCTGAAACACGGCTTTCTCGGCACGAACATGGATGAGATCGCGGCGACCGCGGAAGTATCGAAGCAAACCGTCTATTCCCATTTCCAGAGCAAGGAGGCGTTGTTTCTGGAGGTCGTGCGCAGCATGACGGGCGGCGCCGGCGATGAGTTCCAGGAGCAGGTCGCCGACCCGGATGGCGATGAGCCGATCGAAGAATTTCTGCTCGACTATGCCACCCAGCTGCTGGCGATCGTGATGACGCCGCGGCTGATGCAGGTGCGGCGCCTGGTGATTGCCGAGGTCGAGCGCTTTCCGCAGCTTGGCGAAGCCCTGCACGAGCGCGGGCCGATGCGCTCGATCAGGCGGCTTGCCGTCGCCTTCAAGCGCTATAGCGAGAAGGGCGACATCCGGGTGAGGGATGTGCAGGTCGCTGGCGGCTTCTTCAACTGGCTCGTCATGGGTGGACCGGTAAATGATGCCATGCTGCTCGGCGACGGCGCCATTCCGGCGCCGGAGGTTCTGCAGGCCCATGCGGCCGAGGCGGTGCGGATTTTTCTGGCAGCGCATAGGGCCGCCTAGGCGTTCGGGTCTCTTTCTGGTTCGCGGCTATCCGTTTGATGCGGAAGACGTCGGTGCGCCTTGCTCACCGGTGAGGACGCATTCCACCATTTGAGCACGCGCATCGCCTTGAGTGTCACCCACCGCGACGGTACGTCGGCTCCGTCGTCGACATCGAACCACACCCGTCCGGCGGGGCTCCAGTCGAGCGGCCAGGTGCCGTTGTCCAGGCGTCGCGCAGAAAGGTGATCGATCGCTTCGCCGAGGCGCGGGTCGGGCGCGGCGGCGGTCCGGAGCACCGATTGCCGGAAATAGTCGAGTGCGCGCAGGATGTCGTAGTGCCAGCGGTTCGGGTGGCAGAGGCAAAGAAACCGATTGCTCGCCGGTTCGCCGGTGCTCAGGCGGCGGAAGAGGTGGCGCTTGAGGAGATAGTCCTCACCACCCTCCCGCGCCGCCTTGGACTGCGGTGTGCCGCCGGTCGCCCTTTCGAACTCCAGCAATCCTTCGAGCACATTGATGGTGCTTGCAAAGGAAGAGCAAACTGAACCGTTCGCCCGCTCGCAGTTCCAGCCACCATCGGGCTGCCGTTCGCCAACGAGCCTTTCGACGATGGGTGCGATGTCGACGCCGAAATAGGCGCCGTCAGCCACGGTTCGCCCGTTGATGCACTCCTCGACCTCGCCTTGCCAATAGGGCTGGCCGCCTTCGTCCCAGCGGGCGTTGGCGCCGATCAGTTCAACGGTTCGCCTGGCCCGATCCGATGATGGGTCGAGGCCGAATTCCCGGAGCTGCGACAGCGAAAAGCACGTGGCCGTCCAGGGCTGACCGCGCTCGGACCACTCGCGCGCGTCAAAACCAGCCGGAATAAAGGCGCCGCCCGCCCATTGGCCGTCGTCGTCCTGATGCGAAAGCAGTCTGGCGCCCCAGCCTTCGGTCTCCACCTTGGCTCGCTCGGCCCTCCACACAGGTTCCGGGGCATCCAGCAGGTCACGCATCACTTGCCAGCGGATCGAAGGATCCGAAGCGAGAAGCCAGTCAATCACCCGGTGGCTCATAGGGCGTGCTCCAGGCCGGTCTTCAAAGCCGACCTGAGCGAAAACTAGCGCTCGCTCCGGAAACGGGAAGCTAGTCGCCCTTCGAACCGAACATCTTCTTCAGCATGTCGGCCATCGGGCCGGTTGCCGGCAGCTTCTTTGGCTGGGCGGAATTGCGCGCCTGGTGGATGTGCGATTGCGCGCCCTGCTTCTTTGGGGTTTCGGGCTTGTCCGCTTCCGGCTTGCCGCCGGTCGCGAGCGCGATCTTGTTCAGAAGCTGGGAATCCTCGCCGCGCACCAGCATGTCGGCATTGTCGGCGATGGCGTCGAGCAGCGGTATCAGCCAGGCTTGGTCGGCCTTGGCGAAATCGCCGAGAACGTGGGCGTGAACGAGGTCCTTGACGCCGGGATGGCCGATGCCCAGGCGCAGGCGGCGATACTCCTTGCCGCAATGGGCATCGATCGACTTGATGCCGTTGTGGCCGCCATGGCCGCCGCCGACCTTGAGCCGCGCCTTGGCGGCCGGCAGGTCGAGTTCGTCATAGATGACGGTGATGTCCTTTGGCTGCAGCTTGTAGAAGCGCATGGCCTCGCCGACCGCTTCGCCTGAGAGGTTCATGAAGGTCTGCGGCTTCATCAGGAGCACGCGTTCGCCGGCAATCTCGCCTTCGGCGATCTCGGCCTTGAACTTCTTCGACCAGGAAGAAAAGCCGTGCCGGCGGTGAATGACGTCGACCGCCATGAAGCCGATATTGTGCCGGTTGGTGGCGTATTTCGAACCTGGATTGCCAAGCCCTACGATGATCAGCATGTCGTCACGCGTCGATGATTTCGGGGTGGGGCCATCCAAAATCATCGTGCCCGGGGGAAGTCAACGCTTATTTCTCGGCGCGCAGGCTGGCATTCGGCGTGAGGCCGTAGTGCTTGAAGATTTCGTCCTGGGTGCCGTTGCCGACCAACCGGTCCAGTTCGCGCTGCATCGCGGCGACGGTTGCCCGCGATACATCGCGGTGGCAGGCGACGCCGTAGAGCTTGCCTTCAAGCACCAGCGCCGCCTCGACCGGTTTGCCCTCGGCCCGCATGCTCTGGAAGGTTTTCTCTGACGTCATCAGCAGATCGACGCGTCCGGCGATCAGCTTCTTCACGCTCGAATCGAGGTTTGCGGCATAGTCGATCTTCGGAAAGTCGTGGTCCCTGAGATAGGTTGCGGAAAAATCCTCGCGCTGGGTGCCTACGGTGTACTGACGTGCTGCTTCCAGCGAAGCCGGTGCTATGTTTGAGCCGGCGTGGCGAACCATAACCATATGATCGACCAGCAGAGGTTCGACCCATAGAAACTTCTTGTCGCGTTCGGCGTCGTGGCCGGTGGTGAAAACGCAATAGGCAGGATCGGTTTCGGCCAGCATGAAGGCCCGCGCCCAGGGCAGAACCTCCATCGTGTAAGGCTGTTTCAGCCGCTCCATGATCCGCTTGACCTGGTCTACCGCAGCACCGCTCGGACCGTTCTCGGTCGAAAAATTGTAAGGGGGGTACTCCTCGGTGACGAACTTGATCGTCTGTGCCTCAGCGGTCGTGAAGAGACCGAGGAAAAATATTGGAACCAGCGCCTTCACGTGCTTTCCTCCTTTTGCTGCATGCCTTGCGGTATCCGTGCGGTGCTGCCGCGTCCCGAACCTCCATGGGAGAGCGCGACCGCTGGCAGCGAACATCATGCCCGCCTGTCTGCCACCGCCGCCGTCTTTGCCTCCGAGTCGCTTTCCAGCATCTTCAGCATGCTGTCGATCTGCATCGGCCGGCTGAAGAGATAGCCCTGGCCGCAATCGACACCCAGCTTGCGCAGCAGCTGCCACTGCTCCTTCGTCTCGATGCCTTCGGCAACGACGGTGCAGCCCATCTGGTGCGAGATCGTGCGGATGCCCTTGATCAGCATGCGGCTCTTGCGCCGGATGTCGGCGGTGCCGGAACTCAGCGAACGGGTGAAGGACTGGTCGACCTTGACGATATCGACCGGGAAACGGTTGAGGTAGCTCAGCGATGAATAGCCGGTGCCGAAATCGTCGAGCGCGATGCGGCAGCCGAATTCGTTGAGTTGCTTCAGCACCGCGTGCACTTCCGGATTGTCGAGCATGAGGACGGCTTCGGTGATCTCGACGACGATCCGGCTTGGCGAAATATGGTGCTTCAGGAGCAGGGCGGCGAGCTTGTGCGGTAGCGTCAGCTCGAATTGCAGCGGCGAGAAATTGACGGCCAGATAGGTGTTCTGCGTGCCGTCCAGCTCGGAGATCGCAGCCAGATGGCGGATCGCCTTTTCGAGGATGTGGTCGCCGATGCGGGCGATCGTGCCGGTTTCCTCGGCAATGCCGATGATCTTGCCGGGCGGCATCAGGCCCTTTTCCGGGTGGTTGAGGCGCATCAGCGCCTCGAAGCCGGCGATCTGCCCGTCGGCAAGGCTGACGATCGGCTGCAGCCAGGCCTCGAAGTGGTCGTCCTTCAGCCCAGCCTCGATGCACTGTTCGATCTCATGGCGCTCGCGGGAAGCGTCGAGCATGCTGGCATCAAAGAGCTGCAGGCCGTTCTTGCCATCGTGCTTGCGCGCATACATGGCCATATCCGCCTTGAGCAAGAGGTCGGAGGCGTTTTCCGCATGGGCCGGGTAGACCGAGATGCCGACACTGGCACTGACGAGGAGTTCGTTGCCGGCAATCGGCATCGGCTCGCGCAGGGCCGAAACGATGCGTTCGCCGATCTCGCTTGCGAGCGCAGCCGCATCCCGGTCGGAAATCAGGATGGCGAATTCGTCGCCGCCGAGGCGGGCCATGATGTCGCCGGGGCGCAGCGCGTCATGGATGAGCTCGACCGTGTGGCGCAATACTTCGTCGCCGGCCGCGTGGCCGAAATTGTCGTTGATCCACTTGAAGCGGTCGAGATCGATGAACAGGCAGCCAAGCTGCATGCCGCATTCGTCGGCCTGCCGGATCGCGTCATCGAGTGCCCCTTCGAACCCCTGGCGGTTGAGCAGGCCGGTGAGGTGGTCGGTGATCGCCTGGGTGTGGTTGCGGCTTTCCGCCTGCTTCAGCGCCGTGACATCGGTCATGACGGAGAGCGACAGGCTGCCTTCACCGGTCGCCTTCGTCTCCTGGATCAGCACCGTCATCAGCTCGCTATCCGTCTTGCGGAAAGGAACGGTGACCTCCCGGATCTCATGGTCGCCGACCGCGATCGTTTTGGCATGGCTGCGATAGGTTTCGTGCCAGTGCTGATCGATGAAATCGACGAAGTCGCGGCCGATGACGTCGTCCCGATCGTAACCGGTCGCCAGCAGCCAGTAGTCGCTGACGGCGAGCAGGCGTCCGTCGACGTCGAGCGAGAACAGCATCGCGGGCGTCAGGTTGTAGATATCGGTGACGCGTTCGTGCGCATTCTTCAGTTCGGTCTCTTCGCGCTCGAGCCGGTCCTGCATCTCGTTGAAATTGGCGGCAAGCGCGCCCATTTCGTCGTCGGAGGTCCAGTCGACCCGGTGGCGTGAGCCGAGCCGGCGCGTCGCCTCGATCGCCGCTGTCAGGCGCATCAGCGGGCGCATCACCGTGAAGCGATTGCCGACGAGGGCTGCGGCGAAGACGATTGCGACGGCGAAGAGCAGGATGGCGAGGATCGCCAGCTCGTCCTTGCTGAATTGCGACAGAAGGCCGGGCGTCGGCACTCTCACCTCGATGCGACCGATCTCCTTCATCCCATCCATGGACTGATAGGAAATGGGCAGGCTGAGGATCCGGTCCTTGGTGCCGGGCACAGCGCCGCCGAGCGGCATCTGGGCGAGGATCGAGCCGGTCTGGTCGCGGACGGTGACAGAGAGGATATCGGTGCCGTTTATCAGCGATCGGGCGATGTGCTTTATGCCGTCGCTGTCGAAGTCCCAGATGGGTTTGCCCAGCGCCTCGGCGCTTGCGGCCATCAGCAGTTCGATGTTGTGAATCCGCTCGCGTGCGATGCGGTCGCTGGATATACTCAGGAAGAGAACGAGCAGAGGGGCAATGAAAACGAGCATTGCGCCACAGACAATCGCAATAAATCGGTTCTCCACGGAATGCATCATCGGATGCACGCCTTGGAAGGTGCTGCCACGCATTTCATTTCGGATTCTCTTCAGTCTGAGCCCCAGTTTCCCCGACAGAAGAACATCATCAAAACCTTAAATGTTGCTGAAATCGCTTCGTGATAAATGATGAGACGCGATGCCGGCGCTGTGTGGCGAGAGGCCTGTGGACCAATGCAAAAAGCCCGCCCCAAACGAATGGGACGGGCTCTCGATGAAGTGCAGCGGGACTGGCTTTTCGCCAGTCACCCAAAAGCCAATCAGGCTTCTGCTTCGCCTTCGGCTTCTTCCTTCACGCCACCGGCCGGAGCAACGATCGTTGCAATGGTGAAGTCGCGGTCGGTGATAACCGGGGTCGCGCCCTTCGGCAGCTTGATGTTGGAAATGTGAACGGCGTCGCCGACCTTGAGGCCGGAGAGATCGACGCTCAGGAATTCCGGAATGTCGTTGGCCGAAACGTTGAGTTCGACTTCGTGGCGAACGATGTTCAGAACGCCGCCAGCCTTCAGGCCCGGGGACTTCTCTTCGTTTTCGAAGTGAACCGGAACTTCAACGGTAACCTGGCTGTCCTTGGAGACGCGCAGGAAGTCGACATGCATGGTGAAGTCACGGACCGGATCCAGCTGGTAGTCCTTCGGCAGGACGCGGATCTTTTCGCCGTTGACGTCGATGACCGCGACGGTGGTCATGAAACCGCCGGCGTGGATCTTCATCGTCACTTCCTTGGTGGAGAGTGCGATGGAAACGGGGGCCTGCTTGTCACCGTAGATGACAGCCGGGATAAGACCGTTGCGACGAAGTTCACGGGAGGACCCCTTACCAACCCGTTCGCGCGTCTCGGCCTTGAGCTCGTAAGTTGCGTGGCTCATGGGTAGACCTTTCTATGTCTAAATCTGGAGAGCTCATCCGACATGGCGGATGAACCGAAGCCACATGGGCTTCATCCGCGTTGCCTCCAAGGGTGTCTACGCGGACGGGGCGGTGCATAGACGAGATCGGCTTGAAATGC
Source organism: Ensifer sp. GW101-20A05 (assembly GCF_059424735.1). Classification (NCBI taxonomy): domain Bacteria; kingdom Pseudomonadati; phylum Pseudomonadota; class Alphaproteobacteria; order Hyphomicrobiales; family Rhizobiaceae; genus Ensifer; species Ensifer sp. GW101-20A05. Next base: position 727,105 of record NZ_JBWKZT010000001.1, on the reverse strand, counting down.
AAGCTTTGCCGCGGGTTCAGGCCTTTTTCTGGGTAAGACGCGCAAGCGCCAGCATCAGCCCACCGGCAATCAGACCCCAGAAGGCCCCGGAAACACCGGCGAAACTGACGCCCGATGCCGTCACCAGAAAGGTGATGGCGGCCGCCTCGCGTGTCTTTGCCTCGGTGAAGGCGGCCATGGCGGAACTGGCGAAGGCGCCGACGAGCGCGAGGCCGGCCACCGCCTCGATCAGGATGGAAGGCGCAAGGCTGACGAAGGTGGTGACGGCGCCGGCAAGCAGCCCGAAGAGAATGTAGAAGGCGCCGGCATTGATCGCCGACCAGTAGCGTCGGTTGCGATCGGGATGAGAATCGCTGCCGGCGCACATGGCGGCGGTGATCGCCGCCAGATTGACCGCGTGGCCGCCGAACGGCGCGCTCAGCATGGAAAAGAGGCCGGTGGTCGCAAACAGCGGCCCGGGGGCGGGGTGATAGTCGTTGACCTTCAACACCGCGATGCCGGGGATGTTCTGCGAGGCCATGGTGACGATGAAGAGCGGCAGCGCAATGCTGACCATGGCTGCGACATTGAACTGTGGGGTCACGAACTCGACGGTCGGCACCAGCGCCGAGGACAGGGTAGAGAAGGCGCCCGCCGGGACTTCGACGCCGAAGGCGATGACGAGTACGAAAGCGACGAGCGCGGCCGGCACCGCATAGAGCTTGTTGACGCTGCCGACGACCGCCCAGGCGATGAGGATCGGCAAGCCGAGAAGCGGATTGAAGGCGATCGCCTTGACCGGCGCGAAGCAGAGGCTGAGCAACACCCCCGCGAGCATGGCATTGGCGAGCGGGGCAGGAATGCCCGAAACCAGGCGGCCGAGCGGTTTCCAGAGGCCGGCGACGACGACGAGCAGCCCACAGACGAGGAAGGCGCCGACGGCAGCGTTGAAGCCGCCTTCGACGACGCCGGCGCTCGCGAGCAGTGCGGCACCCGGCGTCGACCAGGCGATGCTGACCGGCAGCCGCGTAATGGCGCTGATGACAATCGCGCAGACGCCCATGGAGATCGACAACGCCATCAGCCCGGAGGCAGCCTGTGCTTCGCTGGCGCCGACTCCGGTCAGGCCGTGCAACACGACGGCGAAGGAACTGGCGAAGCCGACGAAGGCGATCAGCAGGCCCATGAAGAGGCTCTGGGGCGAGAAGTCACGAAACATGGCGGCAACCGGCTGTTGTGGGGGTGAGTCGCGGCGATCTGATCCTTTCGCGTATCACATTCGGGCGCGCTGTCGATATCGGCCGCGTGATGCACCGATCAAACTCGCTGAGGGGGGCTGACCCTCGAACCTTCGTCTGGCTGGACCTTTGCGGAGATCGTTGGCTATAGTGCCGCCCAAGCAGGTGCGCCGTTTGGGAGATCGGTCGCATCCGCCTTCCGCCGGTCGACGCTTTCAGGGAGGAAGCCGATGCCTGCCGTCAGGGATCATTCGGAACTTGTCTATCGGGTCGCGCACCAGTCTTCGGCGGCGGCGAGCTCATCGGTGGCCGCGTCGTGGCGGCGCTGCATGACCCTGCATAAGCTTGCTCCGGAGGAAGCCCGTACGCCGCTTCGGCTGTCGGACAGCGAGTTTCGCTCCGTCCGCGAGCGCTCCGGTGAGCTGCTGGCGGAGGCCGGCATCGAACTCGACCGGTTGTTTGCGACCGTCGGCAGGGCTGGCTGCTGCCTGCTCCTCACCGACAATGACGGCGTGGCGCTCGAGCGGCGCGGAGCGGTCGGCGACGACGCTGAATTTCGCGGCGTCGGGCTCTGGTCGGGAACGGTCTGGAGCGAGGCGAATGTGGGCACCAACGGCATCGGCACGGCGATCGCCGATGAGCGCGCCGTCGTCATCCAGCGCGATCAGCATTTCCTGAGCAGCAATATCGGCTTGAGCTGCGCGACCGCGCCGATCCGCGATCATCGCGGGCGATTGGCGGCGGCCATCGACATTTCAACCTGCCGTGACGATGCCTCCGAGATCACCATGTCGATCCTGTCGCAGGCGGTTCGTGACGCCGCCGCGCGCATCGAGGCCGGCCTCTTCCGTCGTGCCTTCGCCGGTGCGCGCATCGTGCTGGTGCCAGTGGATCGAGCCGGGCCGGCGCTCCTTGCTGTCGACCGCGACGACCTCGTGCTCGGCGCGACGCGTGCCGCACGGCAATGGCTCGACCTCGACGACCGGCGCATCGCCGCCGGGGTTCCGGCCTCCGACCTTCTTGGAGAGGACACGTCAGGCGATGCCGCCGAGCTTCCCGATGCGGAGCGCGCGGCGCTCCGGCGTGTTCTTTCCCGTGCCAGCGGCAACGTCTCCATGGCGGCCGAGCTGCTCGGCATCAGCCGCGCCACCCTTTACCGCAAGATGAAGCGGCTCCAGGTCAACTGATCTTTCATAGGGAAAGATGCCCCGCGGGCGGGGAGAGGGGACGTGGCCCCGCGCGGTCGTTACGATTGTAGTGGCCCTGATCCTTGGGGAAGGGGGAGCATACCGCTTGCTTCCTTCTCCCCGTTATTACGGGGAGAAGGTCCCGGCAGGGGGATGAGGGGCAGACACTGATGCCTACTTTCTTTTGATTGCTGCGTTGCAGCACGATGACCCGAGCCAAGCTGTCTCAAATGTGAAACAGATCACCTTGCAGGCGATCTCGCCTCACTATCGAAGACGCACATTCAGTCGCACCTTCCTTCTCACAGCCCCGTTGCTGGTTCTCAGGGAGGAAAGACCATGTTGCATCAGAAGATCGTCGAAAGCCCGTTCAAGCAGAAATACGGCAACTTCATCGGCGGCGAATGGCGCGAGCCGGTGGCCGGACGCTATTTCGACAATACGACGCCGGTGACCGGGGGCGTGCTTTGCCAGGTGGCGCGCTCGGACGCCGCCGATATCGAACTGGCGCTCGACGCCGCCCACGCCGTCCGAGAGAAATGGGGCCGGACGTCTGCCGCCGAGCGCTCCAACATCCTGATGAAGATCGCGGGCCGCATGGAGGACAATCTCGAACTGCTCGCGCGCGCCGAGACCTTCGACAACGGCAAGCCGATCCGCGAGACCATGGCGGCCGACATTCCGCTTGCCATCGACCATTTCCGCTACTTCGCCGCCTGCATTCGTGCCCAGGAAGGCACGATCGGCGAGATCGACCACGACACGGTCGCCTATCATTTCCATGAGCCGCTCGGCGTCGTCGGGCAGATCATTCCCTGGAATTTCCCGATCCTGATGGCCGCGTGGAAACTGGCACCGGCGCTGGCCGCCGGCAATTGCGTCGTCCTCAAGCCGGCCGAACAGACGCCGGCCTCGATCCTCGTCTGGGCGGAGCTGATCGGCGATCTTCTGCCGGCGGGCGTGCTCAACATCGTCAACGGCTTCGGTCTTGAAGCCGGCAAGCCGCTCGCCACCAGCCCGCGCATCGCCAAGATCGCCTTTACCGGCGAAACGACGACCGGCCGGCTGATCATGCAATATGCCAGCCAGAACCTCATTCCGGTGACGCTGGAACTCGGCGGCAAGTCGCCGAACATCTTCTTTGCCGACGTTTTGGCCGAGGATGACGATTACTTCGACAAGGCGCTCGAAGGCTTTGCCATGTTCGCGCTGAACCAGGGCGAGGTCTGCACCTGCCCGAGCCGTGCGCTGGTTCAGGAGAGCATCTATGACCGCTTCATGGAGCGGGCGGTGAAACGTGTCGAGGCGATCCGGCAGGGCAACCCGCTCGACAGCGCCACGATGATCGGCGCACAGGCTTCGAGCGAGCAGCTCGAGAAGATCCTCTCCTATATCGATATCGGCAAACAGGAAGGCGCGGAGGTCTTGACAGGCGGCGGCCGCAACGTGCTCGAAGGTGAGCTCTCGGAAGGCTTCTACGTCAAGCCGACGGTTTTCCGCGGGCACAACAAGATGCGGGTCTTCCAGGAGGAGATCTTCGGGCCCGTGGTTTCGGTCACCACCTTCAAGACCGAGGCGGAAGCGCTGGAGATCGCCAACGATACGCTCTATGGCCTCGGTGCCGGCGTCTGGAGCCGTGATGCCAACCGTTGCTATCGCTTTGGCCGCGAGATCCAGGCCGGTCGCGTCTGGACCAATTGCTATCACGCCTATCCGGCGCATGCGGCCTTCGGCGGCTACAAGCAGTCCGGCATCGGCCGCGAGACGCACAAGATGATGCTCGATCATTATCAGCAGACGAAGAACATGCTGGTGAGCTACAGCCCGAAGGCGCTCGGTTTCTTCTGATCGGAACCTGCCTTCCCGCCGCCGGGGAAGGCAACAGGAGCCGGAGGGAAGGCAATCTCCACCTTTCCTCTGGCTTGTGCGGCGGCTGAGGTGTGCTCTCCACCCACGCCTCAGCCGACCAATGCCCGTTGGAGCAGGGAGGCTCGTGATGTCCATTGAAATGACCGGGACCACCGAAACCAACGAACCGCGCGTGCTTGCGACGGACGCAGCGCTCGATTTCATTGCCGAAATCCGGCGCGACCATCCGGATATCCTGTTTCACCAGTCCGGCGGCTGCTGCGATGGCTCGTCGCCGATGTGCTACCCGGCGGATGATTACATCGTCGGCGACAACGACGTGAAGCTCGGCGAGATCGGCGGCGTGCCCGTCTATATCAGCGCCAGCCAGTTTGAGGTCTGGAAGCACACGCAACTGATCATCGACGTGGTGCCGGGGCGGGGCGGCATGTTCTCGCTCGATAACGGGCGGGAAAAGCGATTTCTCACGCGGTCACGGCTGTTCAGCGGCGGCGAGGCTTGCGTCGTGGTCTTTCGCGGGCGCTGACGCGACCTACTTCCGCTCCCGCACGATCTTTGCCGCCAGATCGAGAAGCGCCCGCAATTTCGGCTGGGTCTGGGCCTTGGCGGGGAAATAGATGAAGAGGCCCGGCGACCTCGGCAGGTAGGCTTCGAGTACCCGTTCAAGGCGCCCGGTTGCGACAGCGTCGCGCACCGAAAGGTCCGGCAGGTAGGCGAGCCCGGTGCCGGCTTCCGCCATCTCCACGAGCATCTGGAAGTCGTTGACGGTCAGCCCGCCGGGTACGTCGACGGAGAAGTCGCGTCCCTCCCGCTCGAACTCCCAGCGGTAGATCGTGCCGGATGCCGGGTAGCGATAGCGGATCGCCTCGTCCGTGTCAGCTCTTCGGGCGTTTGCGGCCGCCCTCGTTTCACGAAGTAGGACGGCGAGCCGACCACCGTCCAGGTGATGTCTGGCGTCAGCCGGACCGCAATCATATCCCGTTCGACCGCTTCGCCGATGCGAATGCCGGCATCGAAGCCGCGCTCGGTGATATCGACGGCGGCATCGTCGATCGAGATTTCCACCGAAACGTCCGGATAGGCCTGGCGGAAGCGCGGCAAAAGCGGCGTCAGCACCAGCGGGATCGCCATGCGCGGCACGGTCAGCCGCAGGTTGCCCATGGGCCGGTCGCGAAAGTCTCCGAGCAGCTCATAGGCATCGGCGATCTCGGAGGCGGCGGGGCGCACGCGCTTCAGGAAGGCGCTACCGGCCTCGGTCAGAGCGACGCGCCGCGTGGTGCGGACGAAGAGCTGGAGGCCGAGACGGGCTTCGAGCGCCCTGATCGTCTGGCTGACGGCATTGGGCGTAACGCCGAGCGTCGCTGACGCCGCGGTGAAGCTGCTGCTCTCGGCAACCGCCAGGAATTCTCTTAGCCCGTTGAATGGATCGCGTGTCATCGCCATTATGAAGTTCTGCTTCCGAAGCCTTAAAGATAACAGCTATTTTTCATCGCAATCAACTTTGGCATGGTCTCCTCACACCACTTCCTTCGAGCAATGGAGAACGACATGCAATACACGACGCTTGGAAACACCGGTCTCGTGGTCTCGCGCCTTGCCTTCGGCGCGATGACCTTCACCGCCGGCGATCGCAGCCTCGGCGCCGTCTACAAGACCGATGCCGAAGCGGCCGATGCCCTTGTGGGACAGGCGCTGGATGCCGGCATCAACTTCTTCGATACGGCCGACGCTTATGCCTCCGGGCAGTCGGAACGGATCCTCGGCGAAACCTTACGCGCCCGCCGTGATGAAGTCGTGATCGCCACGAAAGTGGGCTTTCGCACCGGAGCGCCACTGAGCCAGGCCGGCCTTTCGCGCCGCCACATCCTCTGGTCGGTTGATCAGAGCCTGAAGCGTCTCGGCACCGACTGGATCGACGCCTACATCGTTCACAAGGAAGATCCGCACACGCCGCTCGAGGAAACGCTTCTCGCGCTCGATGCGGTCGTTCGCTCCGGCAAGGTGCGCTACATTGGCTTTTCCAACTGGTCGGCCTGGAAGGTGGCGGCCGCGCTTGAGATCCAGAAGGCCAACGGACTAGCGCCTTTCACCCATGGCCAGATGCATTATTCCTTGCTCGGCCGCGACGTGGAGCGTGACGTCATCCCGATGATGCAGCGCTACGGGCTGGGGCTGACTGTCTGGAGCCCCCTCGCGTCGGGCTTTCTTTCGGGCAAGTACACGCGCGAAAATCTTGGCGACCCCGACAACCGCTATTCCGGTTTCGACATCCTGCCCTTCGACAAGGAACAGGGCTTCAAGCTGGTCGAGCGCATGCGCGGGATCGCCGATCATCACGGGGCGAGCGTGGCGCAGGTGGCGATCGCCTGGCTGCTTTCGAAGAAGGCGGTGACGAGCGTGCTGCTCGGAGCCTCCAAGCCGCACCAGCTCAAGGACAATCTCGGTTCAGCCAATCTCGTTCTGACGCAGGCGGAAATCTCAGCGCTCGATGCCGAGACGGTGCCGGCGCCGGTTTATCCGAACTGGTTCATCGACAATCTCGTTGACGAGCCGATGACGCAGGCTCTCGGGAAATAGCTGTGTCTCCGCAACGAAAAACGCCGGCGCTTCGGCGCCGGCGTTGTTTTCAGAAATTCGCGTGCTCGCAACGATCTCAGTCGAAGAGGCTCGAAACCGATTCTTCCTGGCTGGTGCGGCTGATGGCTTCGCCAAGCAGGCCAGCGGTGGTGATCACGCGGATGTTGTGGGCGGACTGGACGGCCGTGGTCGGCTGGATCGAGTCGGTGATGACCAGTTCCTTCAGCATCGACGAAGTGACGCGGGCGACCGCGCCGCCGGAGAGAACGCCGTGGGTGATGTAGGCCGTGACGCTGGTTGCGCCGTTCTTTAGGAGCGCTTCGGCCGCGTTGCAGAGCGTGCCACCCGAGTCGACGATGTCGTCGATCAGCAGGCAGTCCTTGCCCTTCACGTCGCCGATGACGTTCATGACTTCGGATTCACCCGGACGGTCGCGGCGCTTGTCGACGATTGCCAGCAGACAGTCGAGACGCTTAGCAAGCGCGCGGGCGCGCACCACGCCGCCGACGTCGGGCGAAACGACCATGACGTTCTTGAGGTCGTAGTTTTCCTTGACGTCGCGCGCCAGGATCGGGATCGCATAAAGGTTATCGGTCGGGATGTCGAAGAAGCCCTGGATCTGCCCGGCGTGAAGATCAAGCGTCAGCACGCGGTCGGCGCCGGCTTCGGTGATGAGGTTGGCGACGAGTTTGGCAGAGATCGGCGTGCGCGGACCGGCTTTGCGATCCTGGCGGGCATAGCCGAAATAGGGAAGCACTGCGGTGATGCGGCGAGCGGAAGAGCGGCGCACCGCGTCGATCATGATGAGCAGTTCCATCAGGTGATCGTTGGTGGGGAAAGAGGTCGACTGGATGATGAACACATCCTCGCCGCGCACGTTTTCGCCGATCTCGACGAAGATTTCCTGATCGGCGAACCGGCGTACCGCCGCTTTGCCGAGAGGCAGGTTGAGATAGTTGCAGATCGCTTCGGCCAGCAGCCGGTTCGAATTGCCTGCGAAAACCTTCATTGACGGACCGCCTTGAGCTGGCGCGGTCACCGTCCGGTACTTTTCCGGGAGCGGTGTGTTCCGCGCAGATTCCGAGAGCCATTCCAATCGCGGACATTCTTTGCGGATGGCCGCCGTTCAGAGCTGATCGGCCGCTTTTTAGCGAGACTGAACTTGAATGCAAGGGGAATGCTGCGCCGCGAAGGCCAATATCCTAAAAACTTTGCATCAACCGGCCTGAGATTGCCGCCATTCGAGGTAGGCGTTGATGGTTTTGGTCGCGATTCCCTGCATGGTTGCCGCCGGCACGCCGCTCCACAAGTCGGCGCCGCCGCCGGGAACCGAGTCCTGTCCCTGGATGCGGTGCAGGCGGTTGCCGCTGCCATCGAGTACATCCCAGACATAGACGACGGTGGTCTTGTCGCCGTCCTTCAGCGTCGAGAAGTAGCCCTTGAGGATATGTTCGCTGCTGGCATCGCCAGAGCCCTTGATCGTCAGGCCGTGTGCGCGCGCTTCGGCTCCAAGCTGCTTGGAGAGCGGCGTGACCGCCTGGACCGGCGCGCCGATGATCGGCAGGAAGCGGATCGTGCCGCTGGCGGCGGCACTTGCCTTCGGCAGCGAAGCGACGCTCGGCTGGTCCTGGATCTCTTCGGCAGCGGCCGCCGTCTGTTGCACCGGCGTCTGTTGTACCGGGGCCGGCTGGTTCTGGATCGTGTTCTGGACGGGTGCGGAACCGGCGGCAAGCCGGCTTGCCTGGGCCTCGAACGTGCCGGCCGGATCGGTATAGGTCGCATCGCCGCTGGCATAGGCCGTCGGCGTGTTCGAAGCGACGGGCTGAGGAGAGTAGGCGGTGGTCTGGCTGACGGGTTCGCGCTGCACCGGGGCGACTGCGGTCTGGTTCGACATGGCGTCGAGGTCGGATTGCGTCACCGGCGGCGAGCGAAAGGTTCCGGCGCCGACGTCGACCTGCGGCGTCAGCATGTCGGTGCTGTTGCAGCCGGCCAGGGCGACGAGGAGTCCGAGGCCAACGATAGGCGTGGTGAGCTTTCGCATGTTCAAACCGTCCGTTTTCTTCGCGGCAGTTTTTGAAACGTCTCCTGTCGTCTGCCAGTTCAAAGCAATTCTAGGCGGATTTCCCTAAGCAGAAATGAAGTCCAGGCCATAGCGCGACAGCGGGCGCGGAGTATCCGTGGTGGTGAGGTAGGTCTGGCCGAGGGTCATGGCGGTGCCGCTGTCGGAATCCATGATGATCATGTGCACGAACAGCGACATGTTCGGCTCGATCTCCTGCGGGTTGCCGAGATGGAACATCTGGTGCTCCATCCAGGAGGGCGAGAAGCGGGCGCCGAGCGAATAGCCGCAGGCGTTGAGGCGGTGACGGGCGAGGCCGCGCTCGTCCATGATCTTGGCATGCATGTCGAAGACGGTGCCGAAGGTGTTGCCGGGACGAAGGACCATCTCGATCGCCTGGATGGTTTCGCGGCAGGCGCTGTAGAGTTCGCGGTGACGGTTGGTCGGTTCGCCGATGACGACGGTGCGCATCATCGCCGCATGATAGTGGGCGCTGACGCCGGCCCATTCGAGGGTGAGCTGGTCCTGGCTGTCAAGCACGCGGCGCCCGGACTTGTAGCGGCAGAGCAGCGCGTCGGCGCCGGAGCCGATGATGAATTCGTTGGCCGGATAGTCGCCGCCGCCGGCCAGAATCTTGCCCTGCATCGCGGCGAGGATGTCGGCTTCGTTGCCGCCGGGACGGATCAGCGGCAGCGCGGCATCGAGCGCATCGTCGGCCAGGCTTGCCGCCTTCTCGACATAGGCGATCTCGGCGTCGCTCTTGATAAGCCGCAGACGGCTGACGAGGTACGAGGCGTCGATTATCTCGCCGAAGGTCTGGATCTGGCGGTCGAGCAGGCGGGCGACGCGGCCGGTCATGCCGTGCGTATCGTATTCGACGCCGATGCGGCAGCCGAGCAGGTCGAGTTCGCTCAAGAGGTTCTTGAGATCCAGGGTCGGATCGGCATTGGCCCGGTCCACCCAGATCTCGATGCGTTCGATATTGGAGGTGTGGCGTGCCTGGCGCAGGTCGGCCGAGCGCGTCAGCAAGACCATCGAGCCGTCTTTCTTCACAACCAGCGTCTGGAAGAAGCAGTAGCCGAAGGTGTCGTAGCCCGTCAGCCAGTACATGCTCTCCTGGGCGAAGAGCAGCACGGCATCGAGCTTCTCCTCGCGCATCTTCTCCGTCAGCCGATCGAGGCGGCTTGCATATTCTTCCTGGGCAAATTGAAGCGCCATGTCAGGTCCCCCGTATGCAAATGGCGGAAATCTGCCGGCCGTAGTCCGGTTCCTGCCTGTGTGTCGTCCGACGGTAGGAGAAGAAGCGCTCCTCGTCGGCATAGGTGCAGATATCGAGATTTTCGGCTGCTACGCCTGCTTCGGTCAACCGCTTGATCGTGAGACCCGGCAGGTCGAACATTGCGTGGCCGTCGCGGTCTGACGGCCTGAAATAGGTTGCGTAGCTGTCGTTCGCCGAGACGAAGCGCTCGACGAATTCGGCACCGACTTCGTAGTTGCGATGGCTGATCGACGGGCCGAGGCAGGCGACGATGCGATCGCGCCGGGCGCCGAGCGAGACCATCGCGTCGATGGTGCTCTCGAGCACGCCGCCAAGCGCGCCCTTCCAGCCGGCATGGGCGGCGCCGATGATATTGGTTTCTGCGTCGGCAAAGAGGATCGGGCCGCAATCGGCCGATAGCACGCCGAGCACGATACCGGGCGTCGCCGTCACCAGCGCATCAGCCTCAGGGCGGCTACCGTCATAGCTTTCGTCGACCACGATGGCGTTGGGGGAATGGACCTGATGAACCGTCGCCAGCCGTTCCAGCGGCGCGCCGAACCAGCCCGCGACGCGGGTGCGGTTCTCGTTGACATGGGCTCTTTCGTCCTTCGAACCGAGGCCGACATTGAGGCCGCGATAGAGCCCTTCGGAAACGCCGCCCTGGCGGGTGAAATAACCGTGGGCGATTGCCGGCCCGGCCTTCTCGCCGAAAAGCGAGCTCTGCACGGGAGAAAGCGCGGCGTCATGCTGCATCGGTATATTTGCCTTTGCTTTATGAATAAATTCAATGGGTTTGGGGGCGCGCTCCGGCCCGGCGACTGGCGGCTGATTTGCCGGCGCGATGTTGACCCGCGATGGCTGGGCTGTCAATTCCCGAACGATAGGGGGAGCCAGCGGCCTGTGATTTCGAGGGGCAGTCATCGCTCGGCCACCGCCGCTACGCGCTGACGAAAACGCCTTCCTTCGACGCCCGCATCTGCACGAGGCCCGTGGAAAAACAAGAGGTCGGGATGGCGCCTTACCTGCAGGCTTTTGAGCGACGCTGCGTGCAATCTTTGCGTGGGGCTCTGCATAAGAGTATTATCTAATATAGCAAGAAATGCTTGTGCCTTCGGGAGGAGCATATGAAGCGAAGAACCCATATCGAGGGACGGATTTCGCGTCGCAAATTCCTGGGCGGTGCGGCAATAGCGGGGGTCGCAACGGTCGCCGCGCCTAGCGTTGTCAAGGCGCAGGGGCCGATCAGCATGCGCTGGCAAAGCACCTGGCCATCCAAGGACATCTTTCACGAATTCGCGCTCGACTTCGCCAGGAAGGTCAATGATATGACCGGTGGCGATTTGAAGATAGAAGTGCTGCCCGCTGGTGCCGTGGTGCCGGCCTTCGGCCTGCTCGACGCCGTATCGCAAGGAACGTTGGACGGCGGTCACGGCGTCCTCGTCTACCATTACGGCAAGCAGGCGGCGCTCGCGCTATGGGGCTCTGGCCCGGGTTTCGCCATGGATGCCAACATGCTGCTCGCCTGGCACAAATACGGCGGCGGCAAGGAACTACTCGCAAAACTGTATGAATCCATTGGCGCCAACGTGGTCTCGTTCCCCTATGGGCCGATGCCGACCCAGCCGCTTGGCTGGTTCAAGAAGCCAGTCGCAAAGCCCGAGGATCTTCAGGGCCTGAAGTTCCGTACCGTGGGCATCTCGATCGATGTCTTCACCGGCCTCGGCGCGGCGGTCAACGCGCTGCCGGCCGGCGAAATCGTTGCGGCGCTCGATCGAGGCCTGATCGACGCGGCCGAGTTCAACAACGCCTCGTCCGACCGGGTGCTCGGTTTCCCGGATGTATCGAAGATTTGCATGCTGCAGAGCTACCACCAGAATGGCGAGCAGTTCGAAGTGATGTTCAACAAGCCGAAGTACGACGGTCTACCTGATCAGATGAAGGCGATCATCACCAACGCCGTCGAGGCGGCATCTCAGGATATGGCCTGGAAGGCGATCGATCGCTATTCCACGGACTACCGGGAGATGCAGACCGTCGACAAGGTCAAGTTCTACAGGACCCCGGAGGCAATTCTCAAGAAGCAACTGGAGGTCTACGACGAGGTGGTGAAGAAGAAGGCAGCGGAAAACCCGCTGTTCAAGGAAGTGCTCCAGTCCCAGCTCGTTTTTGCCGAGCGGGCCACGCGCTGGGAACAGGACACCGTCGTCAGTCGGCGGCTGGCATTCGACCACTACTTCGGACAGGAAGGCGTGGCGAAGGATCTCTAAGGCACGGCCGCTTCGCGTCAATCAGACGGGATTCAGGCGGAAGACCGGCTCATCTCATTTCGCACATCGGAGACAGTCGAAGGATCACACTATTCGATAAATCAAAGCGTTACAGCGAACTCTGTGCGTTCTTGAAAGGCGCGCCGCTGTAGCGCCCCTCTTGCAGCGGGGGGCATGCGTGAACGTTCAGCATTTTCTGCTCAGGGTCGATGCGACCAGCGTGTGGATCGGCAAAGCCGCAGCCTGGCTGATTATCGGGCTGATGACGATGGTCTGCGTAGAGGTCGTCAAACGCTACATCCTGAACATGCCGACGGCCTGGATATTCGATGCCAGCAACATGTTCTATGGCTCGCTGTTCATGCTCGCGGGGGCATACGCCTTGGCGCAGAATGCTCATGTACGCGGCGACTTCCTCTACAGCTCCATGAGGCCGCGCACGCAAGCCGCCCTCGATCTGGTCCTCTACGTCCTCTTCTTCCTGCCCGGCGTCGCCGCGCTCGTTTACGCCGGCTACGATTATGCAGCACTTTCCTGGCGGATCGGCGAGCATTCGACCGTGACGGCGGAGGGGCCGCCTATCTACTATTTCAAAACCGTCATTCCGGTCGCTGGCGGCTTCGTCCTGCTTCAGGGGCTGGCCGAGATCACGCGCTGCATCGTTTGCCTGCGGACCGGCGAATGGCCAAGTCGGCTCAAGGATGTGGAGGAGCTCGACGTCGTCGCCGAGCAACTCGAGCACAGCGAGCATGTCGACGCGGAAACGCGCGAGGCTGCGATCGAGCGTGCGCAGGCGATCGACAGGGCGGCGCGGCAACGGGGAATGGGGGGAGACGGCGAGACGTGAGCGATCCACTCCTCGGACTGACGATGCTGATGCTCATCGTGGTGGTCATCATGATGGGGTTTCCGACGGCGTTTACCCTGATGGGGCTTGGCATGCTCTTCGGCTTCTACGCCTTCTACAATCCGGCCGAGCACTGGATCGACAATCGCGTCTTCGACCTGATGGTGCAGCGTACCTATGGGGCGATGACCAATGACGTTCTCATCTCGATCCCGTTGTTCGTGCTCATGGGCTACGTGATGGAGCGGGGTGCGCTGGTCGACAAAATGTTCTACAGCATTCAGCTCGCATTCAAGCGGGTGCCTGCGTCGCTCGCCGTCGCTACCCTCATCGTCTGTACCTTCTGGGGCATCGCCAGCGGCCTCGTCGGTGCGGTGGTCGTGCTGATGGGCGTGATTGCGTTCAATCCGATGTTACGCGCCGGCTATGACGTGAAGCTTGCCTCGGGTGTGATCACGGCGGGCGGTACCCTCGGCATTCTGATCCCGCCCTCGGTGATGATCATCGTCTATGCCGCAGTCGCGGGACAATCCGTTGTCAAGCTCTACGCCGCTGCCATGTTCCCCGGGTTTTTCCTCGCGCTGCTCTACCTCGCCTATATTCTCGGCTGGGCGCTCATCAGCCCCAAGATCGCTCCGCCGCTGCCTGCGGAGCAGACCAAAGTGCCCGTCAGCGCGTGGATGCGGGGCCTGCAAGCGTCGTACTCGCACAACATGCTGGCCGGGCTCTCTCGCGCACTAGTCTCACCGGCAAGGGCGCTGGCTCTCGAAACCGAGGAGGGGTCTCTCACCTATTGGGCTCTCGTCAAGAATTTCTGCGCTGCCTTGGTCCCGCTAGCACTGACGGCTTTTACGATGGCGCTCGTATGGTGGTATGTCGTCATCCATCCGCAGGCATCGGCGGAGGCGGAGGCGCCGGAAGGGCTGGAACAGCTCGGGGCACCGGCGGCGGATGCCGCGCCGACCGCGATCAACGGGCCGGCGACAAGCTTCTACGTGTCCTTCTGGTTGATTGCCACGATCGCTGCGGTGGTGCTCGTCCGCTACTACCGCAATATGAGTGCGGAGCGGCTGCAGGTGGTGAAGCTTTTGATCTCCTCCGTCATGCCGCTCGCCATCCTCACCATAGTCGTGCTCGGCGTAATCCTCTTCGGGATCACCACGGCGACCGAGTCTGCGGCCGTCGGCGCGGCGGGGGCTTTCCTGCTCGCATTCCAGGCCCGGACGCTCAACTGGAAGCGCACAAAGGAAGCGGTGTTCCTGACGGCGAAGACAACGGCCATGGTGTGCTGGCTCTTCGTGGGCTCGGCCTTGTTTTCTGCCGTCTTCGCCATACTTGGCGGCCAGGCGCTGATCGAGCAATGGGTGCTATCGCTCGATCTGACGCCGGTACAATTCATGATTCTTTCGCAGGCGATCATCTTCCTGCTCGGCTGGCCGCTCGAGTGGACCGAGATCATCATCATCTTTGTGCCGATTTTTCTGCCGCTGCTAAAGCACTTCGACATCGATCCGGTGATTTGGGGCGTTCTCGTCTTCGTCAACCTGCAGGCGGCATTTCTGTCGCCCCCAGTCGCGATGTCAGCTTTTTATCTGAAGGGTGTCGCGCCGCCGCATGTGACGATCAACCAGATCTTCGCCGGCATGATGCCCTATATGCTGATCGTCGTGCTCTGCATGGTCATCATGTATCTCTGGCCCGGGATAACTCTCTGGCTCCCGAACTATCTTTACGGCTGAACCGTGCGCTACTGCATATTTCCTTAAATCCTAGCCGATTTAAGGATAAAAACATGCAACAACTCAAAGTGCTACAGCGACCTTTGCGCGTCCGATAAGACGCGCGGCGCTGTAGGCTGTGCGCTCAGGGCTTCGGCTTGCGGAAGGGCGACAGCGGCACCGGAGGGCTGCTCACGGCGAGAACCTTGAACAATTCCCCCATTTTTCCGACACCGGCGCCGGCGAGCCTTTCCACGTCCTGGCGAATGCCCTCTTGGGTGAGCGCATCCTTGTCGCGACCGAGTGCCGCGGCGCGGTCCAGCAGACCGAGACCGACCAGGAAATCGCCCTGGTGCGCAAGGCCGTTGATCTGCACGTCGTCGGTCTCGGCGCGGCGGGCGAGCTGCTCGAAATCGACATGGCTGGTGAGATCGGCCCGGCCCGGATTGGCGAGTGGCGGATCATATTCGTGATCGCGAACGGCCTGCAGCGTATCGCCATAGCCGGTGGCAAGATGGCCGTAATCGATGATCACGGCGGTGCCGCCGCTGATCTTCAGCCGCTCGCAAAGGGCGGACATGACAGCATCGCGGGCAGGGGCGATCTCGAAGATCGTGCCTTCGGCCAAACCCTGCGCCGGCGTCGGCAAGAGGCCCGGATCGATGCCGGCGACGCCGGCAGCAAAGGTCAGTTGGTCATCGGCATCAAGCCCGACCATGCGCTCGCGGAACCCTTGCGCGGTGCGCACGAATTGCCGGATCGGAATGGCATCGAACAGCTCGTTGGCGGCAAGCAGCAGGAAGCCATCGGGCAAAGTCTCGAAGCTTGCATGCCACTCGACCTTGTTGCCATGGGCGACCAGGGTTTCGGACTGGATCTTGCGCAGGCGCTCGCTGGTCTCGACGAGATGCACGCTGGCGGAGGCATAGAGCTCGGGTGCGAGGCGACGCACCACGCGCAGCATGTCGGCCATCATCGTGCCGCGGCCGGGGCCGATCTCGGCGATCACCGCGCCTTCGGGCTTGCCGTGTTGCTGCCAGGCGTGGACGAGAAAGACGCCGATCATCTCTCCGAAGAGCTGGCTGATCTCCGGCGCCGTGGTGAAATCGCCCTCTTTGCCGAAGGGTTCATGAACCCGGTAGTAGCCGTGTTCAGGATCCGCGAGGCAAAGCGAGAAGTAATCGGTGACGCTGATCGGCCCGTGAGCCTTGATCAGCGCCTTGATCTTGTCCGCAAGTGGTGTCGTCATGCCTTCGTCCAGTTAGCGGGAGGCGGCCGGAAGCCGCACGCCCTTGCCTTATCCGCTCTCAGGCGGCTGCGCGCCGCGCCCGGGTTATCGCCCAGATGCCGGCGAGCGCCATCGGCAGCGAAAGCACCATGCCCATCGTCAGCCAGCCACCGACAAGATAGCCGATCTGCGCGTCCGGTTCGCGGAAGAATTCGACGAAAATGCGGCTCAAGGCATAGCCAAGCACGAAGATGCCGGTGACGAGGCCCGGGGATTTCAACGCCTGGCGACGGTAGATGAACCAGGAAAGCAGGCCGAGCAGCACGAGGCCCTCGAGGGCTGCTTCATAAAGCTGGCTCGGGTGACGGGCAAAGGGCCCGCCGGTCGGGAAGACGATTGCCCAGGGCATCGAAGAGAGACGGCCCCAGAGTTCGCCATTGATGAAATTGGCAATGCGGCCGAAAAACAGGCCGATCGGGACGACGGCCGCGACGATGTCGAACAGGCTCCAGAGAACGATGCCGTTGCGCCGCGCGAAGATGATCATGGCGAGCGTCGTGCCGAGAAAGCCGCCATGGAACGACATACCGCCGTTCCAGATCTCAATGGCGCGGATCGGATTGGCGAGAACGGAGCCGAGGTCGTAGAAGAGGATGTAGCCGATGCGGCCGCCGAGCACGATACCGCCGGCGGCCCAGAGCAGGAAGTCGTCGAGTTGCTGCAGCGTGACCGCCGGCGTCTCGTTGCGCCAGAGCGCGTTGTTCATCGCCAGGCGGCGCGCATAGAACCAGCCGATCAGGATGCCCGCGACATAGGCGAGCCCGTACCAGTGGACGGCGAGAGGCCCGATCTGGAAGATGACGGGGTCGATTTCGGGGAAGGGAAGGATGGCGAGACGGGTCGCTAGAGTTTCCAAGATATGTTCTCGTGCCTATTTCTCGTGCAGGGGCCGGTCGTTTCGGCGGAACATGGCGAGCGATTTCCGCCGGGTCAAGGCGCCGATGGGGGCGCTTCGGACACAGCGGCGTGATTTGGCACGTGATTTTCCTTGCATCCGCTCGCCGCTGACCCTACCTGAAATTCATGACCGCATCGCAATGCGAGGCGATGGCTGAAATGGAGATCGCGACGATGAGCACAGGCGCTAACCGCATTCTGGATGACTTTGCCAAGATCATGACCGATGCCGCAGGTGCCGCCCAGGGCGTGCGCCGCGAGGTCGAGACCGCCTTCCGCGCACAGGCCGAACGCGCACTGAACTCGCTCGACGTGGTCAAGCGCGAGGAGTTCGAGATGGTCAAGGAAATGGCGATCAAGGCGCGCGAGGAAAACGATGCGCTGCTCGCCCGCATTGAGGCTTTGGAAGCGCGTCTCGCCGAGGCCGGCAAGTAACGCGATTCCGCCGAAATAACGGTATTTTGGCGTTTTTACTTCGCCCGCGAACTGGTTTCGCGGGCGTTTTGCTGTCGTTAATCCTGAATCGATTGAAACGGCGTTAAGGCTGGTTAATAAAACCTGAAAAGTTTTCCACCTGTGGACACTGCCAAAAAACCCTTATGGCAGAGTCAGTTAAGCTCTCGCGCTTCATCCAAATGACAACGTGGACGCGATTCATCCCGGCTATTTTTCGGCCCGGGGGCTGGCAGCCTGACTCCGCCATTATACACTGATTTTAAATGATGATTCGAAACGAACCACGCAAGCTCCGGGCAGGGTAAGTCAGCCAGGATGGATGTGAGTTCAGCAATCATAGTGTGTTTGTAATCGGTGTTGGGTTTGCAGCGTTGCGTCTTGTGAGCGTGATGATGCACGTCTGCGCCACACCTATACAGGGTGATGCATGAGCCTTTTGGAAATGGAAGTCGAGCGCCAATCCAACCCGGTCGATATGATCGAGTTCGTGGCCGCAAATAACGACTGGTCGTTCGAGCGATCCGGCGAAGACGAAATCGCCATGACGGTCGAAGGCAAGTGGGCAGACTACCACGTTTCCTTCTCCTGGATGGAGGAGTTCGAGGCTCTGCACCTTGCCTGCGCCTTCGACATCAAGGTTCCGGAAAGCCGGGTCAACGAAGTCATCCGCCTGCTCTCCCATATCAACGGGCAGGTGCTGATGGGCCACTTCGACCTGTGGCGCCAGGAGGAAGTGGTGATCTTCCGCCAGTCGCTGCTGCTTGCCGGCGGTGCCGAGCCGACCAATCAACAGGTCGAAGTTCTGCTTTCGAGCGCACTCGACGCTTGCGAATCCTATTATCAGGCGTTTCAATTCGTCGTCTGGTCCGGCATGGACGCGCAGCGCGCCGTCGATGCGGTCCTGTTCGAAACGGTTGGAGAGGCTTGATCATGGCGAATGCCGCTTCCGGTCCCATCGTCCTCGTCGGCGCCGGCAATATGGGCGGCGCCATGCTTTCCGGCTGGTTGAAGAGCGGCGTTAGGGGTGCCGACGTGCTCGTCGTCGATCCCGGCCCGCCACCGGCCATGGCCAAACTCATTGCCGACAACGGCGTGACACATGCGACCTCGGCGCCATCCGGTGTTCAGGCCGGCGTGATCTTCCTCGCGGTCAAGCCGCAGGTGATGGACCCCGTGCTGCCGCCGTTGAAGCCGCTCGTCGGTGCGGATACCGTCATTGTCTCGGTTGCCGCCGGCAAGACGCTCGCCTTCATCGAGACGCACCTGGGTGCTGCCGCCACGGTTCGCGCCATGCCGAACACGCCGGCGATGATCGGCCGCGGCGTTACCGGTGCTTTTGCCAATGCGCGCGTCAGCGAGGCGCAGCGCAGCCAGGTTCACGATCTGCTGAAGGTCAGCGGGCCCGTCGAATGGGTCCGGACCGAAGCCGAAATCGATGCGGTAACCGCGGTTTCGGGCAGCGGTCCGGCCTACGTCTTCTACCTCGTCGAGTGCATGGCGGAGGCGGGCCGCAAGGCCGGCCTCGAGGCGGACCTCGCCATGCGGCTCGCGCGGGAAACCGTCGCGGGGGCTGGCGAATTGTTGCATCAGTCCCCCGACGAGGCGGCACGGCTGCGCCAGAACGTGACCTCGCCCGGCGGTACGACAGCGGCAGCGCTCTCCGTGCTGATGGCCGACGACGGCATGCAGCCGCTTTTCGACAAGGCGATCGCCGCAGCACGCAAACGGGCGGAAGAGCTGGCGGGCTGAGCTCACGAAACGCTGGTGCCGTAATGGCGCCGGCGTGAGGGTTGCTCTACGGCGCGCGGGGGGCAGCGCCTGCGCCTTGTCCAGGGCCTGTACGCCGGTCGAACAGGCACCTCCAGATCGCGCCCATTGCCCGGCGACACATGTCGCGGATCGCGGCGTTGCGCTGACGTCGCGCCCAGGAATGTAGCTGGTAGCTCGCCGGCATATCCTTTCGCTGCTCATCCATTTCCGTCACCCCGCGGGCTCCGCTGTCTGAGTTCCAGGTCCAAGCTACAGCCTATCGTCGGCCGCGATAATCCATGTTAAGTTCCGTTCATCTGTGACGAAATGGAATAGATGCAATGGACCGGCAGGGAGCCATGGCGGTGTTTCTCGCCGTCGTCGAGGAGGGGGATTTCTCGGCGGCGGCGCGGCGGCTGCGCATGACACCATCGGCCGTCAGCAAGATCATCGGCCGACTGGAGGCGCGCCTCGGCGTGCGGCTGCTGCAGCGATCGACGCGCAGCATCAGCCTCACCAGCGAAGGCAGCGCCTATGCGGAGTCGGCCCGTCGCATCCTCGGCGATATCGAGGATGCTGAGTTTGCGATCCAGCCGGGCGCCGAGCCGCGCGGCCGCCTGCGGGTCAGCCTGCCGAGCGCCTTCGGTCATCGCCTGATCGTGCCCATGCTGCCGGCCTTCATCGAGCGGTTCCCGGCGATCGATCTGGAGCTCGATTTCAGCGACGCGATCGTCGATCTCATGAACGGTGACGCGGATGTCGCCATACGGGTTGCGGCGCAAAGCGACAGTACGCTGGTGACGCGGCGCCTGGCATCGAACCGTCGTGTCATCTGTGCGGCGCCGGGATACCTCGAAAGGCACGGTGTTCCCAAGACGCCTGATGACCTGCAACGGCACGTCTGCCTTGCCATTACCGCCCATGGCCGCCTCAACGTCTGGGAGTTCCAGGATGGCAACGGCCGGCATGCGATCCGTGTTCGTGGTTCCGTCGAAGCCAACAGCACGGAAGCGCTGAGGCACCTCGCGCTCGCCGGCATCGGGATCGTGCGGCTCTCCGAAATTCTTGTCGGTGGAGATATCCGGGCGGGCTTGCTGGTGCCGCTTCTGACCGATTGCAATTACGCCGAGGCGGAACCGATCACCGTGGTCTACCCGCACCGGCGTTTCCTGCCGCCGCGTGTGCGCGTCTTCGTCGATTTCCTTGCCGAGCAGTTCGCGCGCCGCCCCTGGGAAGAGGCAAGATTTCACGGGGAGCCTGCCGATACCGGTGCGCTTCCGGAATCTCGCCCGATGCTTTAAGCCCGGCGACTGAGTACTTTTCACAAAGGGAATTGCCGTGACTGAAACGATTGAATTTGCTGATTTCGAGCGTGTCGACATTCGCGTGGGCACGATCGTCGAAGCCGAACCCTTTCCGGAAGCGCGCAAGCCGGCCTTCAAGCTGAAAATCGATTTCGGGCCAGAGATCGGCATTAAAAAGTCATCGGCGCAAATCACGGTGCATTATCGTCCGGAAGATCTCGTCGGGCGGCAGGTGCTGGGCGTGGTCAATTTTCCGCCGCGCCAGATCGGGCCGGTTCGCTCCGAAGTGCTGACGCTGGGTTTTGCCGATGAGGCCGGCGCGATCGTGCTGGCTGCCACCGAACGGCCGGTTCCCAACGGCAAAAAATTGATGTGATCCCAATGACCATTGCCTTCGAAGTGATCCCCGAGCGCGTCAAGGTATCCTGCCTGTGGCGCGCTGCCGATGCCGCGCGCGACTGGCGCGCAAGCCATGTGCTGTCGTTGCTCGACCCGGAACTGCCCGACGCCAACGTGCCCGTCATTGCCGATGCGAACCACCGGGTGGTGCGCATGCGCGACCAGGAAAACCCGACCGCCACGCAGCACTTCCCGGATCTGGTCCTCGAGGTGTTCGAGGCGATGCGGCCGGCGGCGGAGGATGCTTCGAGCCGCATTCTCGTGCATTGCCACGCCGGCGTCAGCCGCTCCACGGCTTTTGCCTATGGGCTGATTGCCCATCAACTTGGCGCGGGCCGCGAGGATGAAGCCTTCCGGGCGCTACTGACGATCACGCGCAAGCCCTGGCCGATCCGGCGGATCATCGAGATCCTCGACAAAGCCCTCGGTCGTAAGGGCCGACTGCTCGCGCCGCTCGATGTCATGCGCGCCCGCCATCCGCGCCGCATCGACGCCTGGCATCGCTTCAACGAACGCCGTGGCCTGACGTCGATCTATCAGCGCTAGCGCTTACGCGTCTGCCAGCAACGCGTCAGCGTAGCGTTTGAGCGACCGGTTGTAGCGGGGGAGGTGGCGCGAGAGGCTGCCAAGCGCAAGCGCTGCTGCTTCTTTCGCATGCCCCGCGTCGACCAGACACAGGGCCAGGAATGCGGCGACCGCATCGTCGAGCTCGTCTGACGGCTTGGTCTGCTCCGCGGTGAGCAGGGCGACGCCTTCGCCAGCGCGGCCGAGATTGCGGAGCGTGCTGGCGAGCTGGATGGTGGCGCGGCGCCGGCGAATTCCCGTGAGACCGTTTTCCAATGCCTGCCGATAGAGAGGTTCGGCTTCCGTCTCATGGCCGGTCGAATCCTGCGCTGACGCTTGTTCGAACAGGCCTATGGCGTGTCCCGCCGGCAATTCGGCTGCAAGCGCCTCGATACGCGCGATGAAGGTTTTGGCGTCCACGGTGTCGAAGGCAGCCCATAGTTCGGCCAGCCGTCGTTCCCAGTCGTTCCAATCGACAACGTTCGACACAGCTCTCTCCCTCGGTCCCAATTCCCGGGCGAGCAGTGGCCCGTCAATACGTGAAGGTCAAGCCGGTACGCGCACCGTTGCCCTCAGGCCGCCGAGCGGGCTGTCGCCAAGGGTGACGTTGCCGCCGTGGCTGCGGGCGATGTCGCGGGCGATCGCAAGGCCAAGGCCGGTGCCGGAGCTGTCGAGATTGCGCGCCTCGTCGAGACGGAAGAACGGCTTGAACACGTCCTCGCGCGATCGCTCAGGGATGCCCGGACCGTCATCGTCGACGGTGATGGTGACCCATTTGGCGCTGTGGCGCGCATCGATGTTGACCGTGTTGGCGTAGCGATAGGCGTTCGAAGCGAGATTGGCGACGAGGCGGGTAAAGGCGTTTGGCCTGACCCGAACCTCATCTTCGCCCTCGACCGAGGTGGTCAGTGTCTTCCCGAGCAGTTCGGCCTCCGCCGCAAGCCGAGTCATCAGGTCGCTGAGTTTCAGCTGGCCGACATCTTCCTCGGCTTCGCTGCGGGCGAAGGCGAGGTAGCCCTCCAGCATGTTCTGCATGTCCTCGACATCCTGGTTCAGGCTTTCGAGATCCGGATTGTTGCCGGCGAGCGCCAGCTGCAGCTTGAAGCGGGTGAGGATGGTTCTGAGGTCGTGGCTGACACCGGTCAGCATCGCGGTGCGCTGTTCGATCTGGCGCTCGATGCGTTCGCGCATCAGGATGAAGGCAAGGCCGGCGCGGCGGATCTCGTCGGCCCCGCGCGGCGCGAAGTCGTCGATCTTCTGGCCCTTGCCGAAGCTTTCGGCCGCCTTGGTCAGCGCCAGGATCGGCCGGATCTGGCCGCGCAGGAACAGGATTGCGATCGCCAGCAGCACCAGCGATGCGGCCACCATCCAGACGAGGAAGATGTGGGTGTTGGAGGCATAGGCCTGGTTTCGCCGAGCATAGACCCGCAGGATGCGGCCGTCATCGAGCTTGATGCGGATCTCGACGAGCTTGGAGTTGCCGACCGTATCGATCCAGAAGGGGCGGCGGACCTGGTTGGAAATCTCCTCGCCGAGGATCTGGTCGAGGATTTCGAAGAAGGGACTAGGCCTGGGTGGTGGCAGCTCGCCGGGCGGGTCGACGGAGATGCTGAGATCAAGCTGATCCCGCGCGATGCGGATGATCTCGCTGATGTCGCGGTCAGCGGGGAAGGTGTCGATGAGGTCGACGATTGCGGCGATATCGCTGGTGACGGCGGCTGACAGGCGCTGCGTCACCAGCTGCCAGTGGCGCTCCATGAAGATGAAGGCGACGACCGACTGCAAGAGCACCATCGGAATGATGACGATCAGCAGCGAACGGGCGTATAGCCCCATCGGCAGGCGGCGGCGCAACCAACGGGTAAAGCGCCTCCAGGCGTTGTCGCTCGATCCGGTTGCCCCGTGCTCTATGCCGTCAAAGCTTGCCATGGTTTGCCGCGCTCATCGGAAGGCCCGCCATTTCAGTCCACGCTCAACCGGTAGCCGATGCCGCGCACCGTCTGCAGCCAGACCGGATTGGACGGATCATCCTCGATCTTGCGCCGGAGGCGATTGATCTGCACGTCGATCGTGCGCTCGCCGACCTCTGCATCGTCGCCGATCAGTTCGTGGCGCGGGATGGTCTCGCCGGCGCGCTGCGAAAACAGCGTCATGATCTCCTGCTCGCGATCGGTGAGCCGGATGTGATCGGCGCCGCGCCTCAGTTCCTTGCGCACCACCGAGAAGGTGTAGGGGCCGAAGATCACCTGGTCGACCTTGGGCGCTTGGGCCGGCTGGTTGCGGCGCAGGATATTGTTGATGCGCAGCACCAGTTCGCGCGGTTCGAAGGGCTTCGACAGATAGTCGTCGGCGCCGGCCTCGAGGCCCTCGATGCGGGAGTTCGATTCCGCCAGCGCCGTCAGCATCAGGATCGGCACGGTCTTGATCTGGCGCAGGCTATTCGTCAGCGAGATGCCGCTTTCGCCCGGCATCATCACATCGACGATCAGAAGATCGAAGTCGAGGCCGACCAGCTTGCGCCGTGCTTCGTCCGCGTCGGACGCGGTCGTCACGCGAAATCCCTGCTCGACCAGATAGCGGTTGAGGAGATCGCGGATGCGCCGGTCGTCGTCGACGACCAGAAGGTGAGCCGCATCGTCCGAGACAGTCGCTTTTGTCGTCATTCCACGCTTCCCTGGTTCCAGGCTCCCGAGCCGTCTGCCGGCGGCGAGCCTCGTGTCAGTCTGCGGCGTTCTTCATTCCGGCGAGAAAGCGTTTGACCGTCTCCCGCGCGCCCGGACCCGTCCTTGCCAATGCATCGGCTATGCGGCGGGACTGTGGCTCGGCCAGCGCACGCGCCAGCGCCTTGCCTTCCTCTGTCGTATAGAGCATGCGCTGGCGTCGGTCTTCAGGGCCGGTCTCCTGGCGGATATAGCCGGAATCGATCAGTTGCTTGAGCACGCGGGCGAGGCTCTGCTTGGTGATCTTCAGCGTGTCCAAGAGGTCGGCGACGGTCATGCCGGGCTCGCGGTCGACGAAGTGGACGACCCGGTGATGCGCCCGCCCGAAGCCGCTCTTCTCGAGGATCGCATCCGGGTCGGAGGTGAAGTCGCGATAGGCAAAGAAGAGCAACTCGATGATCTCGAAATCGATCGTGTCATCATCGGCGGCGGCATCGGTGAGATACCGGGTGTTCTCTTTGGATTGGCCGGCCACGCGGTCATTTCCTTTCAGCCAGATTGCAACTTGCGAAACATTCGGAAAAATACGTCAGCTTTATTGACATATTTTTACCGCATCGTTAGCGTCCTTGCTCGGTAAGCGAGACATTTGGCGTTGGCAACACCTCGCTGCATGTTCCCTTAAATCGTAGCCGATTTAAGGGAACATGCAGCAATTCAAAGTGCTACAGCGACCTTTGCGCGTCTCGTAAGACGCGCGGCGCTGTAGGAGGATATGCCGCGCCGTTCCGATCGCAAATCCAAAATCACGAAATTGAATTTTCCCTCAATCAGTTTGCCGATAAACTGAAAGCAGGACGATAATCAACTAAGAATGGCGCATATGCGCCGGAGGATGACACCATGGCAGCGGTTCCTTTTGATCAGTTGGACGGAGAGATCTGGTTCAACGGCGAATTCGTCGCATGGAAGGACGCCAAGGTACATGTGCTGACCCACGGCCTGCACTATGCCAGCGCGGTCTTCGAGGGCGAGCGCGCCTATGGCGGACGTATCTTCAAGCTGAGCGAGCACAACCAGCGCCTTCATAACTCGGCTGACATTCTTGGCTTCAAGATTCCCTATTCGGTGGAAGAGCTGGACGCCGCAAGCGTGGAGCTTCTGAAGCGCCAAGGCTTCTCCGAGGCCTATGTGCGGCCGATCGCCTGGCGCGGCAGCGAAAGCATGGGCGTTTCGGCCCAGAACAACCGCATCAACGTCGCCATCGCCATCTGGCAGTGGGGCAGCTACTTCAACCCGGCGGAGAAACTGAAGGGCATTCGCCTCGACATCGCCGAGTATCGCCGCCCGGATCCACAGACGGCACCTTCCAAGTCCAAGGCGGCCGGTCTCTATATGATCTGCACCATCTCCAAGCATGCGGCGGAAGCCAAGGGCTATGCGGATGCGATGATGCTCGACTATCGCGGCCGGGTGGCCGAAGCGACGGGCGCCAACATCTTTTTCGTCAAGGACGGTGTCATCCACACGCCGGTGCCGGATTGCTTCCTCGACGGCATCACCCGCCGCACGGTCATCGAGCTTGCCAAGCGCCGCGGCTACGAGGTCGTCGAGCGGGCGATCATGCCGGAGGAACTGTCCAGCTTCAGCGAGTGCTTCCTCACGGGGTCCGCTGCCGAAGTGACGCCGGTTTCCGAAATCGGTCCCCATCGCTTCACGCCGGCGACGATCTGCGAAACGCTGATGAACGACTACATGAAGGAAGTCTACCCGGTTGCCGCGGCCGCCGAGTAACGGCATCCGCAATCGGTTCGAATGCAGAAAAGGCGGCCATTGGCCGCCTTTTGTCTTACTACGGAGATAATCGCAGTTCAGGCCGTCTTGCCGGGGAATTGCCCGACTATACCACTGAGCACGCCGCCGCCGACGAGGCCGCCGATGGCCTGCATGGCAAGGCCTGTCGCGGCTGCTTCGCCGCCGAGCATCTGAATGAGGAAACCTCCGCCCAGGCCGCCGATCGCGCCGACGATGGTCCGTGCGACGACACCGAATGCCTGCTGCTTCAACACTGCGCTGGCCGCGTTGCCGCCGGCCGCCCCCGCGATCAATTGGGTAATGATAGGCATTAATGCTTCCATTGATCCCTCCGTGTCGTGGCTCGTCGTGGACGGGCCACTAAAGCCGATGATCCGGCACCGATAGGTTGAAGCCGAATCTGGATTATTGTCAATTTGAATGAAATGACCGCCCCGGTGGCCGGATCCTAGCCCATTGAAATGGTTTGATTTCAGCTGGAAGCGGCGTTTCGTGGCGCCAGACAGAGAAGCTTGCGCCGGCGTCGAGAAGGATCGGTTTCAGTCTTCGCACAATGAAGCGGATGATTCGTGCATGCGCCGTAGGCTCCGGCGACCGCTCGGTCGCCGGAGAAACAAATGCCTATCGATAGACGTAGACGATGCGTCGCGTCGCCGGCTCGACCAGCACGGGCTGGCCGTTGATGCTGACATAGTCGTAGTTATAGTCAGGCACGCGGCGGACCGCGACGGTCTGCGGCAGCGCGGCGCCGACCACGACTTCGCCGTCGAGATAGACGGTCTCGCCAGGGTTCGCCGTGACGTAGGTGCGTACGGTGTCCGGTGGCACGATCGGATCGATCTCTTCGACCGGGCCGATCAACTCATCGCCGCTGCTGACGATCACCGGATCGTTCGGCTGCGCCTCATAGGTGACGGCGGGAATGGCGAGGTCGGCGCGACGTTCCTGAACCACGACGGCCGAACCGCCAAAGTCAGTCGTCAGATATTGCGCATAGACCCAGCCGCGCACGCCATTGATGTCGATGCGGCACCATTTGCTGCCTTCGATGCAGCCGTCGATGACCGCGGTGCTACCGCGGGCCGCAAGCCCGACTGTCGGATACTGAGGGCCCGGACCCGTGCGGATGTTGAGGTCCGTGACTGTCGTTGCTGTCATGGCGGCAAAGGCGGCCGGTATGCCGAGCGTCAGCACAAAACCCGCGGCCGCAGTGGCTCGCAGCAGGGGGCGGGTAAGTTTCAACATTATCTTTCTCCTTTAGTGGTGAGGGCGAAACGCCTCCGCGCGCGCGGATGTTCCCCCGGGAACGTCACGAAATGTGACGCCGTGACATTCTTCCTCTGCGGCCCAAGGCCCGAAGAAACAAGCAGCGGGAGAGGCGACGAAGATGCAGGACATTCAGCCGGATCAGAACAATTTCACTGCCCGCAGCCTCAAGCCGGTGGTCAGGATCGTCGTCGCCGCGGAACTGGCAATTTCGGCGCTGCTGATGACCACAGTGCAATGGCCCGCACCGCAACCGGCCACCAGCCAGGTCGCCGTTCTGCGCTGATTGGCGCTGTCACCGGCGCCAATTGCCGCTATAGGAGAGTTACGACAGCGTCGCGCGTCCTGCCGGGCGCGCTAAGATCGCTGTAGAACTTTGAAGTGCTGCATGGGTTGTCCCTCAATCGGCGACGATGCAAGGAAACATGCAGCAGATCCCATAGAGGCAGGCGCACATGTTACAGGCGGGCATCATTCCGGTTACCCATTTCGAGCAGAATTGTACGGTGCTGTTCGACAGCGAGACCAAGGAAGGCGTGATCGTCGATCCCGGTGGCGATGTCGACCTCATCCTGCAGACGGTCCGCGAGAACGGCATCACGCTGAAGGCGATCTGGATCACCCATGGCCATATCGACCACGCCGGCGGCGCCAAGGAATTGAAGGATGCGCTCGGGCTTGAAATCATCGGCCCGCACAAGGACGATCTGCCGCTGCTCGAAAGGCTCGAGAGCCAGGCCGAGCGTTTTGGGCTGGCGATGAAGGTCCAGAACGTCATTCCGGATCGTTGGCTCGAAGAGGGCGATACCGTTTCGTTCGGCGACCATGTTTTCGAGGTCCTGCATTGCCCCGGCCACGCACCCGGCCATGTCGTCTATTTCAACCGGGCACAGAACTTCGCCCATGTCGGCGACGTCCTCTTCCACGGTTCGATCGGGCGCACCGACCTGCCGGGCGGCAATCACCAGCAATTGCTCGATTCCATCCGCGACAAGATTCTGCCGCTCGGTGACACTGTCGGCTTCATCTGCGGCCACGGTCCAGGCGGGCAGATCGGCGAGGAGCGCCGCACCAATCCCTATCTGCGCGGGCTCTGAAGAAGGACGGCTTGCCGTTGTAATCACGAAAAAAGCCCATGCCTTGATCGAGGCATGGGCTTTTTGATTCCGTATGCTCTGCGCCGATCAGCCGGCGGTGCAGAAGTAGCTGCGGCCGTCGTAACCGCGGAAGGTGCCGTTGTCCGGGTTGAACGAACGGTAGCGCTGCGAGCAGTAACGGTACCAGGACGGCGTCCAGGGCTCGAGCGAGCGGTAACCGCCGCCATAGCTGCCGCCGCCGTAGTTATCGACGACAACGGGACGGGCCTGATAGACGGGGCGAGGGCGATAGACCGGGCGCGGCTCGTAGTAATCGTATTCCGGTTCCGGATCGATATAGACGCGCTCGCCGTAGCCGCTGTTGTAACGCGGCTGCGAGGCGATCGCGCCGCCGATCAGCGCGCCAGCGGCGAGGCCCGCTGCGCCTGCCACCCATGCATCGTCATTGTTGTGGTGATGGCGATGGTCTGCCAGCGCGGCGCCGGAGGTCGGGACGATCATGGCGATTGCGGCGACCGAAAGAACGGCGGCTTTGATGAACGTGTTCATGGGCTTCAAATCCTATCGCATGGACCGGATCAATCCGGATTTCATGAGAGGACGTTAATGCCGCCACTGTGAACCGAGCCTGAACAAAAAAAACCCGGCAAGCCTGCCGGGCTTCAACTTTGAATCTGTCAGCGGATGTCGGCGTTAGCCGGCGATCTGCAGGTTGACCGCCTTCGGGCCTTTGCCGCGGCGATCCGGTTCGGTGTCGAAGCTCACCTTCTGGTTTTCCGTCAGACCGTTCAGGCCGGAGGCCTGGACTGCGGAAATGTGTACGAAGATATCTGCACCACCGTTGTCAGGCTTGATGAAACCAAAGCCCTTGTCGGTGTTGAAGAATTTTACAGTGCCAGTTTCGGCCATGCGTCAGGTCCTTTTCTCTCCACCCGTTTGACGGACGGGCAGCATTGCAGTTTTGCCCGAATGGGCGTTGGCAGGCAGTTCTCGACGTTTGAGGAAAGGGTCCTGTTACCGCAGCCAGCCATTGGAGAAGTTGCATTTTCATGCGTCTTCCCGGTCTGGCCGCCCGGAGTTTTGCGTCTCCGGCCCGCTTTTATTTCAAGATCTTCCCGTGTTCGCAGATTGCCCGAACAGAGTAAGAGTGATGGGTTTATTTTGAATTGGCAAGCAAAACTTTTCGAGCGTGGTATTGCGTCTTGTCATTGCTCAAAAATCGGTCATTTCCGCAGCTGTTGCCCCTTCTTCAAGATATATCGCAAGCTGTTGAAATCACAGCTTTTTGAAAATGAACGCCGCAAAATTGAGTGGGTTTTTGCTGTTTTTCGATGCAGCCGCAAGGAGGCCAGTCGAATGCCGGCGCCGTCCGGTATTCGCAACTCTCTGATATGTTTGATGCTTCTCGCGTCGTACGTTTCTTACGTACGATTCTTGCAGAAAACCTACAGGTATTGAATTGGACCGGTCGATTGCGCCCGCTTCGCGCCTGGCGGCGAAGCAACGATTTGATGGCCCGGTACAATAGCAAGTAAAGCGCCAGTCCGGCGTTTGGACCGGTCGCTGATATAGTTCATGGCGCAGTGTCGGTTGCGCTCGCAGAGGCCAGTTCAGGCCGCAGCTTCCGCGCGCCGATTTTTGGTCAGTTCGGGAATGATCTCGACGGCAAGCATTGCCGCGAAGATGATCGCGCAGCCGGCATAGCCGATCGGGGTGATGATCTCGCCGAGCAACAGGACACCGAAGAGGGCAGCAAAGAGCGCCTCGCTCGACAGGAAGATGGCGGCCTGCGGCGCCGTGGTATAGCGCTGGCCCACCACCTGCAGGATGAAGGCGAGGCCGCTCGAGAAGATGCCGGCATAGAGGATTTCGAAGAGAGCGCCTTCGACAGCCGCAAAGCTCAGCGGCTCCATCTTCACTGCGAAAAGCAAGCCGAGCACTGCGCAGACGGCGAACTGCGTCATCGACAGCAACATCGGCCGGCCGCTGCTGGGCGCGAAAAGGCCAACGAGCAGCATTTGCACCGCCCAGAACAGGGCGCACAGGATCGTCAGGTAGTCACCGCCGGTCAGCGCCGACAAGGTGCCGCCGCTCAAAAGGAAGATGCCGAAGAGAGCCATCAGCGCACCGGGCCAGATGACCCAATGCGGCTTGCGGCGCAGGAAGATGACCGTCAGCACGGGCACGAAGACGACATAGAGCCCGGTGAGGAAGCCGGAATTGGTGACGCTGGTGTCGAGCAGGCCGAACTGCTGGGTCGCTGCGCCGGCAAAGAGTGCCAGGCCGATGAAGATGAAATTACGCACGGTCGTCAGCTTGAGCGGTTCGGCCGCCCGCTTCGTTTCCATGATGGCCAAGGGCATGGCAACCAGCGTCGCGATCGCAAATCTGAGCGTGATGAACCACAGCGGGCTGATCGCATCCATGGCCGTCGACTGTGCAACGAAGCCGGCGCCCCAGATCGCGCCTGAAATCAACAGCAGCAGATTGGCCTGAATGCGGGGCATGTCGGTTCTCCTCGGACAGGCGCCGTCTAGCAGTTGCGTTCTGGGCGGGCAAGGCTCATCGTCAGCGTCTCGGCGCTCGGAGATGGTGATGAATGACAGCGGATATTCCGGCACGCCGCTTGCCCGCAAGCTGGGTTTGAAGGACGGGCAGGCGGCGCTGCTTCTCGGCGTTCCGCCCAGCCTCAGCGAAATCACGGACTTTTCCGGCTTCTCGACTTGCGAAATCGTGCTCGGTCCGGCCGGCGGGCGCAGCTACGACTATGTCCATGTGTTCGAGACGCAGAGGTCCGTATTGGACGGGCTCGCGCCGGAGGTTGCCGCCCGGCTCAGGCCTGACGGCATGCTCTGGATTTCCTGGCCGAAGAAGGCGTCGAAGGTGGCGACGACGCTGAGCGAGGACGTGCTGCGCGATATCTTCCTGCCGCTTGGCCTCGTCGACGTGAAGGTTTGCGCCGTCGATGCCGTCTGGTCGGGACTGAAGTTCATGTTCCGCAAGGAGTTCCGCGGCCAGCTGTCGTGAGGCGGCAGCGACGGGCTCAATTGCTATTGCGTCGCGCCCTTGGAGACGCGGAGAACGGCGCCGTTTTCCTCGTCGGTCACCATCAGCAATGCGCCATCTGGCGCGACGACGACGTCGCGGATGCGGCCGAACTCGCCATCGAACAGCCGTTCTTCGGCGCCGATGGCACCGTTGTCGTCACGCTCCAACCGCGCGAGAAGCTGGTACTTCAACGCGGCGACCAGCAGGTCTCCGTCCCACTCGGGAAACATCTTGCCGCGATAGATGGCGAGCGCGCCGGGGGCGATCGACGGATCCCAATAGAAGAGGGGCTGATCGAGGCCGTCCTTTGCCGTGCCTTCGCCGATCTCGGCGCCGGAATAGTCCTTGCCGTAGGTGATGACCGGCCAACCGTAGTTGTGGCCGGCCTGCGGATTGTTGACCTCGTCGCCGCCGCGCGCGCCGTGCTCGACCGTCAAAAGCGTGCCGTCCTTCGGGTCGAAGGCGATCCCTTGCGGATTGCGGTGACCCTTCGACCAGATCTCCGCCAGGCCGCCGGTGCCGCCGCGATAGGGGTTCGATCCGGGAGCGCTGCCATCGGCGTTGATGTGCAGGATGGCGCCGGCATGATCGCGCGGGTCCTGGGCCCGATCGCGTTCACCGCGGTCGCCGATGCCGAAGAACAGGCTGCCGTCGGGCGCGATCGCAATGCGCGAACCGAAATGCTGTCCCTTGCCGGTGAACTTGCTCATCCGGAAGAGTTCCTTGACCTCGGCAAGACCGCTCTCGTTTTCGGCAAGTTTCGCGCGCACGACGGCGGTGCCGTAGCCGCCTTTGCCATTGGCGGCCAATGTCAGATAGAGCGTCCTGTTCTTTGCGAAACCAGGGTCAAGTGCGATGTCGAGCAGGCCGCCCTGGCCACGTTCAGCGACCTTGGGCACCCCCTTCAGCGGCTTCGACACCTTGCCGTCGCGCACGATCCTCAGCCGGCCGGGACGTTCACTGACGATCAGCCCTCCATCGGGTAGCGCTTCGACGGACCAGGGGTGTTCGAGGCCGGCCGCCAGGGTTTCGACGCGCAGGGTGCCGTGCTGGCTCGGGAATTCGCGCGTCTCTTCGGCGTGAGCGCCCAAGGGGGCGGCCATCGTGGCCAAAGCGACGAGCACCGCGAGCGATCGGGTGTGCCGCCGCGTGCCTACCTGTTTCGACACTGCTGCATCCGCTCGCGGCATTGCGCTTCTCCGGCCGATTCGTTCAACTGGCAAGCTGGAGCGGGAGACGGAGCGGTTCAAGTCACATCCGATCAAAAGCGGTTTATTTCGAGATCGATCCTGTCGTCAGCGGCACTGGCCGTTGTTCGCCGATGAGTTCGGCATTGACGATATAGCGCATCGGCCCCTGTTCGATCGCATCGAAGGGCCAGCAGGTGGCAAGCGCCAGATGGTGGCCGGTGGCCGATGCGTTGATGCCGCTTTCGTCCCAGCGGGCGACGCGGCTTTCGCCGGCCCGGAACAGGAAGCGGCGACCGTCCTTGCGCGTCAGCACCAGGAGGTCGCCGGGATTGACGTCCTTCAGCCAACGGAAATGCGTGTCGCGGTGCGCGGCGATGACGGAGGTGCCTTCGTCGCCGGGCAAGGGCGTCGTCGTCAGCCAGGCGGGGCCGAAGGCGAGCGCTTCGCCGCTCGCGCCTTCGAGCACGACCGCAGAGCGATTGATCCGGGGCGCCGAGATTTCTGCCGCCGTCTGGAAGTCAGCCCAGGGCCAGGGCCTGCCATCCGGGTTGCCGTGCAATTGCGCCTCGAAAGTGCGTTTCAGAAGCACCTGCGAGACCTCGGCCTTGGCCTTCATGTAGAAACCCTTGCCAATCAGCAGGAGACCGGCAAGGGCAATGAGCGCGATGATCGCGAGCACGATCGTCTCGACCGCCGAGAGGCGGGCGAGAAAGCCCGGGCCTGGCTCGGGCCTTTCGTTGTCAGCGGCCACGGCGGCGCACTCCCGCAAGCACGACGGCGGCGATCGGCGCGCGCCAGAAGACGAAGGTCGTGCCTGCGAGCAGGGCGAAGGCGAGGAGCATCAGGCCGACCAGGATCTGCTTGTCCGCTTCCGTTGCCGTCTGCGGCAGGGTCACTTGGTTGTTGGCCTCGGCGATCATGCCTGCCGCCCGTGCGGTTGGTGCCGCCAGCATGCGGTCCGCCGTCACCATGGCAAGCTTGGTCCGGCTCTCGACCGCAGCGTCGCGTTCGTCGACCTTCCCGGGGGCGCTCTCAGCGGGCGTTTCACCAAAGACCTTGCCGAAGTCCCAGCCGGCCGGAAGGTTGAGCGGCAGCTTCGTTTCGGCCTGTGGCTCGCCGGCCGGACGCGACGGCGTCGCGTCGACGGCGACGAGGCTGGTGACGCGGGAGACGAGGTGATGGGCGAGCGCCACGGTCTCGATCCGCTTGTCGAGCGTGGCGGGATCGGCAATTGCAGCGGCACTTGCCTCGAGATCATCGATCTTGCGCCGCGCCCAGAGCTTGGCGATACCCTGGCCGGTGGAGGCCTTGGCGATGTCCATCTCGACCCGCCAGGGCTGGTCGCCGGCTTTGCCGAGGATCTGCAGCTTGCCTTTGGGTGCGGTGCCATCGAGTTCGGCGGTCAGCACCACCGGCTCGCCGCGATAGAGATCGGGCATGGGGTTTGGGGTGATGTCGCTTGCCGATGCGGCCTCGAAGCTCGCGGAGATATCGGTCATCGCGGGGCTTTCGAGCTTGGTGAAGAGCTCGCCCATGCGTGTCGCCACCTGGCTCTCGGAGCCGATCAGCGTGAAGGTGCCGCGGCCGTATTCGGCAGCCTTGGTCATGAAATGGCTGTTGGGGGCGGAGCCGATGCCGACGGTGAAGACGCGGGCGTCGCCGCGGTTTTTCTGGATCTCGTCGAAGAGCTGCGCCTCATTGCCGATCGCGCCATCGGTCAGGAAGACCACCTGGCGAAGCGCGCCGGCCTGAACTGGACCCTGCGTGCGCAATGCAGCTTCCAGCGCGGGCAGCATTTCCGTGCCGCCATCGGCCGTCAGGCCGCGGACATAGGCGATCGCATCCTCGCGCTTGTCCGGCGTTGCCTCGACGAGATCAGGAAAATGCACCGACATGGTGTCGTCGAAGCGGATGACGTTGAAGCGGTCTTCGGGCTTCAGCCTGGAGATCGCCAGCGCCAGGCTCTCCTTCGCCTGTTCCATCGAGGGGCCGGCCATGGAACCGGAATTGTCGATGACAAAGACGATCTCGCGTCTGACCGGCTTGGCATCGGTCTCGCTTGCGGCAGCCGGTGGCGTGACGAAGGAGAGCAGGTAGGTCTTGTTCCCGACTGTCTCCCGGAAGAGGCCGGCATAGGGGCTCTTCCCCTCGATCGCGTTCCAGGTGAGCTCGAAGTCGCGGTCGGCCGGCACGCTGTCGCCCTTCAGCGTCACGCGGCGGCTGAGATCGTCGAGGTTGGCGATATCGACGTCATGGTAGCCGGATTTCACCTCGCCGAGCGGGAAGCCTGCCTTCAGGTTCACCGTCAGCGTGACGGGGTTGACCTTAGCGTTTTGCTTGGGGTCGAGAATCGG
The DNA here is from genome assembly GCF_059424735.1 of Ensifer sp. GW101-20A05. Classification (NCBI taxonomy): domain Bacteria; kingdom Pseudomonadati; phylum Pseudomonadota; class Alphaproteobacteria; order Hyphomicrobiales; family Rhizobiaceae; genus Ensifer; species Ensifer sp. GW101-20A05. Next base: position 692,016 of record NZ_JBWKZT010000001.1, on the reverse strand, counting down.
CGCTTCGACTTTTTCACGGTCGGGAACCGGATCGTTGACGGCATAGCCGGTGCGGCTGTCGAGGTCGACGGTCTGAACGATCGGCTGCGGATTATAGCGGGGCGCGACCACCATCGGGAAACGGAGAGAATAAAGGCCGTTCGATTGGCGGACCGCGCTCTGATACTCGATCTGTATGACGACCGTTTCGCCGGGGCCGATATTGGCGACCTGGTTGGTGAAGATGTTCGGGCGCTGTTGCTCGAGCAGTGCCGCCTTCTTGCCCTCGGCCTTCGCCTGCTCGTAGATCTCCTTGGCTTCCTGGCGCGGCTTTATCTGGCCCTCGATGAAGCGGTCGCCGATCTGCATCTTCAGCGTATCGACCGCCGAATCCTCGGGCAGGGGGAAGACATAGGTGCCTTCGACCCAGCCCTTGCTGGGGTTCTCGAAACGCTGGGTCACGCGGGTGCGCATGATCGGGCCGTTGACGTCGATCGTTACGTCCGTCGCCAGCCGCGGCGCCTCGACGAAATAGCCGGGTTCCTTCGACGGGAAGAGCAGGGCGCCCGCGCCGATATCGTTGGGGCGAACATAACCTGCCATCTGCTGAGGCTTGGCGGCCACCGTTTCGGCGGCAGCCTGGGTCATCAGGCCGATGATCATCAGGATGCAGGCGGCGAGCGCTGCGATCGCCAGATACATGCCCCAGCGCGCTTCGTTCTGCCCGGTTTTCAATGAGGCGATTTCGTCGTCGAGAAACATTGCATAACCCCCGTAATGCGAATGTGTTCGGATGATCGAAGAAAAGGCCCGGAAACCGGCTGTTGCAGGACGGAATTGCGGCGGACCGCGACAGTTGTGATGGCCAAATTATGGCATTTCAAAAAATGCCGAACGCCGCTGATTTTTTTGAATAAATCGCGATCAAGAACCGTTTCCGACTGATACGTTTCGTGGCCGTTCAAACGACCGCCATAATTCCTTTTTTCGGCGCTGGACTTGTGGGCGAGGATCGCCTCGGGATCGCGACTGGCGATCGACAACGCTGATCGCACTCATGAAACTTTGTCATGGTGACGCTTTTTGCCCGCGTTTCCGGCGTTTTTGCCGTTCCGGCGCTTGCAAGACCGGGCGTCTTTCGACATAGACCTAACCGCTATGGAGCCTGGCTTTTTACGTTCCGTAGCGATCACCTCGTCTCGAAACGATCAGGACCTTCACCCATGGCCTTCCTTGCCGATGCCCTCTCCCGTGTAAAGCCTTCCGCCACTATCGCCGTTTCGCAGAAAGCCCGTGAGCTGAAAGCGAAAGGTCGTGATGTGATCGGCCTCGGCGCCGGGGAGCCGGACTTCGATACGCCCGACAATATCAAGAAGGCGGCGATCGACGCCATCAACCGCGGCGAGACGAAGTACACGCCGGTCTCCGGCATTCCGGAACTGCGCGAAGCGATCGCCAAGAAGTTCAAGCGCGAGAACAACCTTGATTACACCGCCGCCCAGACGATCGTCGGCACCGGCGGAAAGCAGATTCTTTTCAACGCGTTCATGGCGACCCTGAACGCGGGCGATGAAGTCGTCATCCCGGCGCCCTACTGGGTCTCCTATCCGGAAATGGTGGCGCTGTGCGGCGGCACGCCGGTATTCGTCTCGGCCACGCAGGAAAACAACTTCAAGCTTACCGCCGAAGACCTGGACAAGGCGATCACGCCGAAGACCAAGTGGTTCGTCTTCAACTCGCCGTCCAACCCGTCGGGCGCTGCCTATAGCCATGCCGAACTGAAGGCGCTGACGGACGTGCTGATGAAGCATCCGCATGTCTGGGTGCTGACCGACGACATGTACGAGCACCTGACCTATGGCGACTTCAAGTTCGCGACCCCGGTCGAAGTCGAGCCCGGCCTTTATGACCGCACGCTGACGATGAACGGCGTCTCCAAGGCCTATGCCATGACCGGCTGGCGCATCGGCTACGCTGCCGGTCCGCTGCAACTCATCAAGGCCATGGACATGATCCAGGGTCAGCAGACCTCGGGCGCCACCTCGATCGCGCAGTGGGCTGCCGTCGAGGCGCTGAACGGCACGCAGGACTTCATCCCCGAGAACAAGAAGATCTTCGAAGGCCGCCGCGATCTGGTGGTGTCGATGCTGAACCAGGCCAAGGGCATTGCGTGCCCGACGCCGGAAGGCGCCTTCTACGTCTATCCGTCCTGCGCCGGCCTGATCGGCAAGACCGCGCCATCGGGCAAGGTCATCGAGACGGACGAAGACTTCGTGTCCGAGCTGCTCGAAACCGAAGGCGTTGCCGTCGTGCACGGTTCGGCCTTCGGTCTCGGCCCGAACTTCCGCATTTCTTACGCAACCTCGGAGGCTCAGCTTGAAGAGGCTTGCCGCCGCATCCAGCGTTTCTGCGCCGCCTGCAAGTAAGCGCTGGCAATCGCATCACAAAAAGCCCGCCGGCAACGGCGGGCTTTTTTGTTCGCAGATCGATTCAAGCAGGGGCCAATCTTATTCAGGCAGATCGGCCAAGGCGTTGAAATATTGTCAGAAATTCACGCGCCGGGAACCTCGTCGTCGCCGACGACGCCACCCTCGCTTTCCAGGATCGAGAGGCGCCGAGCCTCGGAGCGCGTGAACTTCAGCTGCACGCCGATGCCGCGTTCGCCTTCCGGCAGAAACACCGCGCCGGCATTTTCGAGCGCGTGCTTCAGCGACAGGATCACCTCGTCGCCGGGCGTCTCGAGCTTGCGTTCGAACCTGAGGATCGTGTCTTCGTCGACACCTGAAAAGGTTGCCAGCATCTCGCGCGAGATTTCGATCAGCGCCCGGGCGGCGCGGCACTGTGGACCTGTAATCATCGTCACCTCCAGTTGCAGGGGAGGATGCGCGAAGCCCGGCGAAGGGTCAACCGCAAGTCACGTCCGTGACCTCATCCGTGCCGGCAGCGGGTCAGGATTGCGAAGGGGGCTCGGCCTCTCCCTGGATGTTCGGTTTCAATGCGGGGAGATGAATTTGTGGACGGTCTTTTGAAAATTGGCCAAATACGGACATGTCATCCATAGGCGTGGACATCGGGAGCCGCGATGCGCAATCTCAACGACTTCATCATCTTCGCCCATGTGGTCGACCATAGGGGGTTTGCGCCGGCCGCGCGCGTGCTCAACGTGCCGAAATCGACGCTCAGCAAGCGCGTGGCGGAGCTTGAGAAGACGCTTGGCGTCCGGCTCATCAATCGGACGTCCCGCCGCTTCATGGTGACCGAGATCGGCGAGGACTTCTATCGCCATGCGGCCGCGATGCTGATCGAGGCGGAAGCCGCGGAGGCGGTGGTCATGGGCAGGCTCGCAGAGCCGAGCGGAACCGTGCGCATCACCGCTTCGGTGCCGACGGCGCAGATGACGCTTTCGGGGCTGCTGCCTCAACTGGCGCTAGCCTATCCGAAGATGCGGGTGGTGCTGCATGCGACCGACCGCTTCGTCGATCTGATCCAGGAAGGCTTCGATATCGCCGTGCGCGATCATTTCGCGCCCTTGCCCGATTCCGGTCTCGTCCAGCGGCGGGTCGCCTCCGAAGTGATCTGGCTGGTGGCAGCACCCGGCTACCTCGCGCGGCGCGGCACGCCTGCCGAGCCGGATGAACTCAAGGACCACGATGGCCTGCTCACGTCGCTCGCAAGCGATGGCTGGACGCTTCGCCGGGAGGACGACGTTCCGGTCTCTGTGCGCCCCGAGCCGCGCTTTGTCGCGGACGAGTCCCGCGTTCTCCTCGAGGCGGCGCTTTCCGGGCTCGGCATCACCGCGCTGCCGCGCAAGCTCTGCCATGCCGAGATCGACAATGGCAGCCTCGTGCGGGTGCTGCCCGACTGGCAGGCGGGGTTGGTCACGACGACGCTTTTGATGCCGCATCGCCGCGGCCAGCTCCCGTCGGTCCGGGCGGTTGTCGACTTCATCGCCGAGCGTCTCGCCATCGGCTGACAGACAAAAACGACGAGCTGTACTCCCACTTGGGCGGGCAAGTCGGCGCTAGCGGCCGATGCCCTGTCGCCAAAGAAAAGGCCCGCGCGAGGCGGGCCTTTTGTCCGAATGTTTGTTGCGCTTAGCGCTCGGCCAATGCCGGCTCGCCCTTCTTCTCGCGCACCAGGTTCATGAAGCGGCGGAAGAGGTAGTGGCTGTCCTGCGGGCCGGGCGAGGCTTCCGGGTGGTGCTGGACCGAGAACACCGGCTTGCCGGCGACGCGCAGGCCGCAGTTCGTGCCGTCGAAGAGCGAAATGTGAGTCTCTTCAACGCCTTCCGGCAGCGACTTCGAATCGACCGCGAAGCCGTGGTTCATCGAGACGATCTCGACCTTGCCTGTCGTGTGATCCTTGACCGGGTGGTTGGCGCCGTGGTGGCCCTGGTGCATCTTCTCGGTCTTGCCGCCGAGGGCAAGCGCCAGCATCTGGTGGCCGAGGCAGATGCCGAAGACCGGGATATCGCTCTTCAGCAGGTTCTGGATGACCGGCACGGCATATTCGCCGGTTGCCGCCGGGTCGCCCGGGCCGTTGGACAGGAAGATGCCATCCGGCTTCTGCGCCAGAACTTCGTCGGCGCTGGTCGAAGCCGGCATGATGGTGACGCGGGCGTTGAGGCCGGCGAAGAGGCGCAGAATGTTGCGCTTCACGCCATAGTCGAGCGCGACGATATGGTAGGCGGCATCGGTTTCGCCGAGCGTCGAATAGCCCTCGTCCCAGACCCAGGGCTTCTCGTCCCAGCGCGAGGACTGGCCCGAGGTCGCGACCTTGGCGAGGTCGAGGCCTTCAAGCCCGCTCCAGGCCTTGGCTTCGGCCTTCAGCGTGTCGATGTCGAAGACGCCCTGGGGGTCATGGGCGATGACGGCGTTCGGCATGCCGTTCTCACGGATCCAGGCGGTGAGCGCGCGGGTGTCGATGCCGCAGAGGCCGATGATGCCGCGGGCCTTCAGCCAGGCGTCGAGGTGCTTGACGGCGCGGTAGTTCGACGGCTCGGTGATGTCGGCCTTGAAGATGACGCCGACCGCGCCGTGGCGTGCTGCCGGCGTCAGGTCTTCGATGTCTTCGTCATTGGCGCCGATATTGCCGATGTGCGGGAAGGTGAAGGTGACGATCTGGCCGAGATAGGAGGGGTCCGTCAGGATTTCCTGATAGCCCGTCAGCGCCGTGTTGAAGCAGACTTCCGCCTGCACCTTGCCGGTCGCGCCGATGCCCTTGCCTTCGATCACGGTGCCGTCGGCCAGAACGAGCAGTGCGGTTGGTTTTTCAGTGGTCCATGCGGGTGTCGCGGTCATCGTTCCTATCCCGTTGCGGCGTGAAGCGGGGCTTGAAAGCCCGGCGGTCGATCGCCATTTCATGTGCTCAGGCATGGACGCGCGGAATCCCCGCGGAAAGTGCTCTCATGCCGATGTCGTGCAGGTGCGGGAAAATAGCCAAAGCGCTGATCCGGGTCAACCGGCCGCTGCGAATTGTCAGGAAATAAAATTCCTTTTAATTCAAGCGGTTGCGTATTCCGTTTGATTGCGCCTGTCACACTGGTTTAAGACGACGACAACAATGATGGTTTCGAGCCGGTTCCGGGCAGAGCACCGCGGGCCGGTTTCGACATGGAGTATGGACATGCGCGACCAGTTCGCTGACGCACTGAAGGAAGCCCTGAAAGCCAAGGACACACGGCGTACCTCGACCGTGCGGCTGATCCAGGCGGCGATCAAGGACCGGGACATCGCCAATCGCGGCCTGGGCAAGGACCCGGTCAGCGACGACGACATCCTGCAGATCCTCGCCAAGATGATCAAGCAGCGCGAAGAGTCGGCCCGCATCTATGACGAGGGCGGCCGGCCGGAGCTTGCCGAGCAGGAGCGCCAGGAAATCGTGATCATCAACCAGTTCCTTCCGGCCCAGCTTCCGGAAGAGACGGTGCGTGAACTCTGCGCCTCGGTGATCCAGGAAACCGGCGCGCAAGGCTTGCGCGACATGGGCAAGTGCATGAACGTGCTCAAGGAGCGCTATCCGGGCCAGATGGACTTCGCCAAGGCGTCCGGTCTCGTGAAGGAACTGCTCAAGTAAGAGCTCGTTCAAGTAACTGCGCACGCCCGGCCATAGGTGACGGGCGTCGCCTCCTCGGCGTTCGCAAGGATTTCGTTTTCGAACGCGCGATCGATCCGCGGTGTTGCGGCTGGCGATATCGTTGGCGACGACATAGTTGATGAAACGACCGCTATAGAGGCCGCTCGACAGATCTTGGGGATCGCGGTCGTGATGGAGGGCAGGGCCGGATTGGGCCATCAGCCAGCGTTGCTGCGAGGCAAAGATCGAAGCGAGGCGCGGGTTGTCCCCATACATGGAGACCATGCCGCGGGCGTAATCCAGCACGGTGCTGAAGAAGACGGGACTGGACGCGAGCGCTTCGACGGCGATGGCCATGATGGGTGTTCCAGTTCGGGACGCCGAATTGATGCCATTCACCTTCGGCGAGTCAAGCTCTACTTTTGGTCCTTGGAAGATCTCAATTGCGTCTTTTGGTTGTGGAAGCGGGCGTGAATCCCGTTTCCGTCCTGTGAATAGCGGGCAAGCCGGATCACTGTTGTGGCGTCCAGCGGCCTTGCCGCCTATATGGAAGATCGACCAGAGGTTTTCATGCGCTTTTCACCATCCTTTCTCGACGAGATACGCGATCGCGTGCCGATTTCGGACGTGATCGCCAAACGCGTCACCTGGGATCGGCGCAAGACCAATGTCTCGCGCGGCGACTATTGGGCCTGCTGCCCCTTCCATGGGGAGAAGTCGCCGAGCTTCCACTGCGAGGATCGCAAGGGCCGGTACCATTGTTTCGGCTGCGGCGTCTCCGGCGACCATTTTCGCTTCCTGACCGATCTCGAAGGCTTGAGCTTCCCGGAGGCCGTGCAGCAGATCGCCGACATGGCGGGCGTTGCCATGCCGCAGCCCGACCCGCAGGCCGAGCGGCGCGAGAAAGAGCGCACCAGCCTTCTCGACGTCATGGAGCTGGCGACCGCGTTTTTTGAGGATCAGCTCCAGACCGCGGGCGGCGCCAAGGCCCGCGCCTATCTGCGCGAACGCGGCCTGACAGGCCGCACGATCGAGACCTTCCGCCTAGGCTTTGCGCCCGACAGCCGCAACGCGCTCAAGGAATTTCTCGCTGGCAAGGGTATCGGCAAGGAGCAGATCGAAGCCTGCGGTCTCGTCGTGCACGGGCCCGATGTGCCGGTTTCCTACGACCGTTTCCGCGACCGCATCATGTTCCCGATCCTGTCGTCACGCGAAAAGGTCATCGCCTTCGGCGGTCGCGCGATGTCTCCGGATGCGCCGGCGAAATATCTGAACTCCAACGAGACCGAGCTCTTCCACAAGGGCAACGTGCTCTACAATTTCGCCCGCGCCCGCCGGGCCTCGCAAGGGGCCGCCCGCCTGGGTGACGCCGGGCCGGACGATGCCGCCGGAACGATCATCGCCGTCGAAGGCTACATGGACGTGATCGCGCTGCACCAGGCGGGCGTCGAGAACGCGGTTGCGCCGCTCGGCACGGCATTGACCGAAAACCAGCTCGACCTTCTCTGGAAGATGACGTCGCAGCCGGTGCTCTGCTTCGACGGCGATGGCGCCGGCATCCGTGCCGCCAATCGTGGCGTCGACCTGGCGTTGCCGCACCTGAAGCCTGGCCGCTCGGTGCGTTTCGCGATGCTGCCTGACGGCAAGGATCCGGACGATCTGGTGCGCCACGAGGGTCGCGCGCCCTTCGACAAGGTGCTCGCCAATGCGCGATCCCTTGCCGACATGGTCTGGCAGCGCGAGATCCAGGGTGGATCGTTCGACACGCCTGAGAAACGCGCCGAGCTCGAAGCGCGGCTGAAGCAGGTCACTTCCGTCATCGCCGACGAAAGCGTGCGCCGCCACTACGGCCAGGACATGCGCGACCGGCTGAACGCCTTCCTGCAATCGTCGGGATCGGGGCGGGGGGGCGAGCGTCGCCCATTCGAGCGTGGCGGCGGCCGCGTAGGGGGCAAACGGTCGATGCAGCCCGCGGACGCGTTGAAGGGCGCTATTGTCGAGGCGGGGACTGCTGCCAGTTCGAAGCTTAATCAGTTGTTGAAAGCTGACCGCTCAACGAGGCCGCCAGAGTTACGCGAAAGCGTGCTGGCGTTCACCATCGTCAACCACCCGCAGCTGCTGTTCGACGAGTATGACGAAATCTCGACGATCGAGTTCGACCATCGCGACCTGCAGCGCTGCTGGGCGGCGGTGCTGAATGCTGCTGCCGCGCAGGGGCCGCGCCTGACGCGCGAAGGCCTGATCGAGCAACTGGATGGGGAAGGCTTCGGCGCACTGCTCGCCGCGATCGACCAGCAGATCCGCTATGCGCGGCTCTGGACCGCGACGACGGCTGCAGCCCCCGAGGATGCGCGCGAAGGTTATCTGCAGGCTCTGGCTTTGCACCAGCGGTCCAAGGCGCTGCACTGGCAGCGGCGTGAACTCGAGCGCGAGCTTGCGCATGCGACGGAGGAAGGCGACCTCGAAGCGGTGCCGCATCTGCTGCGCACGCTTCAGGAAGTGCAGCTCGAAGTGACTCGTCTTGAGAACCAGGAGGCGATCATCGAGGGTTTCGGGGTGCTTTCCGGTCGCGTGAAGGGGCCGGCGGCGCGTTAATCTAAAAACTTACGCTGCCACGCTGAAATCCTGCCCGATCTTAACAGAACGCCGACTATTCGCGCCAATGTTCGGCCACCCATGGAGCAGGGCGGATATAGTGGCGCAGGTAGCGGAACGGGTTCTTCTCACGGCGGTCGCCGTTGAACAGGCGTCGAATATGTCCAAGCGGCGTGTCGACGCGTCCGCGATAGCCATATTGCCCGTCGATCGCATGTTGCGGCAGCAGGCTGCGCGGGAAAAGCACCACACGCGCATCGGCCGGCAGGCGCGGTGTGAAGAAATAGTTGAGCGGGAAGGTCCAATGGCAGTCCTGCCGGTAATGTAGGACCCAGCGCCTTGGGAAGAGCTTCACGCCACCGGGCGCATTGCGCGTGACGAAACGCTGCTCGAAACGGTATTCATCCGCGATCGCCTGAGGATTGGCGCCAAATTTTTGCTGCAGGGGCACGAGCTTGCCCACCGGGAAGCGGAACAGCGAGGTCTGGCCGAGGCGCTCGAAGGGCGTTGTCTGATTTCTGGCGAGGATCACGTCGTCGGGTTCGCCGACCTCGAAGAAGGAATCGAGCGACCCGACGATGACGATGTCGAGGTCGAGAAAGAGGACCGGGCCCTGGAGATTAGCGAGCTTCGGTCCCCAGAGCCGCGACTTCTGCCAGATGCCCGGCGTGTTCGTGGGCATGTCCGCGATGTTGAGCGGCGGCAGGTCCTCGCAGAGAATTTCCGGACGCAGTCCTTCGAAATTGTCGGTGAAGCAGGTGAAGGTGAAGGGCGGGGTGATGTTGCGCGCCACCATGGCATAAAGCCGGTTGATGAACGGAGCGCCGTACTTCGTACCCCAGTTGATGCAGATGATCTGCTTGACGCCGCCGCTCGCCGCTAAAATGTTCGCCATGATGACTTCCTGATTTTTGGGAGCCACTAAAGTACTGCTGCGTTGGCAAGGTCAAGCTGGCAAAAGCTCAATCCCCGACCTTGAAAAGCCTGCTGATCACGCGGGATTATCTCTGCGTTCTCTTCATTTGCCCTGACGGCTATGGCATTGCGGTCGCATCTTGCGATGATTGCAGGCAGTGATTCCCGTGAAGGAGACGTGATGGAGTTTGTCGAAAGGGCGAAGCGCGGCGCAAGCGCTGCCAGCCATCTCTTCGACGACGCCGGCCCGGCGCCGCTCGATGTGCTGAAGCGCGTCTATGGCTATTCCGCCTTTCGCGGCAGACAACAGGAAGTGGTCGAGCACGTGACCGGTGGCGGCGATGCCGTCGTTCTCTTTCCGACCGGCGCCGGGAAATCGCTCTGCTTCCAGATCCCGGCGCTCTGCCGTCCCGGGCTTGGCGTGGTCGTGTCGCCTCTGATTGCGCTGATGCGCGACCAGGTGGAGGCGTTGAAGCAGCTCGGCGTCAATGCCGCGGCCCTCAACTCGTCGCTGACCCGCGAGGAAGCGATCGCCGTGCGGCGACAGATCTATGACGGCACGCTCGACCTTCTCTATGTGACGCCGGAGCGGATCGTCACGGATGGTTTCGCCGATCTCCTCGGCGATGCCCGCATCGCGCTCTTCGCCATCGACGAGGCGCATTGCGTTTCGCAATGGGGCCATGATTTTCGCCCGGAGTACCGCGCGCTCGGGTTGCTGGCGGAGCGTTATCCAGGCGTGCCGCGCATCGCGCTGACAGCCACTGCCGATCCGCATACACGCGACGATATCGTCGAGCGGCTGGCGCTGACCAATGCCAAGGTCTTCACGACCAGCTTCGATAGGCCGAACATCGCCTATGAAATCGTCGAGCGCGACCAGCCGCGCCAGCAATTGCTGCGCTTCCTTTCGCGCTTCAAGGGTTCGTCCGGTATCGTCTATTGCCTGTCGCGTGCGAAGGTCGAGGATACGGCCGAATGGCTGAACGCGCAGGGGATCCGGGCGCTGCCCTATCACGCGGGCATGGACCGGACGCTCAGAGACAAGCATCAGGACGCGTTTCTTAAGGAAGAGAGCCTCTGCCTTGTCGCGACCGTCGCCTTCGGCATGGGCATCGACAAGCCCGACGTGCGCTACGTCGCCCATCTCGATCTGCCGGGATCGGTGGAGGCCTATTACCAGGAAACCGGGCGTGCCGGCCGTGACGGCCAACCGTCGGAGGTCTGGATGGCCTATGGCATGGCCGACGTGCTGCAGCGCCGCCGGATGATCGACGAGGGCGGGGCGGCGGACGACATCAAGCGCATCGAGCGCGGCAAGCTCAACGCGCTCTTGGCGATCTGCGAGACCGCCGGCTGCCGCCGCCAGGCGATCCTCGCGCATTTCGGCGAAGTCCATCCCGGGCGCTGCGGCCATTGCGACACCTGCCTGAAACCGGTCGAAACCTGGGATGGCACGGAAGCGGCGATCAAGGCGCTTGCCGCCGTTTATCGCACCGGCGAGCGCTTCGGCACCGGCCATGTGGTCGATGTGCTGATGGGGACGGTCAACGAAAAGACCGAGCGTTTCGGCCATGTCGAGATGCCCGTCTTCGGCGCCGGCAAGGATCTTCCTGCCCGTACCTGGCAATCGGTGTTTCGGCAGTTGCTGGCGGCGGGGCTGATCAGCGTCGATCATGCTGCCTTCGGGGCGATGAAGCTGGAGCCGGACGCGCGCGCCGTCTTCAAGCGCGAACGCCAGGTGTTCTTCCGCAAGGATCGTCCGACGTCGGGCAAGGCCGCGCGCGGCGCAAAGTCGGGCTCGCAGCGCGAGCGCGCCGATCTCGCCGGCTCGGACCTCGAACTGTTCGAGCTCTTGCGCGCAGAGCGTTTCTCGATCGCCAAGGACCTGAACGTCCCGCCCTATGTCGTCTTCCCCGACGCGACCCTGATCGCGCTCGCCAAGGAGCGCCCGCGGGACTTCGACAAACTGCTCGACATCCCCGGCATCGGAGAAAGCAAACGCGAGCGCTACGGCGAAGCGTTCCTGGCGGTGATTGATGGATATGTGGAAGGGTGAGTTCGCGCACGGCGGGTGCTGACGCGGCGAAGGAATATGTCCGTGAGCGCGCCTGCGGCGACACAATATATCCCTCACGCCATCTCGCCGTGAAATGCCCTGTCGTTTTTGCGCCGGCCTCCTCGGCGCGCTGGAATTTGCTGCAAGTCGAAAGCCGTCATGATACTCGTCAGGAACGCGATGTTTTCTGTGAGCGAGAGCGCCATGACTTCAGCCTTTCTGTCCCATCTTCGTTCTGAACTCGAGGGCCTGAAGACGGCCGGGCTGTACAAGTCGGAGCGTGTCATCACCTCGAAGCAGGCGGGCGCGATCGAGGTCGCCTCGGGCGACCGCGTGCTCAACTTCTGCGCCAACAACTATCTCGGCCTTGCCGACAACGAAGAACTGGCCGAGGCCGGCAAGCAGGCGCTCGACCGCTACGGCTACGGCATGGCCTCGGTGCGCTTCATCTGCGGCACGCAGGAGGAGCACAAGGCCCTCGAGGCGCGCATCTCGTCGTTCCTCGGCCTGGAAGACACCATCCTCTATTCCTCCTGCTTCGATGCCAATGGCGGCCTGTTCGAAACGCTGCTTGGCGAAGAGGACGCGATCATCTCCGACGCGCTCAACCACGCCTCGATCATCGACGGCGTGCGCCTCTCCAAGGCCAAGCGCTTCCGCTACGCCAACAACGACATGGCGGCGCTGGAGGAGGAACTGAAGAAGGCCGAGGGCAGCCGCTTCAAGCTGATCGCCACCGACGGCGTGTTCTCGATGGACGGCATCATCGCCAACCTGCAAGGCGTCTGCGACCTCGCCGACAAATACGGCGCCATGGTGATGGTCGACGACAGCCATGCGGTCGGCTTCGTCGGCAAGAATGGCCGCGGTTCGGCCGAACATTGCGGCGTCGAGGGCCGCATCGACATCATCACCGGCACGCTCGGCAAGGCGCTCGGCGGCGCCTCCGGCGGTTACACCTCGGCCAAGGCCGAGGTCGTCGAGTGGCTGCGCCAGCGCTCGCGGCCCTATCTGTTTTCCAACACGCTGGCGCCGGTCATTGCCGCCGCCTCGCTCACGGTCTTCGACCTGATCGAGAACGGCGATGCGCTGCGCGAACGGCTCTATGCCAACGCCGCACTTTTCCGCACCGAGATGTCGAAGCTCGGCTTCACGCTTGCCGGCGAGGGCCACCCGATCATCCCGGTGATGCTCGGCGATGCGGCGCTCGCGCAGGAGATGGCGGCGCGCATGCTGCAGAAGGGCGTCTATGTCATCGGCTTCTCGTTCCCGGTGGTGCCGAAGGGCCAGGCGCGCATCCGCACGCAGATGTCGGCAGCCCACAGCGAGAACGACGTACGCCGGGCGATCGCCGCCTTCGAAACGGTCGGCCGCGAGCTTGGCGTGATCTGAGGGAGAGACTGATGACGAACATGATGAAGGCGCTGGTGAAATCGAAGCCGGAAGAAGGCCTCTGGATGGAGCGCGTGCCGGTGCCGGAGATCGGCCCGAACGACGTGCTGATCAAGGTGAAGAAATCGGCGATCTGCGGCACCGACGTGCACATCTGGAACTGGGACCAGTGGGCCCAAAAGACCATCCCGGTGCCGATGGTCGTCGGCCATGAGTTCATGGGCGAGATCGCCGAGGTCGGCTCGGCCGTCACCAAGTACCATGTCGGCGAACGGGTGTCGGGCGAGGGCCATATCGTCTGCGGCAAGTGCCGCAATTGCCGCGCCGGCCGCGGGCATTTGTGCCGCAACACGCTCGGCGTCGGCGTCAACCGCCCGGGTTCCTTCGGCGAGTTCGTCTGCCTGCCGGAATATAACGTCGTGCCGATCCCGCACGACGTGCCCGACGAGGTCGCGGCGATCTTCGACCCGTTCGGCAATGCCGTGCACACCGCCCTTTCCTTCGATCTCGTCGGCGAGGACGTGCTCGTCACCGGCGCCGGGCCGATCGGCATCATGGGCGCGCTGGTTGCCAAGCGCTCGGGCGCCCGCAAGGTGGTGATCACCGACATCAACCCGACGCGGCTGGCGCTCGCCAAGAGCGTCGGCATCGATTACGTCGTCGACGCCTCGAAGGAGAACCTTGCCGACGTGATGAAGGCGATCGGCATGACCGAGGGCTTTGATGTCGGGCTGGAGATGTCGGGGGCGGCACCGGCCTTCCGCGACATGATCGACAAGATGAACAATGGCGGCAAGATCGCTATCCTCGGCATTGCGCCGGCCGGCTTTGAGATCGACTGGAACAAGGTGATCTTCAAGATGCTCAACCTCAAGGGCATCTATGGCCGCGAGATGTTCGAGACCTGGTACAAGATGATCGCCTTCGTGCAAGGCGGCCTCGATCTTTCTCCCGTCATCACCCACCGCATCAGGATCGACGAATTCCGCGACGGCTTCGAGGCCATGCGCTCCGGCAACTCCGGCAAGGTCGTGATGGACTGGTAAAGCGCTGGGGCGGCTCAGTTGGCGAGGCCGAACTGGATCTCGATCTCGTGGTAGCGGGCGCCTTGGCCCGCCCAGCGATGATAGATTTCGCGGCTCTCGCCGGAGAAATTGTGCCTGCTCATCTTGATCTGCCCGACGAGCGGTGCGTAGCCCTCGGTAAAGAGGCTGCGCATCGGCCCCTGATGCCGGGCGGACGCCACCATGATCGGTTCCAGATCGATCAGCTCAAGGTCGCCGTGATAATCCTCGCCGCCGGTGACCCGGCGGCAGATGCGCCAGTCGAACAGGGTCTTGGCATTTTTCGGCAGGTTCTGCGCGATGAAGATCCAGGGCCCCGCGGGCGCCAGGCGAGAGCGTTCCATCTCCGCCTCGATGACAGGCGCCAGCGCGGCGCTTTCACTTTTGACGTCGGGAATGGTGAGGCGCTGCGCGATCGATAGCACGCGCATGGCGTCGGTTTCCTTGATGAGCATTTGAGCCTCCATGAGATCGGCGGCGAAGGTCGTCCGCGATCGGGTCGGGCGCAAGCGAGAAACCGGAATAATCTTGCGAATTTCCGTCTGAAATGGGCGTTTCGGGGAATGGCTTTGCGCGGATATCACCGCTCGCAAACCCGCTTGCTTGGACGCGCCGTCGCTATATCTTGGCCGGAGACCGAAGGGGTTGTTGGCGGAAAAGGGGAGATCGGTGCATGCGTTATGAGGGAAGCTGCCATTGCGGCAAGATCGCCTTCGAGGTGGAAGGGGACTTCGCCGAGGCGGTCGATTGCAATTGTTCGCTATGCCGCCGCCGCGGCGGGCTGCTCGCCTTCGTGGCCCGAGACAGGCTGACGATGAAGACGCCGGAAACGGACCTCTCGACCTATCTCTTCAACAATCATGTCATCCAGCATCATTTTTGCGATACCTGTGGCATCGCCCCTTTCGGCGAAGGTGATGGGCCGCATGGGAAGATGGCGGCGATCAACCTGCGCTGCCTGCCGGAGTTCGATCTGGAGGCGGTCAGGATCGTCAAATACGACGGTCGTTCGGTTTAGGAGCAGGGAAAAGATGAAGCCCTGGTTGCGATGCGGATATGGCACAACGGGACCTTGCCGATTAAATCGGGGGCACCCTTGTCTTTTGGCGGGCAGCGCCTACATCTTCAGCGGAAGCTGATAAACCCCAAAAAGCGATAGGAACGGTGATTTTTGCCGAATCAGCCGGTTTTTCAGCGGAAATGCTTGACGGGATCGAAAATTCTGGGAATCACCATTTCCGAATAAGAAATGGCGAAATGACACGGCGGTTAGGGAATCATGCCAGAGGCGTTTCAGTGGCAGGACTGTCGAAGCTTGCCCGCTTTGCCACGATCGCATTCGTGGTTAAACAGGAATTAAACATCATCCCGTTACGTCAGGGGAAATGATTCGGTGGCGGGTACGCGGCGTGCCCGAACCTTCGAGCGGCATTTGCACCGGGCTCACGCCGGTTGCGACAAGGAAAGCGACGAACTAAATGGCAACCAAAGTCAAAGAAAACGAAGAAGCTGACGTAGAACGCGAAGGTGCTCCGGACGGTCCGCTTCTCGATCTTTCCGACGACGCTGTCAAGAAGATGATCAAGGCCGCCAAGAAGCGCGGCTACGTGACGATGGACGAGCTCAACTCCGTCCTTCCGTCCGAGGAAGTCACCTCCGAACAGATCGAAGACACGATGGCGATGCTGTCCGACATGGGCATCAACGTGATCGAGGACGAGGAAGCCGAAGAGGCTGCCGGCGGCGGTGACGACGAGGCGAGCGACGACGACGGCGAGAGCGAAGGCGGCGAACTCGCCCCTTCCAGCGGCACGGCGCTTGCGACCAGCAAGAAGAAGGAACCGACCGATCGTACCGACGATCCGGTCCGCATGTACCTGCGCGAGATGGGCTCGGTCGAGCTCCTGTCCCGCGAAGGCGAAATCGCGATTGCCAAGCGCATCGAGGCTGGCCGCGAGACGATGATCGCCGGTCTCTGTGAGAGCCCGCTGACCTTCCAGGCGCTGATCATCTGGCGCGACGAACTGAACGAAGGCCAGACGCTGCTGCGCGAGATCATCGATCTCGAAACCACCTATTCCGGTCCTGAGGCCAAGGCTGCTCCGCAGTTCCAGAGCCCGGAAAAGATCGAGGCTGACCGCAAGGCTGCCGAGGAGAAGGAAAAGACCCGCAAGGTGCGCACGGCCGCCAACGACGACGACATCACCAATGTCGGCGGCGATGTCATGCCGACCGAGGAGGAAGAGGAAGACGACGACGAGTCGAACCTCTCGCTCGCCGCCATGGAAGCGGAACTGCGCCCGCAGGTCATGGAAACCCTCGACATCATCGCCGAGACCTACAAGAAGCTGCGCAAGCTGCAGGACCAGCAGGTGGAAGCCCGTCTTGCCGCCACCGGCACGCTGTCGCCCGCCCAGGAGCGCCGCTACAAGGAGCTCAAGGACGAGCTGATCAAGGCGGTCAAGTCGCTGTCGCTCAACCAGAACCGCGTCGACAGCCTGGTCGAACAGCTCTACGACATTTCCAAGCGGCTGATGCAGAACGAAGGCCGCCTGCTGCGGCTTGCCGAATCCTACGGCGTCAAGCGCGACTCGTTCCTCGAGCAGTATTCGGGCGCCGAACTCGACCCGAACTGGATGAAGTCGATCAGCAATCTGGCCGGCAAGGGCTGGAAGGAATTCGCCAAGAGCGAAAACCAGACGATCCGCGACATCCGCCAGGAGATCCAGAATCTCGCCACCGAAACCGGTATCTCGATCGCCGAGTTCCGCCGCATCGTCTCCATGGTGCAAAAGGGCGAGCGCGAAGCGCGCATCGCCAAGAAGGAGATGGTCGAAGCGAACCTGCGCCTCGTCATCTCCATCGCCAAGAAATACACCAACCGCGGCCTGCAGTTCCTCGATCTGATCCAGGAAGGCAATATCGGCCTGATGAAGGCGGTCGACAAGTTCGAGTACCGCCGCGGTTACAAGTTCTCGACCTACGCCACCTGGTGGATCCGTCAGGCGATCACCCGGTCGATCGCCGACCAGGCCCGCACGATCCGTATTCCGGTGCACATGATCGAGACGATCAACAAGATCGTCCGTACCTCGCGCCAGATGCTGCACGAGATCGGCCGCGAGCCGACGCCGGAAGAACTGGCCGAAAAGCTCGCCATGCCGCTCGAAAAGGTGCGCAAGGTCCTGAAGATCGCCAAGGAGCCGATCTCGCTCGAAACGCCTGTCGGTGACGAAGAAGACTCGCACCTCGGCGACTTCATCGAGGACAAGAACGCGCTGCTGCCGATCGACGCCGCCATCCAGGCGAACCTGCGCGAGACGACCACCCGCGTTCTCGCCTCGCTGACGCCGCGCGAAGAGCGCGTGCTGCGCATGCGCTTCGGCATCGGCATGAACACCGACCACACGCTCGAAGAAGTCGGCCAGCAGTTCTCGGTCACCCGCGAACGTATCCGCCAGATCGAGGCGAAGGCGCTCCGGAAGCTGAAGCATCCGAGCCGCTCCAGGAAGCTGAGAAGCTTCCTGGACAGCTAAGCAATCCGCAAGCTGCGCTCGTTCCTCGACAGCTAAAGTCGGGTACATCGAAAATGAGAAGAGCCGGGCAGATCGCCCGGCTTTTTCGTTTCTGCCTCACCCAAGCGATTTATTGTGAGGCTCTGCGCCCAGGAGTATAGTCGCGCTTTCGCAGCAATCTGGGGCACCCCGTCTAAGACGCGGAAGCAATCGCACCGCGGGCGTGAAGCGTGCCCCCGTGGAGGTGTAGGATGACCACTTATGTCATGCTCCTCAACTGGACCGAGCAGGGCGTCAAGAATGTGCGCGAGTCTCCGAAACGGCTCGACGCGGCAAGGCAAGTGCTCGGCGAGATGGGCGGCTCCTTCAAGCATTTCTTCCTGACTATGGGCGACTACGACATGGTGGCCGTCGTCGAGGCACCCGATGACGCGATCGCCGCACGCTTCGCCCTCACGCTCGGCATGGCCGGCAATGTGCGCTCGACCACGCTCAAGGCATTTCCAGAGGCCGCCTATCGCGAACTGATTGCCTCGCTCGGATAGGCTGAACGGCCAGCGATACTGGATCTGCTCAGGGCGACCCGTTTCCGGAGAGGATGCGGGCCGCTCCGCGTAGCGCATTGCGGAAAGCGTCGTCGAAGCTGACGCCGCTGACCTGCCATTCATAGCTTTTACCGGCGGACAGCATCCGCCAATTGGCGATCCAGCCGCGCGCTTGATCGGACCAGACCAGTGTGCCCGCAAGCGTCACGTCCCCCTCGCTCGGCATTGCGAGCCTGGCGAAGCTCTCCGGGCTCGCTTGGGATATCGTGGCAAAGTCCAGCTTTCCACCGGCGACGGTCGCCCTGTCCGGCAGGGTGACCGAGAGCGCCAGCGGTGTCGCGGCCGCGCGGAGCGAGTCGGCCATATAGGGGCTTTCGTCGCCGTCGCGCGCCAGCACGAAACGGCGCCTCTGATCCTCGACCGCCAGCAGTACGGCGATCACCGGGCGGGGCGCAAGCCATGGCTTTCGACCGAGCTTTGCAAGCAGCGGGTCAATCGTCGCCGGCGCGTAGCGGCAGGTGAGATCGTGCGGCCGATCGTGAGTGCCCTGTTCGTCGTGGATCGGGATACCTTCGAGCCGGTCGCGGTAGGAAAACGACGAGGCGAAGCTGCCGGCCTCGGCCCCGAGCGCGGCGAAGCCGGGCGCGTCGAGGATCGTCGGATCGCCCGACAGTTTGACCAAAACTTCACCGAGGCATTCGCGAAAGCCGATCTGCCGGTTGATCTCGCCGGTGCCGGTGACGATCGCGTCGCTCTGATAAAGCCGGCCGATGTCGCCGGCGTTTGCGGGACCGCCAAGGCCCGCGGCGAAGAGAAGCGGCAGCAGCATTCGTGACATCGCCATGCCGTTCTCCCGATCGTTCGCCTTTGAATCAAAAGAGATCCTTAACGTTTACACTTTATCAATCTCTCGGAAACCCGAGGTTCTGCGATGCGTTGCGTATTTGTCGTCGTCCTCCTGTTGCTGGCCGGCTGCGGAACGGTGCCGAGAGACACCCGGAATGCCTGTGCGGTTTTCGAGCAGCGAGATGGCCTGTTCCACAATTGGCGCCGTGCCGCCTATGGCGCCGAGCGCGAATACGGCGTGCCCGTGCCGATCCTGTTGGCGACTGTTTATACCGAGTCCGGCTTCCGCCATAATGCGCGGCCGCCGCGCACCAAGCTCTTCGGCTTCATCCCCTGGACGCGCGTTTCGACCGCCTACGGCTATTCCCAGGCGCTCGACGGCACCTGGGCGCGCTACCAGAGCGAGACCGGCCGCTGGGCGGCGCGGCGCTCGGACTTCGGCGACGCCATCCGCTTCATTGCCTGGTATCACCGCGAGAGCGCACAGCAGAACGGCATCGCGCTCAACGACGCCTACCGGCTCTACGTCGCCTATTACCACGGCCACGCCGGCTATGCGCGGGGCAACTGGAGCGATACGGCCAAGACCGGCGCCAAGCGGGCGGCCGGCATGGCTTCGATCTACAATCGGCAATTGCGCGGCTGCGGCAGCTAGAGAAACGGGCCCGCGGAAACTCTCCAGCTGTTTTTTACGCAATTCCGGACGCAAAACCGTTTCACACTTTAGCTGGAATTGCTCGAGCGCCGTGCGTTCAGAGAACGCACCAAGGTCGCTCTAGTACTTTGATTCTAGAGCATCTTTCCGCCTTCAAGTGATTCCACTTGAAAGCGGGATGCTCTAGCCGGCCGCCGCGCGCTCGAGTTCGGCGACCTCGATCTTGATCATGCCCATCATCGCCTGCTGGGCGCGGGCGGCGCGGGCCGGATCGGGATCGCTGAGGTGTCGCATCAGCGCGTCGGGAATGATCTGCCAGGCAAGGCCGAACTTGTCCTTCAGCCAGCCGCAATGCTGCGGCGTGCCGCCTTCGAGCAACCGGTCCCAATAGTAGTCGACCTCCGCCTGGTCGGCGCAGCGCACGAAAAACGATACCGCCTCGTTGAACTTGAAATGCGGGCCGCCGTTCAGCCCCATGAAGTGTTGCCCCTCGAGTTCGAAGCTCGCGGTGAAGGCTCTGCCATCGGGTCCCCTATTGATGTCGGTAACGCGGGCGTTGCGGAAGATGGAGGTGTAGAAGCCGATGGCTTCCTCCAGTTGATCGTCGAACCAGAGAAAAGGCGTGATCTTCTGCATGGATATGTCTCCCGTGGTGATTGGTACCAACTAAGGACGAACGGGTGATGCCCGCTCCGACAGGCGCCGCTCGAAAAAAATTGGAACTGGTGTCGGAACCTTTATGCCCCGAGCGTCCTATGCTGGTCGAAAGAACCAAGGAGGATTTCTCAATGAACTATGTGGATGGTTTTGTCGTTGCCGTGCCGAAGGCGAATATCGAGGCGTACAAGGCGATGGCCAAGGCGGCCGGCGATGTCTGGATGGAGTATGGCGCGCTCTCCTACAACGAATGCCTGGCAGATGACGTGCCCTATGGCGAGGTGACGTCCTTCCCCCGCTCGGTGCAGGCCAAGGACGACGAGACCGTGGTCTTCTCGTGGATCGCCTACAAGTCCCGCGCCGACCGCGACACGATCGTTGCCAAGGTGATGGCCGATCCGCGGCTGCAGGGCGATGCCTGGAAGGAAGTCTTCGACGGCAAGCGCATGATCTATGGCGGCTTCCAGACGTTCCTCGAGATGTAGCGGCGCGTTGCCTTTCCTGCGGTCACTGCCTTGGACCGGGAACGGTCCAGGGGTAGAAGCGTTGGGCACATCAACGCGTTGCACCTGCCTTGCAGCCGGTGCAATTGCCGGCTGGAGATCGACATGCCGCAGACGAGCATCACCATTTCCACCCGCGGCCAGGGGCTCTACGAGTTCACGGTCGAGGCGGCCGCCTTCGTGCGGGCCAATACGGACGGCGAGGGGCTTTTGACCGTCTTCGTCCGGCACACGTCCTGCTCGCTTCTCATCCAGGAAAACGCCGACCCGGATGTGAGGCGCGACCTCGACGCCTTTTTCCGTCGCCTGGTGCCGCCATCTTCCGATCCCTCGATGAGCTGGGTCGTGCACACCCAGGAAGGACCGGATGATATGCCGGCGCATATCAAGGCGGCGCTGACGCCGGTTTCGCTCGGCATTCCCGTTGCCGGTGGTCGTATGCTGCTTGGCACCTGGCAGGGGATCTACCTCTTCGAACATCGCGACCGGCCGCACCGCCGCGAGATCGTGCTGCACCTTGGCGCTTGATCGCCGCCCGATCGATGCGACAGGGCGCAATTGACCGGCACGGGATCCGTTCTAGTTAGAGCATGGAGACCAAAGGGCTACAGCGCGGCGCGGGAGAGGAACAGGATGACGGATGCACAGACCATTGCCAATCGCTTCATCGAAGCGCTGAACCAGCGTGATTTCGAGGCGCTGGCTCGGCTCGTCCATGAGGATGTCGAGCTCGATTCGCTGACCGGCCAGCGCACCGTCGGCGTTGGCCCCTTGCGCGCCTGGCTGATGAATTATCTGCGCCGTTTCGACGAACAGTTCGGCGATGTGGTGTTGATGCGCGATGCCTTCGGCCAGCGGGTGGCGGCGGACCTGACGGCGCGCGGCACCTATCGCGAAACGATGGAGGGCTTCCCCGCCGCGTCCGGCCAGAGCTATTCCATTCCAAGCGTGCTGATCTTCGAGATCGAAGACGGCGCCATCACCCGCCTCAGCCACTATCGCAACATCCGCGTTTTCGAACGGGCGCTCGCCGGCTGACGAGAGCTCGGATTGACAGAAACGCGCGATGGCGGAAATTTACGATGGCAGGCGCGCGCGGGCCGCCTATCCTAGGGCACCGGTTGCCGACCGGATTGTTGTTTTGCGTTGACCGGGAGAAGATCCATGAAAGCCATGTTTCGTAATTCGGTTCTGGCGGTTGCGCTCGCCGTGACGAGCTTCGCGAGCCTGCCGGCCGAGGCTGCGGCCCCGATGCCGCTGCCGACGATGGAGCGTGGCGACGTCGATCTCGTTCGCCATCGCGGCTACTGCTCGCCGCGCGAAGCACTGGGCAGGGCCTGGCGCCGGGGCTTCCATCGCGCCCGGGTCGAGCGGGTCACCCATTCCCGTGTCGTCGTGGTCGGTTGGCGCCGCGGATATTTGAGCCGGGTCGTCTTCGCCAATGCCTATGGCTGCCCGCGAATCGGCTGACCACCACCTTCGACGGCAGAAAATGCCTCAGCGTTCCTTGGGCGCGGCCGTCCCGGCGACGCCTGATTTGCCTTTGCTGCGATGATCGAGCGGCCGATTTGCTCCTTGCGTTCCGAGCCGCTTCGTTGCGCGTCTTGATCGCAAGAAGTCATTTTGGATCAGTAGCTTATCATTCACAAGCGCTCCGTGTGACCGCCTTCCTTGCAAGGCGAATCTCGCGCCAAAGAGGGGCGGATCGCGCTCCGGCATTCTGAACCTCCCATGAACACCAGGTTCCGCTGTCGTTCAGCTTGGGAAACCTATCCTTTGCTCAATCGCTTGGGACGGTGATTGCCCCATTGAACCCTTCAAGCCTGGAGAGATGTCATGAAGAACCGCTTTTTTAACGCCGCAGCCGCAGCCGTCATTGGATTGACTGGCCTGCTTGGTGCAGCCTCCACCGCTTCGGCGGACTCGATCGAGTTCGGCTTCGGCCCGGGCGTCGACGTGCAGTACCGCGACGACGTGCAGTACCGCGACTATAACGGCGGCTACGGTGACGAAGGCGACTGGGGTCGCGGTCGCGGCCGTGACCGCCACTGGGATCGTGATCGCCGCGGCCGCTGCGCACCGTGGATGGCCGTCGACAAGGCCCGCGATCGCGGCCTGCGCCGCGCTTATGTCGCCGACGTCACGCCGCGCCGCGTCGTCGTCGAAGGCCGCCGCCACGGCTACCGCCAGACGATCGTCTTCGCAAACGCCCGCGGCTGCCCGACGATCGGTCGCTGGTAACAAATCTTCCCGCCTTGTCTCCCCCGGCCGGCGGAAGAATGGCCCCTCATGCTTCGGCATGGGGGGCCTTTTTCGTTTTTGCCAACGGGTGGTCATGCCCAGGCACGCGCTCCGAGGCGGCCCCTCTGCCAGCTATTTTGGGAAAACGCCTCTCCTCGAGCACCATCCTCGAGCCTGACCCGCGCCGACGCGCACATCGATGACGGTCTTGATCCTCGCCTCAAGGGCGAGGATGACCGTGCGTGGGGCGAGCCGGTTTCGACCCAAAGGCTTCCTTTGGCGGTCGGACTGTCGGTAGCCGCAACCGCGGCAATACCTGCTTCGCACCTCCACACACATCCGCAGGCGCACACTCGGCGTGCCGCCCAAAAACACTTCGCCCCCGGCGCCGATCTCCGGCACCAGGGGCGAGGATTAGGTGAAAGCCCACGCGGTTGCGGCGGGCCTTGCAAGCTTACTGCTTGATTTCGAAGGTCACGTTGACCGTGACGTTGTAGCTGTTCTCGCCGGTTGCGACCGGCACGGCATCGGCGGCATATTCCTTGGCCATGCCGGCGCGCATCATCGGGACCGGCTCGGGACGGAAGCCCTGTTCTGAGATGTTGAGGATCTTGCCGATCGAGACGCCTGCAGCTTCGGCGAGAACCTTCGCCTTGACGATGGCGTCGGCGACCGCCGCCTTGCGCGCCTCGGTGATGACCCCTTCCGGCTTGTCGTTGGTGAATTGCACGCCGCCGCCCTGGTTCACGCCGAGCGTCACCGACTTGTCGACGATTTCGCCGAGCTTGGCGAGGTCACGCACGCGGACGCTGACGCCGTTTACCACCTGGTAGCCGATCAGCTCCGGCGGGCGATTGCCGCCGTCGGTATTGGTCGGATAGTTGTATTGCGGGTTCACCGAAAAGCCGCTCGTCTGCAGGTCGCGATCGGCAATGCCGTCGGCCCTCAACGCCTTTAGCACTTCGGCCATGGCCTTGTTGTTGGCGTCCAGCGCTTCGCGGGCGGTCTTGGCGTCCTTGACGACGCTGAGCTGCAGGACCGCCATGTCGGGCGCGACCGTCGCGCGGCCTTCGCCGGCAACGACGATGGTTGCCTTGTCCTTGTCGGTCTCCTGCGCCTGAGCGGCGGCTACACCGGCAAAAGCGGCGGCAAAAGCGGCGATCGAAAGCGTGCGGGCAGTGCGTGTGGAAATCATGGTCTATGTCTCTCCGGTTGTTCCGTCCCTGGCGTCTTCATGCTCGGCGATTGTGTGAGCATTGCGGCAATGGCTTGTCGGCAAAAAGGTTTTCGGCTAGAGCCATTGCCACCGCGAACTGCCATTGGTTCGCGCACCTGGATCACTACGGTGCCACGCGTTTTTATCAGAGGCGCAAAGGTTGCTGTAGTACTTAGAGTTGCTGCATGTCTTATCCTCGAATCGGTACGTTTTGAGGACGCCTGCAGATCCAGCGTGGGCCTGTAGCTCAATGGTTAGAGCCGGCGGCTCATAACCGCTTGGTTGGGGGTTCGAGTCCCTCCGGGCCCACCATTCATCTCTCTCCAAATCGGCTGCCTGAAATGTGGAGAACGAAACATGTTGGGGTTGTTGCGCCAGGTTATCGGCAGCCAGTAATTGTGCCTGTTCCAGAAGCCACATTACGGTTGAAGGTTGAAGGCCGGATGGCGAGCATCGCGCCGGCTCTCTTTGAGCCCTGACCGGTACAGCAAAAAAAATGCCCGCAGGACGCGGGCAGTTTTGGAGTGGGCGCATACGCTCAAACATGTTGCGCCTGGCACCAAAGTGGCTGCCAGAGGTCAACGAACTGTAAATGCGCGGTGGCTAAAAATGAGGAATGGGGCGCTGTTTTCGTTCCATGGCGTGCCACTTGACCGATAAGCGTGGCGTTTGCGGCGTCTTTGCCGCCAATTTTCCGCTGTCGTGCGAGATTTTTCCTTGCGAACCATCCGGCGTTACCGTTGCCGCATCTACCACCGGGCGTGGTGGCCAGTGGAGTGGGTAGTGTCGCCGGTGGTGGGCGCGTTCGCCTTCGCGTCTCCTGTCGGGCAAGCATCTGGTTTTCCTGCTTTGTCTTCCCGATCCTGATGTCGCCTTCCGAGTCCAGTGTGCGATCGATCTGCGGCCGCGTTGGCGCATGGGCCAGTGCCTTCAGCTGCAACCGCTGGAAGAAAAGCCTAAGAAAGAATTTGTTAATTTAAGCAATTTATAATGGAAAGGGGGTTGAACAATGCCGCCATATCCCCCAAAGGAGGCACCGGGCGGCCATAGCCGCCAATTCGAAAGGATGCTTATGCGAGATAAGACCGCATGTGCCGGCGAGAGCCGAACCACCATTTCGGGTTTCAAGTATCTCGTACCGACCGCTTCCATTCTTGGCCTTCTGCTCCTGTCCGCCGGCTGCTCGTCGACGGTCATCGGTGAAACGCCGCTGTTTTCGTCGAGCCATTCCAGCGCCTATGCAAGTCCTTCGGTCAAGATCCGCAAGGAAGAGAAGCAGTTGCGGGTCGCCGAGGCTGATGAGGATGTGGCCGCGCCGCAGCCGATGAAAAAGAGCGCAACCAGCTATCTGGGCCGCGCGCCCTATATCTGTTCGCCGAGCGGCTTCGGCCGCACGTCGCACTGCTTCCTGAGAGCTTCGCTCTAACGGGACTGTCTCTGTTCGAGTTTGCTCTGTTCGAGTTTGCGTAACTCCGGTGCGGTGAAGCCGCCTCGGATCGTTGGGGATCGGGGCGATCCCCTCTTTGGCGGTGACCTTCTGACCGCCGCACGCGTGATGTGTCCGGTTTCATTCGCGGCGTCGAGAGACGATCCGCCGGAGAATGTTCGTTGTCTGCCAGACTTTTGAGAGCAGCCCTTGCCGCGGGAACACTGGCGCTTTTTGCCGTCACCGGAACACCGGCGGCGCGCGCGGATGATCCGGCCGATGGCATCGACCGGGCGCTGACGACTGCGGCGATCGCGCCGCCGGCAAAGGGCGCGACGGAGCGGGCGGTCGCCATCGGCGTCTACGATCCGCATGATGCCGTTGCCGACAGCGATGCGCTCGAGCTCGAACATGTCTTCGTCTACTGGCAGAAGCCGGACCGGGCGCTGTTGAAGCGCAAGATCGCGATCGCGGCGCGGCAGGGGCGGGCGCTGATGCTCTCGGTCGAGCCCTATACCCATGCCGCCGACTGGCGCGCCGGCGGCGAAAGGCTGTTCGCCGATATCGGCAAAGGCCGCTTCGATCGCGAGATTGGCGACGTTTGTGCCCGTTCGGCCGCTTTCCACGGTCCGGTCTATGTGCGCTGGGGCCACGAGATGGAGGACCCCGACGGCCGCTATCCCTGGGCGCGCCGCGACAAGGAAGGCTACAAGAAGGCGTTTCGTTATTTCGTCGGCAAATGCCGGGAGCTGGCGCCGGAAGCGCGGTTCGTTTGGTCGCCGAAGGGCCATCGCAATCTCGCCGGTTACTATCCGGGTGACGATGTCGTCGACGTCGTCGGGATCCCCGTCTGGGGCCTGCAGAAGATGGATGTCGACTACTGGGGCCGTGAGCGCCGCTTCGGCGAGGCGCTGAACGAAAAATACCAGCGCGTCGCGGGCTTCGGCAAACCGGTCATGATCGCCGAACTCGGCGTTTCGGGCTCGGCGGACTACAGGCGCGCCTGGTACAAGGAAATCCTCGACCAACAGACCTATCGCCGGGCCTTTCCGCTCCTGACCACCGTCGTGTTCTTCAACGACAAGGAGCCTTACAAATGGCCGCTTGGCTATGGCTCGCCGGACTGGCGTCTCGACAAGGAAGCACTGAAGGCGCTTGCCGACCGTCAGACGAAGGAAGCGGCCGAACTCGCCGACTGATCGTCTCTTTCGTCAAAGGTGAAGCCGCGCTTGTTCCGCGCGCCCTTGGGGGGGCGATGCGCCGATCGTCCTTCGGCGCATCGTGAGAGACCCGATCTACGGACCTTGGGGACTTCCACGTCAGGCCAGAAGCAGGCCCGATTCGCGGGCAGCGGCAGCAAAGCAGCGGCTGGCCCGGTCCGTACTCGTCAATCCATCCAGCGCGTCCAGGCAGCGCCTGAGAGCCGCGCGGTACTCCCGTCCGCGACGCCCCGGCCATTGCCGCAGCAACTCGACGGCTTCGAAGACCGTTCTGACGACGGTCTGCCGTTTTGCAGATAACCGGAGGGGGATGGGAGTGGCGAAGAACTTCTCGCTCATTTGCTTTCCTCGTTCTCAGTCTTTTTCGAGCGCGAGGCCAACGCTGTGGCGCGGGAATGGTTCCGCCGGATCAGCGACTTTTTTCGGCCCGTGAACTTTTCGTGATTCCTGAAGTCTGAGGGCGGGCCCTAAAGCTCGAGTGCTGCCTTGAGGTCGGTCGATTTGTGGACGCGCAGGTCGAGATCGGCTTCGATATGGTCGATATGGTGGACCATCAGTTTGGCTGCGGTATCGACGTCGCCGCGTTCCAGCGCGTTGACGATCTCGTCGTGTTCGTTGTGGCCGCAGCTCGAAACGGTCGACTGGCCGTAAAGCGCGATCACCAGCGAGGAGCGGGCAATGAGTTCGTCCATGAAGCGGCGAAGAATGGCGTTGCGGCTGAGATCGGCGAGCGCCAGGTGAAAATCGCCTGATGCCTTGATCTCGGCGCGGCGGGCCGAGTGGCCGCGCTGTTCGGTGAGCTGCCGTTCGGCCGCCAGCATGCGCCGGAGCTCGGCGAGCTCGGCCTTGCCGATATGGGGCGCCGCGGCACGAACGACGCCGGGTTCGATCAGCCGGCGGGTCGCGAAGATCTGGCGGGCTTCGTCGATCGAGGGATGGGCGACAAAGGCGCCGCGGTTCTTCTCGACGCTGACGAGCCCTTCATAGGAGAGCGCCTGCAGGGCGGCGCGCACCAGCGTGCGGCTGACATTGAAGAGTTCGCCGACATCGCTTTCGGAAAGCTTGGTGCCGGGGGCGAGTCGCCGCTCGACGATCGCATCGCGCAACGTGTCGCGGATATGCTGACTGCCAGTGTCGGCGGCGGTGTCTGTGGCCATGTCGGCCAGTGGAGGCGTGGTGGTCAAGGACATGAATCGATCCGCGAAATAACGGCTCATCTTATCGCCGGGCGAAGCGAAGGGAAACGACAATCTGACGCGCATGGGTTGCGCGCCGACAACTGCATGTTTCCTTAAATCGTACCCGATTTAAGGACGAAACATGCAGCGCTTCAAAGTGCTAGGGCGACCATTGCGCGTCTGATAAGACGCGCGGCGCTGTAGGGGCGGCGAGGGGCTATTTGTCGAGTTCGGGATAGACGCGGTCGAGGAAGCCGGGCCTGAGCTTCTCGCCGATCAGGCAGTCGGATGCCGGAAGGGCATCGGCCAGGCGGACGGTGGGCGGCGGCGGCAGGCCGCTGACCTCGAGCACCAGCTTCTGGCGAATTGCGATCGAAAAATCCTCCGGCTCGTGCACCGGCAGCACGAAGGACCCGGGACCGCCGATGACGCATTCGGCGTAATACTGGTCGAGCGGGCCGGTCGAGACCGAGGGGCGGATGAGGATCGCAAGCCCGTTGATGGTGATGCCGCGGGCGACTGCCGTCTCGCGGGCGGGAATGACCGGCGGGCCGATATTGTTCGGGCCGTCGCCGGAAACGTCGATGACCCGGCGTATGCCGTTGAAGGCGTTCGAATCGATCAGCACCGTACCGTAGGTGATCGCGTTCGAGATCGACGTGCCGCGGCGGGTGCCGACCGGTCGCGCCTCGATCAGCTTGGCAAAGGCATCGGCGTCGGCGGCGGTGGAGATCACTTGCCAGGCGACGACGGAGGATTCGTTAACCGTTCCGGCCCATTCGAAATAGCCGATGGCGATCTTGCCCAGTTGCCCGCTTGCGACCGCATCGAGGAAATCGCGGTGCCGGAGCGCCTCCACGTAACCGGCGCGCTGGATGCGCGCCTCGTCCAGATCCATCGAGCCGGACATGTCGACGGCCAGGATCAGTTCGACATCGACATCCGTCGACGCGGCGGTCGATGGGCTCGGGCCACCACTCAATGAGAGGATCAACGCCAACACGCTCAACATCGCTTCAACCAGTCATTGCGCGCGGTCAGATTAGAAGAATGTAACACAGGATTGGATTTCGGCGACCATTTGGGTGTAGCTGGCCTTCAACAAAGAGTGATTTGCCGGCGTTAGCCCAGAAGTACTGATGACTGGGGCCAGGGTCCGGAAGGGCTGAATGCTGAAACAGACGGAAAATGCCGAGCTATTTCAAACCGATGGCCTGCAGAAGGCGGCGTTCGGATACTTCCTCGATCACGCCGATCCGGCTACCGGATTGATCGCGGACACGTCGCTGCCGGGCGCGCCGTCGAGTATTGCGGCGACCGGTTTCGGCCTTTCCTGTTATCCCATCGGCGTCGAGCGCGGGTGGATTTCGCGCCGCGAGGCGATCGGGCGGGTGTTGACCACGCTACGCTTCCTGGCCGAGAGCCCGCAGTCGCGCGACCAGCGGGCGAGCGGCTATCGCGGCTTCTACTATCACTTTCTCGATATGCGGACCGGCGAGCGCACCTGGAGCAGCGAGCTCTCGACCGTCGATACGGCGCTGCTGATCGCCGGATGCCTGACCACCTCCGCTTATTTCTCCGGCGAGGACACGGGGGAATGCGAGATCCGCACGCTCGCCGAAAGGCTCTATGCTCGCGTGGATTGGCGCTGGGCGTTGAACCGCAGTGACACACTGACGATGGGCTGGCGCCCGCCCGGCCGGTTCCTGAAGCATCGCTGGCGTGGGTACAGCGAGGCGCTGCTGCTCTATGTGCTGGCGCTCGGGGCGCCCGATCATGCGATCGAGCCGGAGCACTACGCCGCCTTTACGGAGGGTTACGACTGGATCGCGGCTGACGGCGGGCCCCATCTCCATGCGGCGCCGCTGTTCATCCACCTGTTCCCGCAGGCCTGGCTTGACCTTCGCGGTCTCGGCGATCGGCCGATGCGCGAAAGGGGGACGGATTACTTCGAGAATACCCGGCGCGCCATCGCGCTGCAGCGCGACCATGCGTGGCGAAATCCCGGTGGCTTCGCCGGCTATGGCGAACGCCTCTGGGGGATCAGTGCCTGCCATGCGCCACGCGGCCGGCTGCGCCTCAAGGACGGACGCTGGCAGCGGCTTTTGGGCTACGTCAACCGCGGCGCACCCTTCGGTCCGGATGACGGCACGCTCGTGCCCTGGGCTGCAGCGGCCTGTCTGCCTTTCGATCCGGATGCGTCCCTATCGGCCCTCGGCCATGTCGCGGCCGGCTATCCCGGGCTGCTGAGAGAGGGGCGCTTTCCGGGCGGCTTCAATCCGAGCCTTCCAGGCCAGGGGCCCGCGGGTTGGATCGACGAGCGTGTCGTCGGCCTTGACCAGGGGCTCGTCGTGATGATGATCGAGAATTGGCGGAGCGGCTTCGTCTGGGAGCTGACACGCAGCCTGCCGGCGATCCGGCGCGGTCTTGAGCGCGCGGGATATGAGGGCGGCTGGCTGGCGACGGAGACGGCATGAATTCGAGAGATCACCAGCGGATGGCGCAGACGGTCGAGGGATATTCACCGCAGGCGCAGGCGGTGGTCGAGCGGTTGCACGCCCAGTTCCCCGACGCCGGTGTCTCGCTCGGGCCGGCGGACAGTGCCTTCAGCGCACCGGCCGCCTTCTGGGCCGCTGGCGGGGCCGGGATCGAGGAGAGCCTTGCCTATCAGGACTTTTTCGCAATCGGCATGACGGACCGGATCCGGGCGGCACATCTGATCGCCTTCTACAGCCGCCAGCTGAGCGTGGTTCTCGGCGCGCTCTATCTTGGCGCAGGTCTTCAGGCGCAGATCGCCGGCATTCGCTTCGAAGACTGGACCCGCCTCCACCAAGACCGGGAAGTTGCCGGCAAGCGTTATCATTTCCGCCTCGGTCTGGCGGAAGGGCCGCAGCATGCCGAAGGCATCAGCGCTTTCGAGCGCGGCTTCACGGCCCATCTGGCGCCGGTCATCGCGGTCCTGAAAAAGCGCACCGGGCTTTCTTCCGGGGCGCAGTGGCGGCTGGCAGCGGATTCCCTTGCCGGAGCGTTCCTGGAGATCGGTCGCGCGATCGGTGACGAGGCGCGCGGCATGGCCGAGGCGCTTGCGATCGTCAAGCGGCGGGGCTCGCGGTTGTTCTCGGAAGAGCTCTGCTACGAGGAGATCTCCGCGGTCGATCCGGCAAGCGGCGCGCAACTGTCGCGCCAGTATCGGATCCGTTGCGGCTGTTGTCTTTATTTCCGAACGGAGGGTGGCAGCTTCTGCGATACTTGCGTCCTGCTCGAGCCGGACGATCGCCGCGCGCGGCTGGCCGCGCATCTCATGCAAAACGGCGGGGCCTGAACCCCGCCGTCGTTTGTTCAGGTGCCCACGGGGGGGGCGTGATCGGCCGGATCAGTTTGCTCTCGCGAAACGCTCGTTGATGAAGCCGGAGACGACGCCGAGCACGATCCAGAAGGCGAGCGTGGTGGCGAGTGCGGCAACCGCAAACTCGGCGCCGAGCACGGCCGGGACGTTGCTGGAAATGTCTAATGGCTGCGGCGCGCCGTAGACGTGCGGCGCGGCGATCAACGCGAGGCCGACGACCTTGGACACGATTTCTTCGCGCAGCACCACCAGATAGAGGCCGACGGCCGAAAGGGCGACGGTTGCCAGCCACCAGGTCTGGCGGTCGCCAAGTTCGGCGGCCGGGAAACCCGGCAGTTCCGGCGGCAGGCCGATCGCCGGCAGCATGTGCACGGCAAGCCAGCCGCAGGCGCCCCAGAGCGCGCCGTTCCTGAGCGTGATCGGATAGCCGATCACCAGGCTGACACCGGCCAAGAGCAGGCCGAAGCCGGAGCCGGTGACGAGATTGGCGATGAGCGTGCCGGAGAACCGGCTCATGCCGAACATGATGCCGCCTTCCTCGTGTTCGCCCTCATGCGCATAGGCCGGCGTGATCGGCGAAAGCGTGTCGAGCAGGGCGCCAAGCGGCGAGACCGCCTTCAGCGACGAATGCTGGTCGTGACCCTCGGCGGCGGGTTGCGTCGTTCCAGGCTGTGCAGCGGGCTGTTCGGTTGCGGCCGGAGCCTCGCCTTCGAATTCCTCCGCATGCAGGATCAGCGGGGTTACCCTAAGTTCCTGGGCGCCGGTCATGAAGACACCGGCAATCAGTCCGGCCACGATCGCGGCCAGAAGCGTTCTGACAATCATCTTGAATTCCCTCGATAACGGCAAAACCCACGCGCTGCGGCGTGGTTTGCAAGCCTTCCCGTTCTGTCATGCGGACGGCCGTTGCGCGCCGGACGAACCGGCATGCACAAACACCGACATCCGGCACAGGCCGGATGCGTTCATGTCCGCAGACACTTCGATGCGGAACGTGAGTTACGTTCCGGAACATCGTCTTAGTGGCAGGGGAAGCCGTAGGAGTGGCGGGTGTCGTGCGCGGTGTCGTGCAGCACTGCCGAGTTGGCAAGGCCGGCGCCGAAGACGAGGAATGCGCCGATGAAGAGCGCGATGACGCCAGCGGTCAGACGATCGCTGAGGGAGAGCGGAATGCTCGAAACAGTAGACGTAGCCATGACAACCTCCGTGATGGCATCGGGAAATTCCCGGTGTGGGCCCTATGCCCGTATCGAGTGGCAGGTTTCCTGGCTCACGGCGCTGGGCGGGAAGCCCTGGATCAGCCTCGCCTTCCCAGATCGACCACCCTCTCGTGGTCTCTTCCAGTGGCTTCTTCCGGATCGCTCCGGAATGGCAGATCGACGTCGCTCTACAGTCGCGGGGTCGGCCGTGATGTGAATGCCCAGCATGGGTCCATCCGTCACGTTCCCGTTTACTCCCGAAACACGTTCGTGTCCCGGGAACCAATCGATCTCTGATGATTAGGATCGCACCCCTAATATGTCAATTGGACTTGCGCCGCCGCCCGGTCCATCCGCGACAAAATCGCGGATGATCATGCGTTTATAGGCCTCGACGATGCGGTCGCCCTCGGCGCGATCGACCGACACCGCAAGCCGCATGGTGCAATCGCCGAGATGCATGATCAGGAAAGCGGCACTGTCGATGGTTTCGCGCGGGGTTTCGGGCACAAGCCGGGCCCAGACATCGGCAAGCAGTTTTCCGCCGGCGCGGCTTTGCAGAAGATCGATCTCGCGCAGCGCCTTGTCGGCCTGCATTGCCGACCAGATGTCGCGCATGACGGGCTCGGCCAGAAACATGTCGTAGTAGATGTCGAACAGCACCGAGAAAGCGTCGCGCAGTTCTGCGAGCGATGTGACCTTGGCAAGCTCGGCCGCGATGCACTCGTTGCACACGGCATTGTAGCGCTCGGCCAGCGTGCGCACGATCGCCGCCTTGTCGGGGAAGTACTGGTAGAGCGATCCGATCGAAATTCCAGCCTTTTCAGCAACTTCGCTCATGCGCATGGCGTCGCTGCCCTTTTCCTGAATGAGCGCCGTCGCGCAGGCTAGGATCTGTTCGACGCGCTCGCGGCTGCGTTTCTGGCTGGGTGTCCGGCGCAGGGCGGTTTCGTCTTCGGCGGGAACCGCGGATGGGCTTGTTTCTGTAATCATGAGTGATGCTCACATTTTGGCTTGACTCTTAAAATACGAGGATTTATCACATTTGCAAATGTGAGAGATGCTCATGTTTGTTGATGAACCTTAGGAGGAAACGATGTCTCAGAAAGTCACACTGGTTTTGGGCGGTACCGGCAAGACGGGGCGGCGGGTGGCTGAGCGCCTTCAAGAGCGGGGTGTTGCGGTGCGCATCGGCGCACGCTCGGCATCACCGTCCTTTGACTGGACGGACGAGGCGACCTGGGCGAATGTGCTCGAAAATGTCGATCGCATCTATGTCTGCTACCAGCCCGATCTGGCGGTGCCCGGCTCTGTTGAGACCATCCGCAAGTTCGCAAGCCTTGCCGTGGGCGCCGGCATCAGGCGGCTGGTGCTCTTGTCGGGGCGCGGCGAGGACGAGGCGGAAGCGGCCGAGCGCGAATTGCAGGCCTCCGGCGCTGACTGGACGATCGTTCGGGGGAGCTGGTTCTTCGAAAACTTCAACGAAGGCTTCCTGGCCGAGGGGGTCTCAAGCGGTTCGGTCTTCCTGCCCGTGGATACAGTCACCGAGCCTTTCGTCAGCTGCGACGACATCGCTGACGTCGCGGTTGAAGCGCTTCTCGACGATGATCATGTCGGCAAGGTCTATTCTCTGACCGGCCCGCGGCTGATGACCTTTGCTGAAGCCGTGGCCGAGATCGCTGCCGCGGCCAAACGCCCGATCTCCTATCAGGCCGTGCCGGTTGGCGACTTCGCCGCGCAATTGCAGGCTGACGGTGTGCCTGATGACTATGTCGAACTCATCCGCTATCTCTTCACCTCGGTGCTCGACGGGCGCAATTCGAGTGTGACGTCTGACGTCGAGCGCGTGCTTGGGCGGCGGCCGCGCGACTTTGCAACCTACGCCCGCGAGACCGCAGCAACTGGTGTCTGGAGTATTGCCGCATGATCCCGCTGATCCCCGCTCTGGCGTTTGCCGCCGCGATCGGTTCCGGCCTGATGGCCGGGTTGTTCTTCATCTTTTCGGTCTGCATCATGCAAGCCTTGTCGCGGCTGCCGCCGGAGCAGGGGATCGCCGCGATGAACGCCATCAACGTCGTCATCCAGAACCCGATCTTCCTCAGCGCCTTCATGGGCACGGCGCTGCTTGGCCTGGCGCTGATTGTCGTCGCGTTCATTTCGGGCGGCGAGGGCCGATGGCTGCTGGCCGCGGGCGGCCTGGTCTATGTCGTCGGCGTGCTTCTGGTGACGATCGTCTTCAACGTGCCGATGAACGACGCGCTTGCGGCCGCTGCACCCGGGCAGGCCGCGACCGATCTGTGGCTTGGGCGCTATCTCACCGATTGGGTCTGGTGGAACCACGTGCGCACCTTCGCCTCGATCGGTTCGCTGGCGCTCTTCATCCTCGGTTTCGCCCGCACGTGACAAAAAGCACCGGCAAGGCGGTCAATCCTTGCCGGTGCACCCTTCTGAGGTCTCGTCACCTCGGGCGGTCAGCGCTTGGGGATGCGCGCGTCGTACTGCTGTTCAAGCTCAGCAAACTTGCTCCAGAAGGCTGCAGGCTGCTCTCCTTCCAAAAGGTCGCGCAACAGGTCGAGATGCACGTGCCAGCCGGCGGAGAAGCTCGTCATGATGCCGCGGTTGGCGATCCGGGTATGGGTGACGATCAGCAGCACCTTGTCGCCGCGCGGGCTGAGTTCGAAGCGGACCTCGGAGGGCGTATCCGTGCCTTCGTCCCAGCTATAGGCGAGCAGGCGCGGTGGCTCCCAGGCGAGCACATGCCCGTGCTTGCGAACCTCGCCGGCGTGATCGGCCTATTTTTTCGGCGGTCGATCATCCTCTGTCGTCAGTCCCGAATGGCGGAAGACGTGTTCGACCGCTGCACCCTCGGAAGAGCCGATCGTTCCCGATGCCATCCAGAGCCGGCGCTTGTTTTCCTCTGTCAGATAGGACCAGACCCGCTCGATCGGGCCGGGAAGCAGGCGTTCGATGCGCACCGCATCGGGGGCGATGACGCGGCCGTAGTCGGCGCTGGCAAAGGCTGTGGCAGGCGATGTCATGGCTTTTCCTCCGTATCGTTTTGAACAGTTGCGTCGTCGGCGAGCAGCAGCGCCTCAAGTGCGTCAATGCGCGTTCGCCAGAAGGCTTCGTAGTGGCGCATCCACTCCATACCTGCATGCATCGGCGCTGCATCGAGGCGGCATACATGCGTGCGACCTTTCACTTCGCGGCGCACGAGACCTGCTCCTTCCAGCACCTTGATGTGCTTCGATGCCGCGGCCAGCGAGATCGAGAAGGGGGCCGCAAGCTCGCCGACCAGTCTCTCGCCTTGCGAAAGGTTCTGGAGCATGGCGCGGCGCGTCGGATCCGAAAGCGCGTGGAACACGGCATCGAGATGTTCGTTCTGATATTCAACCATGTTATTGAATATCACTTCGATTGCGAAGATTGTCAACCGTTTGGTTGAATTTAGTAGTGGCGCGAGAAGGAACCGTCGCGCGGCGGGTCGTCGTGGACGTGCCGTCGCTTCCAGGCGGCGAGCGCATCGGAGAGATCGTCGGTCGGCACCATCTGGGCGAACTGTTCGCTTTCCACCAGCAGCCCCTCTGCGATCGACATGTTGAGGCCGCGGGTGACGGCGGTGATGATCGAGCGGACGGCAAGCGGGGAATAGCCCATGATGCGGCTGGCCAGGTCGCGGGCGGCGGGCATCAGCTCCTCATGGGCGACGACGTGATTGACGAGCCCGATATCCCTAGCGCGTTCCGGCGAAAAATCCTCACCCGTCAACAGCAATTCGAGTGCGCGCTTGCGGCCGGCAAGCCGCGGCAGGCGCTGGGTGCCGCCGAAGGTCGGCGGCATGCCGAGCTTGATCTCCGGCTTGGCGAAGCGCGCCCGGTCACTGGCGATCGCCAGATGCACAGCCTCGGTGATCTCGCAGCCGCCGCCCAAGGCGATGCCGTTGACCGCGGCGATGACCGGCTTCGGAAAGGCTTCGAGCCGCGCCGTCAGAAGCTGGCCGCGGCGGACGAAATCGCGCACAGCCGGGTTTACGCCCGCAGCCACGCTTTCGGAGAACTCGTTGATATCGCCGCCGGCGGAGAAGGCGCGGTCGCCGGCGCCGGTGATGATCACCGCGCCGACAGCGTCGTTCACTTCGATCGTGTCGAGAAGGACCATGAGCCAGTCGATCAGCTCATAGTTCAGCGCGTTGAGTTTCTCCGGGCGGTTGAGGGTGAAGAGGGCGATCCCCTCGGAAATCTGCATCAGTACGGTCTTGGACATGGTCGCTCTCCGGCTAGGGTTGACGGGGAGAGGCTAGGTGAGTGAAGATGCCATGTATATTCACTAGTCGGTATACTTGAGCGATGGCGAAGGCAGAGAAATCGACCCGGGATGTGATCGTCGAAGCGGCGGAAAAGCTCTTCTATGCGGAGGGTATCCGCGCCGTCAGCGTCGATGCCGTGGCCGAAGCGGCGGGCGTGACCAAACGCACCCTTTACTACCACTTCGAAAGCAAGGACGAGCTGATCGCCGCCTATCTCGAAGGCCGCGACCAGCCCAATCTCAAGCTTTTCCGGAAGTGGTTCGACACGGCCGAAGGGGAACTGGCCGCTAAGGTCGAGGCGATCTTCGTCAACCTGGCGCGGGCGGCACGTCACCCGAAGTGGAAGGGCTGCGGTTTCCTGCGCACTTCGGCGGAACTGGCCAACATGCCGGGCCATCCGGCAATCCGCATCGGTGCAGCCCACAAGAAGAAGTTTGAGGCGTGGATGGCCGAGACCTTTATCGAAGCCGGCATTGCCGAGCCGATCATGCTGGCGAAGCAGATCCTGCTTCTGCTCGACGGCAGCTTCGCCGTGGTGCTGCTGCACCGGGATGCCAGCTATATGGAAACGGCAGGCAAGGCGGCGGCGACACTGGTGCGCGTGGCGCTTGCCGGTGCGGGCCTGCGACCTCAGGCGGCGGTTGCTACACCCTGAGGCTGTCCGACGATTCCCTCTTCAATCAGGCACGTTTGGAAGGCAGTATGGCCGCATCGCCGTGAAAACCGACACCTGTGAGCGCAGAGCGCGCTCCGTTGCTCGCCGGATAAGGAAGAACCCATGACTGTCTTGCGTATCGTCTCCAATCTCCACGCCCCGGACCCACAGATGGCACAAGCCTTTTACGGCGACTTGTTGGAGCTCGACGTGGTGATGGATCATGGATGGATCCGGACCTTTGCGGCCAAGGGTGCTGCGGCGATGCCGCAACTGAGCGTCGCCAGCGAAGGCGGCAACAATACACCCGTGCCGGTGCTTTCGATCGAAGTGGACGACGTCGATCGAATTTACGCGCGCGCCAAGGCGGCAGGCGTGGAGATTGTCTACGACATCACCAACGAGCCCTGGGGCGTGCGCCGTTTCTTCATGCGCGACCCCTTCGGCAACATCATCAACATTCTCTCGCACTAGAGCAATTCCAGGAAAAGTGTGAAACGGTTTTCCGTCCGGAATTGCGTTATTTCAAAGACTTAGATCTTTTCACTGTTTCGGCGAAACAATGAAATGATCTAGGAGGCCGCCGGCTCGACCGGCGGCCGCGATATCGTGTCAGGCGACCGACAGGGCGTTTGAAAGATCGGCGACGAGATCATCCGGATGCTCGATACCGATCGACAGGCGGATGGTCGATTCCAGCACGCCGATGCGGTGGCGCACCTCGATCGGCACGCCGGAATGGGTCATGGCCGCCGGGTGGCTGGCGAGCGATTCCGTGCCGCCGAGGCTGACGGCGAGCTTGAAGATCTGCAGCGCATTGAGGAAGCGGAATGCCGCGTCCTGGCCACCCGTGATGTCGAAGGAGAAGGTTGATCCGGCGCCGGTGCACTGCGCCCTGAAGGTGCGGCCAACCGGCGAATCCTCGTCATGGAAGGGCAGGTAGTGGATGCGCTCGA
Source organism: Ensifer sp. GW101-20A05 (assembly GCF_059424735.1). Classification (NCBI taxonomy): domain Bacteria; kingdom Pseudomonadati; phylum Pseudomonadota; class Alphaproteobacteria; order Hyphomicrobiales; family Rhizobiaceae; genus Ensifer; species Ensifer sp. GW101-20A05. The sequence goes on along the minus strand of NZ_JBWKZT010000001.1, from coordinate 653,473 downwards.
CCTTCGGGTGCTCGCGCAGGAACTCGGCGACGACGCGGGCATTGTCGTCGGCCTTCTGCATGCGCACCGACAGCGTTTCCAGCGAACGGCCGAGCATCCAGCAGGAATGCGGATCGAGTTGGGTGCCGATCGCGCCGCGCAGCGCCTTTACCTGCTTCATGACAGCCTTCGAACCGAGAGCCGCACCGGCGATGAGGTCGGAATGGCCGCCGACATATTTGGTCAGTGAATAGAGCGAGATGTCGGCGCCGTGTTCGATCGGCCGCTGGAAGACCGGGCCGAGCAGCGTGTTGTCGCAGGCGACCACAGGGGTATGACCCTGCTTCTTGCCGATCTGATCGGCGACGCGGCGGATCATGGCAACATCGACGAGGCTGTTCGTCGGGTTTGCTGGTGTTTCTACGAGAATCACCGAGACGCGGCCCTTCGCCATCGCCTCTTCGGCGGCGGCGCTGACGGCTGCTTCATTGACTCCATCGGCAAAGCCGACGGCCGCAACACCAAGATTGAGGAAGGTTCTGGCAAGCAGCGTCTCGGTGCCGCCATAGAGCGGCTGGCTGTGCAGCACCGCGTCTCCGGGCTTGACGAAAGCGAGCAGGGTGGTGGCGATCGCCGACATGCCCGACGAGAACAGCGCGCAGCTCTCGGTGCGCTCGTAGACGGCGAGGCGGTCCTCGACGATCTCGCTGTTCGGATGGTTGAAGCGCGAATAGACGAGACCGGCGCCGACACCCGCTGGCGGTTCCTTCCGACCGGAAACGAAATCGAAGAAATCGCGGCCTTCTTCGGCTGAGCGGAAGACGAAGGTCGAGGTCAGGAACACCGGCGGCTTGACGGCGCCCTCGGACAGTTCCGGATCGTAGCCATAGTTCAGCATCTGCGTTTCGGGATGCAGCTTGTGGTTTCCGATGTGGGTCTTGGAGGGATGCGGTGCGGTCATGACTTGTCTCCTGAAGGGAAGCGGACTCGACTAACTGGCAAATTATATCAGATGCTTGGACCGATCCTTGCTATTTCCGGCCCGATGTCTTTGAGTTGCGCAAAGAATTGGCTGAGTTGGAAAGATATGGCGCAGAAAATTGCCGACGAGACGGATCGCAGGATTTTGAAGGAGCTGGTGGCGGACGCGCGCCTCACCAACAACGAACTTGCCGAGCGCGTGGGGCTCTCGGCTTCGCCCTGTCTCCGCCGCCTGCGGCGGCTGGAGGAGACCGGTGTGATCCGCGGCTATACGGCGCTGATCGATCCGTCGATCGACGGCTGGACGATGACCGCAATCGCCACCGTCAGGCTCAGCCGCCAGCACGAGGACGAGATCGTGATGTTCGAGGAGGCGGTGCGCGGCTGGGACGAGGTGCTCGAATGCCATCTGGTGACCGGCTCGCGCGACTATGTGCTGAAGGTGATGAGCGCCGGGCTCGAGCACTACGAGCGCTTCATCAAGGAAAAGATTGCGCGGCTAAAATGCGTCGCCTCGATCGAAACGAGCTTCGTCATGAACACGATCAAGGAGCGGCGGATCTAGCGTCCACCCGGCAATAATCCTTTGAAGACGCTCGATTTTCTCCGGTCCTGCCACGATTTTGTAGGTGCGGCGGATCTTGCGAGGCATCCGAATTCAAGGGGGATCGACGCACCGGCTTCGGGTGGCGGCATTGAAAGTGTCAAGGATGCCCTAGATTCAAAGGATTAGGGCGTCCCCCCCCAAAAAAAACGCTCGGTCGGACGCCTGGTTCTCTCGGAGAGAGACGATGGATTTCGCAGAAGCGTTCGACGCCGTCGCTTCCTCGTCGCGGACGGTCCTTTTGAACGAGTGGACGTATTATCAGATCGCCATCATCGTTGCCGGCTACCTGATCTGCGGCGCGCTGGCAAAGCGGATAGAGCCGCTGGTCGAAGCCCGCGCCCGCCTGATCAAGGGCAATCCGGACCTGCTGCGCGTCATCATCGCCTTCATGCGGCGGCTGCGCTGGCTTTTCCTGATCGTGTGGCTCTGGATCGCCGATGGGATGATATTGCGTTTCGGTTGGCCGTCGTATCGCTGGCTGGTGGCGACTGCGCTGACCCTGACGGCCGCCTGGTTCGTGATTTCCGTGCTCACCCGCATCATCCGCAACCAGACGCTGGCGCGCGTCACCGCCGTCGTGGGCTGGATCTATTTTGCGCTTTATGCGGTCGGGCTGGACCGGGTGATCCTGACGACCCTTGATGGCGTTGCCGTCAACCTCGGTGCCGTTCGTCTGTCGCTGCTGCTCGTCCTGAAGGCTGTCGTGCTTTCGTCCGCGCTGATCTGGCTTGCCGTGCTGTTGGGCAACGTCTCGGCGCACTGGATCCAGCGGTCGGCAGAACTCACGCCGTCCTTCAAGGTGCTGATAAGCAAATTGGTCAAGATCGTGCTGATCGGCTTTGCCGGTGCGATCGCGCTGTCCGCGACCGGTATCGACCTGACCGCGCTGACGGTCTTTTCCGGGGCGGTCGGCGTCGGCATCGGCTTTGGTTTGCAGAAGGTGGTCTCCAACTTCATTTCCGGCATCATCATCCTGCTCGACAAATCCATCAAACCGGGCGACACGATCACGCTTGGGGATACCTTCGGTTCCGTGCGCGACCTGCGTTCCCGCTTCGTCTCCGTCATCACCAGGGACGGCAAGGAATACCTCATTCCGAACGAGGACTTCATTTCGCAGCAGGTCGTGAACTGGTCGTTCTCCAGCGACTTCGTCCGCATCGAGGTCAGTTTCGGCACTTCCTATGACAGCGATCCGCACGAGGTGGCGCGCATTGCCATCGCGGCTGCCAAATCGATCCCACGGGTTGCGAGCGGCCACGCGGAGCCGGTCTGCTGGATGACCGGCTTCGGCGCATCGTCACTCGATTTCAAGCTCAGGTTCTGGATCTCCGATCCGAGCAACGGGCTGACCAACATTCGCGGCCAGGTGATGATGGCGCTGTGGGACGCCTTCAAGGTGGCCGGTATTTCGATCCCGTTCCCGCACCGCGAAATCATCATGAAGACACCGATCGAGGTGACCCGGGCGTGAGGGGTGCGACCGTCAGAGTCCAGCTTGCGTCCGTGCGTCTTCCGGTTGCGGCAATTGACTGGACACGTCGGGGAAGCGACATTGCCGGCGGCGGAACGGCCTATGGTCTTCCGGTGACAGTGTCAGCATGAGTGGGGCCCGACGCCATGGAACATCTTCAACAGACGCCGCTGTCGAGGTTGCCGGTGCCACGGTTTCTCTTGACGCTGCTCGCATCGTTTTCGACCACCGGGCTGATCGTCGGCGTCTTCTTCTTTGCCATGTCGCTGACGCCGAGCCTCATCCCGCGTCCCTATGTGGTGCAGGCGGTCATCTCCGGCCTGTCGCTTGGCGCCGGCTACGCGATCGGCGTGCTGCTGCGTTGGGTCTGGTCCTTGCTTGACCTGCCGGAGATACGCGGACGCACCGGCTTCATCGTGAAGATGGCCGCCGCCCTCGGCTGCATCGCCGTTGCGCTCACCTTCCTCTGGCGCACCGCCTACTGGCAGAACACGGTGCGTGAGATCATGGGGCTCGCTCCGGTCGAGAGCGCCGAACCCTTCAAGCTCGGGCTGATCGCGGCGCTTGTCTTCGTCGCCATCGTGCTTTTGGCGCGGCTGTTCCGGCTGACCTTCCGGTTTCTCACCCGTCGTTTCGAGCATGTGCTGACGCGGCCGCTGGCGAAGGTCGCCGGCGTGATTGCGGCGCTGGCCCTCTTTTGGTCGGCCGCCGATGGCGTCATCTTCCGCTTCGCGCTGCATGCGGCCGACAGCTCGTTCCAGCGGCTCGACGCGTTGATCGACCCCGACTTAGCCCCACCCACCGATCCCTTGAAGACGGGCAGCAGGGCGTCGCTGATGACCTGGGACGAGCTCGGCCGCCAGGGACGCCAGTTCATCGCCTCCGGACCGGCGGCAAAGGACATCGGCGCCTTCTTCGGCGGCGAGGCGAAGGAGCCCTTGCGCGTCTATGCCGGCCTCAATTCGGCTGAAACCGCCAAGGAACGTGCGAAGCTGGCGCTGGAGGAACTGAAACGCGTCGGCGGTTTCGAACGCGCCAATCTTCTGATCGTGGTGCCGACCGGCACCGGCTGGATCGACCCGCCCGGTCTCGATTCGCTCGAATATCTCCTGAAGGGCGATGTCGCCAGCGTCGCGGTGCAGTACTCCTACCTCACGAGCTGGCTGTCGCTGCTGGTCGAGCCGGAATACGGCGCCGAGACTGCGGATGCGCTGTTCGATGCGGTCTATGGCTACTGGACGACGCTGCCGAAGGACAAGCGGCCGAGGCTCTATCTCTATGGCCTAAGCCTCGGTTCGATGAACTCGCAAGGCTCGGTCGATCCCTTCGACATCATCAGCGATCCGTTCGAGGGCGCGCTCTGGGTCGGCTCGCCGTTCCCGACCAAGACCTGGCTGCAGATAACGAGAAATCGCAATCCCGGCTCACCCGAATGGCGGCCGCTCTATCGCGACGGTTCGGTGATCCGCTTCACCAACCAGGAAAACGCGCTTGAAATTCCGGGGGCTCGCTGGGGCAATGTCCGCATCGTCTACCTGCAATATGCTAGCGACCCGATCACCTTCTTCGATCCCCATTCCTTCTACCGCGAGCCGGACTGGATGAAGGCGCCGCGCGGTGCGGACGTCTCGCCGGCGCTCCGGTGGTTCCCGGTCGTCACCATGTTCCAGCTGCTCGCCGACATGGCGCTCGCGACGACTTCGCCGATCGGCTACGGCCATGTCTACGCACCCGAGCACTATATCGACGCCTGGATGCAGGTGGTGGCGCCGCCAGGCGTGACCGAGGCGGATGCCGAGCGGCTGAAGGGGCAACTCAAGGGCCGTTACTAGGTCTTTGAAACGACGCACCTCCGGCCGGAAAACCGCTTCACACTTTTCCTGGAATTGCTTTAAGGCCCGCTCGGAACAGGCAACGTCGAGAGCAGCGCGCCCATGGCGCCGATGATCTTGCGGTGCTGGTGCGCGTGGCGTGTTCGAAGGCTCGTTGCGGCATAGACGGTCTGGGCGATGGCCGGCGCATCCTGCACCCGATCGGCAAATCCGTCCGCGGCGAGCCGCTCCGCAGTTGCCGCCGTCACATAGGCCGCGCCGCCAAGGGCGGCGAGCAGCCGGGTGATCGCCATGTTCTGGCCGGCCGAAAGCAGGGCTGCGGAAAGGTGCGGCAGGGCCAGCCGGTGGGCACGGTCGAAGGTCGGCGAATAGCTTGCGCGGATATAGTTCTCGGAGCGGACCTCGGCCAGTTCGCGCGCCTCGGTGCTGACCAGCACGTAATGCAGATCGCCGATCCGTTCGTAATAGAGATCGGGCAGGTAGTGGGGCGTGTAGAGGATCGCAAGATCGAGGTCGCCGGCGCCGAGGTCTCGGTTCATCTGGTTGGAATAATCGGCCTCCATATAGACCTCGGTGGCGGGCAAGTCCTGCCGAATTGCCGCCATCCATTCGCCGGCGAAGGCCTCGGCCAGGTCGTGCTGGATGCCGAGGCGCATGGAGCGCTCCAGCGCACCGGCGCTGGTGACCGCGCGTGTTGCCTCATGCCACTGGTTTTGCAGCGCTTTTGCATAGTCGAGGAAGCGCAGGCCGGCGGCGGTCGGCACCGTTCCGCCCTTGTTGCGGGTAAAGAGCTTGCGGTTGAACTGGGCTTCGAGCGCCTTGACCCTATGAGAGACGGTCGACTGGGTGATGTTCAGCCGCTCGGCGGTGCGGTTGAAGGAGCGGCTTTCCATCAGGTCGAGAAAGGTTTCGATCAGTTCCACCTGCATGCCATGCGCTCCCTTTGCAATCGCTTCAATCTAATCGAATTTGTCGATCAATAAAGCCTGTTTCCGTCGCTTGATGGCGCACTGCTTCCCCGGCAAGAATTCCGCCAAAACGAGGGAACAGTTGATGTCGAATTTGCCGTCGCACGCACGGGTCGTGATCATCGGTGGGGGAGCGATCGGCGCTTCCTCGCTCTACCATCTTGCCAAGGCCGGCTGGACCGATTGCGTGCTTCTGGAAAAGAACGAGCTGACGGCGGGCTCGACCTGGCATGCGGCCGGCAACGTGCCGACGTTTTCGTCCTCCTGGTCGATCATGAACATGCAGCGCTACTCGGCATCGCTCTATCGCGACCTCGGCGCACTCGTCGATTATCCGATGAACTATCACGTCACTGGCTCAATCCGGCTCGGCCACTCCAAGGAGCGCCTCCAGGAGTTCAAGCGCGTCGTCGGCATGGGTCGCTACCAGGGCATGGATCTCGATATCCTGTCGCCCGACGAGATGCGCGCCCGCTACCTTTTCCTCGAAACGCACGAGCTGACCGGCGCGCTCTACGATCCCTATGACGGTGACATCGACCCGGCGCAGCTGACGCAGGCGCTCGCCAAGGGCGCGCGCGACATGGGCGCAAAAATCATCCGCTTCTGTCCCGTCACGGCGGCGCGCCGAGAGAACGACGAATGGGTGATCACCACACCGCAGGGCGAAATCCGCTGCGAATACGTCGTCAACGCCGCCGGCTACTATGCCCGCGAGGTCGGCAAGATGTTCGGCCGCGACGTGCCGATGATGGTGATGAGCCATCAGTATATCCTGTTCGACGAGATCCCGGAGCTTGCCGCCTGGTCGAAGGAGGCGGGCCACAAGCTGCCGCTTCTTCGCGACGTCGACAGCTCCTACTATCTCCGCCAGGAGAAGAACGGCATGAACCTCGGGCCCTATGAGCGCAACTGCCGCGCCCATTGGATAACGCCTGACGATCCGATGCCAGAGGATTTCTCCTTCCAGCTCTTCCCCGACGATCTCGATCGGCTGGAATGGTACCTGAACGACGCCGTCGAACGCGTACCGATCCTCGGCACGGCCGGGCTGTCGCGGATCATCAACGGCCCGATCCCCTATGCACCCGACGGCAACCCGCTGATCGGCCCAATGCCGGGCGTGCCCAATGCGTTTGAGGCTTGCGTCTTTACCTTCGGCATCTGTCAGGCCGGCGGCGCCGGCAAGGTACTGGCCGAATGGATCACCGAGGGCCAGACGGAGTGGGACATGTGGTCCTGCGACCCACGCCGTTACACCGACTATACCGACCAGGACTATTGTATCGCCAAGGGCATGGAGATCTACGGCCACGAGTACGCGATGCATTTCCCGAAACACTATTGGGCGGCGGGCCGCGGCAAGAAGTTGTCACCGATCCACGACCGGATCCAGGCACTCGGTGCGCAGTTCAAGCCCTATAACGGCTGGGAGCGCGCCATGTGGTACGCCAAACCCGGCGACGACACCTCTGAAGGTGCGACGCAGACCTGGGGTCGCGCGGGGCCGTGGGCGAAGCGCATCGAGGAGGAGTGTCTGGCCGTACGCGATGCCGCCGGCATTCTCGATTTGCCGGGCTTCTCGCGCTTCCGGGTGAAGGGCGAGGGGGCGACCGCGTGGCTTTCGGGCCTCATCACCGGGCGCGTGCCGAAGCCGGGTCGTATCGGCCTTGCCTATTTCGCGGACGACAAGGGCCGGATCGTCACCGAAATGTCGGTCATGATGATTGACGAGGACTTCTTCTTCCTGATCACCGCCGCAACGGCGCAGTGGCACGATTTCGAGTGGCTGACGAAGCACCGGCCGGCCAATGCCGCCTTCACCATCGACGATGTCACCAAGTCCTTCTCCTGCCAGATCCTGACCGGGCCGAAGTCGCGCGCGATCCTCGCCGAGGTCAGCGATGCTGATCTCGCCAAGGGCTGGCTGACGCACCAGACCGCTCAGATCGCCGGCCGCTATTGCCAGCTGGTGCGTGTCTCCTTCGCCGGCGAGCTCGGCTGGGAAATCCACACCAAGGTGGAGGATACGGCCGTCATCTTCGACGCCGTCTGGGCGGCCGGTCAGAAGCATGGCCTCAAACCCTTCGGCATGGAGGCGCTCGACAGCCTGCGCATCGAGAAGGGCTATCGCGCCTGGAAGGGCGATCTTTCGACCGACTACACCATCCTGCAGGGCGGGCTCGAGCGCTTCGTCGACTGGGGCAAGCCCGGCTTCAAGGGCAAGGCGGCGTTGGAGCGCGAAAAGCAGCAGGGCGTGAGCAAGCGCTTCGTCACCCTGACGGTCGCCGCCGACGGCTGCGACGCGCCTTACATGTCGACGCTCTGGTCCGATGGTCAGGTGGTCGGCGAGACGACCTCGGGCAATTGGGGCTACCGGGTCGGCAAGTCGATCGCGCTTGGCATGCTGCGCGCTGATCTTGCCGTGCCCGGCAAGGAAATCGAGGTCGAGATCTTCGGCGACCGCTTCAAGGCGACGGTCGAGGCGGACCAGCCGCTCTGGGATCCCTCCAATGAAAGACTGCGCGCATGACCAAGCCCATTCCCTCGAAAGCCCGTGCGGTCATCATCGGCGGCGGCGTTTCCGGCTGTTCCGTCGCCTATCATCTCGCCAAGCTCGGCTGGACCGACGTGGTGCTGCTCGAGCGCAAGCAGCTGACCTCGGGCACGACCTGGCATGCGGCCGGCCTTATCGGCCAGCTGCGCGCGTCGCAAAACATGACGCGGCTGGCGAAATATTCCGCCGATCTTTACGTCAAGCTCGAGGCCGAGACCGGCATTTCCACCGGCATGCGCCAGAACGGCTCGATCACGGTGGCGTTGACGGAGGAACGCAAGGAGGAAATCTATCGCCAGGCGTCATTGGCGCGCGCCTTCAATGTCGACGTGCGCGAGATCACGCCTGATGAAGTGAAGGCGATGTATCCGCACCTCAACACTTCGGACGTGAAGGCGGCGGTGCATCTGCCGCTCGATGGCCAATGCGATCCGGCCAACATCGCCATGGCGCTGGCCAAGGGGGCGCGGCAGAACGGCGCGACGATCATCGAGGGCGTCAAGGTGACGGCCGTGCTGAAGAAGGACGGCCGGGTCACCGGCGTCACTTGCGAGCAGAACGGCGAGACCTACACAATCGAGACGGATCATGTCGTCAACTGCGCCGGCATGTGGGGCCGGGAGTTCGCGCGGCAATCCGGCGTCACCGTGCCGCTGCACGCCTGCGAGCATTTCTACATCGTCACCGAGGCGATCCCGGAGCTCAAGCGCCTGCCAGTGCTGCGCGTGCCGGACGAGTGCACCTATTACAAGGAGGATGCCGGCAAGATGCTGATCGGCGCCTTCGAGCTCAAGGCCAAGCCCTGGGGCATGGACGGCATCCGCGAGGATTTCTGCTTCGACCAGCTGCCTGACGATTTCGACCACTTCGCGCCGATCCTGGAGATGGCGGTCAACCGCATGCCGATGCTGGAAACGGCGGGCATCCACACCTTCTTCAACGGCCCCGAAAGCTTCACGCCCGACGACCGCTACTATCTCGGCGAAGCGCCCGAAGTGAAGGGCTATTGGGTGGCAGCCGGCTACAATTCGATCGGCATCGTCTCCTCCGGCGGCGCCGGCATGGCGCTCGCCCAATGGATGAACGACGGCGAGCCGCCCTTCGATCTCTGGGAAGTGGATATCCGCCGGGCGCAGCCGTTCCAGAAGAACCGCGCCTATCTCAAGGATCGCGTCTCGGAGACGCTCGGCCTGCTCTATGCCGATCACTTCCCCTATCGCCAGATGGCGACGGCGCGCGGCGTGCGGCGTTCGCCGCTGCACGAACACCTGAAAGCGCGCGGCGCCGTGTTCGGCGAAGTCGCGGGATGGGAGCGCGCCAATTGGTTTGCAAATGACGGTCAGGAGCGCGAATACCGCTATTCCTGGAAGCGGCAGAATTGGTTCGAGAACCAGAAGGCCGAGCATCTCGCCGTGCGCAACGGCGTCGGCCTGTTCGACATGACCTCGTTCGGCAAGATCCGGGTGGAGGGGCGCGATGCGCTTTCCTTCCTGCAGCGGCTCTGCGCCAACGAGATGAACGTCGAGCCCGGCCGCATCGTTTACACCCAGATGCTGAACGCCCGCGGCGGCATCGAAAGCGATCTGACGGTGACGCGTCTTTCGGAAACCGCCTTCCTGCTGGTCGTGCCGGGCGCCACGCTGCAGCGCGACCTTGCCTGGCTGCGCAAACATCTCGCCGATGAATTTGTCGTCATCACCGATGTCGGCGCCGGCGAAAGCGTGCTCTGCGTCATGGGGCCGAAGGCGCGCGAGCTGATGCAGAAGGTGAGCCCCAACGATTTTTCGAATGCCGCCCATCCCTTCGGCACGGCACGCGAGATCGAGGTCGGCATGGGCCTCGCCCGTGCGCACCGCGTTACCTATGTCGGCGAGCTCGGCTGGGAGCTCTATGTCTCGACCGACCAGACGGCGCACGTGTTTGAGGCGCTGGAGGAGGCGGGGCAGGATCTGGGGCTCAAGCTCTGCGGCATCCATACGCTCGACAGCTGCCGGATTGAGAAGGCGTTCCGCCATTTCGGCCACGACATCACCGACGAGGACCATGTGCTCGAAGCCGGTCTCGGCTTTGCGGTCAAAGCCGACAAGGGCGAATTCATCGGTCGGGAAGCGGTGCTTGCCAAGCACAATCGCGGTCTTTCACGCCGACTGGTGCAGTTCCGTCTCGCCGATCCGGAGCCGCTGCTCTTCCACAACGAGGCGATCGTTCGCGATGGCAAGATCGTCGGAACGATCACATCAGGCAATTACGGCCACCACCTCGGCGGCGCCATCGGCCTCGGCTACGTGCCCTCGGAAGGCGAGAGCGCAGACGACGTGCTCGGCTCGCGCTTCGAGATCGAGATCGCCGGGACGCGGGTCGCGGCCGAGGCGTCGCTGAAGCCGATGTACGACCCGCGGGCGGAGCGGGTGCGGATGTAGGTGAGGCGTTTGGGCGTCGGGCATCGTGTTCGGTGCTTGAGGACTGCCCCTCATCCGCCTGCCGGCACCTTCTCCCGTTCTGACGGGGAGAAGGGACGCGTGGCGCCGGACTCGTTCCCTCTCTCCGCAGGCGGGGAAAGGGGCAGGGGACGGACGAGGCGGGCGCAGAAGACAGATAATCCTCTTCCTCATGAACGGTGAGGAGGGGAACGAGCGGGATCAGCATGTCCCTTCTCCCTGTCAAAACGGGGAGAAGGTGCCGGCAGGCGGATGAGGGGCTTTAATCTCACCGCGCGAATGAGGGGGCAAGCTGCCCCATTGGGAGATGATGATGGCTGACGATTGTGCAGTTGCGGCTTCGAGACGGTCCGGCGGGCGGGCGGCGCGGGTGGCGCTGCGTTCGGCGCCGCTGGCCGAAAACATCCGGCCGGTGCGGCCCGGCCTTTCCGGCGGGCAATACAAGCCGCTGACCGATGCCGGCGTGAAGCGCATCCATGAGGCGGCGCTCGATGCGCTCGAACAGATCGGGCTCGCCAACGCGCCGAAATCGGGCATCGAGATCATGACCGCCGCAGGCGCCATTCTCGGCGACGATGGGCGCATCCGCTTCCCGCGTGCCCTGGTCGAGGACATGCTGGCGATCGCCGCGCGCGACATCACGCTTCATGCCCGCGATCCGAAGCAGGATCTCGAACTCAGCGGCACCCGCGTCTATTACGGCACGGCCGGTGCTGCGGTGCATATCGTCGACGTCGAGAAACGCGAATATCGCGAGTCCACCGCCAAGGACCTATTGAACGCCGCACAGCTCGTCCATCACCTCGACAACGTGCACTTCTTCCAGCGCGCCATGGTCTGTCGCGATGTAGCCGACAACTTCCTGATGGACGTCAACACGCTCTATGCCTGCTGCGCCGGCACTACCAAGCACGTAGGCACCAGCTTTTCCGATCCTTCGCATGTCGATGGTTGCTTCGATCTCATCCACATGATCGCCGGCGGCGAGGACAAGTGGCGGGCGCGGCCCTTCGTTTCCAACTCGAACTGCTTCGTCGTGCCGCCGATGAAGTTTGCCGAGGAAAGCTGCATCACCATGGAAAAGTGCATCCGCGCCGGGATGCCGATCCTCTTACTTTCGGCCGGCCAGGCGGGTGCGACCGCACCGGCGCCGCTGGCAACCGCGATTGTCCAGGCGGTCGCCGAATGCCTGGCGGGCGTCGTCTATGTCAACGCCATGTCGCCCGGCCATCCCGCAGTCTTCGGCACCTGGCCGTTCGTCTCGGATCTACGCACCGGGGCGATGTCCGGCGGCTCCGGCGAGCAGGCGCTGCTGACGGCCGGCTGCGCGCAGATGCACCAGTTCTACCGCCTGCCCGGTGGGGCCGCTGCCGGCATTGCCGACGCCAAGCTACCGGATATGCAGGCCGGCTGGGAGCAGGCGATCTCCAATGTCATGGCCGGGCTTTCCGGCCTCAACATGGTCTATGAGGCCGTCGGCATGCATGCCTCGCTGCTCGGCTTCTGCCTGGAGTCGCTGGTGCTCGGCGACGATCTGCTCGGCCAGGTGCAGCGCTGCATCCGCGGCATCGACGTGACGGAGGATTCGGTCTCGCTCGAGACCATGCGCTCGGTCTGCCTCGATGGCCCCGGTCACTATCTCGGCCATCCGCAGACGCTTGGGCTGATGCAGACGGAATACATCTATCCGGCGGTCGCCGATCGCACGAGCCCGAAGGAATGGGTCGAGATCGGCCGCCCCGATCTGGTGGCGCGGGCGATCGAGAGGAAAAACCGCATTCTGGCCGAAGCAGCCCCTTCGGTGATCGCGCCGGATATCGATCGGGCGATCAGGGAGAGGTTCCAGATCTTCTGCTGAGTTTAGCTCTCCGCCCCGGTCGCGGGGCGGGGGCAGCGGGGGCCAGGTCTGGCCGATCCGTCATCTACAGATTGCAAGGACTACGTCGAGCTGAGGTGTCGCCGAAGTTCGCGAGCGATGGCGTTTGCATTGGGGACGGAGGCGTAGGTGCTTGAAGCTGCCCCTCGTTCGCGTGGTGGGGGAAGGCGCCCCTCATCCGGCCTGCCGGCCACCTTCTCCCCGTTCTGACGGGGAGAAGGAGACGCCTGGCCAGCCCCAAGCCTCAGGCGGCGAGGCGAGAGGAGGCGGCGCCTTTCGACGTCGCGCTCCAAGAGAGCAGACGAGGGAAGGGAAACGCGCCGCGATGCTGGCGCGGACCTGGGTGGGGCGGATGTCCTGGCGCAAACGGCTACTTTCCCCTCTCCCCGCGCGCGGGGAGAGGGTCAGGGTGAGGGGCGGATCTCGCACCAACGGCAGAGGGCGCGCCATCCGGTGCCCGATGAAATTTACACGCGCGCCGGAACGCGGTCCTTCCGGTCCAATTGTTGGAGTTCAACCCCATGCTCGTTTCGGAGCTCAAGACTACGACTGTCACCGGCGACCGCATCGACCAGTTGATTGCCGCCCATCGTCCCGGCCATGGGTTGGCGCGCGCCTTCTATCTCGACCCGGAGATTTATGAACGCGATCTTGAGCGCCTCTTCCGCCGCCATTGGCACTGCGTGGCGCACGAGAGCGCGATCCCGAACGTCAATGACTTCGAGGTGTTCCGCATGGCCTCCGAGCAGGTGATCGTCACCCGCACGGCCAGTGGCGAGATCCACGCGATGCTCAATGTCTGCCGCCATCGCGGCGCCGAGGTCTGCGCCAAGAAGAAGGGCAATGCCCGCGCCTTCGTCTGCCCTTACCATGCCTGGACCTATGGCAATGACGGCGCGCTGAAGGCGGCGCGGTTGATGCCGAAGGATTTCCGGCGCGAAGACCATGGGCTGAAGAAGCTCCATGTGCGTGTCATCGAAGGGCTGATCTTCATCTCATTCGCCGACCAGCCGCTCGATTTCAGCGATGTCGAGCATCTCCTGCACGCGACCTGCGGGCAATATGGCTGGGGGTCGGCCAAGATCGCCCATCGCCAGACCTATCCGGTCGATGCCAACTGGAAGCTCGCGGTCGAGAACTATGTCGAGTGCTATCACTGCGGTCCGGCGCATCCGGAATATTCCGAAACGCATGCGCTGGAACAGCCGCTGCACATGATCGAGGAACTGAACGCCCGGATGGAGGCGCGCACCTGCGAACTCGGCATCGAGGTCGGCTCCGGCAACCATTGGCAGACATCTGTCACGGGGAAGGAGGCGGTGCACGCCTTCCGCTATCCGCTCTATGACGGCGCCAAGACCGGCAGCAAGGACGGCCAGGCGCTGAGCCGGCTCATGGGGCGTTTCAGCGATTTCGACGGCGGCGTCACCTCGATCCACTTGGGCGGCACCACTTTCCTCGTCTGCTATCCCGATCATGGCATGATCTACCGTTTCATCCCGAAGACGGCGGAGACGTCGGAGATGGAGCTGATCTGGCTGGTCGACGGCAAGGCCGAGGAAGGGTGCGACTACGATCTCGACAGGTTGACCTGGCTGTGGAAGGTGACGACCGAGGAGGACAAGGCGATCATCGAGCACACGTCGCGCGGCGTGCGCTCGCACTATTTCGTGCCGGGTCCGATCGCGCCGATGGAGCATAACGAGCTTCGTTACATCAACTGGTATCTCGACGAGATCAGCCGACCGGTCTGATCCATCTCATCAACCGAGTGGGATCGGCCGAGGCCGTCCCACCTAATCTCTGCGATCGAAATGGGTCCGGAGCGCCACATGCGTCTGCACAGTGGCGATACCCGGGATCAGGGAAATCTGCCGGCGGATCGTGTCGAGGTCGCCGTTCGTAGCGCATTCGACGAGCACCATCAGATCGGTGGAGCCGGCGAGCGACCAGCATGTGACGACCGGCGACATGGCGGAAAGGTGCGGCACGATGTGGTCGCAATTCTTGCTGGACTGGAACGTGATGGCGACCAAGGCCCTGACCGTCGGGTTCTTGTCCTCGACGCCGAGACGGATGGTGTAGCCGGCGACGACGCCCTTGGCTTCGAGGCGCCGCAGACGCTCGTGCACGCCGCTGCGCGAGAGGCCGGCATGTCGGGCGAGCGCCACCAGGCTCTGGCGTGAATCCTGGCGAAGCGCTGCCAGCAGCAGCCGATCCTTGTCGTCGAGTTCCGTCAAATTGTATCTCCTTTTGCGCGAAGTCCGGACGTTTGTCCGGTTTGGCGCCATATTGTCCAGTGAAACCGGACGATAGGACAGATAGCTTCCTTCTCGCAACGAAGGAGCTTTGCCATGAAAATACCAGTCGTGCCCGACAATGCCGTGCTGCTGCCGATCGACATGCAGCAGGCTTTCGACAGCGCCCCCTGGCCGCGCCGATGGAATGCCGATATCGACCGGAACGGTCTCACTCTGCTTGCCGCCTGGCGCGCGGCCGGCCGGCCGGTGATCCATGTCCGCCATGACAGCGTCATGCCGGGCTCGACGCTTGGAGCCGGTGCACCCGGCAATGCCTTCCGGCCCGGCTTCGAGCCGCAGGCCGGCGAACCACTCGTCACCAAGAGCGTCAACGCGGCCTTCATCGGTACCGATCTCGACCTCAGGCTTCGGCGTCTCGGCGTCGATACAGTCGTTACCTTCGGCATCTCGACCGACATGTGTGTCTCCACCTCGGTGCGCGTTGGCGCCAATCTCGGCTACCGCATGATCCTCGTCGAGGATGCGTGCGATTGCTTCGACCAGCCGGATGGAGATGGAACGGTAATCGCGGCCCGGGATGTCCACCGGGCCCATGTCGCGACCTTGCGCGCCGAGTTCGCCGAGGTGACGACGACGGTTGCCTTCGTCGAAGCCCTACGCCGTCCGGACGCCGCCTAGAGTGTCCCACTCTCCTGTCGAATCGCTGAGCGCGCGCTGTTCACAAGCGATTCCTGATAAACTTTGAAGCGGGTTTCCGCCGGAATTGTGTCGCATTCCGGGCATTGCACCCGCTGTTCACCGGTTTGTGCCGCGGACCTCGACGATGTCGGCCGTCCATTTCGGCGCCGTCAGGCTCTGGCCTTCGCGGTTCGGAAAGGTGAGGAAAGTCTCGAACGGCCGGCTCTGGCCGGCCGGCACCCGGGCGAGAATGAGGGCCGCGTCGTCGCCGATCGTCTGGCAGACGTCGTCCGGGCAATCTTCCAGCGTGACGGAGAGGCGGAAATATTCGAGCAGCGTCTGGCCCTTGTTCGTCACCGTGCCACGCAGGCGGAAGCTTCGTCCCGGTTGGCTTTGCTCGAAGGTCAGGCCATCAATCGCAATGTCGGCGGCGGTCAGGCCCGCGGGCTGCGTCGTCTGGACCGGTTCAGGTGCTGCGGGCTTGCGACCGTCGCGATCGCTGAACCAGATGATGAAGGCGACGAGCAGGCCGACCGCTACGGCAACTGAGAGGATCGGTTCCGCCCATTGGCGAAAACGGCTGAAGCGCGTTGCCAGATACACAACGACAAGACCCAGCGGTAACGCAATCAACCAAAGCATCCGGATCCTCCTCACCGCATCATTCCTTGAATCGGATTCGATGCAAGAGGGAAACCATGCAGCCGATCAAAGCTTTAGACGGTCCTTGCCCTCAAGAGGCAAGGCCGTGACCGCACTTATATAGGGTGCTCGGCGGCTGACAACACGCGACCATAAGCAGCAGCCGATGGTTCTCGGCCAAGGACGGACTCTATTGCTGGTGAGGACAAAGCGGATGCTAGTCCGCCGGTTTCAGGTCCACCCAGTAGGTGCCTTCGAACGGGACCGCGGCGAAGCGGGTGTTGATCTCGGCAAGGCTTTTCTTCGGGTCGAGATCGGAAAAGAGATCCGGCCGGATCCAGGCGGCGAAGGCCTCTGCCGCGACGATGTTGAGCGGGATGGCGTTGAAGAAGTTCCAAAGCCCATGGACGCGCTTTTCCTGTACGGCGCGGATGCTCGAAAGGGCGGGCGCCTCGATCGTGCGGGCGAGCGTCTGTTGCGCTTCGTCTTCGCTGATACCCGGGCCGATCGAGAGCGTGCCGTACTTGCCGCCGGGCGAGGAGGTAGCGATGTAGATGTCGGGATTGGCGGCCATGACCGCCTCGGCGTTGACCGTGCCGCCCGGCCGCGGCAGCGTGCCTTCGGCGATGTTGCGGCCGCCGGCAATCGTCAGGAACTCGCCGAGGCCGCCGGTGCCATAGGCCCAGCAGCAGCGGTCGGCCTGGGGGAAGGCGTCCATCAGCACCAGAGGGCGTGGCTCCGGCCTGGCGGCGAGGCGCGCCCGGATCAAGGCCAGCTTGTCCTCGTAGAACTGAGCGAAGGCGTCTGCCTGTTCGTCCCGTTCGAGGATCTTGCCGAGCAGGCGCATCATGCGCGGCGTGCTCGTCAGCGGATCATTGTTGAAGTCGACGACGATGACAGGAACACCGATGCCGGTCAGATAGTCGATGGCGCGCTTGCCGGGTTCGGTGTCGGCCTGCCAATTGGCGAGGATCGCAAGGTCGGCCTTCAGCGTCAGCAGCGTCTCGAAGGAAAGGCCCGGGCCGGTTCCGTCGTCGATCTGCGGGACGTCTGCGATCGCGGGAAACTTCCGCCGGAAGCTTTCGTAGATCTCGGGATTGTCGCCCTTCATGTCGCCGGACCAGCCGGCAAGCAGGCTGACGGGATCGGGATGGATCAGCGACAGCGCGACGAGATTGAAACCGCTGCCGAGCAGGATCGCCTTGGGCTTTGCCGGGAGCGTCACCTCGCGGCCGATCGCATCGGTGACGGTCATCGGCCATTGGCCTTCCGCATGGGCGGCGGTTGCGAGCGTCAGAGCAGCAAGGATGACGAGGAAGAACCGCCGGGCGGTCTGGAAAATGCAGCGATGAGGCAAGCCTATTGGTTCCTTTGGCTAGGAAGGGCGCAGAGGCTGCCGCAGCTCGGCACGCCGGGCAGCAGGTAGCGCAGGCAGCAGATCTTGCGGCGGCAGACGCGAGCGCCGTCTTCTTCCTCGTGGCGGAGGCAATCGAAGAAGGGATTGGGCGTGCCGTCCGGCAGGGACTTGCTGCCGATGAGGGCATCGGCCTGGGCGTTCAGCGGCTCGATGCCCGAGGCCCGCAGCGCATAGTCGATGTAGACGAGCGCATTGTTCCAGGCGAGTTTCGGGGCGATGCCGCCGACGGACTTGAGGTAACCGACGACCTCGCGCAGATGCCCTTGCATCAGCGGTGCGAGCGTCGCGAAGACGTCGGTGTCATCGCCCGCCTGCCAGTCGCCCGATGTGGCGACGCCGAAGGTTCGGGGCAGGCCGTCTTCGGCAAGCGCCACTTTCATCTGATCGAAGGTGACGGGGAGCACCTGATGGTCGAGCACGCGCGCCACCAGATAGGGGATGGTGAGGCTCGAGAAATAATAGAGCGACCACATGGAGGCGACGGCGCGCCGATCGCTGGCTCCGGATTTTTCCGTGTAGACGTCGAGCGCCCGGTCGAAGGCGCCAGAGGCGAAGAAGTCCGGCAGCGCAACGCCGTCGGAGAGTTCGTCCGAGAGCACCATCTTCTCGTTGCACCAGGCATGGGTGCCGGCAAAGGCGGCCGACAGCGCCTTGGGGCCGCCTGTCGCGACGACTGGTTCGGAAACGGCAACCGTCATGGCGTCACCCGCATCCGGGCAAGCCCGATCGGAAACTCAGCCGTGAAAGAACGCTGTCCTGCAAGCATGCAACACCTTCTGAGCGCGGTCAGAAACTCATAAGGTGATCGTGTTACTCAAGATTTCGTGCGGCGCAAGTCATTTATGAGTTTTACAATCATGATTTGCGGACAAAAGGAGAGCGCAGCCACAAGCCGGAGCTTGCGGCTGCCAATGCGCAAGGCTAAGCGCCGCCCGTTACATCAGACCGAGCTGCTTGTAGAAGCCGAGGGCGTCGTAATAGTCGTTCTGGGCGGCGATCTTGCCGTCCTTGATGGTGAAGACCGAAGCGCCGGTGAACTTGAAGCTCTTGTTGGTCGCGGCCGTGCCATCCGCCCAGGCGCCTGAGTTGGTGCCGGAGAACTCCCATTCGAAGGAGACCTTGTCGCCGGCTGCGATTGGGTCGCCCTTCATGGTCCAGACCGCATCGGGAACCGCGTTCAGGAAGTTGTCGATGACGCCGGTCTTGGCGGCATCTTTCCCGGTGACCGGCTTGCCGACGGACGCGTCGTAATAGGTCACGTCGTCGGCGAAGTAGGATGCGGCCTTGGCCGAGTCATGGGCGTTCCAGGCCGCGACATAGGCCGCGACCACATCCGGC
The DNA here is from genome assembly GCF_059424735.1 of Ensifer sp. GW101-20A05. NCBI lineage: Bacteria > Pseudomonadati > Pseudomonadota > Alphaproteobacteria > Hyphomicrobiales > Rhizobiaceae > Ensifer > Ensifer sp. GW101-20A05. The sequence goes on along the minus strand of NZ_JBWKZT010000001.1, from coordinate 634,425 downwards.
GCGGCGTCGGCGGCGAAGGCCGCCGGCGAGAGCACCAGGGCGCTGAGGCTCAGAGCGCCTGCAGCAACAAGCAATTGACGACGGTACATGGCAAACTTCTCCCGTTTGTTTTCGTTTGCATGCGATATGCGAGCCGAGCTCAGGCGCGTGTGCGCCTCAGCCGTGGTTGATCATGATGTGGCGAACGGCGGTGTAGTCCTCGAGCGCATAGACCGACATGTCCTTGCCGTAGCCCGATTGCTTGACGCCGCCATGCGGCATCTCGTTGGTCAGCATGAAATGGGTGTTGATCCAGGTGCAGCCGTATTGCAGCCGCGAGGCTGCCTTCATCGCCCGGGAGATGTCCTTGGTCCAGACGGAGGAGGCGAGGCCGTAGTCGCTGTCATTGGCCCAGGCGATCGCATCGTCCTTGCCGGTGAAGCGGGTGACCGAGACAACCGGGCCGAAGACTTCGCGGCGGACGATCTCGTCCTCCTGGGTGGCACCGGCGACCACGGTCGGCTGGAAGAAGAAGCCATCGCTGCTGCCGGCGCTGCCGCCGGTGGTGATCTCGATGTGCTTCTGGTCGGCGGCACGCTCGACGAAGCTTGCAACGCGATCGCGCTGGCGGCGCGAAATCAGCGGGCCGATCTCGTTTTCGGTGTCGTCGGCAAGATTGTAGCGGATGGTCGAGACGGCGGAGGTAAGGTCGGCGACCAGCTTCTCGTAGATGCCGGCTTCGGCATAGATGCGGCAGGCGGCGGTGCAGTCCTGGCCGGCATTGTAGTAGCCGAAGGTGCGGATGCCATTGACCACCGCTTCGAGATCGGCGTCGTCATAGACGATAACAGGGGCCTTGCCGCCGAGCTCCAGATGCGTGCGCTTGACGGTCTTGGCGGCGGCCGCCAGCACCTTCTTGCCGGTGGCGATGTCGCCGGTGATCGAGACCATAGAGATCTTCGGATGGTTGATCAGCGCATTGCCGACGGTTTCGCCACGGCCGGAAATGACGTTGACGACGCCTTCCGGCAGGATGTCGGCGAGCACGCGGGCAAGCTTCAGCGCCGTTAGCGGCGTCTGCTCGGAGGGCTTGAAGACGACGGTATTGCCGCCGGCGATTGCCGGCGCCAGCTTCCAGGCCATCATCATCAGCGGATAGTTCCAGGGGGCGATCGAGCCGACGATGCCGATCGGGTCGCGGCGGATCATCGAGGTGTGGCCGGGCAGGTATTCGCCAGCTGTCGGCGCATGCAGGTTGCGCACGGCGCCGGCGAAGAAGCGCCAGCAGTCGACGATGGCCGGCAGTTCGTCGTTCTTCACCGCGTTGATCGGCTTGCCGCAGTTCAGCGCCTCAAGGGCTGCAAAGCCGTCCGCATCCTTCTCGATCGCATCGGCGATCTTGAGCAGATAGTTGGAGCGCTCGGCCGGCGTGGTCTGCGACCAGCTGGTGAAGGCCTGCTCGGCGGCGTCGACAGCCGCCTCGACCTGGGTATGCGAGGCTTCCGGCAGGTCGACGATCTTGCCGCCCGTCCGCGGGTTCAGGATGTGTTCGTCGGCCTCGGTGCCGGCTTCGAAGCGCGATCCGATCAGCAGTTGGGTGTCCATGTCTGTTCTCCCTTGATAGTCGAGTTATTTGCCGGCACCGGCGATCTGGTCGCCGTCGCGGGTGAGGTAGTAGGCGCCGAGGATCGGCAGGAAGGTGACGAGCACCACGACCATGGCGACGACATTGGTCACCGGGCGCTGGCGCGGGCGGATCAGCTCTTCGAGCATCCAGATCGGCAGGGTCGATTGCTGGCCGGCGGTAAAGGTGGTGACGATCACCTCGTCGAAGGACAGCGCGAAGGCGAGCATGCCGCCGGCGAGCAACGCCGTGCCGATGTTCGGCAGGATGATGTGGCGGAAGGTCTGGAAGCCGTCGGCGCCGAGATCCATCGAGGCTTCGATCAGCGAGCCTGATATCCGCCGGAAGCGGGCGACCGCATTGTTGTAGACGACGACGATGCAGAAGGTCGCGTGGCCGAGAACGATGGTCCAGAAGGAAAAGGGGATATCGGCCATCGAGAAGGCGGAGCGCAGCGCAATGCCGGTGATGATGCCGGGAAGCGCGATCGGCAGGATGACAAGCAGCGAGATCGTCTCGCGGCCGAAGAAGCGCGTCTGGCTGACGGCGGCCGCACAGAGCGTGCCGAGCACCAGCGCCACCGACGTGGCTATCGCGGCGACCTTGACCGAGAGCGTCAGCGCCGCCCAGACGTCGGGCCGGTTCCAGGCAACGGCGAACCATTGCGCGGTCAGCCCCGGCGGCGGGAACTGGTAGCTCTTTTCCTCCGTCGTAAAGGCGTAGAGGAAGATCAATAGGATCGGCAGGTGCAGGAAGGCAAGGCCGGCGGCGGCCGCGATCTTCAAGCCCATCGGCGAGCGGTTCAAGCGATCAGAGCGCATCGAAAGCCCCCATGCGTTTGGCCACAAACAGGTAGGCGCCCATGATGACGATCGGCACCACCGTGAAGGCGGCGGCGAGCGGGATGTTGCCGGCGGTGCCCTGCTGAGCATAGACCGCCTGGCCGATGAACAGCCGGGACGAGCCGACGATCTGCGGGATGATGTAGTCGCCGAGCGTCAGCGAGAAGGTGAAGATCGAGCCGGCGACGATGCCCGGCAGCGCTAAGGGAAAGAGCACGTGACGGAAGGTCTGCGCCGGCGTGCCGCCGAGATCCGAGGAAGCCTCAATCAGGTTGCCCGGTACGCGCTCGAGCGCTGCCTGGATCGGCAGGATCATGAAGGGCAGCCAGACATAGACGAAGACGATGAAGGTGCCGGTATAGCTGACCGAGAGCGAGTTGCCGCCGACGACGGGAAGCGACAGCCAACCGTCGAGCAGCCAGAGCAGGTGCAGCTTTTCGAAGATCCAGGTGAGGATGCCTTCCTTGGCGAGGATCAGCTTCCAGGCGTAGATCTTGACCAGATAGCTCGACCAGAGCGGCAGCATGACGCCGAGATAGAAGAGCACCTTCCATTTTCCCTGCGCGTAGCGCGCCGCGTAATAGGCGATCGGGAAGGCGATGACGGCGGAAGCGAGCGTGACGGTTGCCGCCATCGTCACCGTGCGCAGGATGATGTCGAGATTGGTTTCGCTCAAAAGCTGGCGATAGGTCGCCAGCGTGAACTCGTAATTGATCAGGCCGGAGAAATCGTCGATCGAGAAGAAGCTCTGCAGCAACAGCGCAAAGAGCGAGCCCAGATAGACGACGCCGAGCCAGAGCAGCGGCGGCGCAAGCATCACCGTCAGCAGCAGATGCGGGTGCTTCCAGAAAAAGTCCGACAGGCGGCCGGCGGGGCCGCGGCGCTCGGGCAGAACGAGGGGTTCGGCAAAGGCGGTCATGCGTCCTCCATCGGGTGCAGCTCGTCGGCGGCGAAGCTGATGGTGACGGGGCTGCCGACCGCAGGCACGGTGAGCGCTGCGGGGCTGGCGACGGCGACACGGGCCCCATCGACATCGACGACGACGCGGTTGACGGCGCCGAGGAAACTATGGGCCGAGACGGTGCCCGAAAGGCTGAGCGCGCCGGTCCACGGGGTGGAGATGGAGATCGCCTCCGGGCGCAGGCTGGCGGAGGGTGCCTTCAAACCGAGCCGCTGGCAGATTTTTTCCGGCAGCACGTTGGACGAACCGACGAAATCGGCAACGAACCGCGTCTTCGGCTGCTTGTAGACGTCTTCGGGGCTGCCGAGCTGCTGGATGCGGCCATCGTTGAAGACGGCGATGCGGTCGGCCATGGACAGCGCCTCGCCCTGGTCGTGGGTCACGAAGACGAAGGTGATGCCGAGCGATTTCTGCAGGCTCTTCAGCTCCTCCTGCATCTGCTCGCGCAGCTTCAGATCAAGCGCGCCGAGCGGTTCGTCGAGCAAAAGCACCTTGGGCTTGTTGACGAGCGCCCGGGCGAGCGCCACGCGCTGACGCTGGCCGCCGGAGAGTTGTCCGGGGCGGCGAGTGCCGTAGCCCGGCAACTTGACCATGGCGAGCGCGTCCTCGGCTGCCTTGCGGCGTTCCTCGCGGCCGACGCCCTTGACCATCAGCCCGTAGGCGACGTTGTCGAGGATCGAGAGATGCGGGAAGAGGGCGTAGTCCTGAAACACCGTGTTGACGCTACGCCGATAGGGCGGCACGCCCTCGGCCGTCTCGCCGAAGATCTCGATATGGCCGCCGGTCGGCTGCTCGAAGCCGGCCATCAGGCGGAGACACGTGGTCTTGCCCGAGCCGGAGGGACCGAGCATGGCGAAGAATTCGCCCTCGGCGATTTCGAGGTTCACGCCATCGACGGCGCGCACGGCGCCGAAGTGGCGGGAAACATTGTCGAAGAGAACGGCGGTGGTCATTGAAGTACTCCGGAAAGTGTGGCCCCTCATCCCCGCGGTGAGGGGAAGCGCCCCTCATCCGCCCTGCCGGGCACCTTCTCCCCGCAGGCGGGGCGAAGGGGACTCGTGGCGGGCGTCTTGCCTCAAAGGTCACGCCCGAGGCTTGGCCGGGGGCGTTCCCTCTCCCCGCGTGCGGGGAGAGGGCTAGGGTGAGGGGCGATGCTTGCGATGTGGTCGCGACGGCTCAGCGGCCGCCGATCACGCCGATGTAGTCGGAGACCCAGCGGTGATAGGGCACGCATTCGCCCTGGCTTTCGCACTTCGTAACCGGCGTCTTCCAGAACTTGACCTTGTCGAAGTCCTCATAGCCATTGTTCTTGCAGCCGGCGTCGGTCAAAAGGTCGTTGCCCTTGCAGGCGGCACCGACGGACGGGTTGGCGCCGAACCAGGCGGAGACGTCGCCCTGCACCTTCGGCGACAGCGAGTGCTCCATCCACATATAGGCGCAGTTCGGATGGGCGCTTTCGGCATGCAGCATGGTCGTATCCGCCCATCCGGTGACGCCTTCTTCCGGAATGGTCGAAGAGATCGGCAGCTTTTCGGCTTCCATCAGGTTGACCTGGAACGGCCAGGAGCCGGAGGCGACGACGCCTTCGTTCTTGAAGTCGTCGATCTGGATCATCGCGTCGTGCCAGTAGCGGCCGACCAGCTTGCGCTGGCCGCGAAGCAGATCGAGGGCCGCCTTGTACTGGTCTTCGTTGAGTTCGTAGGGATTCTTGATGCCGAGCTCGGGTTTGTGGGCCATCAGGTAGTTGGCGGCGTCGGCCACATGGATCGGACCGTCATAGGCTTGGACGCGGCCCTTGTTGGACTTGCCGTCGGGCAGGTTCATTTCCTCGAAGACGACATTCCAGCTCTTCGGCGTTTCGCCCTTGAAGGCGTCCTTGTTGTACATCAGCACGTTCGGGCCCCAGACATAGGGTACGCCGTAATGAACGCCGTTGACCGTGAACCACGGCGCGTTCTGCATGCGCTCGTCGATCGTCTTCCAGCTCGGGATCAGATCGGTGTTAACAGGCTGGACGCGCTTGCCGGCAACGAGGCGCAGTGAGGCGTCGCCGGAGGCGGTGACGAGGTCGAAGCCGCCTTCATTCATCAGCGCGACCATTTCGTCCGAGGTGGCGGCCGTCTTGACCGAGACCTTGCATCCGGTCTGCTTTTCGAAATCCGTGACCCAGTCGTAGTTCTTGTCGGTGTCGCCGCGCTCGATGTAGCCGGCCCAGGCGACGATGGAGAGTTCGCCTTCACCCTTGCCGAGTTCCTTCAGCGGCTCCTGCGCGAATGCCGGGGCAACAAGGCCAAGCGACAGGGTCAATGCCGTGCAGGATTTAAGCATCTGCTTCATCTGAATTCTCCCAGTTTTGAGCCGCATTTTACGGCTTCGTTCCCAGAATGAAGCGTGCCTTGATTTCTCCGCATTCGCAAATTCATTAAACAGAATGTCGCTTTCGGTTTTTCCGATATCAACGCTCAGAAGCGGCCTGAAAGCAAACAAATCCAGTGGGTTAACGCGGGCGGGCGCTTCGAAGCGCCTCGGCGATGCCGACGAAATCGCGCGCCGATTGCGGCAGGCCGGAGCCTTTGCGCCAGACCATGCCGACCTGCACGACGGGAAGCGCGCCGGAGACGTCGCGGCTTTCGATCCGGTCACCTTCAAGCGACCACGGGCGGTAGACGAGATCGGGCAGGAGCGCGATGCCGGCGCCGGTTGCGACCAGGCTGCGCACCGCTTCCACCGAGCGGGTGCGGAAGGCCACATGCGGGCGGGCGCCGAGTGCCGACAGCAATTTGCCGGTGTTCTCCTCGATTTCATCCACCGTCAGCATGATCAGCGGTTCCTTGGCGATATCGCTGACGGAGATGATGTCGGCGCTGACCAGAGGGTGGCCGATCGGCAGCCAGAGACGATAGGGCGATGTCTCGAGGATTTCGGCCTGCAGCGCCATGCGATCGCGCAGGTTGGAGATGACCATGACGGCGACGTCGAGCTCGCCGCCGATCAAGAGATGTTCGAGATAGGAGCCGTTGTCCTCGATGGCGCTGACCTCGACGCCGGGGCAGGCGCGGCGATAGCGGGCCAAGAGATCGGAGAGCACGTAGCCGGCAACAAGCGAGGTGACCCCAAGATTGAGCTTGCCGCCGGTTTCCTCGCGGCTGTCGGAAAAGCTGCGTCGGGCGTCGGAGACATTGGAGAGGATCTTGGTGGCGTGGCGCAGGAACTGGTGGCCGTTATGGGTGATCGACAGGCCGCGCGGATGGCGGTCGAAGAGCTCGACGCCGAGATCGCCTTCGAGCTCCTTGATCGCCTCGGTGATCGAGGATTGCGAGATCGAAAGGTTCTGCGCCGCACGGGTGATCGAACCCTGCTCGGCGACGGCGACGAAATACTGCAACTGTCGAAATGTGAAGGCCATGGCGCGAGTTAATAGGTGCGGGGCAGGGCTGGCAAGCGCCGAAACGCAAGCGGATCGGTCGGTGATTTTTTCCTGTCATGTCGGTTTTCGAACAGGGAGCGGGCGTGCCGATGCTAAGCTGGCGCGAAAGCGGGATGAGAGGAGGACGATGTGGACCAGATGACGAAGCGGCCGATGCCGACGGAGGAGGGGATCCTCGCCTTTCACCGCCGCTGCGAGGCGTTCTATCCGGCCGATGCGGTCGATGCCTCGATCGAGCAGCAGCGCCAATGGTACGACGCGCTTTGCGCCGAATTCGATGCGCCGAGCCCGGCCGGTCTCAGCCGCGAGGATAGGCTCGTCGATGGCCGCATTCCGATCCGGCGCTACCGGCCCGCAACGGTTTCGACTGACACCCGCATCTACTACATCCATGGCGGCGGCTTCGTCGTCGGTTCGCTCAACAGCCATGATGCGATCTGCGCCGAGCTGGCGGATTTTGCTGGGGCAGAGCTGGTGTCGGTCGATTACCGGCTGGCGCCGGAGCATGTCTGGCCCGCGGCCTTCGAGGATTGTTATGCGGTGCTGCAGGAGCTGCTCGCCGATGGTCGCCCGGTCGTCGTTGCCGGCGACAGCGCCGGCGGCAACCTCACGGCGGGCATCGTGCTCAAGGCTCGGGCGGAGGGGCTGAAGGGCGTCGTGGGCCAGGTGCTGATCTATCCGGGTCTCGGTGGTGATCTCGTGTCCGGCTCCTATGTGGAGATGGCCGAGGCGCCAGGGCTAACGACCGCCGATACCAGTTATTATCGCAAGATCCTGCAGGCGCCTGCCGACAATCCCTTCGCAGCGCCCTTGGCGGAAAAGGATCTCTCGGGCTTGCCGCCGACCTACATCACCGGCGCCTTCTTCGATCCCTTGCGCGATGACGCCCGCATCTATGCCGCGCGCCTTGCCGCGGTCGGCGTCAACGTCACCTTCCGCGAAGAGCCGCAGATGATCCATGCCTGGCTGCGGGCACGGCATATGAGCGAGGGCGCGCGGGAAGGGTTTCGGCGGCTGGCCGAGGGCGTGGCGGTACTTGCAGGAACCCGCTGACAATTGGTGACTTGCCGTTCCGGGCGGAAAGCTGCGTCACGCTATTTCTATCGGTGCTAGCTTTTCGCCTTGAACACCAGCACCGGATTTGCCCGGAAGGCCTGCGGGAAGAGCGCCCGCAAGTTCTCGATCTTCGGCATGTCGTTGTAGACGATATAGGGGTGCGTCGGATTTCGCGTCAGGAAATCCTGATGATAGTCCTCGGCGGCGTAGAATCCCCTAAAGGGTGAGACTTCCGTAACGATCGCCGCGGGGAAGGCGCGTGACTTGCCGAGTTCGGCGATATAGGCGTCGGCGATGCGCTTCTGCTCATCCGTGACGGCAAAGAGCGCCGACCGGTATTGGGTGCCATGGTCAGGGCCCTGGTAATTGAGCTGTGTCGGGTTGTGGGCGACGGAGAAGAAGACCTGCAGCAGTCCTCCATAGGTCACCTCGCGCGGATCGTAGATGACCTCCACTGATTCCGCGTGGCCGGTCTTGCCGCCGCTGACCGTCTCGTAGTCGGCGGTCGCGGCGCTGCCGCCGGAGTAGCCCGAAACGGCTTTTTTCACGCCTTTGACATGCTGGAAAACGCCCTGAACGCCCCAGAAGCAGCCGCCGGCAAAGACGGCGATCTCCGTCGTGCCGGACACTTTCTCGTCGAGCGAGGGCGGTGGGATGACGACGGCCGGTTCCTGGGCGGCGGCGAGCGGTACCGCCGCCAGCAGCGCGGCGAAGGTAGCCGTCAGCATCCCGAGGGGTCTGTAAGAGGCATGTGCCGACTTGCTGCTCAACGCCATCATTTCCTCCACCACCCGGTTTCCACTCCGGGCGCTTGATGACTTCATGTTTTCACGGGAATGACAATGGTCAAATCGCGTTCGCGTGCTTCACGCCAACGTGACGATCCGCTACCACTTCAGCCGATCAGATGCGCAAACGGGGAAGATGTCATGGCTGGCGAAACGGACCTCGCAAAACTCCTGGCGACGATGAACCCGGTGCTGTTTCCGCAGACCTATGTCTACTGCACCGTCGCCTATCGGGATGCGGCGCGCTACGAAATGCTGGAGCCGCTTGCCACCTATCGCGAGGACGAGGGGCTGACGCTGGTCCTTGCCCGTAGTGCTGCGGACGAGGCGGGGCTCGATTACGGTCCGCTGCTTCGGCGCATCACGCTCAATGTGCATTCGGCGCTGGAAGCCATTGGTCTGACTGCGGCTGTCTCGGCGGCGCTGACGCGCGAGGGCATCAGCGCCAATGTGATCGCGGCCTATTATCACGACCACATCTTCGTGCCGGAAGCGGATGCCGAACGGGCGCTGGACGCGCTGCGGGCCTTGACCGTCGCCTGACGCGGTACAACTCCCGGCGGACCGCGCCTCACATGAAGCGCGTGTCTTCCGGTGGGTTGAAATGGTCGTCAGCGCGGCCGTTTTCGTAGATGATGGGCGCTTCGCCCAGTTCCGCGTCGCTGACGCCATCGAGGCAGGCGGCGTTGACTGCGTAGAAGTGGCCAAGAAAATCCTTGTGGTAGCCGCGCGAGAAGGGGCGGACGCCGCAGCGGCTGCAGAAATAGTGGTCGACGTCGCCCTCGATCCAGCTCGAGTTATCGGCCCGATAGCTCGTGAGCTTGTCTTTGCCGGTGGTGATCCCGAACTCCTCGCGAAGGGCAAAGGCCTTCTGCATCCGTGTCTTTGCGCAGAAGGAACAGTTGCAGCGGCGAACGCCCTGGGCGAGATCGAGCTGGCATTCGAAGGTGACGGCACGGCAGTGGCAGCTACCGCGATAGAGCTTTTTCATCGGTTTCCTCCCTTCGGGCGCATGTCACCGTTCGCCGGCCGATGGCCCACGTTGCTGGGTGCAGCGTTGATTGCGTTCTGATGCCGCGGCGACTTGCGCCGCGGGTGTTATCCGACGTTGCCCGAGGGCGCTGCCTCGTCGACCAGCGCCGTGGCCTTGCCGTCGCCGTCATCGCTCGCCTTGCGCAGGAGCAGGAAGGCCATGAGCGCGGTGGCGAGCGACAGGAATACGCAGATCGAGGCGGTGAAGGCGAAGGACTGGGTGAAGACGTCACGTGCCGCCGTCAATAGACGCTCGGCTTCAGCCGACGGTAGATCGGCGGCGACGGCCACCGCGCCGCCGAGCGTCTGCCGGGCCGCGGCGATCGTCTCTTCCGGCAGGCCGGTTACCACCAGCCCGTCCATGCGGCCGCGATAGGCCGAGGTCAGCAGGCTGCCGAGCACGGCAATGCCGAGCGCGCCGCCGAATTCGAAGCTGGTCTCGGAGATCGCCGAGGCTGCGCCGGCACGTTCCGGCGGCGCCGAGCCGACGATCATGTCCGTCGTCAGCGTCCCGACCGAGGCAAAGCCGAGGCAGAGCACGACGAGACCCGTCGTGACGAGCAGCGGGCTGCTCGACGTGCCCACCTGGGTGCAGATCGCAAAACCGATGGCCGCCAGCACGAAACCTGCGGCAATCAGGTTGGAGGCGGCGACGCGTGTGGCAAGCATCGGAACCCCCATCGAAGCGAGGATCATCGCGACGCCCGTTGGCATCGACCAGAGTCCGGCGACGAAAGGCGAAAGCCCGAGGACGAGCTGCAGATACTGCGCCACGAACAGGAACGCGCCGAAGCCTACGAACATGCCGAGGATGTTGACGCCGAGCGCCGCGCTGAAGGTCGGTGTCTTGAACAGCCTCAGATCGATCAAGGGATCGGCAAGCCGGAGCTGGCGCCGTGCAAACAGGATTGCGACGGCGATGCCGAGAAGGATGAAGAAGATCGCCGTCGTGTCGAGCCCGGCCTCGGCGATATGCTTCACGCCGTAGATTGCCGAAAGCACTGATATCAGCGACTGGGCAGCGCTGACCAGATCGATCCGACCGGCCTCGGGATCACGGAACTCCGGCAGCAGGATCGGTCCGAGAACCAGGATCAGCACCATGACGGGAACGGCGAGAAGGAAGACCGAGCCCCACCAGAATTGCGACAGCATGAGGCCGCCGACAACGGGCCCGATGGCACCGCCGGCGGAGAAGCTGGCAAGCCAGACGCCGATTGCGAAAGTGCGCTGCCTGTCGTCCAGGAACATGTTGCGGATCAAGGAGAGGGTGGAGGGTGCAAGCGTCGCCGCCGCGACGCCGAGCACGGCACGTGCGAGGATCAAGGTTTCGGCGTTCCAGGCAAATGCGGCGAAGATCGAGGCGAGGCCGAAGGCGATCGAACCGATCATCAGCAGCCGCCGGCGGCCGATGCGGTCGCCGAGCGTTCCCATTGTTATCAGTGAACCGGCGACCATGAAGCCGTAGATGTCGATGATCCAGAGAAGCTGGGCGGCGGAGGGCTTCAGCTCCTCGGTCAGCTGCGGGACCGCGAGGTTCAGCACGGTCAGGTCCATGGAATAGAGCATGCAGGGCAGGGCCAGCACGGCGAGCCCGATCCATTCGCGCCGGGTCGCCCTAGGGCCGGGCGTCACAGGGCTTTGCAGGTTTGCGATCTCAGACATGTTCGAGGTAATCCTTGAGCCGCTCGAGGCACTCGCCCCAGCCTTCCTGGTGCGAGTCGCGCTCTTCGACAGTCTCGAATGGTGTTTGCTGGAAGGTCAGCCGCGTCCGGCCGCCGATATCGGCAAAGGAAACGGTGACCAGCGTGTCGGCGCCGGGCTCGCCGTCTTCATCCCAGGCGAAGGTGAAGACGAGCTTTTCGGGCTCGCGCACTTCGCGATAGACGCCGCTCATCCAGTAGTCCTGGCCTTCGGGCGAGCGGATGCAGGCGCGCCAAGCGCCGCCCGGACGGAAGTCCATGGTCACCGAATGCGGCGTGAAATCCCGCGGTCCCCACCAGCGCAGCATGTGCTCGGGCGTCGACCAGACCTTGAAGACGAGGCTCACCGGCGCTTCGAAGTCGCGCACGATTTCCAGTCCGATATCCTTGCGCGTTGCGTTCGCGGTCGCCGCTGTCATGAAGCCTCCTCGCTCGGCGCCCCAACGCGCCCAGTCTTTAACCGTAGAGTTATTTAACTCGTCGGTTAATATCTGCGTGCGGAGGCGCTTGTCAAGGCAGGCTCAAGCGGTGATCTGATTTATGTCAATTTGGCGGGGGGGGGGGGACAGGTAGCGCGGCGGCGTCCTTGCCGTCCCTCGCATTTCACGATGATGCGGGCAGGCACCGCGTCTTCAGCCGGGCGAGCACCCGGCCGAAGGCGCCGGGGTCGTCAAGGCTGCGGGCGAGGATCAATGCCCCCTGAATACCGCCGACGATTTCCTCGGCGAGCGCGTTGCATTCCGCCTTTGGCGTGCCGGCGCGTTCAAGCGTCGCAGCGAGATCGGCGCGCCAGTCGGAGAAGTAACCGTTGAGTTCGCGGGCGAAACGGTCGTGGGCGCCGCTTGCGGCGATCACCCCCATCAGGCAGAGCCTGCGGCCCTGGCGGAAATAGCTGTCGACGCCGGCAAACATCGTCTCTAACGCTTGCTCAGAATTTTCCGTGTTGCGCAGCGCGTCGAAGATGTGCGTGCGGAACCACGCGGCGATATCGCCGAGCACGGCCTCGGCCATCTCCTCCTTACCGCCGGGGAAGAAATGGTAGAGGCTGCCTTTGCCAAGGCCGGTCTTTTCGGTGATCAGGCTGAGGCTGGTGCCGTCATAGCCATGCTCGCGGAAGATTTCCGCCAGCGTGGCGATGACGTCCTGACGTTCGGCGACGATGCGGCTCATGCCGGTTTCCTCACAAGCGGATACTCGACCCGGGCAAAACGGTGGAACAGCGCGCCGACGGCGACGAGGATGAGCGAACCGGTCAGCACCGGGAAGAGCAGGAACTCGAAACCGGGATCGGCGGCAAAGACGACGAGCGGATTGGCGCCCGCCGGCGGATGGGTGATGCGCAGCGCCGCCATCAGCGCGATCGCTGCACCGACGGCGATCGCCACCGCCCACCATTCGTTGGGGAAAAAGGCTCTCAGGATCAGGCCGACGAGCGTGGCGACGACATGGCCGCCGACGACATTGGCCGGCTGCGACAATGGGCTTGATGCGACCGAGAAGATCAGCACGCAGCTGGCGCCGAAGGGCGCCATCAGCATGGGATGGCCGACAAGATTGGTGAGCGCGCCTACGGCAGCAATGGCGACAAGGCCACCGATGCCGGCGATGAGGCCGCGGTTGATATGAACGGGAGGCTGGTGACGCGAGAAGAAGTGGCGCATTTGTGTACCAATCGGTCAAGTGTTTACCGATTGGTACAATGACTTGCCGATGAAGTCAAGAGAGTGCTGCCGAACCGGGCGTGGCGGCGGCCAACGGCCCGCCCGTTCCTGGCGCGCACCTCACATGAAATCGCGAGGGATGCGCTTCTTGAAGTGCTTCTCGAAGATCTGCCTGTCACCCTCATAGGCGACGACTTCAGCCTCGGTGATCCACTCGCTTTCGGTGCAGTGGAGCGTCGAGGTCGAGACCGTGCGCACCGACCAGCCGTCGCGCTTGGCGACACAGGTCCAGGTCGAGGTTCCGATCATCGAGAGCGGATCGTCGGGCGCGATCGACCAGGTTTCGTCGCGGATGTCCTGGGTGGCAAGGCCGGTCTCAGGATGTTCGGAGAGGCCGGTGTCCTCGTAGATCCGGTAGTGGGTCATGCCGTGGGTCATGTCGCGCTCGACGGTGCGGCTCGATGTACCGCGTGTCAGTTCGCGGTATTTCGGCAGCGGATCGGGGTTTTCCGGCTCGGGCACGGCGATTTCGCGGTGAGCGCCAAGCAGCGGAAGCGCCAGCGACAGGCTTGATGTATCGATCGTGAGGCCCGGCTCCGTCGGCGATGGCAGGATCAGCGGCCAGTAGGAGGTGGAGAGCGACACGCGAATGCGGTTGCCCGCGCGGAAGCGATAGCCACAGGCGTCGAGCACGAGTGTCACCCGCGTCTTGCGACCCGGTTCCATTGGCCGCGGCTGGGCGTTGCCGTCGCGATGCGCAAGGTTCAGGACGCCGAAGGCGACGCGGGTCGCGGTGCCATCCGGATGCACGTCGACGAGGCGCACGGCGAGGTTGGTGGTTGCCGCCTGGCAGTTGACATCGACGGTCAGCGTCGGCTGGCCGAGATAGTCGGCGGCGGCAAGCAGCGGCGCCGTCTCGAACACAAGCGAGCCGGCGTCGTCGATGCGCTGGTCACCGGCCATTTCGGCGTCGGGCTTCAGGGTGAAATACTCGCCGGATGCCGTTCCGGTATCGAGCGGCGATTTCAGGTAGATCTCGCCGATGCCGGTACCGCCGGCCGAAGGCGTCAGCCGCCCGTCATGGGAAACGCCGAAAAGCTGCATCTCCGGCGATGCCCAGGCGTCCTTCGCCACCCAGCGGCCGGGATCGCTGTCGCGCCGGAGCGACGGGCGCGGGCCATCGAGAATGTAGGCGCGCACCTGCGGCCCGTCCTCGGCGCCGTTCTTCTCGTCGCGCAGCCAGCGGTTCCACCAGCGGATTGCCTCGCCGTGAAAATCGGCGCGCGGCTTCGGGAAGGCGAAATGCGGGTACTTGTGCACCCAGGGGCCGATCAGCGCCTTCGCCTGGTCGCCGAGACCCTCGACTGCCTTCAAGGGCGTGTTGCGGTAACCGTCGGCCCAGCCGGCGATGACGAGTGCCGGCACCTCGACGCTTCCGAAATCCTCCGCGATCGAGCCGTGCTGCCAGAAGGCGTCGCGGCGCTGGTGCTTCAGCCATTCCTCCATGAAATAGGGCTCGTTCTCCAGCCGCTCCATCCACATTTCCTTCCAGCGGTCGCCGACGATTGCGGGGTCGGGCGAGCGCGACTGGTAGCCGAGCATGGTCGCCGCCCAGGAAAGCTGGGCGGATAGGTGGCAGCCGTTCTTGTAGTGGATGTCGTCGTTGTAGCGGTCGACCGTCGAGGCGATGGAGATGACGGCTTTCAGCGCCGGCGGCTTCAGGGCTGCGACCTGCAGGCAGTTGAAGCCGCCCCAGGAAATGCCCATCATGCCGACCTTGCCATTGGACCAGGGCTGCGCGGCGATCCATTCGACGATCTCGCAGCCGTCCGAAAGCTCGCGCGGCGTGTACTCGCCATCGATGACGCCATCGCTTTCGCCGGAGCCTCTGATGTCAACGCGCACGCCGGCAATGCCGGCGGCGGCAAAGACGGGATAGGTGGACTCGTCGCGGACACTCGTGCCGCCCTGCTTGCGGTAGGGCAGGTATTCGAGCACGGCCGGAACCGGCGCGGCTTCCGCGCCGGCGGGCATCCAGATGCGGGCGGCGAGCCGGGTGCCGTCTTTCAGCCGGATCCATTCGTTTTCGATCACAGTGAATTCACGTTCTGACATGTCGTTCTAGCACTCTATCTCTTTGTTCTTTCGGGCACTTCCGAACGTGGAATTGCTTAGCTGTCGAACCAGACGCGGCTTGCGACATAGCCGTTGGAAAGATCGTTGCCGATGTCGTCGACGAAGCCCTTGAGCGAAGCCGAGGCAGCGTTCACGTAATCGTTGAAAACGGGCAGGATCAAGCCGCCTTCGTCACGCACCGTCATCGCCATGCTGTGGTACATTTCCTTGCGCTTGGCATCGTCGAGCTCGGAGCGGGCCTGAAGCAGGAGCTTGTCGAAGTCCTCGCGCTTGAAGCGCGTGTCGTTCCATTCGGCGGTCGAGAGATAGGAGGTCGAGTAGCGCGAATCCTGCGTCGGACGGCCGCCCCAATAGGAAGCGCAGAAGGGTTGCACGTTCCAGACATTGGTCCAGTAGCCGTCCTCGGGCTCGCGCCGCACTTCGAGCTCGATGCCAGCCTTCTTGGCGCTTTCCTGGAAGAGCACGGCAGCGTCCGCCGCACCCGGGAAGGCGGCGTCGGAGGTGCGCAAGAGGATCGGCCGGTCGTGGCCGGACTTCTTGAAGTGGAAGGAGGCCTTGTCGGGGTCATAGGCCCGCTGCTCGATGCCCTCAGGCGCCAGTGCGTAGTTGCCGTTGACCGGATAGTCGTTGCCGAGCGTGCCGAAGCCGCCGAGCACCCGGTCGAGGATCGCCTGGCGGTCGACCGCATATTTCAGCGCCAGCCGGAGATCGTTGTTGTCGAAGGGCGCGGTGTCGCAATGCATCAGGAAACTATAGAAACCCTTGCCCGCGGTCCGGAGGATCTCGACGCGCGGCGCCCGCTTCAAGAGCGGCACGGTCTTCGGGTCGATGTTGTTGATGAAGTGAACCTGGCCGGAAGAAAGGGCGGCGATGCGCGCCGTCGTGTCGTTCATCACGATGATCTCGACCGAGTCGACGAAACCGCGGTCGGAGCGCCAGTCAGCGGCGTTCTTCTCGAAGGTGGCGCGCAGGCCTGCCTCGTAGCTTGCAAGCTTGTAGGGGCCGGTGCCGATGGGCGAGGCCGGGTTGTCGACGCCGCCCTTCGGCTGGATGATCAGGTGATAGTCGGTCAGAAGCAGCGGCAGGTCGGCATTGCCCTCGCTCAAGGACAGCACCAGCGCGCCGCCCTTTTCCTCGATGGTCTTGATGGAGCGCATCAGCCCGAGGGCGCCGGACTTGGAGCCTTCGTCGGCATGGCGCTTCAAGGTCGCAACGACATCGGCGACCGTCAGCTTGCTGCCGTCATGGAAACTAACGTCGCTGCGGATCTTGAAGGTCCACTGCGACGCATCCGCCGAAGGCTCCCAGGATTCGGCAAGGGCCGGCAGCGGCGCGCCGGTCTTCGGGTCGGATTCGACCAGCGTATCGCCCCAGAGGTGACCGATGACGAAGGAGACGGAACCGCTATAGGCGGCGGGGTCGAGCGAATCGGTGGTGGCGCCGCCCTTGAGGCCGAGCTTCAGATGGCCGCCGCGCTTTGGCTCCTGCGCGCGCGCGTCGCCTGCCGCCAGCGTTGCGCCGAGGCCGGCCGCAAGTCCGAGCGCTGCGGTACCCGCCAGGAAGCCGCGCCGGCTGATGCCGGTCGAAGCCATGCTCGCGGGGACGAGAAGGCCGTCGGGTCGCTTCGTGAATTCGGTCATTTCAAGGTTCCCTTTGGTATAATGTTTATCGAGGAAACCTAATGGCTGCAGGCGCGTGCACAATTTCGCGACTTGACGCTTTTTTACGCTCTTTTACGCTATCCCTTCGCCGCCGGCTTCTATCAAGGTGGTTGGCGCCAAGGTGAGGGCGGGTAGCGCAGTGCAGGACATCGACATCTTCTCGGCCAATCTTCGCTTTGCCTGTTCGACGCGGCGCTCGATCTCGCAGATCTGCCGTGAGATCGGCATCAACCGGCAGCAGTTCAATCGCTACATCGGTGGCGAAGCGCGGCCGTCACCGCACAATGTCACGCGCATCGCCCGCTTCTTCGGACTGGCGGCCGAGGACTTCGCGCTGCCGGCAAAACAGTTCGAGGCGCGCATGACGCGACCGGACCGCGATCGCTCGGACGCCGGTCTGCTGCTCGAAGGCTTTCCCGGCGACATCGCGGGCTTGAGGCGCCATATCGGCTACTATCAGACTTACCATGTTTCGCTCTCCTGGCCGGGGCTGGTTGTGTGCTCCTGCGCCCGGATCTACGAGGAGGCCGGCTCGATCCGGGTGAAATCGATCGAGCGCATCCGCGACCCGAAAAACGAGATCCAGCAGTTCTCGAAATATGTCGGTCTCGTCACCTTCTGGCGAAACCGCATCTTCGTCGCCGAGCGCAGCATCGGGCGCGAGCCGATGCTGGCGCAGACGATCCTTCTGCCTTTCGAAGTGCACCAGCGCGTCTATCTGCGTGGCACCACCATGGGGGTCTCCTGGCGCAAGGAGAACCTGCCCTATGCGTCTCGGATGATCTGGCGATCTCTTGGGGCTCAGCCGGATCTGCGCCAGATGCTCTCGCGCTGCGGCGTGCTTTCCTTCGGTTCGCGACACATGCCGCAGACGGTCCGCGCCTTCCTCGATACGCCCGATGCCGAGCCTTTGACCGTGCCGACCGAATATTGAGGCGGGGGCGCGGCCGTGTCATAGCTTGCACCGGCAAGGGGACAATTGGAGGAGAGATCATGAAAGCTGTAGCGGCCGTCACCGCCTGCCTTTGGTTCGCCGTGCCGGCTCCGTCTGCAATGGCCGAGGAGGCGCGGGCGCCGATCCCGTCCTGCGCGCTTTCGGGCGCCTCCAGCGTGATGATCGGCGGCCAGCCGGCGCTCAGGCTCTCCGACGTCGCCAATTGCCCGCCGGAACTCTACGAGGTGGTGCCGAGCATCATGATCGAGGGTCAGCCGGTCGTGCATTTCCGCGCGGGTGCTGGCGCCAAGGGCGATTGCGCCGCGAAGGCAGAACCGTCTGTGACGTTTGAAGGCGAAGCCGCCCAGCGCGTGGGCGACGTCGATTGCCGGCAGAAGTGAGATTGCGCCGTCAGTCGAGCATCGCCAGCCGGGCTCCTTCCTGAACGGCTTTGAGCGCCGGCGGGTTGGTGACCGGGTAACCGGCGATGAAGCGCTCGACGGAGAAGTCCGGGAACTCGGTGCGTAACCGTGATGCGGCGCTTGCCGCTTCTTCGGTCTCTCCGATACGGGCGTGTCCCATGGCCTGAAACATCAGCGTATTGGGCGATTCCTGTGAACTGCGTCCCAGCGCCGAAAGGCTCTCCGCATGACGGCCGATGACGAAGAGCACGCGACCGAGCATGCCGTAGTACCAGGGCGGTGCCAAGGGATTGAGGGACAACGCTTTCTCGATTAGCGGCATCGCTTCGGCCGGATTTCCGGCCACCAGAGCCTTGCTGCCGGCCAAGAGCGCCAGGGTATCGGCATTGTGCTTGCCGTGCTCGAACGCGTGCGCCTGGGCGTCGGCGGCACCTTTGAGGTCGCCGAGGCACGCCTTGAGATCGCCAAGGCAGGTATGGGCGAACGGGTTTGCCGGATCGAGGCGCAAGGCCTCCTCGATAGCCGATCGCCAGTTCCCGATGGTCGTATCAAAGTCGATGCCATAGCCGTTGCAGGCCTGGACGGAGTAGGCATAGGCCAGTTCGGTCCAGGCCCTTACCCGTGCGGGGTCCAATTCGAGCGACCGCGTGAGGAGGTAAATTGCCGCGGCGTTTCCTTCCGCGCTGAACCGGTTGAGCTCTTCGACGCCGAGAAGATAGTAATCGTAGGAATGCAGGTTCGAGGGGGCCTTCTTGCGGCTGGCATTGCGCCTGAGGGCGGCCAGCTTGCCGAAGCAGCCTGCCAGCGCGTTGACGACGCTCTCCGTCAAATCGTCCTGAAGCGCGAGTATGTCTCCGATCGGCCGGTCGTAGCGTTCGCTCCAGAGCGTCATACCGGAGCGCGTTTCCGAGAGCTGGATCGTCAGCCGCACCTGCCGGTCGTCGGCGCGCACTTGGCCGGTCACCGCATAGGTCGCGCCGATGGCCTGGACATGGTCGTCGTAGCTCTCCGCACGATTGCCGAGCAGCTTCATGGTGTGAAAGGCGACAACGGGCAGATCCGCGTAGCGCGCGAGATCGACGCAGATATCCGACGAAAGGCCGTCGGCAAACCGGCGCCAGCGCCGCTCTTCGTTCAGGCTTTCGATCGGGAACAGGGCGAGGACCGGTGGCCCTTGCTCTGCCGGTGCCGCGGTCGTTAACTCCCTTGGTCCGGCTATCTCTGACGCCAGCGCGATCTTGTTGCGAACGCCAAGCTTGCCATAGATCGTCGCGAGATGGCTGCGCACGGTCGATGGCGCGATGCAGAGCGCTTCGCCGATCTGGCGGTAGGTCAGGCCGGCAGCAAAGCGTTCGGCGACTGCACGCTCGCGATCCGACAGGATCGCAGGCACAAAGCGACGCCTCAGGATGCGGGTCATACCTGCCTCCTTGTCGTTTCACCGGTTCGGTTCTGCTGCGGCTCCAGCAAAATACTACAAATGCTGGAAGCAAAACACTGCACATGTGCGATTGCCGCATAGTCCTATGAGGCTAGAGTTTGCGCTGAACATCACGCGGGAGGACGACCATGAGCAAGCTTCTGTCAGGCATGTCCGACTTCTACCACTCCGTATCCGAGGACGTTGAGCAGACATCCGAGCCCGGCGATGGCCGCATCACCAAGTGGTTTCACCCGAAGCGTCTCTTTGCCATGTGGGACGATCGTCAGCACTACCGCGATCAGCTTGCCCATATGGCGGCCGACTCGCCGGAGTTGATCGATGATATCGGCCTGACCGAAAAGCAGGTCGATACCGAGGTCAAGAAGCATTTCTGGGAGCATTGACGCGAGCTCATGCGAAGCGTGACTGCGCCCGTCGGGTCGTGACACGGCGGATCCCGGAAACCGAGCATTGGGGGCAGGGAAGCCGCTCGCCTCTGTGCAGCCGGCTTCCCTTCAGATTGCGTCCCACAACAGGCAACGCGCATTTTCCGCGATGGCCCTAGAGCAATTCACTGTTTCATTGAAACAGCGAATTGCTCCAACTGTTTGAAATTGCGCAATTCCGGACGGAAAACCGTTTCACACTTTTCCTGGAATTGCCTTAGTTTCCGGCGCTTTCCATCCTTCGCGTCTTCAGCACGCGCTCCAGCCAGCCGATCTCCATTTCCGGAACCGATTTCAAAAGCAGGTCGGTATAGTCGTCGAAGGGTGGCGACAGCACCTTCGATTTCGGCCCGAAGCGCACGAGGCGGCCGCGATGCATGACCGCGACGCTGTCGGCGATCGCCCGGACGATGGCGATGTCGTGGGTGATAAAGACATAGGAAACAGCGGTTTCCTCCTGAAGCTTCAAAAGCAGATTCAGGATGCCTTCGGCCACCAGCGGGTCGAGCGCCGAGGTCGGCTCGTCGCAGAGGATCAGCTCCGGCTTGGCGGCCAAGGCGCGTGCGATCGCCACGCGCTGTTTCTGCCCGCCGGACAGCTCGGCCGGATACCGATCGAGGAAGCGGCTGCCCATCTCGATCTGGTCCAAGAGTTCCTTGACCCGCTCCGACTTCTTCTGGCCGTGCATGCCGAAATAGAAGGAGAGCGGCCGGCCGACGATGTCGCGCACCGTCTGGCGCGGGTTCATCGCCGTGTCGGCCATCTGGTAGATCATCTGGATGCGGCGAAGCTCGTCATTGCTGCGGCCCTTCAAGGCCCGCGGCAGTTCCTTGCCCTCGAAGCTGATGCGGCCCTCGGTCGGCGGCAAGAGGCCGGTGATGACCCGGGCGAGCGTCGATTTGCCCGAGCCGCTTTCGCCGACGATCGCCAGCGTCTGGCCCTTGGGCAGATGCATCGAGACGTCGTGCAGCACCTTGAAGCCGTTGGCGTAGCCGGCGCTGACATGCTCGATCTTCAACTGCGCCCCGGTCTGGTCGGCCGCCTCGTCGCGCTTGGTCTGGCGGACGCTGACGAGCGCGCGGGTATAGTCCTCCCGCGGTGCCTCGATCACCTGCTTGGTAGTGCCGTATTCCACGGTCTTGCCGTGGCGCAGCACCATGATGTCGTCGGAGATCTGGGCGACCACCGCGAGATCATGGGTGATGTAGAGCGCTGCCGTATGCGTCTCCTCGATCGCGTGTTTGATCGCGGCGAGCACGTCGATCTGGGTTGTCACGTCGAGCGCCGTCGTCGGCTCGTCGAAGACGATCAGCTCCGGATTGGGGCAAAGCGCCATGGCGGTCATTGCGCGCTGGAGCTGGCCGCCGGAGACCTGGTGCGGATAGCGGTCGCCGAAGGTTTCCGGATTGGGGAGGCCCAGCACCCGGAACAGATAGAGCGCCCTTTTCTTCGCCTCCTCACGGCTCATGATGCCGTGGCGAACCGAAGCCTCGATCACCTGGTCACCAAGCCGGTGGGCCGGGTTGAAAGCCGCCGCCGCGGATTGCGCGACGTAGCAGACGCGGGCGCCGCGGATCGAGCGGATACCGTTCTTGTCGAGCGTCAGGATGTCCTTGCCGTCGAGCAGGACCTGGCCGCCGGTGATGCGCACGCCACCGCGACCATAGGCGAGCGCCGAAAGCCCGATGGTCGACTTGCCGGCGCCGGATTCGCCGATGAGGCCGAGCACCTTGCCCTTCTCAACGTCGAAGGAGACGCCCTCGACGAGGGTCACGACCTTGGGCGGTTCGCCCGGCGGATAGCTGGTCGCTTCGATCTTGAGGTTCTTGACGGAAAGCATCTCAGGCATCGCCGCGTCCTCCCTTGAGGCTCGAGGTTCTTTTCATCAGCCAGTCGACCACGAGGTTGACGCAGATCGCCAGCGTGGCGATTGCCGCGCCCGGGATCAGGGCCGCCGAAATGCCGAAGATGATGCCATCCTTGTTGTCCTTGACCATGCCGCCCCAGTCGGCGGACGGCGGCTGGATGCCGAGGCCGAGGAAGGAGAGGGTGGAGAGGAACAGGATCGAGAAGGCGAAGCGCAGGCCGAATTCGGCGAGCAGCGGCGACAGCGTGTTCGGCAGGATCTCGCGGAAGATGATCCAGAGCGAACCTTCGCCGCGCAGCCTTGCGGCTTCGACGAATTCCATGACCGCGACGTCGAGTGCCACGGCGCGGCCGATGCGGAAGACGCGGGTGCTGTCGAGCACTGCCATGACCAGGATCAGGATCCACAGATGTTGCGGCAGCACGGCGAGAACGACGAGGGCGAAGATCAGCGTCGGGATCGCCATCATCAGGTCGTTGAAGCGGGAGAAGAACTGGTCGGTGAAGCCGCCGACGACGGCCGCCGTGAAGCTCAGGAGCATGCCCAGCGAGAAGGAGAGCACGGTCGCCGCCAGCGCCACGAAGATCGTGGTGCGGGCGCCATAGACCAGACGCGACAGCAGATCGCGGCCGAGATTGTCGGTGCCGAGCAGGAAGTCGCCGCCGGCCGGAAGCCAGATGTCGCCGACGACGTCGCGTTCGCCGAAGGGGGCGATGACGGGCGCGAAGACGGCACAGAAGATCGCAAGGGCGATGCCGGCGATGCCGACCCAGGCGCTGAAGGGAATGGATCTCAGGTTCATCGCGGATGCCTCAGTCTCGGGTTGGCGATGATCGCGAGAATGTCGGCCGCCATGTTGAGGAAGATGTAGAAGGCGGCGAAGATCAGGCCGCAGGCCTGAACGACCGGCATGTCGCGCACGGTCACCGCATCCACCATGTATTGCCCCATGCCGGGATAGACGAAGACCACCTCGACCACCACGACGCCGACGACGAGATAGGCGAGGTTGAGGGCGATGACGTTGATGACAGGCGCAACGGCATTGGGAGCAGCGTGCTTGGCGATGATGCGAAAGGCACTGAGCCCCTTCAGTTCCGCCGTCTCGACATAGGCCGACGACATGACGTTCAAGATCGCGGCTCGGGTCATGCGCATCATGTGGGCGAGCACGACGAGAACCAGGGTCGCGACCGGAAGTGCTATCGCCGAGAGACGTTCGGTGAAGCTCATGCTGTCATAGACGGTCGCGGGGAAGGTCGCGATGCCGTATTTGACGGCGAAGAACATGATCAGGAGATAGCCGACGAAGAACTCGGGCAGCGAGATGGCCGCGAGCGACACGACGTTGATGATCTTGTCCGGCAGCCTGTTGCGGAACTGGACCGCCAGCATGCCGAGGCCGACGGCGAGCGGCACGGATATGAGCGCTGCGAAGAAGGCGAGGAACAGCGAATTGCCGAGGCGCTTGCCGATCTGCTCGCCGACCGAATTTTTGCTGGCCCAGGAGGTGCCGAAATCGCCTTTGACGGCACCGCCGAGCCAGGACAGGTAGCGTTCGGTCCAGGGCTTGTCGAGGCCGAGATCCTTGCGGATGTTTTCAACCGCCTGCGGCGTTGCGGACTGGCCGAGATAGGTGGTGGCGAAGTCGCCGGGAAGCGCCTCGATGCCGCCTGATATCATCAGCGACACGGCAAAGAGCAGGCCGACACTCAGGCCCAGGCGCTGCAGGATCAGCGCCGCGAGCGGGCGGCGGAAGGTGAAGCGGCGCCAGAAGGTGCCGCCGATTTCACCATCCGCAGGGTTGGGTTTTGCTGGTACTCCGGAAAGTTCGGCAGGGCGCGGATGGGTTCCATCCGCGCTCCCGTCCGTCGGAACCGGACCAGTGAGCGGTCCGCTTTCCATCATCATGCGTCCAGCCACACCCGGGTTGCGACATAGCCGTTCGACATGTCGTTGCCGATGTCATGCACGTAGCCCTTCACCTGCTTGCCGGCGGCATTCACGAAGTCGTTGAACATCGGCAGGATCAGGCCGCCTTCGTCACGCACCATCATCGCCATGGTCCGGTACATCTCCTTACGCTTCGCTTCGTCCAGCTCGGAGCGGGCCTCGAGCAGGATCTTGTCGAAATCGGCGCGCTGGAAGCGGGTATCGTTCCAGTCGGCGTTCGAGAGATAGGCGGTGGAATACATCTGGTCCTGGGTCGGGCGGCCGCCCCAGTAGGACGTCGAGAAGGGCTGGACGTTCCAGACGTTTGTCCAGTAGCCGTCGCCCGGTTCGCGCTTGACCTCGATTTCGATGCCGGCCTTCTTGGCGCTTTCCTGGTAGAGCACCGCCGCGTCGACCGCGCCTGGGAAGGCGACGTCGGAGGTGCGCAGCAGCACCGAGCCGCTATGGCCGGACTTCTTGTAGTGGAAGGCCGCCTTGTCCGGGTCATAGGCGCGCTGCTCGATGCCCTCAGGGAAGAGGGCATAGGTGTCGTTGATCGGGAAGTCGTTGCCGACCTTGCCATAGCCGCCGAGGATGCGCTCGACCATGGTTTCGCGATCCATCGCGTATTTCAGCGCCAGCCGCAGGTCGTTGTTGTCGAACGGCGCCGTGTTGCAATGCATGATGAACACGTAGTGGCCGCGGCCCGACGTGTTCAGGATCTCGACAGTGGGCGCCCTCTTCAACAGGTTGACCGTCTTCGGATCGACTCGGTTGATGAAGTGCACCTGGCCGGAGGAGAGGGCGGCGATGCGGGCCGTCGCATCGTTCATGGCGATCAGTTCGACGGAATCGACATAGCCACGATCCGTGCGCCAGTCGTCGGCATTCTTTTCGAAGGTGGCGCGAACGCCGGGTTCGAAGCTCGTCACCTTGTAGGGGCCGGTGCCGATCATCGCGTCGGGACTGTCGAGACCGCCGTTCGGCTGGATGATAAGGTGGTAGTCGGACAGCAGCAGCGGCAGGTCGGCATTGCCTTCCGTGAGTGTCAGCACGAGCTTGCCGCCGTCGGCCTTGATTTCCTTGATCGACTTCATCACGCCGAGTGCGCCCGATTCCGACTTGTCATCGGTGTGGCGCTGCAACGTCTTGATGACGTCGTCGAGCGTCAACTCCTTGCCGTCGTGGAACTTCACGCCCTTGCGGATGTTGAAGGTCCAGGTCGATGCGTCGGCCGAGGGCTCCCAGGATTCGGCAAGTGCCGGCACCGGTGCGCCTGTCGTCGGATGGCTTTCGACCAGCATGTCGCCCCAGTTGCGTCCGACGACGAACATGAATTGCGAAAGCGCCTTGGCCGGGTCCTTCGAGTCGGTGGCGGCGGCACCTTCGAGGCCGAGCTTCAGATGGCCGCCGCGCTTCGGCTCCTGCGCCGCCGCGCTGGTCGCAAACAGCGTGCCGGCCGTCGAGGCGAGAATGCCGGCAGCGGCTGCGCGGCCGAGAAACTCGCGCCGGTTCATCTTGCCGAGCATGACCTGTTGTGTGAGGTAATCCTTGTAATCGCTCATTCCCCTGTTCCCTTCTTTGTCGGCATTCGCCGTTCGTTGTGGTTGTTAGAGATTGCTGCGTACAGCCATTGTATCGATGGCATTTCGGATCGGCCCGGGCGGCCGCTTCTTGTTTCGTCGGGTTTCGTTCTCCTTTCGTCGACCGGGCGCATTAGCTTCAGATCGATAAGCGTAGTCGCTGGAACCGATCTTGTAACGCCCTAAATTACAATTTATTTCCATAAGCTTGGCTTATGGACGCGTGGTTTATGGCGCGCGGCTTTGCCCGCGCGTCTCGTCACGTCTCAATGCCGGTCGCCCGGCTCGGTTCCCTGCGCCACCAAGGATGGCGGGGTCTGTCAGCGGCCCTTCCAGACGGGGTCGCGCTTCTCGGCGAAGGCGCGTGCGCCCTCCAGCTGGTCTTCGCTAGAATAGAGAATGTCGACCGTCTCGAACTGCCGTTGGGTGATCTTGTTCATGGTCGTCTGGAAGGCCTCGCCTTCGGCGGCGCGCACCACTTCCTTGATCGCGGCATAGACGAGCGGCGGTCCGCTTTCGAGCAGGCGGGCGAGTTCCCAGGCGCGCTCCATCAGCTTGTTTGCCGGCAGGATCTCGTTGACGAAGCCCCAGCGGTGGGCTTCCGCCACGTCGAGCCAGCGACCGGTCAGGAGCATGTCCATGGCGATGTGATAGGGGATGCGCTTCGGAAGCTTGATCGAGGCGGCGTCCGCAACTGTGCCGGAGCGGATTTCAGGTAGCGCGAAGGTCGCGTGTTCGGCGGCAAGGATCAGATCGGTCGACAGCGCGATTTCGAGACCGCCACCGCAGCAGATGCCGTTGATCGCCGCGATGATCGGCTTGTTGAGGTCGCGCAGCTCCTGCATGCCGCCGAAACCGCCGACGCCATAGTCGCCGTCGACCGCGTCGCCATCGGCGGCCGCCTTCAGGTCCCATCCCGGACAGAAGAATTTTTCACCGGCGCCGGTGATGATCGCGACGCGTAAGCTGTCGTCGTCGCGGAAATCACGGAAGATCTCGCCCATCACCCGGCTGGTCTTCAGGTCGATGGCATTGGCCTTCGGCCGGTCGATCGTGACTTCGAGAATACCGCCTTCGCGGCGCGTGAGGATCGGTCCGGTCATCAGGGTCAGTTCCTCCGGCGGATGAGGGCGTCGGCCGCAACGGCACCCTGGCCGTTCGGCAACACCATCAAAGGATTGATATCGAGTTCTTCGAGCTTCGAAGCGTTTGAAACGACATAGGATGCCGCTGCGGCGACAGCCTCGACCAATGCCGCGAAATCGCCTGCAGGGCCGCCGCGATAGCCGTCGATGAGCTTGCGGATCTTCAGTCCGGCGATCGCCTCGTTTATCGCTTCCGGCGTCGTCGGCAGCGTCAGGATGGCGGAATCGTCGAGCAGTTCCACCAGGATGCCGCCGGCGCCGATCGTCAGTACGGGGCCCGCGACCGGATCGCGCATGGCGCCGATGATCAGTTCGGCGACGGGTTTTGCCACCATCTTCTCGACCAGGTAACCCGAGGCGACGGCGGCCATGGTCTTTGCTGCCGCATAGACGTCATCGCGGCTTGCAAGGTTGAGCTTCACGGCGCCCGCTTCGGTCTTGTGGGCGACGCCCAGACCCTTGAGCACGACGGGGAAACCGAGGGCCTCGGCAGCGTTTGCGGCCTCTTCGGCGGTCGCCGCCGTTCTGCCTTCAGGCACCTTGAGGCCCGAAGCGGCAAGCTCCACCTTCGCCTCATGTTCGCTGAGCGTGATCGCCTCGCCAGCTGCGCTGCCGCTGCCGTCGAGCAGGCGGGGCGGGACCGGTTTCGCCCAGGCGGCGCCAATGTCGGCGGCCGTCTCGATCGCGGCCAGCGCCTCCTCGATGCCGAAGAAGGGGACGACACCCGCCTTCATCAGGAAGAGCGCCGTCGCCTCCGGCATGTTCTCGCCAAGGCTGGCGACAATGCCGGCGCGGGCGCCCGTTGCCCGTGCCGCGTCGATCACCGCGTGGCAGGTCGTCTCCCAGTCGGTCGGGTCGCAGCGGTCAAGCCGGGGGAAGTCGAGCACGAGGAGATTGATTGCATAGCCGCCCTTCATCATGGCGGTAAAGGCGGTCGTCTGCTTCTCCCGGTTGCCCCAGACGAAGGTGTGGTAGTCGAGCGGGTTGGCGATCGTCACCATCTCGCCGAGCGCGTCCTTCAGCGGCTTCTTCTGCTCGTCGCGTAAGGGTCGGTAGTTCACCCGGTAGCGCTCGCCGGCATCGGCCATCAACGAGGCCTCGCCGCCCGAGCAACTCATCGAGGAGATGTCGTTGCTCTCGAGTGGGCCTGCCACATGCAGCAGCTTCAGCGTTTCCAAGAGCGCTGGCAGCGTGTCGACGCGGCCGATGCCGAGGCGGGCAAGAAGCGCCGAGGAGACACGGTCGTTGCCGGCAAGCGAGGCGGTGTGCGACACCGTCGCAAGCTGGGCCGCTTCCGACTTGCCGACCTTCAGCGTCACGACCGGTTTGCCGAGTTCGCGCGCACGCGTTGCCAGCCGCTCGAGGGCAGCAACGCTGTCGAAACCCTCGATATGCAGGCCGACGGCGGTGACGCGCGGATCTTCGAGCACGGCGCAGGCGATGTCGGACAGACCCGTCTGCGCCTGGTTGCCGGCGGTCATGACATAGGCAAGCGGCAGGCCGCGTGTCTGCATCGAGATGTTGCAGGCGATGTTGGAAGATTGCGTCAGGATCGCGACGCCCTTTTCGACGCGTTGCATGCCGTGCTGGTCCGGCCAGAGCAGGGCGCCATCGAGCATGTTGATGAAGCCGTAGCAATTCGGCCCGACGATCGGCATGTCGCCGGCAGCCGCCACCAGCGCCTCCTGCATCTCGTTGCCGTCGTGGAGCTCGCTTGCCGCCTCGCGAAAGCCGGAGGCGTAGCAGACGGCGCCGCCGGCGCCGCGGCTCGCAAGATCGGGGATGATATCGATCGTCAGCTGCCGGTTGACGCCGACGAAGGAGGCATCCGGTGCGCCTGGCAGTTCCGCCACCGAGCGATAGCACTTGCGGCCGAGGATTTCGGCTTCGCGCGGGTGCACCGGCCAGATCTCACCGGTAAAGCCCATCTTGTCGCATTGCTCGATGACACGCCGCGCTTCCTTGCCGCCGAAGACGGCGATGGTGCGCGGGCGGATGAGGCGGTCGAGGGAGCGTATCATCGGCCGATCACGCTCCCAGCGGCCGGAGCAGGTCGCGGCTGATGATGTGGCGCTGGATTTCAGACGTGCCGTCCCAGATGCGTTCGACGCGGGCGTCGCGCCAGAAGCGGGCGAGCGGCAGGTCGTCCATCAGGCCCATGCCGCCGAAGATCTGGATCGCCTCGTCGGTGACGCGGGCGAGCATTTCGGTGGCAAACACCTTGGCCGACGCGATCTCGCGGTTCGACGGCAGGCCATTATCGAGCCGCCAGGCGGCAGACAGCGTCAGGAGATCGGCGGCGTCGATCTCGGTGATCATGTCGGCGAGCTTGAAGGAAACGCCCTGGTTGGCGCCGATCGGCTTGCCGAACTGCTTGCGGTCGGCGGCGTAGTTCAGCGCGTAGTCGAAGGCGCGGCGCGCCCGGCCGACCGAGGTCGTAGCCACCGTCAGGCGGGTGGCGAACAGCCAGTCGTTGGCGACGTCGAAACCCTTGTGCACTTCGCCGAGGATCTGGGACGAGGGCAGGCGGCAATCGTCGAAGGTGAGGATGCAGTTGTTGTAGCCGCGATGGGAGACGGAGTTGTAGCCCTTGCGGATCTCGAAGCCGGGCGTGCCGCGGTCGACGAGGAAACAGGTGATCTTCTTCTTCGGGCCACGTGGCGTGTCCTCTTCGCCGGTGGCGATGAAGACGATGACGAAATCGGCGATGTCGGCATGGCTGATGAAGTGCTTGGTGCCATTGACGATCCAGTCGTCGCCATCCTTGCGGGCGAAACACTTCATGCCGCGCACGTCGGAGCCGGCGTCCGGCTCGGTCATGGCAAGCGCGTCGAACTTGTCGCCCTTGACTGCCGGCAGCAGGTATTTCTCGCGCTGCTCGGCATTGCAGGCCATCAGGATGCCCGAGGGGCGGCCGAAGAAGACGGTCAGGCCCATCGAGCCGCGGCCAAGCTCGCGCTCGACCAGCGTGAAGGAGGTGTGGTCGAGGCCGGCGCCGCCGACCTCTTCGGGAAAATTGCAGCCGAAGAAACCGATTTCCTTGCACTTGCGGGCGATCTCCTGCCCGAGTTCGCGCGGCACCACCCCCGTGCGCTCGACCTCGTCCTCATGCGGATAGATTTCCGTTTCGACGAAGCTCCTGACCGTATCGACGATCATCTGCTGTTCTTCGGTCAGTGCGAAATTCATTGTTCTCTACCCCTCGTTTTCGCGCCGCTGACGTCCATTCCGCAAACGAGAGATGCCTCCTCAAGCCTCCCTCTTTTGCGGTTCGCCGCCCCGCCGCCGGTGCGGCGAAGCTGCCTTGTCGTGACCTGCCGCTGTTGCGGTCAGGCGCGCTTCTGGCCGACGAAGCGTCCCACACCTTCCGGTGCCGGCAGCTGCGCATGCGCTTCGGCAATGGCTGCAAGCTTGCTCAATACGTGTTCCGGTGCCGGCACGGACTTGCCGGCCTTGCTGTCGACATGGAGCGCCATCTGCTCGGCGGTCGCCACTGCCTCGTTGGTCGCAGCGTTGTAGATCGTCGAGAAGATGTGCAGGCGCTTCTCGTCGGACGACAGCACCTGGCAGGTCGAGTAGAGCGCGTCGCCGAGCCTGGCTTCGCCGAGGTTCCGGATGTGGGTCTCGACGGTGTAGTAGCTGTGGCCGTCGCGCACATAGTCGAGATCGACGCCGATCAGACGCAGCAGGCCATCGGTCGTATCGCCGAAGACCTGGAGATAGCGATGCTCGGTCATGTGGCCGTTGTAGTCGACCCAGGCAGCACTGACCTTGGTGTCGACGATGCGCAGCGGCTTGACGTCGCCGAGGTTTGCTTCCGGCTTCTTGGCATTGGCCCAGAGCTTGGCCTCGAAATCGGCGAGCAGCTTGCCGGCACCCCAGCCTTCGCCACCATTGCCCGATTTCAGCGCATGCATGATGCCGACGAGGTTTTCGTCGCGGATGCGCTCGAGTTCGCGGATCGAGCGGCCGGCGGCCTGCGCGTCCGACTGGGCGCCGATCTTTTCGACCAGCGCGTCGTCGAGATCGACGACGTCGGTGAACTTCGTCCAGGGCCATTTCAGGCAGGGGCCGAACTGGGCGAGGAAGTGGCGCATGCCGGCTTCGCCGCCGGCAATGCGATAGGTCTCGAACAGGCCCATCTGCGCCCAGCGCATGCCGAAGGAATAACGCATGACGTTGTCGAGCGTTTCGGTATCGCAGATGTCGTCCTGGATCAGCCAGAGCGCCTCGCGCCACAGCGCTTCGAGCAGGCGGTCGCCGACGAAGGCTTCGATCTCCTTGGCGATGACGACGCCCTTCATGCCGATCTGCTCGACGCCCAGCATGGCGCGCTCGATCGTCGCCTTCGTCGTCTTCTTGCCGCCGACGAGTTCGACGAGCGGCAGCAGGTAGACCGGGTTATATGGGTGCGCCACGAACATGCGCTCGGGATGGTGCATCTCGGCTTGTAGATCGGAGGGCAAAAGACCCGAGGTGGACGAGCCGATCAGCGCATCGGCCTTTGCGGCCGCATCGATCTTGGTGATGACGCCGCGCTTCAGTTCGAGCCGCTCCGGCACGCTTTCCTGAATCCAGTCAGCACCTTCGACCGCTTCCTCGATGCTCTTGCAGAAGGTGAGTTTTCCCTTCGGCGGCAGCGGGGCCATGGTCAGCATCGCATAGGCACGCTCGGCATTGGCCATGACTTCGCCGATGATGCGTTCGGCTTCCGGATGCGGGTCGAAGATCTTCACGTCGATTCCGGCGAGCGCGAAACGCGCAACCCAGGCGCCGCCGATAACGCCGCCGCCGACACAGGCTGCTTTGGTGATAAAGCTCATGGTGTTCTGCCCTTGCTCAGCGCTTCGTCAGCTTCAGTTTCTCGCGGACCTCTTTCGGTCCGATGATCTTGGCGCCCATGCCTTCGATGACGCCGACGGCTTTCTCGACGAGCTGGCCGTTGGTGGCGAGCTGGCCCTTGCCGATATAGAGGTTGTCTTCGAGGCCGACGCGGACGTTGCCGCCGGCAAGGATCGCCGCTGCCGGATAGGCGAGCGCATTGCGGCCGATGGAGAAGGCCGAGAAGGTCCAGTTATCAGGCACGTTGTTGACCATCGCCATGAAGGTGTTGAGGTCATCCGGCGCGCCCCACGGAATGCCCATGCAGAGCTGGATCAGTACCGGATCCTCGATCAGGCCTTCCTCGGCGAGCTGCTTGGCGAACCAGAGGTGGCCGGTGTCGAAGGCTTCGATCTCGGGGCGCACGCCGAGTGCCGTCATCTGGCGGGCCATTTCCCGCAGCATCGATGGCGTGTTGGTCATGACATAATCGCCGAGCGAGAAGTTCATGGTGCCGCAGTCGAGCGTGCAGATTTCCGGCAGGCACTCGGCCACATGGGCGACACGCTCGGTGGCGCCGGCCATGTCGGTGCCCTTCTCGTTGACGGGCAAGGGGCTTTCGACATTGCCGAACACCAGGTCGCCGCCCATGCCGGCCGTCAGGTTCAACACGATATCGATATCGGCGGAGCGGATGCGGTCGGTCACTTCCCGGTAGAGATCGAGCCTGCGGGAGGGCGCGCCGGTTTCCGGATCGCGAACGTGGCAGTGGATCACGGCGGCCCCGGCCTTGGCTGCCTCGACCGCCGCTTCGGCGATCTGTTTCGGCGTGATCGGAACATGGCTGGACTTCGAAACGGTGTCTCCCGAGCCGGTGACGGCACAGGTGATGAATACCTCGCGGTTCATGCTGAGCGGCATTGCTGTCTCCCTTTTATTGAGACCATTACGAGCCAAGAAGGGCGCCGCTGCTTTTCATTATCGGCTGCATCCTATACATTATCGGCGACAGAGCGGAGAAGTTTGGGCATGGATCAGAACGTTTCGCAGGTGCAGCACGTCGATATCCTGGTGCTGCCGGAGACCAATTTGATCCTCGTTGCCTCCGTCATCGAGCCGATGCGCGCGGCCAACCGCATCGCCGGGCGGCCGCTCTACGACTGGACGATCTACAGCCCGGACGGCGCGCCGATCGAGACAAAGAGCGGCATACCCATCCCCGTCTCGGGCATCTTCCGGCCGCAGCGCGAAACGTCGCCGCTCTTCATCCTCTCGAGCTACAACTGGCAGCGTAGCGCCACCTCGCAACTGAAGATGCTGCTTTCGCAGACTGCCCGGCATCGCGAGCTGATGGCCGGCATTGAATCCGGCTCATGGCTGCTCGCTGAAACCAGCCTGCTTGACAATTTCAGCGCCACCACCCACTGGGAGGATTTCGAGGATTTCACCACCAGCTATCCGCAGGTGACCATGGTGCGCGAGCGATTCGTCATCGACGGCAAGCGCATCACGACCGGCGGCTCGCTGCCGACGCTCGATCTGATGCTGGAACTGATCCGCCGTGCGCACGGCTACTCGCTGGCGCTCGAAGTGTCGCGCCTCTTCATCTACGAGCAGGAGCGCACCCGCGGCGACCTCCTGCAGATGCCGGCGATCGGCAACATGCGCATCCTCGATCCGCGCGTCGGCGCCGCCGTCAAGCTGATGGAGGAAACCGTGGAAGCGCCGTTGACGCTGGCGCGGCTTGCCCGCCGCATCGGTGTCGGCACGCGCCACCTGCAGGATCTCTTTCGCGACACGATGGGCGTCGCGCCGCACGAGCATTACCTTGCGCTTCGCCTCAATGCGGCGCGGCGCAAGGTGATCGAGACACGTCTGGAATTTGCCGACATCGCGGCGATCTCCGGCTTCAACTCGTCGTCGTCCTTCTCGCGAAGCTACCGGGCGCATTATCGCGAGAGCCCGAGCGAGACCCGGCGACGACTGAAGCTCAAGACTTGAACACCCACTTCATGTGTTGATTTAGAAGGAAGTTTTCCGAGTCGTTTCAGGCGGTTGGCCGCAGGGGATCAAAGTTTGATTCCGCCGGCGGCACCGTTGCCATCAGGCCTGTGGGCTCGCCCGCATCATCGAAATCATCAACTCGCCGATCTCGCCGGCGAAAGCGCCGCGCGGCCAGACAAGTGTGAGGGATTGCCGATAAGCAGGGCCAAGCCGGATCATCGCCGGAGGCCGGTGCATCCTTGCGAGCGAGGATTCCGGCAGCACCGAGAGGTAGCCGTGTTGAGCGACGAGGTTGATGATAACAGGAATGGAATCGACTTCGACGAGGGCGATGCGGCGACGCTCGGTCTCATCAAGCGTGTCGTCGAGGAAGCGGGCGGTCTCGCGGCGCAATCCGCTCCTGACGCTTGGCACTGCGATCGGGCAGGCGGCGAGCAACCTTGGCAGGTCGCCTGCGAATGCGGAAAGGACGGAGGCGGGGCCTGCCAGCGCCAGCGGCATCTGCGACACCAGCCGGCCGTCGCAATCCAAGGGGATCTCGGCGACATCGAGAAGGGCGGCGTCGAACCGCCTGCTTCTGAGGCCAGCCAAAAGTTCATCCGCCGTGGTGCTGGATATGTATAGCGGCTGGCGCGGGCGGGTGCGTTGCCAGTTCGCCGTCAGCGCCGCCAGCATGCGGGCGATCTCGCTTTCGGGACCGAGCGGCATGACGGCGCCTAGGCGCCAGGTCGCGGCGTCGCGGCGGAAGCGATCGGCCGATGCGTGTGTCAACCGCGCCCAGATGTCGAGCAGGGCCTCGACCAATGGAATGATCCGCTCAGCGGTTGCCGTGCCGAGGACACCGCCATGAGAGCGCTCGAACAGGCGGCTGCCGAGATGGCGTTCAAGGTCGGCCATCTGCCGTGTCAGCTGCGGCTGACCGAGGCCGAGCGCCTTGGCGGTGGCGCGGATGCTGCCGGAGCGGGCGATCCGGACGAAGCGATCGAGCGCGACGAGGCCGATCGGCGGCGTGGGATCGATCGCCTCCTTACCTGCCGCCTCCATGATGGCAGCAATCTTGGTCGTTGCCTCCCTGATTTCAGTCGCGCGGGCACGCGCTTCGAGCGTCAGGACGAGTGCGGTTTCTTCTCGCCGGAACAGCGACATGGAGATCGCCTGTTCAAAGCGCTTGATGGCGGCGCTGACGCTTGAAGGCGCGCGTCCGCTGAGCTTGGCGGCGCGGCGGATGCCGCCTTCGCGGAGCACCGCATCGACGATCACGATCGTTGCCAAGTCCATTCGGCGATCCTTCTGCCAGACGAGCGGTACCATGCGCCGATGGCATGTCCATGATTACGCATTGCCCGTTCCAGATTTGGGATATAGCACGAGCGGGCGATAAGCGCATAGCATGCATAAAGCAACCAAGGCCTTGCGAGCGGCGGTTGCGAGACATCAGAGCATCCGCGCACCGTTTCGAAACCGAAGCGAGTCCGGCGCGGAAAGGTATCCATCGGCATGCTGCACCAGGTCAAAACCATCGTTCTCTGCGGGAAACCGCTGGACTTCGCGACGCTCGAGGACATCGGGACGGGAAGGGTTCGGCCGGTGGCCGATGACGGCGGCATGGAACGGGTGGCCGCCGCCCACAAGGTGGTTGCCGAGCGTGTCGCGATGGGGCTTCCCGTCTATGGTTCCAACACCGGCGTCGGCTCGATGAAGGACCGTCTCTGGACGGCCGACGATCTGGCTGAATTCAACAATTCGCTGGTCAGAGCCCATCACTTCGGCACCGGCGAGTTCTTCGCGCCGGCGATCGTGCGCATGGCGATCGCCATCCGCGTCAACACCGCCATGCGCGGCCACACCGGCTGCAGCCCGGATCTGATCCGGGCGTTTCTGTCCCTTCTTGCGTCCGACATCATTCCGGCCGTGCGCCGGCACGGCTCGATGGGCTGCGCCGATATCGGGCTGATGGGGCAGATCGCCTCGGTGCTGACAGGCGTCGGCGAGGCCTACTATCAAGGGCGCCTCGTTTCGGCCGAGACGGCGCTTGCCGAAGCGGGCCTGAAGCCATTCGTCATGCAGCCGCGCGACGCGCTGGCGGCGCTCAGCGTCAATGCCATTTCCTTCGCCGCGGCGGCCAACGTGCTGCGCGAGGCGGCGGCCGCGATCCGCGTGCTGCTCGTCACCGGCGTTATGTCATCCTTAGCGCTTGGCGCGTCGGCCGATCCGTGGCGGGTGGCGGCAACGCTCTCGACCCGCGGCGAGGCGCTGGTCGGCTCCTGGCTCTACGGTCAATCCGGTGTTGCAGACTGGCCGGTGCCGACGGCCATCCACGATCCGCTCAGCCTGCGCATGACCGCCCAGGTCTTCGGGGCCGTAGTCGACACGCTGATGGTTGCCGCTGGGCGGCTGGTGGAGGCGACCTATCTCTCCGACGACAACCCGGTGGTGCTTGGCGGGCAGGTCCATTCTTCCGGCGCGTCGCTGCCGCTGACCACAACGCTCTATATCGAGGCGGCACAGATCGCCTTTTCCCATGCGGCGCGCAACGTGCTGAACCGCTGCATTCTTCTATCGAACGGCGGACGTCGCAATCTCTCGGTCAATCTCGTGGCGCCGGGAGAGGTGGCGACCGGGCTCGGCCCGCTGATGAAGCTCGCCGTCGAACTTTACATGCGGGTGCAGTCGCTGGCCGTGCCGCTCTCGGCGCAATCGATCGTCGTTGCCGGCGGTCTCGAAGAAGAAGCGACCTTCCTGCCGCTGATCGTCGAGCGCATGGAAACGCAGGTGCGGGACCTGCGCCAGCTTGCCGCCATCGAGGCGATGCTGTCGTCGCAGGCGATCGATCTCGTCGGTGACCAGCCGCAGGGCGTCGTCAAGCGCGCCTACGACCAGACCCGTTCCGTCAGCCCTATGTATCTCAAGGACCGGCCGCTCTCGAAGGAGATCGAGGCGCTGCAGGATGCCTTCACCTGCCACGATCTGCTGCGCTCCTTCGTCGCCACCGCACCGATGCCGGAGTTCGACGACTTCTTCGCGCTCGGCAAGTGACCCACACCTGACCCATCGGGAGTACAGCATGTCCGATTTCGATCTCGTTCTGAAAGGCACCGTTGTTCTCCCTCACCGGATCGTCGAGGGCGGGCACGTGGCGGTTCGCGACGGCAAGGTGGTGCATGTCGGCCAGGGAGCGGGACCGGCGGCACGCGAGCGGCATGATCTCGGGAATGCGCTGATCCTGCCCGGCGCCGTGGATTCGCAGGTGCATTCGCTGTCGCAGAAGAACCAGGAGGATTTCATCTGGTCGACGCGTTCGGCGGCTGCCGGCGGCGTCACCACCATCGTCGACATGCCCTATGACGAGGGCAATCTCGTCTGCTCGGCTGAAGCCCTTCGCCGCAAGATCGACCATGCCGGTCCGCAGGCGCGTGTCGACTTCGCGCTTTATGGCACCGTCGACCCAGAGGAGGGGCCGGCACGCATCGGCGAAATGGTGGAGGCGGGTGTCGCCGCCTTCAAGTTCTCGACCTTCGGCACCGATCCCAAGCGCTTTCCGCGCATTCCGGCGGCGCTCCTTGAAGATTGCTTCCGCGCGATCGCGCCAACCGGGCTTGCCGCCGGCGTCCACAACGAGGACGACGAGGCGGTGCGCGCCGCGATCGATAAGGTCAAGGCGGCGGGCATCACCGACTACCGCGCCCACGGGCTGTCGCGCCCGCCGCTGACGGAACTGCTTGCCACCAACCAGATTTATGAGACCGGCGCTGCTACGGGCTGCCCCGCGCATGTGGTGCACTGCTCGCTCGGCCGTGGCTACGAGATTGCCGCCGCCTACCGCGCGCAAGGACATGCGGCGACGATCGAGTGCTGCATCCACTATCTGACGCTCGACGAGGAAAACGACGTCCGGCGCCTCGGCGGCAAGGCCAAGATCAATCCGCCGATCCGCCCGCGCGCCGAGGTGGAAAAGCTCTGGCGGCATGTGGCCGACGGTACGGTGACGATGGTCTCGACCGATCATGTGAGCTGGTCGGAGGATCGCAAGACCAATCCGGACATGCTGGCCAATGCCTCCGGCGTGCCGGGGCTCGAAGCCATGGTGCCGCTCTTCGTCAAGGGCGCGCTGGAGCGCGGAATTCCGCTGACTCGGGCAGCCGAACTGATGACGCTGAACCCGGCGCGGCATTTCCGCCTCGACCATCAGAAGGGCGCACTCGAAGCCGGCAAGGATGCCGATATCATCGTCATGACGCCCGAGCCCTTTGTCTATGATGCGGCGGCAAGCGGTCACAACGTCGTCGGCTGGTCGCCCTATAACGGCATCAGGTTGCCCTGGCGGGTAAGTGCCACGTATCTGCGCGGCAGGCTCGCCTTCGACGGTCGGCAGGTTCTGGCCGAACCCGGTGTCGGGCAGTTCGTGCGCCCGTTGCCGACGCTTGCGCTGCAGGAGGCGTAATGATCAAGACGGCCCATAACAAAGTCCCAGCCAACCTGCCGGTCAATGCCAGCCGCATCGCCGGCATCGTCAACGGTTTGGCCGGCATCACCGAGCTCGACCGGCCCTACACACGCCGCGCTTTCACGCCGCTGTTCCTCGAGGGCCGCGCCTTCCTCGACCGGCGCTTCCGCGCAGCCGGTCTCGAAACCCGGATCGACGCCGCCGGAAATCTGATCGGCCGGCGCAAGGGGCGCAAATCGGTGCTCGGCACGATCATGCTCGGCTCCCATTCCGACACGGTGCCGGATGGCGGACGTTTCGACGGTATCGCCGGCGTTGCGGCGGCGCTGGAAGTGGCGCGGGCGCTGACGGACAACGGCATCGAACTCGACCATGATCTGGAGATCGTCGATTTCCTGGCGGAGGAAGTGTCGATCTTCGGCGTCTCCTGTGCCGGCAGCCGTGGCATGGCGGGCGTTCTTCCGGATGGCTGGTTGAGCCGTACCCAGGGCGAACTCAGTTTGCGGCAGGGCATCGTCGAGGTCGGCGGCGACCCGTCGCGGCTTTCGGGTTCGAAGCGCTCCGACATCAAGGCTTTCCTTGAACTGCATATCGAGCAGGGGCCGGTGCTGGAAACCGGGCGGCTCGATGTTGGGGTCGTTACCGCCATCTCCGGCATCACCCGCATCGAGATCGTCGTCGAGGGGCAGGCGGATCACGCCGGCACGACGCCGATGGGGCATCGGCGCGATGCGCTGGTTGCCGCCTCGCGGCTCGTGCTGGAGATCGAGCGGCTGGCAACGGAGTTTTCGAAGGGCGAGGGCCATTTCACCGCAACGGTCGGCGAGTTCTCGATCGAGCCGAACGCCGCCAATGTGGTGCCCTCCAGGGTGCGGCTGCTGATCGATGCGCGCGCCGAGCTGCGGCCGCAAATGGAGCGGTTCCTGACCGAACTCGGCCCTCTTTGCCAGAGCGTTGCCGAAGCGTCGGGCGTGACGATCGCGCCTGCCAATGTGATTTCCGATAACCATCCGACGCCGGGCGACGCGCTGCTGCTTTCGACGCTCGAAGAAAGCTGCGATGCGATCGGCGCGAAGCATCGACGCATGGCGTCCGGGGCCGGGCATGACACCGCCTGGATGGGCCGGATCACCCGCTCGGCGATGATCTTCATACCGTGCCTCGGTGGGCGCTCGCATGCGCCGGAGGAATGGGCTGAGAACGACGACATCGCGCTTGGCGCCGCCGTGCTCTTCGATGCGGTGAAGAGGCTCGACAAGAGATTGCAGGAGAAGGTGTGAGATGGGCCGGATACTGAAGGAAAAGGACGTCGAGGCGGCGGTCAAGGGCGGTTCCGTCTATGCGGCGGGCGGTGGCGGCTGGGCCGACCATGGGCGCATGCTTGGCTACGCCGCGGTCTCGATCGGCAAGCCGGAGCTGGTCTCGATTGACGAGCTCGACGCCAATGACTGGGTGGCGACGGCAGCCGCCATCGGGGCGCCTGCCTCCACCACGCCCTGGGAGATGCGCGGCGTCGATTACGTCAAGGCCGTGCAG
Source organism: Ensifer sp. GW101-20A05 (assembly GCF_059424735.1). Taxonomy (NCBI): domain Bacteria; kingdom Pseudomonadati; phylum Pseudomonadota; class Alphaproteobacteria; order Hyphomicrobiales; family Rhizobiaceae; genus Ensifer; species Ensifer sp. GW101-20A05. The sequence goes on along the minus strand of NZ_JBWKZT010000001.1, from coordinate 594,998 downwards.
CTTTTGCAGGAGGCGCTCGGCGAGAAGCTCTCGGGCCTGATCATCGGCCAGAACGGCAAGTCCTCGACGCTGAACGGCTGGCTGCCTTCGGCGATCCTCGGCACCAAGGTGGTCGATGCCGTCGGCGACCTCCGCGCGCATCCGACCGGCGACATGGGGTCGATCGGCCTTGCCGGCTCGCCCGAACCAATGATCCAGACGGCCGTCGGCGGTAATCGCGACGAGAACCGCTATATCGAACTGGTGGTGCGCGGCGCCACCGCCAAGGTCTCGCCGATCCTGCGCACGGCCTCCGACATGTCCGGCGGCTTCATCGCCTCGTGCCGCAATCCGGTGCGTGCTTCCTATGTCCGGGACAATGCGGCGCTCGGCGGCATCTCGCTGGCGCTTGCGCTCGGCGAAGCGATCATTGCGGCCGAAGCCAAGGGCGGCAGCGCCATCATCGACGCGATCGTCAAAGCAACCAATGGCGCGATCCTCGCCGAAGGTACGATTACCGACAAATCGGTCGTCTATACCAAGGAAGCCTTCGATATCGGCACGGTCACGCTGGGGAAGGGCGCTGACTCGACGGTACTGCACGTGATGAACGAGTATATGGCGGTTGACTCTGCGGAAGGTCGGCGGCTTGCGACCTTCCCCGACGTCATCACCACGCTGTCACCGGAGGGCGAGCCCTTGAGCGTAGGCCAGCTTCAGGTGGGCATGAGGATCTTCGTGCTGCATGTGGCAAAGACGGTGATCCCGCTTTCGTCCAGCGTGCTCGACCCGACGGTTTATCCGTCTGTCGAAAAGGCGATGGGCATCGAGCTTGCCCGCTACGCGCTTTCGGGTCGGAGCTGACGGGAGAGAGCCATGGCACGCGATGCCGGGTTGGAAGAGCTGATCCGCGAGGAGCTCGGCGATCGCGCCGGGCTCTCGGAGAAGGCGATGTTCGGTGGCTGGGCCTATCTGCTGCATGGCAACCTGCTCCTTGGCGCACGCGAGGGTTCGCTGCTGGTGCGGCTCGGCAAGGGCAATGACGGCTGGGCGCTTGCGCTGCCCGATATCGAGCTGATGGTGATGAACGGACGCGCGATGCATGGCTGGGTGCGCGCGGGTGCGGATGCCTATGGCGACGATGCCTTGCGCCGGCGGCTGCTCGATGGGGCGATTGCCTTCGTCGAGACGCTGCCGCCGAAGTGAAGGTTGGTGGTCTGCCCGCCAATAAGTGTTGGCGGGGTTGCCCCTCACCCTAACCCTCTCCCCGCAGGCGGGGAGAGGGGACGTGGCCGCCATTCTCCGCAGTGCGTGTGGCACGCGGTGCGCCATTCACCGGCCGATCGTGGAAGGGGAAACGGCCGCGGTTCGCATTCGGCAACCGAGGCAAACGCAACGCCATCCCCTCTCCCCGCAAGCGGGGAGAGGGCTAGGGTGAGGGGCAGCGACTCCCGCCGACGTAAATGGGGGCAGCGACCTTCTGCCGACATGAATGAGAGGGGCAATCACCCCGCCGAGACAACAATGAGGAACAGGACAATGCCCAAGGCCAACCCCCGTCACCCTGGTTTCCCGATCCCTGGCGGGCCGGAGCTGCGCGCCAAGGGCTGGCGGCAGGAGGCGCTGCTGCGGCTGCTCGAAAATGTGCTCTCCGTCGGCGAGGATCCGGACAATCTCATCGTCTATGCCGCCCTCGGCAAGGCGGCGCGCAACTGGCCGGCGCATCGCGCCATCGTCAAGGCGCTCACCGAGATGGACGAAGACCAGACGCTCATCATCCAGTCGGGCAAGCCGGTGGGGCTGTTGAAGACCCATGCCAAGGCGCCGCTCGTCATCATGGCCAACTGCAACATCGTCGGCCAATGGGCGAAGGCCGAGGTGTTCTACGAATTGCAGCGCAAGGGGCTGATCTGCTGGGGCGGGCTGACGGCCGGCGCCTGGCAATATATCGGCAGCCAGGGGGTGATCCAGGGCACCTACGAGATTTTCATGCGCATCGCCGAGCGCCGATTCGGCGGCGATCTCTTCGGTCGTTTCGTGCTGACGGCGGGGCTCGGCGGCATGGGCGGGGCGCAGCCGCTAGCCGGCCGCATGGCGGGGGCTGCGATCCTCTGCGTTGACATTGATGCGGAGCGGGCGAAGAAGCGCCGGGAGATCGGCTATCTCCAGGAGATCGCGCCGGATCTCGATGCGGCGCTGGCGATGATCGACGCGGCCGTGAAGGAGAAGCGCGCGCTTTCCGTCGGCCTCGTCGGCAATGCGGCGGAAATCTACCCGGAAATCGCACGGCGCGGCATCGTGCCCGACGTGGTGACCGACCAGACCTCGGCGCATGATCTCGTCTACGGCTACGTGCCGAAGGGCATGAGCCTCGACCAGGTGAAGTCGCTGCGCGATGACGGCCAGGGGCAATTGATGGCGGCAAGCCGTGCCTCGATCGTCGAACACGTCAAGGCGATGCTCGACTTCCAGAAAAAGGGCTCGGAAGTCTTCGACAACGGCAACCTGATCCGCACCCAGGCCCGCGAGGGCGGCGTTGCCAATGCCTTCGACATTCCGATCTTCACCGAAGCCTATCTCAGGCCGCTTTTTGCCCGCGCCATCGGGCCGTTCCGCTGGATGGCGCTGTCAGGCGAGGAGAGCGACATCGCCCGCATCGACGACCTTTTGCTGGAGATGTTCCCGGACAACAAGATCATCACCAACTGGATCAAGCTCGCACGTCAGCATATCCCCTTCGAGGGCCTGCCGGCCCGCATCGCCTGGCTCGGCCATGGCGAGCGCACGGCACTGGCGCGGCGCGTCAACGAGCTGGTCGCATCCGGCGAACTCAAGGGACCGATCGCGTTCTCGCGCGACCATCTCGATGCCGGCGCCATGGCGCACCCGAACATCATGACCGAGCGGATGAAGGACGGATCGGACGCGATCGCCGACTGGCCCTTGCTCGACGCCATGCTGCTCTGCTCGTCGATGGCCGATCTCGTCGTCGTGCATTCCGGCGGCGGCGGCTATGCCGGCTATATGACCAGCTGCGGCGTGACCGTCGTTGCCGACGGCACGGCTGAGGCCGACGAGCGGCTCGACCATGCGCTCACCAATGATACCGCTCTCGGTGTCATCCGCTATGCCGATGCCGGCTACGACGAGAGTTTCGAGGAGATTGCTGCCAAGGGCATCGGGCATGTGAAGGTGTGAGACGAGGCGTGAGAGGTTTCCCGAGTGGAGCCTCAATAAATCCTTGATTCGAGCCGTTTTAATCTGTGCGCCTGGTGATTGCGAGTGCATGAAGCAAAAACATGAAATGTAGAAATAGTGCGGAAAAAGTAGATGTAGCGATATTTGAAACTGTCTTGTGAAGGCCGAGCATAGTAAACTGGCCTTTGTCAACAAGAATTCCGTCAGAGTCTGCAATAGATACCGCCGGCGATCCGGATCCAAAATAATATATATTATAGAAAACAAATGCTATAATAGAATTTACGAATATCATGTCTGAGATCATCAATGATCTAAAAAGAGTATAATTAGATATTGAACCAGAGATGTTGTTAATAAGTTCAACTATGGCAAATATTATCGCTAGCCAAGCGGTGAGAAGTGCGGACCTCAAGAATATTCCAAATATAATTGGCATTGCCATGTGTTGAGAAAAATAAACAATACCAGCGTCAATGATAAATGCCATAAATAGTACAAATATTATGCATAGAAATCTGATGAATAAGATAGTTGAGGTGCGCTGCATATTCCATCCAGGTGGAAACTACGCTCATAATGCGAGTTTTTTCACTTTATTTCAGGGGTGCCCGAGCCTCAGAAATACCGCCTGCCATTCGCCAGTCACCATCTGCAGAAGTACAGTCGTGTCCGACTTAAATGATTATCGCGAGAATGGAGACGGCTCCAATTATCAGAAAGGACGTTAAGAGGCGCTTATTTCCCCTTTTCTTGATGTTCCTAATGAGCACTTCAAAATTAGTTCCGTCAATGGTCTGGCTGACGGATTTATGGCGAGACGCGTTGAGCCCCGCACTAAACGGCCATCTCGCCTCCATCCATCATCAGGAACCGGACGGGCACGTACTATCTACGCCTTGGTGCAAGGCGTGGCGCGCGGTACAATGCGCTCCCTGCGGCTCTGGGGGGCACCGATGACATCGAGCTTCAATGTGCAGAGTGCGACCGGCTATGAACAGTTGATGGGGCGGTGGAGCCGGCAGCTGGCGCCGCCCTTCATCGATTTTGCCGGCATTGCCGACGGCGAACGGGTGCTGGACGTCGGCTGCGGCACCGGGAGCCTGACCTTTGCGCTGCCGCACGCGGCCGATCTCAGCGAGATTACCGCGATCGATTTTTCCCCCGTCTTCGTCGAAGCGGCGATTAAGGCCAACACCGATCCGAGGATCAAGATTCAGCAGGCCGATGCCTGCGCGCTTCCCTTTGCCGATGCTTCTTTCGACCGGGCGCTGGCGCTGCTGGTGCTGCATTTCGTTCCAGAGGCGGGAAAGGCGGTTGCCGAGATGCGCCGGGTCACGCGGCCGGGCGGCGTGGTCGCCGCCGTGGTCTGGGATCACCTTGGCGGCATGCCGGGCATGCGCATGGTGCTCGATACGGCGGCGATGCTCGATGAGAATGCGGAACAAATACGCAGCCGATATTGCTTCCAGCCGATGATGCGGCCGGGTGAGATGATGCAGAGCTTTGCCGCGCATGGCCTTGAAAAGGTCGAGCAGACGTCGCTGATGATCCGCATGGACTATCAGTCGTTCGAGGATTTCTGGCAGCCGATCGCGGCGGGCGAGGGACCCTTGGGCAAATATGTTGGCTCGCTGGATCAGGGACTGCGGGCAAAGGTCGACGCGGCAGTACGCGCGGCCTATGAGGCCGGCCAGCCTGACGGCCCACGGTCCTTTGCGGCGGTGGCTTGGGCATGCCGGGGGACGGTTCCGGAGGCTTGATAAGGTCGCCAACCTCATCCCTGTGCTCGTCACAGGGATCCAGCAGCGGCGCGTCGGTGGCGCGAAAGGCACCTTCGATCCGGCGTTCTCAAAAGTCATTCACGGCGCGGACGCGCCGTGGCTGGATTTCTGTGACAAGCACAGAAATGAGGGAGGATAGGAGACGCGCCTAACCAGCCCAGTTGTCCGTGGCTTTGTTGCGCCAGAAATGAAGGAAGTGCGGTGTCGCCGCCGCACTTCGAAACCTAAAGGGGACGCGACGTCAACGTCCGGTCTTCACACCACCGTCTCGCCGCCATCCACCACCAGGATCTGGCCGGTCATGTAGGAGGAGCGGTCGGAGACGAGGAAGAGGATCGACTCGGCGATCTCGTCGACACTTGCCCAGCGGCCGAGCGGCACCTTTTCGCGGATATAGGATTCGATCGCGCCGCGCCCGCCCATCTGGGCGATGAAGGGCTCGTTGAAGGGCGTGTCGACCCAGCCGGGGCAGAGCGCGTTGACCCGGATGCCGTGGCGTGCGTAGTCGCCGGCCATCTGCTTGGTCATGGCGATGACGGCGTGTTTGGTGGTGGTGTAGGCGATCATCTCGCGATCATAGAGCACGCCTGAGGAGGACGAGGTATTGACGATGACGCCGCGGCCGGCCGCCCTCATCGACGGCACGACGAGGCGTGCGGCCATGAAATGGGCGCGGACGTTGAGGTTCCAGGAACGGTCGAAGCCCGAAATCTCGACCTCTTCGAGATCGCCCGCCACTTGAGCGCCGGCATGGTTGTGCAGAATGTCGATGCTGCCGTGGCGATAGAGGATATCGGCGATACCATCGCTGAGCGCTGCGTCGTCGGTGACGTCGATCGCCAGCGCCTCGGCGCTGCCGCCCTTGGCGGCGATCGCCGCGACGGCGGTGCTGGCAGCCGCAAGGCTGCGGTCGACGACGACGACATGGGCGCCCTCGCGCGCCATGATGGCAGCACCCGCCTGACCGATCCCGGAGCCGGCTCCGGTCACGATCGCGACCCGGTCTTTCAGGATCATGGTTTCACTCCCCGGATTTTGTTTTCTTCTCTCGCATCAGGATGCGGGCGGTCAGGATCAGAAGCAGCGAGGCGACAAGCACCAGCGTCGCGATCGCGTTGATCTCGGGCGTCACGCCGCGGCGGATCGAGGCGAAGACGTAGATCGGTAGCGTGGTTTTCGAGCCCGCGACGAAGAAGGCGATGATGAAATCGTCGAAGGAGAAGGTGAAGGCCAGAAGAAAGCCGGCGAGGATCGACGGCAGGATCTGCGGCAGCACGATCAGCCGGAAGGTCGTGAGCGGTGTCGCGTAAAGGTCGCTCGAAGCCTCGACGATATCGCGGCCGAGGCTGGCGATGCGGGCCTTCACGATCATCGTCACCAGCGCCATCGAGAACAGGCCGTGGGCGGCGATGATCGAGCCGTAGCCGAGGCCGAGCTGCGGCGGCTGATCGCCCGGCCAGATGGTGGCGAGCGCCGGATTGATGAAGGAGAAGACGGCGACCAACGCCACCAGCGTCGCGATGCCGATGACGACGCCGGGCACGACGATTGCCGCTGCAAAGAGCGCATCGAAGATCGCCCGGTTGCGCGGCGCCAGCCGCTCCATGCCAAGGGCCGCCATGGTGCCGAAGATCGCCGCAAGCGTGGCGCTGGTGAAGGCGATTAGCAGGCTGTTCTGCAAGGCCGAGACCAGGAAGGTGTTGCCCAGCGCCTTGCCGTACCAGGCGGTCGAAAACCCGGTGAACTCGCTGGCGTTACGCCCGGCGTTGAAGGAGAACAAGACGACGAGCGCGATCGGCGCGTAGAGGAAGAGATAGACGGAAGAGATAAAGGCGCGCATCAGACGAGATCCACCTGTCTTGTGCCGGCAACGCGGAAGGCAATGCGCATCGCCACCATCAGGATCACCACGACAACGGCAACGAGGGTGACGGCGATCGCCGAGCCGAAGGGCCAGTTGCGCGATTGCAGGAAGAGATCGACCAGTGCATTGCCGATGAAGAACACTTTGCCGCCGCCCAAGAGCTGCGGGATCAGGTATTCGCCAAGAAGCAGGATGGTCACCAGCGCGACACCGGTCATCACCCCTGGTAGCGACAAAGGCAGGGTGACGCCGAAGAAGGTCGAGACCGGCTTGGCGCCGAGATCGGCGGAGGCTTCGAGCAGCCGGCGGTCGAGTTTTTCGAGGCTCACATAAATCGGCATGATCATTAGCGGCAGGTAGCCGTAGACGATGCCGAGCAGCACGGCCCCGGGCGTGTTGAGCATCCTCACGTCCTCGATGCCGATCATCGACAAAAGGTTCGGGATGCCGCGCGAGCCAAGGATGTACATCCAGGCATAGGTGCGCACGAGCAGGCTGGTCCAGAAGGGTACGACCACCAGCGATACGAGGATCAGCCGGTAGCGCGGGTTCGCCTTGACCGCGAGATAATAGGCGACCGGATAGGCGATCAGCAGGCAGGCGAGCGCGCCGATCGGCGCGAGAACGAGCGTGTTCCAGAAGGCCGCCGCACGTGTCGGCAGGTTGGCGAACTGGGCAAAGGTGAAGGCCGCCTGATAGCCGCCTTCCGGTGCGCGTTCGCCGAAAGCGAAGACCAGCATGGCGATGAATGGCAGCACGAGGAAGATCATCAGCCAAGCCGCCGCCGGCGCCACCAGCGCCGCCGTCACCAGGTTTCTCTTCGTGTTCGTTGCCGCGGGCATAAAGTTCATCCGTTCGAGTTTCAGTCGTGTTTCGGTCTGCTTGGCGCGGTGAGGGAAAATGCCCCTCTTCTGCACACAGTGGGTAAGCGCCCCTCATCCGGCCTGCCGGCCACCTTCTCCCCGCTTTCGGGGCGAAGGACACTCGTGGCCCTCGCTTGGTCCCTCTCTTCCGACAGAAGCAAGAGGGCAGGGAGCTCGCCGCTTGTTCCTTCTCCCAGCAAGCGGGCAGGCGGATGAGGGGCAATTTCCAGGTTCAAGCCGACTTGAAGCGCGCCATCAGCTCTGCGCGGCCGGGGTCGGTCAGCGTCACGGCGGCGCCGAATTCGAGCGGGGTCAGCGATGCCTCGTCCGGATAGACGATCTTGTTGCCGGTCACGTCGGCCGGCAGCAGCTTCAGCACGCGGCTGTCGGTGGTTGGTGCGCCGTTGGCGATGTGCTCCTTCATGGCGTTTTCCGGCGCCATCAGATAGTTCAGCAGGGCATAGCCAGCGGCCTTGTTGGCGGCACTCTTCGGGATCGCGTAGAAATCCGACCAGATTTCACCACCGTCCTTGCCGAGCACGAACTGGATTTCCGGCATGTCGCGGTTGAGCTGGGCGCCGTCATTGGTCCAGCACATGGTCATCCAGGCATCGGTCGCGCGCATCGACGGCTGGTAGTCGCTGTTGATGGCGTAGAGATGCGGCTTCACCTTGATCAGCAGCTCCTCGGCCTTGGCTAGTTCGTCCGGCTTGATCGAGTTGAAGGAAAACCCAAGCGATACCAGCGCATTGCCGATGGTGGTGAGCTGGTAGTCGTGGACCATGGCGCGGCCGTCGGCCTCGGTCATGGCGATCTCGAAGAAGTCCTTCCAGCTGGTCACCGGCGTCTTGATCTTTCCGGAGTTGAGCGCGATGCCGGTTGTGCCCCAGTTCTTCGGCACGGCATAGGTCTTGCCGTCGACGACGCCTTCGTTTGTGAAGCGCGCCGTCTCGGTCGAGGCGTCGTAATTCGGCAGCTTCGACAGATCGAGCTCGTCGATGAGGCCGAGCTTCACATAGGTGGAGATCGTGTAGTTGGTGGGAACGAAGAGGTCCCAACCGGTGCCGCCGGCCTGGAGCTTCGCCAGCATTTCCTCGTTGGAGCCGAAGACATTGACCTCGACGGCAACGCCGGTTGCCGCCTGGAAGGCCTCGAACGTCGCGGGGTCATGGTAGTTCGGCCAGGTGGCGATCGACATCTGCGTGCCGAGATCGCCGGCGAAGGCGGTGGAATTGAAGAGGCCCGGCTGGCGCGCGAGAACTGCGGTCGCAAGCCCGAGGCCGGTGACGCCGAGGAAGTGGCGGCGCGTAACCGAGCCGCGCTTCAGGCGCATCAGTTCGTCCGAGAGCTGATCGGCGGTGATAGGGGCATTTTCTCTGTACCATTTGCTCATGACGCTGTTCCCTTTATCGTTTGACGTTCATGCGTAGGCGGCAGAACCGGCTTGGTGAGGCCGGGAGAGTTCAGGCTGGAAAGACGTGCAGCGCGTTCGGATCGAAGGCGAGGCCGACCTTTTCGCCGGGCTCCACCAGTTCGCTGTCGCCGAGCGTGCGACGGTCGGCCGTCACCAGGAAATCGCCGAGCCCGTCGACCGCGACGGAGTATTCGACGGCTGAGCCCAAAAAGATCCGGTGAGTGACGGTGCCGGCAAGCGCGTCTGCGCTGGCGGCGCCGTTGCGCGTCAGGCGGATCGCTTCGGGCCTGAGCGCCACCGTTGCCGCACCCTTCGTTCCATTGACGGCAGGGGTGGCGAAGCGGGCGCCGTTGGCAAGGACAAGCGACGAGGCGCCGTCGACGGTCGCATCGATGCGGTTGGTCTTGCCGACGAAATCGGCGACGAAGAGGCTTGCGGGACGATCGTAGATCTCCTGCGGCGGGCCGACCTGGACGATGCGGCCGGCATTCATGACGCAGACAAAATCGCTCATCGACAGCGCTTCTTCCTGATCGTGGGTGACGAGCACGAAGGTGATGCCGAGCTCGCGCTGCAGCGTCTGCAGCTCGATCTGCATGGCGGTGCGCAACTTCTTGTCGAGGGCCGCCAGCGGCTCGTCGAGCAAAAGCACCTTCGGCTTGTTGACGATGGCGCGGGCAAGCGCCACGCGCTGCTGCTGGCCGCCGGACATTTCATGGATGCGGCGTTTGCCGAAGCCGCCGAGCCGCACCATTTCCAGCGCCTCCTGGGCGCGGCGCGAAATCTCGGCGCCGGCGATGCGCGGCCGCATCTGCCTCAGGCCGTAAGAGACGTTCTGCTCGACGTCGAGATGGGGAAACAGCGCATAGTGCTGGAACACCATGTTGACCGGGCGCCTGTAGGCGGCAACGCCGTTCATCGGCTCGCCGCTGATGAAGACCGTGCCCTCGCTCGGCTGCTCGAAGCCGCCGATCATGCGCAGGCAGGTGGTCTTGCCGCAGCCGGAAGGCCCGAGAAGCGCCATGAAGGCGCCACGCGGCACCTCGAGATTAATGTCCGATACGGCCGTCACGGCGCCATAACGTTTGGCAACCGAACGGAATTCGATGTCGTTCGTCGAAGCGGATGTCACGTCTGTTCCCTGCGGTTGTTTTCGGATGCAGCCAGGAATCTCCCGTCCTGGCACTCCACCGTCATTGATATGCAGCCTAGTCAGCGCGCACCCTGCCGGTATATACCCCGAGAGAGGTATTTCAACGCGGAATGCTCTGTGTGAGGAGTATACCCCGGAGCAGGAAATATCGGCCGGGAGGGCGGTTTGAGCGTCGATCTCGAGGGGCTTTTTCAGGTCATGGCACCGTTGGTGGCAGGTCCTGCGCTAGACGACGAGGCGGTCGGCACCGCCTATCGGCGGCTGATGTCGACGCTGATGACCTTCGACTATGTGGTCGTCTTTGCCTATCGCGCCAAGGAACGGCCGATCGATCTCTTCAGCACCTTCAACGCTAGGGATCACGTCCTCTTCGTCAGCCTCTACCAGGCGGGGCCCTATCTGCTCGACCCGTTCTACCATGCGGCGTCACAGGGCAAGCCGGGCATCTGGCGGATGCGGGAACTGGCGCCTGACCGGTTTTTCTCCTCGGAATATTATCGCACCTACTATGTGCAGACCGGGCTTGCGGAGGAAGTCGGCTTCTTCGTGCCGGTCGACGAGCAGATCACCGTCGTGCTGTCGCTGATGCGGCGCGAGGCGACGGGGCCGTTCAGCGCCGCGGAATTCGCCCTGTTGAAGAAGGTCGAGCCGCTGGTGTCGGCGCTGGTGCGCCATCATTGGGCGGGTCTCGGCCGCCGCTTCGATGCGGCGCTGGCGAAAACCGGCCGCAGCCGCCGCAAGGCGACCCACCCGCCGGCCGATGGCGTCTGGCAGCATCTCAATCTGACGGACCGCGAAGCCTCGATCATCGAGCTGGTGCTGCAGGGCCATTCGTCGGAATCGATCGGCCTCAGGCTCGGCATCTCCACCGGTACGGTCAAGGTTCACCGCCGGAACGTCTACCGCAAGCTCGGCATTTCCTCGCAGACGCAATTGCTGTCGCTGTATCTGAGAAACCTCGGGCAGTAAGCCGTGTAGGCGCCGCCCATCACTGCATGCCCGCCCGTAGCGGCGCCCCGACGGCGCGCCGCGCCGGTCGATGCCGGCTCTCCCAATCCCATTCCTCCACAAACGTGATCGATCGCGCGGCTGATCGCTATTGACATTTTTTGCACGCCATGAAATTTCTTTCATTAACGGATAAAAATATCACGCGGTGCAAAATTTATCATGCAACGCAACAAGGACCGGGTGGAGACAATGACGATTGGCGGGACAGGTATTCGTGACGACGAGACCAGCATGGCGACGCGGGCGGCCTGGCTGCACTATGCCGGCGGACTGACGCAGGCGGAGGTCGCCAAGCGACTCGGCCTTACATCGCTCAAAGCCCACCGGCTGATCATGAAGGCCAACCAGGAAGGGCTGGTGAAGGTCTATATCGACGGCGAAGTCTCCGAATGCGTCGAACTCGAGCAGGCGCTTTCGGCCCGCTTTGGCCTCGACTATTGCGAGGTGGTGCCGGACTTCGATTCCGACGATCTGCCCCTGAAGGCGCTCGGCATTTCCGGCGCGCAGTTCCTGAAGCGCGAGATCGAGCGCGGCGAGACGGCACTGGTCGGCGTCGGCCACGGCCGCACGCTTGCCGCGTGCGTCGAATATCTGCCGCGCATGGCAAGCGGCAACACCCGCTTCGTGTCGCTGCTCGGCGGGCTCACCCGCAAGTTCTCGGCCAACCCGCATGACGTGATCCACCGGCTCGCCGAGCGCACCGGTGCGGAGGCCTATGTCATGCCGGTGCCGTTCTTCGCCAACACGGTCGAGGATCGCGACGTGCTCTTCAGCCAGCGCGGCGTGCGTGAGGTCTTCGATCTCGCCAAGACCGCGGATCTCTTGATGGTCGGCATCGGCACCGTCGAGCGCGAGGCATCGCTGGTCTCGACCGGCATGATCGAGATGAGCGAGATCGAGGAAATCCAGAAGGGCGGGGCCATGGGCGAATTGCTCGGCCACTTCTTCGACAAGGACGGCGCACCAGTCGAAACAGCGTTGTCCGACCGGACCTTCACGCTCAGCCGCGAGGACCTGAAGAACCGCCGCACGGTTGCTGTGGCCGGCGGCAAGATCAAGGAGCCGGCCATTCGCGCCGTGCTCGCAAGTGGACACTTAAGCGGCCTTATCACCGACGAGCGGACGGCACGGGCGCTTGCGGCCGAAAGCGCATGAGGCGCTGAGACATTCGAGGCCATGCGGAGGGCAGGGAGGATCTGCCGTTCGGGTCTCAAAGGGAGGAATACCGGTGGGGTAGCCGGCAGTCGCAATCATACCCGCAACGGAGGAGAAGACGGATGTACGAGAAGGAGAAGGACCTCATCAGCGCATTCCTGCGTGGGGAGGTGGATCGCCGCGGCATGCTCAAGGGATTGGGGGCTGCAGGCCTGACCGCCGGCACGGCCGGCACGTTGTTCAACATGATGTCGACCCGGGCGCTTGCCGCCGATTTCGACTGGAAGGCGCATTCCGGCAAGAAGCTGAAGCTGCTTTTGAACAAGCACCCGTATGCCGATGCGATGATCGCCAACCTGCAGGCCTTCAAGGACCTGACGGGCATCGAGGTCACCTATGACGTGTTCCCGGAAGATGTCTATTTCGACAAGGTGACGGCGGCGCTTTCGTCGGGCTCGGCCGAATACGACGCCTTCATGACCGGCGCCTACATGACCTGGACCTATGGCCCGGCCGGCTGGATCGCCGACCTCAACGAATGGATCAAGGATCCGACCAAGACCAATCCCAACTACAATTGGGACGATTTCCTCGCAGGCGTGAAGAACTCCTGCGCCTGGAACGGCCAGCCGGGTGGAGCGCTTGGGTCGGAAGACGCCAAGCAATGGTGCATTCCGTGGGCGTTCGAACAGAACAACATCACCTATAACCGCGAGATGTTCGACAAGGCCGGCGTCGAATTACCGAAGAACCTCGACGACATGATCGCGGTCGCGGCCAAGCTGCAGAAGGACATCGGCGGCATTTACGGCATCGGTGTGCGTGGTTCGCGCTCCTGGGCGACGATCCACCCGGGCTTCCTGTCGGGATATGCCAACTTCAACCAGAAGGACCTGAACGTCGGCGCGGACGGCAAGCTGTCGGCGGCGATGAACACCGCGGAATCGAAGGCCTATCACGCCAAGTTCGTGCAGATGATCCAGGAAAGCGGCCCGAAGGACTGGTCGACCTATACCTGGTATCAGGTCGGCACCGACCTTGGCGCCGGCGCATCGGCGATGATCTTCGACGCCGATTGCCTGGGCTACTTCATGAACGGCGGCGACAACAAGATGGCTGGCAAGCTCGGCTATGCCGCCTTTGCCGCAAACCCGGAAGCGACAGCCTCGACGCCGAACATCTGGATCTGGTCGCTCGCCATGTCCAACTTCTCCAAGGATAAGGACGCCACCTGGTACTTCCTGCAATGGGCCTCCGGTCCGGAGCATGCGCTGTTCGGCGCCACCAAGATGGACTTCGTCGATCCGGTTCGCCAGTCGATCTGGAAGGACGAGATCTTTCGCGAGAAGCTGAACGGCAAGTATCCGGGCTACGTCGAAATGTTCGACGCTTCGGCCGCCGGCGCCTCCATCAAGTTCACGCCGCAGCCGCTGTTCTTCGACGTCACCACCGAATGGGCGGCGACGCTGCAGAAGATGGTCGCCAAGCAGGTGCCTGTCGATGAAGGTCTCGACCAGCTTGCAGAAAGCATCAACCGCCAGCTCCAAGAGGCGGGTCTCGGCTGATAGGCCTCCCAAGCGATGCCCGGCGCTTGGATGCGCCGGGCATCCCGAGATGCCGGTTGAGCCGGCCTGTTGCGACCGGTTTGAGGTTGCACCGAAATCAACCCGAGATGCCGAGGGACTGGCGCGGCGCCTATAGGCTCCCGCGTGCCGCGTGCTCTTTAAAGACTTCAGGAACGGAGCTCGACATGGCTTCAACAGAAATCCTCCGCAGACCGGCCTCCGGTTTCAGGATCAGCAGGAAGATGCTTCCCTACGTGCTGAGCCTGCCGGCGTTGCTCGTGTGCATCGGCATCCTCATCCCGTTCTTCACGGCGGTAATCTATTCCTTCCAGCGCTATCGGCTGAGCCAGCCCTGGGCGCGCCAGTTCAACTGGGGCGAAAACTATCTCAACTTCGTCACCGACCCGGCCTTCTGGAACACGCTCAAGGTGTCGCTGCTCTATGCCGGGCTCACCGTGACGCTGGAACTCTTGCTCGGTCTCGGCATCGCGCTGCTTTTGCAGCGGCGCTCGACGGTCAACAACTTCATCTCGATTATGCTGCTTCTGCCGCTGATGATCGCGCCGGCGCTCGCCGCCTTGATGTGGAAGCTGATGACCAATCCGAGCTTCGGCATCCTCAGCTATCTCGCAAGCCTCATCGGCCTGCATGATTTCCGCTGGGCGTCCTCGCCGGACACCGCGCTTCTGACCGTCGTTCTCGTCGATATCTGGGTCTACACGCCCTTCATCATGATCCTGCTTCTGGCGGGCCTGCGCTCGCTGCCGACGCAGCCCTTCGAGGCGGCGGCCCTCGACGGCGTGCCGCGCAGCTTCGTCTTCTTCCGCATCACGCTGCCGATGCTGACGCCCTATATCCTGACGGCGACGCTCTTCCGGCTGCTCGACAGCATCCAGCAGTTCGACATCATCTACGCGATGACGCAAGGCGGGCCCGGCAACACGCTCACCGTCTTCCAGGTCGAGGCCTATCTCAACTTCTTCCAGTCGACCAATGTCGGCCGTTCGGCAGCGCTGCTGATCATCCTGTGGGCGATCACCTACACGCTGTCCAACGTCTTCATCAAGAACTGGCTGCGGCTGCGCGAGCGCGCTCGCGGCGAAGCGTAAAGGAGGGACCAATGGAAACCATGTCTCCGCTCGAACGGGTCTTGCGCGGTCTCGCCCTCACGCTCGTCGTCGTCTTCTTCATGTTCCCGATTTTCTGGATCTTCCTGATGTCGTTCCAGACGAACGAGACGATCCTCGCAATCCCGCCGTCGATCGTGTTCTCGCCGACACTGTCGAACTACGCGGCGCTGATCACCGGCAAGCTGCAGACGGCGGCCGGTACGCTCGACATTGCCTTCATGCGCAATCTCGGCAACTCGATCTTCCTGTCGGTCGCCTCCGTTGCCGTAGCGCTGGTGCTCGGCGTGCCCGCGGCCTATGCGTTTGCCCGCCACAAGTTCAAAGGTTCGGAGGACATCGCGTTTACGCTGCTGTCCTTCCGCTTCGCGCCGCCTCTCCTGGTGCTACTGCCGCTGACGCAGTATTTCCAGTGGCTCGGCCTCTCCAACACCTATTTCGGCCTGATCTGGGTCTACCAGCTCATCTGCCTGCCACTCATCCTCTGGATCGTGCGCGGCTACTTCGAGGATATCTCGGCCGACGTCGAATATGCCTATCGCATCGCCGGCCATTCTTGGTTTGCGACGTTCCGCAAGATTGCTCTGCCGCTTGCCGGACCGGGCATTGCCGCTGCCGGCCTGCTCGCCTTCATCTTCGCCTGGAACAATTTCGTCTTCGCGCTGGTGTTGGCATCTGCCGACAAGCAGCCGGTGACGGTCGGTGCGCTTGCCTTCGTCACCTCCTCGGGCATCCAATACGGACAGATCGCCGCGGCCATCGTGCTTTCGGTCACGCCGACGCTCGCACTTGCACTCTACGCCCAGCGCTACCTCGTCGAAGGCCTGTCGCTCGGCGCGGTGAAAGGGTAACTCATGACCACGCTGCAACTGAAGAATATCGTCAAGCGCTACAAGAGCCAGACGGTTCTCGACGACTTGACTCTCGACGTCGCCGATGGCGAGCGGCTGGTGCTTTTCGGCCCCTCCGGCGCCGGCAAGACGGTGCTGCTCCGGCTGGTGGCCGGGGTCATCGAGCCCGACGAGGGCCGGGTGCTGATCGGTGGCGAGGACATGACCGACGTCGATGCCGAGCATCGCGGCGTCGGCATGGCCTTCCAGAACTTCGCGCTCTTCCCGCACATGAGCGCTTTCGACAACATCGCAAGCCCGCTGACGGCGACGAGATCGTCGAAGGACAGGATCGCCGCCGGCGTGCAGAAGGTCGCGAAGCTCCTCAAGATCGACCATGTGCTGAGCCATCATCCGAAGGCGCTTTCCAACGGCCAGAAGCAGCGCACCGCGCTTGCCCGCGCGCTCGTCGGCTCGCCGCCGCTTCTGCTGCTGGATGATCCCTTGCGCAACGTCGATGCAAAGCTCCGCTTCGAGATGCGGCTGGAACTGCCGCGGCTGCTCGCGGCGCAAGGCGCCACCGTCGTCTACGTCACCCAGGACTACAAGGAGGCGATGGCGCTCGGTGACCGCATCGCCGTCATGGCCGCTGGCCGCATCCGCCAGGTGGGCACGCCGCAGGAAATCTACAATGCGCCGGCCGATATCGAGATCGCGCGGCTCTTCGGCGATCCCACCATCAACCTGCTCGACGTGGTGCCGCAGCGCAGCGGCGACGGCGTGTTCGTCGAGCTCTCCAATGTCCGGGTGCGGCTTGCCGACTATGATGCCGATGTCGCGGGTAAGGAATGCGTCCTCGGCCTGCGTCCGGAGGCGATCAGCTTTGCCGACGCCGGAGCGCCCGGTGCGATCCCTGTGACGGTGGAGGCGGAGACGCCGCTCAACGAAAAGACCGTGACGCTGGCACTGACCGCCCGCGGCCGCGAAATCCTGGTGTCGCGTCCAGCTGGTACGCCTGGTCCGGTCGCCGGCCCGGCCCATATTGCCGTCAATGGCTCCCAGGCCTTCCTCTTCGACAAGACGAGCGGCGCCCTGCTGCCGCGCGCCGACCTCGCAGCCAAGCGCAATGGAGAAGCGGCATGACCGACACCGCTCTTTTGATCAAGGACGTCGACAAATTCTACGGCCCCGTCGACTACGGCGTGCACGCCGTGAAGAAGCTGAACATGGATGTTCAGAAGGGCGAGATCATCGCGCTGCTGGGCTCGTCCGGCTGCGGCAAGACCTCGACATTGCGCATGATCGCCGGCTTCGAGGCGGTCTCGCGTGGCACGATCTCGCTTGCCGGCCGGCCGGTGCAGACCTTGCCGCCGGTGCGCCGCAACGTCGCCATGGCGTTTGAGGGCTATTCGCTCTACCCGCCGCTCACGGTGCGCGAGAACATCGCCTTCGCGCTCAAGGCTTCGAAGCTTTCGCAGGGTGTCGTCGACGAGAAGGTCGCTGGTATCGCCAAGCTTTTGGAGATCGAAGACATTCTCGGGCGCTATCCAAGCTCGATCTCCGGCGGCCAGCAGCAGCGCGCCTCGCTTGGGCGGGCTCTCATCCGCGATGCCAGCCTGCATCTGCTCGACGAGCCGATGGGACAACTGGAGCCGCAGCTTCGCGCGCTGCTTCGCGGCCGCATCAAGCACTACATCAAGGAGCGCGGGCTGACGGCGATCCTCGTCACCCACGACCAGACCGAGGCCAACGCGCTCGCCGACCGCATCGCCGTCATGGAAGGCGGGGTGCTGCAGCAGTTCGACACCCCGCAGAAGATCAAGGAGCGGCCGGCCAATCTCTTCACCGGCACCTTCGTCGGCGAGCCGCCGATGAACGTCTTCGAGGCCAGCGTTTTGGGATCGGAGAGCAAAGTTGCCTTCGGCCTCAAGGATGGCGTGCGGCTCGAATATCCAGCCTCGGACTTCTCGCATGCGGTGCGTGATGCGCTGGTTCAGCGGCAGAAGGTGGTGCTCGGCATCCGGCCCTATTCGGTGCGCCGCAGCGCCGACGGCGTCACCGGCCGCGTGGCCGTCAACCAATGGCTGGGTGACCAGACCCATATCGCCGCGGATTTTGCCGGCGGCACCATGGTGCTGGTCGAGCACGACCGGACGGAGCTTGATGTCGGCCAGCCGATCGGTATCCATCTCGACCCGTCGAGCCTGCATGTCTTCGACGGCGAAAGCGGCCGGGCGATCAGCCATGGACAGGAGCTCGCCTGATGCGGGATATCCTCATCGGCATAGATGCGGGTACGTCGGTCATCAAATCGGTGGCCTTCGACCTGCGCGGTCGGCAGATCGCCATGGCGGCCCTGCCGAACGCCTATGAGGCCGTGGGCCGCGCCGGCAGCGTGCAGGATCTCGACCGCACCTGGGCCGATGCGGCCGCGACGCTCAAGCAGCTCTCCGACAAGATCGAAAACCTCCCTGGCCGTGTTGCCGCGATCGCGGTGACCGGTCAGGGGGATGGCACCTGGATGATCGACAGGGCAGGCGAGCCCGTTGGCAAGGGCTGGCTCTGGCTTGATGCGCGCGCCGGCGAGACGGTGGAGCGGCTACGCGCCGACAGCGGTGATATCGCCCGCTTTCTAAGCACCGGCGTGGGGCTCGCCGCCTGCCAGCAGGGCCCGCAGCTTCGCTGGATGCACGACCATGCGCCCGACATGTTGAACGGCGTCGCAACGACGTTCCATTGCAAGGACTGGCTCTATTTCAGGCTGACCGGCAAGCGCGCCACCGACCCGTCCGAGGCCAATTTCAGCTTCGGCAATTTCCGCACCCGCAGCTACAATGACGACGTCATCGCCTTCCTCGGCCTCGAAAAGCTGAAACATGTGCTGCCGGAGATCGTCGATGGTGCCTCGACCCATCACCCGCTCTCAGGCGACGCGGCGAAGGCCACGGGCCTCATCGAGGGCACACCCATCGTGCTCGGTTACGTCGATGTCGTTTGCACCGCGCTGGGCGCTGGCCTCTATGATCCCGGCACCGATACCGGCTGCTCGATCATCGGTTCGACCGGCATGCATATGCGACTGGCCAACGGTGCCGACGATGTGCGCCTCAACCGCGATTTGACCGGCTACACCATGTGCATGCCGATCCCGGGCACCTATGCGCAGATGCAGTCGAATATGGCAGCGACGCTCAACATCGACTGGATCCTGTCGGTGGCATCCGGCCTGCTCAAGGGCATGGGCGTCGAGAAATCCAAGAACGAACTGCTTTCCCATGTCGACGGCTGGCTTGCGGACGCCAAGGACACGCCGCTGATCTTCCAGCCCTATATCTCGGAGGCGGGCGAGCGCGGGCCTTTCGTCGACGCCTCGGCCCGCGCCTCCTTCGTCGGCCTCTCGATCACCCACGGTTTCGGCGACATGGTGAAGGCGGTCTTTGACGGGCTCGCCATGGCGGCGCGCGATTGCTACGCGGAGATGGGGCCGCTGCCGGCGCGCATCCGGCTGACGGGTGGTGCTGCCCGCAGCGCCTCGCTCCGCCGCATCCTCGGTGCGGCGCTCGGCGCCAGCGTCCAGACGAGCGAACGGGAAGAGGCGGGTGCTGCCGGTGCTGCGATGATCGCCGCTGTATCGCTCGGCATCTATCCCTCGATGGCCGATTGCCTCGGCGATTGGGTCACCCCCTACCAACGACCGGCGGAAGCCGCCGATCCGGTGCTTAGCTGTCGCTTTGACGAACTCTTCCCCGCCTACCAGCAGTCGCGAACAGCGCTCAGACCCGTCTGGCACGCACTCTCCCAAAGTGCTGACGCCGGAAATCAACAGGAAACACCGAAATGAAGAAGATAGCCATTATCGGCGACCGGTTCATGCTGCCGGATGTGTTCCGCGACAAGATCGTCGAGGCGACCGGCAACGGCCATGACATCCGCACGCTCGAACTGCCCTGGCCCGATGTGCCGATGGAGCACGGCTATGCCGTCGAAGGCATGGACGGGCTGAAGGAATACCTCGGCAAGCCCGAGGACATCGTCGAATTCATCGGTGACGCGGAAATCCTGGTGACGCAGCTGGCGCCGCTGTCGCGAGGGATGCTTGCGGCACTGCCCGGCCTCAAGCTCGTCGCGGTCTCGCGCGGCGGACCTGTGAATATCGACATGGGTGCGGCGCGCGACGCAGGTGTGCGCGTCGTCAACACGCCCGGCCGCAATGCGAGCGCCGTTGCCGAATTCACGCTCGGCGCGATCCTCGCCGAGACGCGGCTGATCCGCACCGGGCATGAGGCGCTGCGCAAGGGCGAATGGCGCGGCGATCTCTATCGCGCCGACCGCACCGGCCGCGAACTCTGCGAAATGACCGTTGGCGTCATCGGTTACGGCAATATCGGCACGAAGGTCGTGCGTCTGCTGCGCGCCTTCGGCACCAAGGTGCTGGTGCACGACCCCTATGTGCAGCTTTCGGCGGACGACCTCAATGCTGGCGTCGAGCAGGTCTCGCTCGACGATCTTCTGTCCCGCTCGGACCTCGTGACGCTGCATCCCCGCGTCACGGAGGAGACGCGCAATATGATGAACGCCGAGACCTTCGCCAAGATGAAGCCGGGCACGATCTTCGTGAACACGGCGCGTGGCCCGCTCTGCGACTACGACGCGCTCTATGAAAACCTGCTGAGCGGCCATCTCTCGGCGGCGATGCTGGAGACCTTCGCCGTGGAGCCGGTACCGGAGGATTGGCCGCTGCTGCAACTCCCCAATGTGACGCTGACGCCGCATATCGCCGGCGCCTCGGTGCGCACCGTGACCTTTGCCGCCGAAATGGCGGCCGAGGAAGTCCGCCGCTACATCGCCGGCCTGCCGCCGGTTCATCCCTGCTGAGGTGACAGTTATGAGCGAACGCGAACTGCGCCAGTCGATCGTCGACCATTGCCGCCACATGAACGCCATCGGGCTCAACCAGGGCACGTCGGGCAATATCAGTCTGCGCCACGGCGAGACCATGCTGGTGACGCCCTCGGGCATTCCCTATGACGAGATGACGGCCGAGATGATCGTCGCCATGCCGATCGAGGGCGAATACGGAAGCTGGTCAGGGCCGAAGAAGCCGTCGGTCGAATGGCCGTTTCACCTGGATATCCTGCGCGCTCGGCCGGAGGTCGGTGCCGTCGTCCACACCCATGCGATGTATTCGACCATTCTGGCGATCGCCCGCAAGCCGATCCCGGCCTGCCACTACATGATCGCGGCCTTCGGCGGCAGTGATGTGCGCGTCGCGGACTACGAGCGCTATGGCACCAAGGCGCTCTCCGACAGCGTCTTGCGCGCCCTCGAAGGCCGCAGTGCCTGCCTGATGGCGAACCACGGCATGATCGCGACCGGCGCGAGCCTGGAGAAGGCGATGTGGGCGGCGGTCGAGCTCGAGACGATCGCCAAGCAGTACTACCACACGCTGCTGATCGGCGGCCCGGTGCTCCTGTCGGAGGCCGAGATATCAGGCGTGATCGAGGGCTTCTCCACCTATGGCCTGCAGGACAAGACGAAGGCGGC
Source organism: Ensifer sp. GW101-20A05 (assembly GCF_059424735.1). NCBI lineage: Bacteria > Pseudomonadati > Pseudomonadota > Alphaproteobacteria > Hyphomicrobiales > Rhizobiaceae > Ensifer > Ensifer sp. GW101-20A05. Next base: position 573,511 of record NZ_JBWKZT010000001.1, on the reverse strand, counting down.
GTGAGGCATGGCCGCGATGGCGACAGGAGTAACGACGGTGGGTTCCGAGACCAGAGTGTATGATCTGTTTGTCATCGGCGGCGGCGTCAATGGCGCGGGCATTGCGCGCGACGCCGCCGGGCGAGGGCTTTCGGTTCTCTTGTGCGAGAAGGACGATCTGGCGCAGGGCACGAGCTCGCGTTCGGGCAAGCTGGTGCATGGCGGTCTGCGCTATCTCGAATATTACGAGTTTCGTCTGGTGCGCGAGGCGCTGATCGAACGCGAGGTGCTGCTTCAGTCCGCGCCGCACATCATCTGGCCGATGCGTTTCGTGCTGCCGCACAACCCGGAGGATCGGCCGGCCTGGCTCGTGCGGCTCGGGCTCTTCCTCTATGACCATCTCGGCGGACGCAAACGGCTGCCGGGGACGCGGAGCCTCAATCTTTCGACCGCGCCGGAGGGCGCGCCGATCAAGCGCGAATACCGCAAGGCGTTCGAGTATTCCGACTGTTGGGTGGATGACGCCCGCCTCGTCGTCCTGAACGCGCTCGATGCCCGCTCCCGTGGCGCCCGGGTCTTGACGCGCACCGCCTGCAGCGCGATCCGCCGGCGCGACGGGCTCTGGTTTATCGAGATGACCGATACGCGAACCGGCGCCAAGACCGAGGCGAGGGCACGGTGTGTGGTCAACACGGCCGGCCCCTGGGTCAACGACGTGATCGGCCGGATCGGCGGGCTGAACTCCAGCCGCAGCGTGCGCCTCGTCAAGGGTAGCCACATCGTCGTGCCGAAGTTCTGGGAGGGGCGGCAGGCCTATCTGGTCCAGAACCCGGACAAGCGGGTGATCTTCATCAACCCCTATCAGAACGATCTGGCGCTGATCGGCACGACGGACATCCCCTATGAAGGCCGGCCGGAGGACGTATCGGCCGACGGCAACGAGATTAGCTATCTGCTGAAGTCGGTAAACCGCTACTTCAAGCAACAACTGACCTCTGACGATATCGTCTATAGCTTCTCCGGCGTGCGCCCGCTCTATGACGACAACGCCGAGAACCCCTCCGCCGTCACCCGCGACTATATTTTCGAGGTCGATGCGGCCGATGGCCAGGCGCCTCTGCTCTCGGTCTTCGGCGGCAAGATCACCACGTTCCGCAAGCTTTCCGAACATGCATTGGAACGGCTGAAACCCTTCTTCCCCAAGATGGGACCGGCCTGGACGGCACGCGCCCATCTGCCGGGCGGCGACATGGCGGATGCCGATTTCGAGCAGTTCCTGGGAGATCTCAAGGCACGCTACCGCTTTCTGCCCGCCGATCTCGCCAAGCATTATGCGCGGCTCTATGGCACCAGGACGCATGCGCTGCTTGCCGGTGCCACCGCGGTCGAGGATCTCGGGCCGGCCTTCGGCTCGCTCCTTCGCGAGCGCGAGGCGCGCTTCCTCATCGACAACGAATGGGCGCTGACGGCGGACGACATTCTTGACCGTCGGACCAAACACGGCCTGCACATGACACTGGCCGAGCGGCAGGCCTTCACCCATTGGCTGGAACGTCAGCAGGCGGCGGCTTGAAGGAGACCGAGATGCGAAGTCTGGAATTCGAAGCGCTTCTCGATCTTTCGGCCCGTATCGGGTCGGATCCGCTGCTGGTGCAGGGGGCGGGCGGCAACACCTCGATCAAGGAGGGTGGGGCGCTCTGGATCAAGGCCTCGGGGCTCTGGCTGGCGCATGCCCGCCAGCGCGACGTCATGGTGCCAGTGGCGCTCGATCCGTTGCTCGATGCGCTGGAGCGCAATGATCCGGCGACGGAGAAGGCCCAGGACTTCGTGATTGCCGAGCGCAACCCCTCTGGCCTGCGCCCTTCGATCGAAACGACGATGCATGCGCTGATGCCGCAGAGGGTGGTGGTGCATGTGCATTGCGTCGAGACGATCGCGACGGCGGTGCAGACGATCGGTGCCGCGATCGCCGCCGAGCGGCTCGCCGGTTTCCCGCATGTCTTTGTGCCCTATGCCCGGCCGGGGTTGCCACTTGCCAGAGCTATAGCCGAACGGGTGCAGGACAACACCTCGGCGCTGGTTCTCGGCAACCATGGCCTTGTCGTCGCTGCCGAGAGCGTGGTCGATGCGACCATCCTGCTGACCGACATCACGCGCTGCCTGACCGGGCAGAGGCGGGAGGCGCCGACGGCGGATGTGGCGGCCCTTTCGCGGCTTGCCGTCGACAGCGACTACCGGCTGCCGGAGGATCCGTACCTGCACGCGGTGGCGGCCGACCTCGACAGCTGCCGGCTTGCCGCCGGCGGCAGCCTCTATCCCGACCACGTGATTTTCCTCGGCAAGGGCGTCGTAGTAGCCGCTCCCGGCGAGACCGCGCTTGCGATCGAGGCGAAGCGGCGTGCTGCCGGCGAGAGCCTGCCGCCGTTGCTGCTTTTCCCCGGCAAGGGCGTGCTGGTGCAGAAGGAGATGTCCGCCGGCGCCTTCGCCATGGCGCGGTGCCTCGCTGACGTGACGGCACGCATTCCGGCGGATGCTCGCCTGCGCTACCTGACGGAAGCGGAAAACGCGGAACTTCTCGGATGGGATGCTGAGAAATACCGCCAGCAGCTCAACCGCGCCGGACAGGTGCTGCAATGAGCGGTGACAAGCTGGTCCTCGGCATCGATATTGGCACCTCGGGCGCGCGGGCAGTGGCCATGGCCGCGGATGGCGTCGTCGTCGCATCGGGTGCGGCGAGACTCGCGTCCTTCTCCGGGGATCATCGCGATCCCATCGGCTGGTGGAAGGCGGTGCAGGCGGCGCTCGGCGAAACGCTCGGAAGTATCGACAGGCGACAGGTTACAGCGCTCGCGATCGACGGCACGTCCGGAACGATGCTGCCGGTCGATCAAAGCGGTGCGCCGCTGGCGACGCCGATGATGTACAACGATCCGGTTGCCGACCGGGCTCTTCTCGATGCGGTTTCCGCCCATGCGCCGCGGGAGAGTGCTGCCCATGGCGCCACATCCGGCCTTGCCAAGCTTCTCGCCTTCCAGTCGGTGCCGGATGTTTTCCGGGTGATCCATCAAGCCGATTGGCTCGCCGGGCACTTCACCGGGCTCTATGATGTCTCCGACGAAAACAATGCCCTCAAGACTGGCTACGACCCGGTATCACGCTCGTGGCCGGAGTGGATCGGAAGGACGGGGGCGCGTGTCGAGCTTTTGCCAGACGTGCTGCCAGCCGGCGCGCCGATCGCGACCATCGCGCCGGCGGCGGCCGAAGCCTTTGATCTACCGGCCGGCGTGGTGATCGTTGCCGGCACCACGGACGGGTGCGCCTCGTTCCTGGCAACGGGCGCCGATCAGCCGGGGGACGGCGTCAGCGCGCTTGGCACGACTTTGACGGTGAAGATGCTCTCCGAACGGCCGCTGTTTGCGCCGGAATATGGGCTCTACAGCCACCGCATCGGCGAGATGTGGCTTGCGGGTGGGGCATCCAATACCGGCGGGGTGGTGCTCGCCGAGCATTTCTCGCCGGAAAGGATCGCCGTGCTTTCTGAGGAGATCAACCCGGTCGTCGATACCGGGCTCGACTACTATCCGCTCGTCAAACCCGGCGAGCGTTTTCCGGTCGCCGATTCGGATTTTCTGCCGCGGATGAGCCCACGGCCGGCCGACGATGCGACCTTTCTGAAGGCAATCTTCGAAGGCATTGCCGGGGTCGAGAGCCTCGCCTACCAGCGGTTGGCCGCGCTCGGCGGGCCGACGCTTCGTTCGCTCCGCAGCGTTGGCGGCGGCGCGAAGAATGCGGCCTGGACCGCAATCCGCGCGCGCAAGTTCGGCGTGCCATTCCTGCCGGTTCTCTCGGAGGAGGCCGCCGCCGGCACGGCGCGGCTTGCGCTGGCCGGCGCCAGGAAGGCAGGTGTGCTGTGACGGTCGTGCAAACCATCGAGAGGCTGAGTGCGATTGCCGATCGCTACGATGCGTTCTTGATCGACCAGTTCGGCGTGCTGCGCGACGGGCGCGGATCCTACCCGGGGGCGGCCGAAACGTTGGTGCGGCTGAAGCAGGCCGGCAAGCGCATCGTCATCCTCTCTAATTCGGGCAAACGCTCCGCGGAAAACGACCGCCGTCTGGTCGATCTTGGTTTCGTTGCCGGCAGCTGGGACTGGTTCCTGACCTCGGGCGAGGTCGCCTGGCAGATCCTGAAACGGGAACGTGAAGGCGTAAGCGGCGGGGCGCGCAAATGCCTGCTCATCAGCCGCGACGGCGACGTCTCGCCAATGACGGGCCTCGATCTCGAGCGCAGCGAAAACGGCGCGGATGCCGATATCGTGCTTCTTGCGGGGAGCGAAGGCGACGTCTATCCGCTCTCTCACTATGAGGCGTTGCTGGCGCCGGCGGCCGCGCGTGGCGTTCCGTGCCTCTGCACCAATCCCGACAAGGTGATGCTGACGAAGACCGGAAATGCCTTCGCCGCTGGGCGTATCGCCGAGCTTTACGAAGAGCTCGGCGGTAGCGTGCGCTGGATCGGCAAGCCCTTTGCCGACATCTACGCCTCTGCGCTCGATTTCCTTGGGCATCCCGACCCGACGCGGGTCGCAGCCATCGGCGACAGCATCGAGCACGACATTGCGGGGGCAGCGAGTGCGGGGCTTCATTCTGTCTTGGTCACAACGGGGGTTCTGGAGCAGGCCTCCGACGAGGAACGCCGCCGGCTCTTTGCCGAACATGGCGCGTCCCCCGATTTCATCCTTCCGAAATTTCTCTGGTAGCCGGGAGTAAGGTCGTGGCCTTCACGCTGTCGCTCAACACCAATCCGCTAGTCAACCGTTTCGCCGAAGCCGACGACCTGATCGACACGATCGCCGAGAAGATCGGCATCGGCTACGTGCAGCTGACGCATGAATTCGTCAATCCGGGCTGGCCGGCGGCGACGATCGCCAAGACCGTCAGGCAGTTTCGCAAAGCGCTGGACCGCACCGGGGTGAAGATCACCTCGGGCATGACCGGCCCCTATGGCCGGCTCAACCATTTCGGCCATCCGGATCCGGATGTGAGGCGCTACTATGTCGACTGGTTCAAGACCTTTGCCGATATCTCCGCCGAGCTCGGCGCCTCCGGCATGGGCACGCAGTTCGCGATCTTCACGCTGAGGGATTACGACGATCCGGCGCGGCGCGAGGAGATGATGCGGATCGCCATCGAATGCTGGCGCGAAGTGGCAGAGCACGGCAAGGCGGCGGGGCTCTCCTACGTCTTCTGGGAGCCGATGTCGGTCGGCCGCGAATTCGGCCACACGATCGAGGAATGCCGATCGCTCGACCGGCGGCTGGCCGAGGCCGATCTGCCGATTCCAATGAAGATGATGGTCGACATCGACCATGGCGACGTCACCTCGGACAATCCCGATGATATCGATCCCTATGCCTGGGCCGGGGCGTTTCCCGAGCGTTCGCCGATCATCCACATCAAGCAGTCATCAATGAACAAGGGCGGCCATTGGCCGTTTACCGCTGCCTACAACCGGGACGGCCGCATCACGCCGGAGAAGCTGATCGGCGCGGTCAAGGCTGGCGGCGGCACCGACAACGAGATCTGTCTCGAGCTTTCCTTCCGCGAGCGCGAGCCGACCGACCACACCGTCGTGGAGATGATCCGGGAGTCGGTGGAGTTCTGGGAACCCCACATCGATACCGGTTTCAATCGCCCACAGAAATCACATTGAAAGATCACAAAATCACACCATAGAAATTGAAATATCACAAATAGGTGTTATCTTCTCACGGTGAGCGCGGCCATGGCTGCGCGTGATCGGGACCGAGATGATGAAGCCGGAAGACAGGCGACAGGCGATCATGGATGTGCTGATGGAGGCCGGAGCGGCGTCCGTCGAAGACCTGTCCTTGCGCTTCGGCGTCAGCAAGATGACGGTGCATCGCGACCTCGACGACCTCGAACAGGCGGGCCTGCTGCGCAAGGTGCATGGTGGCGCCTCGATCCAGTCGAGCCCACAATTCGAAAGCGACTTCCGTTACCGTGAGAAGATCGCCACCGCCGAAAAGCGGCGGATCGCCGAATATGCGGCGGGGCTGATCGAGCCCGGGCAGAGCATCCTGATCGACGACAGCTCGACGACGGGCGCGATCGCTGAGTGCATCCGCGACATCCGCCCGCTGACGGTCATCACCAACAATCTTGGCGTGATCACCAGCCTTTCGGGTACTGCCGGCATCAACGTCATCGCGCTCGGCGGCCAGTACAGCAAGAAGTTCAACGGCTTCTTCGGCATCGTCACCGACGAGGCGCTGCGGTCGCTGCGCGTCGACATCGCCTTTCTGTCGAGCTCGGCAATCGAAGGGACGACGGCCTTCCACCAGGACCAGGAGGTGGTGCAGGCCAAGCGCCTGATGGTGAAGGCGGCCAAGCGCAAATACCTGCTGGTGGACCACGACAAATTCGGGCGCTCGGCGCTCCATTTCCTGACCGGCCTCGATGCCTTCGATGCGGTGCTGACCGGCGCCGAAGTGGCTGCCGAGCATGCAGCACCACTCGAAGAGGCAGGCATTCGGCTGGTCAGGGTCGGCAATAGCAAGGCATCGGAGAAAGCATGAACAAGTCCGGGCTCTGGGTCGGCACCAGCTGGAAGATGAACAAGACGCTGGCCGAGGCGATGGTCTTTGCCGATGGCCTGGCCGCTACCGATGCGACGCGCGACGATCGTGTCCAGCGCTTCGTCATCCCGCCGTTCACGGCGGTGCGCGAGGTCAAGGCGCGGCTTGCCGCAACCAGTGTCAAGGTCGGCGCGCAGAACATGCATTGGGACGATGCCGGCGCCTGGACCGGCGAGGTGTCGCCGCTGATGCTTGCGGATTGCAACGTCGACGTGGTCGAGCTTGGCCACAGCGAGCGGCGCGAGCATTTCGGCGAGACCGACCGCACCGTCGGCCTGAAGACGGCAGCCGCCGTGCGCCATGGTCTGGTGCCGCTGATCTGCATCGGCGAGACGCTTTCCGAGCGTGAAGCGGGCGAGGCGGATCAGGTGCTGAGGCGTCAGGTCGAAGGCGCACTGGCGCTTCTCGAAGGCGAGGCGAAGCAGGCGACCATCCTGCTTGCCTACGAGCCGGTCTGGGCGATCGGCGTCAACGGCATTCCCGCGACATCGGACTATGCGGACGAGCGCCACAAGCGCATCGCCGACGTCGCCGAAGCGGCGCTCGGCCGGCGCGTGCCGGTGCTCTATGGCGGCAGCGTCAATCCCGGCAACTGCGAAGAATTGATCGCGCAGGTGCATATCGACGGCCTCTTCATCGGCCGCTCCGCCTGGGACGTCGCCGGCTATCTCGACATTCTGCAGCGTGTCGTAAAGGCGATCTGAGCCTTCGGCCGCGGCAGTTCCTGAAGAATGGAAAGGAACAATCATGAAGATTGCAATCGGGGCAGACAGCGCCGGCAAGCCCCTGCTGGACGTCATTGCCGCCCATCTCGCGGGCCGGGCCGACGTCGAGGTCGTAGACCTCAGCCAGTCCGGCTTTTACGCGGATCTCGCGCAGAAGCTGGCGCAGCAGGTCGTCGAGGGCAAGCACGACCGCGGCATCCTGTTCTGCGGCACGGGCATCGGCGTCTGCATCTCCGCCAACAAGGTGCCGGGCATCCGTGCAGCACTGACGCACGACACCTATTCGGCCGAGCGTGCGGCGAAGTCGAACAACGCCCAGATCATCACCATGGGTGCGCGGGTCATCGGGCCGGAGTTGGCGAAATCGATCGTCGATACCTGGCTTGCGTCCGAATTCGATCCGCAGGGCGCTTCGGCCGGCAACGTGCAAGCGATCGACCGTCTCGATGCTGCCAAGGCATAAAGAACATCGCGACGCCCGTTGATCCTCCCTCAGGCATCGTGACGAGACGCCCGGCAGAGATGCCGGGCGTTTTCGTATCTGGCGCGCACCACGCCTTGACGACGCTTCCGCAAATATTTGAATATGCTTGCAGATCGTCAGCAGGGACCTTACCGCATGAGCGAAGCAACCTCGACTGAACCGCATCCGAGCGCTCACCACCACGTGGCGCGCATGAGTGGACGTGATACGCACGAACATCACAGGACTGCGACGACACTCGAACTCCTGTTCGACCTCACTTTCGTCATCGCCTTCAGCCTGGCCGCCTCGCAGCTCGCGCATCTCTTCGCCGAGGGCCACTTCACCGCAGGGCTGATCGGCTTCGGCTTTGCCACCTTCGCCATCTGCTGGGCCTGGATCAACTTCAGCTGGTTCGCTTCGGCCTACGACACCGACGACTGGATCTTTCGCAGCGTCACCATGGTGCAGATGGTCGGCGTGCTGATCCTGGCGATCGGCCTGCCGCCGATGTTCGAATCGATCGACAAGGGCGAACACCTCAACAACGGCGTCATGGTGCTCGGCTATGTCGTCATGCGCGTCGCGATGGTCTTCCAGTGGCTGCGCGCCAGCCGGCAGGATCCGGCGCGGCGGGAAGCCTGCATGGCCTATGTGAAGGCGATCAGCGTCGCCCAGCTTGGCTGGATCGTTTTGATCTTCTTCGACTTCTCGCTGGCGGTGACCTTTGCCATGGTCGTCGCGCTGACGGCGATCGAGATGCTCGGCCCCTACATTGCCGAGATGCACTATGGCGGCACGCCCTGGCATGCGCATCACATCGCCGAGCGTTACGGGCTGCTGGCGATCATCGCGCTCGGGGAAGGGGTGGTCGGAACGGTCGCCTCGATCTCTGCCGTGGTCGAGGGCGAGGGCTGGAACCTCGACGTTGCGCTCGTCTGCCTCGCCGGCACCGGGCTCACTTTCGGCATGTGGTGGATCTATTTCCTTTTGCCGAGCGCCGAGGTGCTGCACCACCACCGCCTCAAGCGGTCCTTCGTCTGGGGTTATGGCCACATACCGATCTTCGCCGCGATAGTCGCCACCGGCGCCGGGCTGCACGTGGCGGCCTATTATATCGAGCACAAGGCCCATATCAGCTCGGTCGCAACTGTGCTGACAGTCGCGGTTCCAGTCGGACTATACATCGGCCTGCTCTACGCGATGTACGCGTATCTGCTGCGGCAGACGAACCGGCTGCATCTCTGGCTGCTTTGCGGCACGGCGCTGGTGCTGATCGCGTCCGTCGTCGTGGCGATGCTTGGGCTCGATATGGCGATGTGCCTGATCATCCTGACGCTCGCGCCCGTCGTCACCATCGTCGGCTACGAGGCCGGCGGACACCGCCACCGGATGGCGGCGCTGGAGCGCAGCCTGCAGGACGGCGAGGCGGCGCGGTAGGCGCGAATTTGAGAGTCGAGACAGGGGCTTATCGGCTGGGGCTGCCGGCTTGAATCAGGTGGCTCACAAGTGGATTCAACGGGAGTGCTTGTGGCGTTCCGGGGGGCTGCGAGTTCGGCATGATCTGAGAGCAATTCTGCCCCTCACCCTAACCCTCTCCCCGCAGGCGGGGAGAGGGGACGAGAGCTCTCGCTGGCGGGATGGCTCTGATTGACCTCAGGGGGGCCGGCCGTTCTCGAGAGAGGATGAGTTTGGGTGACAAGGAGCCACGCGTGTCCTTCTCCCCGCAAGCGGGGAGAAGGTGGCCGGCAGGCCGGATGAGGGGCAGCGCGCTTACGGCGCACCCGCCAGGCAGGCTCACTTCGGAGCCGCAGACGATCAGGCGTTGACAAGCGCCAGCTTGGCGCGGGCATCCAAAATCTGCGAGCAGGCGTTGGCCGCTTCCGTGCCCTTGGTGACGAAGTGCTCGCGGAAGAAGGCGATGAGCGGCTCGCTTTCCTGGAAATTGTGCGGCGTCAGCACGGCCGAAAGCACCGGCACGCCGGTGTCGAGCTGGACGCGCATCATGCCGTCGAGCACGGTGCCGGCGACGAAGTCGTGGCGGTAGATGCCGCCATCCACGACGAAGGCGGTGCCGAGGATCGCCGCATAGCGGCCGGTCTTGGCCAGCGTCTGCGCATGCAGCGGGATTTCGAGTGCGCCCGGCACGTCGAAGATCTCGACGTCGGCCGCCGAGCCGCCGAGCTTCGTCCACTGCGCGACGAAGGCGTCGACGCAGCGGTCGACGATGTCGGCGTGCCAGCGGGCACGAACGATCGCGATCTTGGCGGTGGGGTGGGAAAGAATAGTCATGGTCTCAAGCCTTCCAGGGTTTGGCGTTTCCAATGATCCCGTCGGGCGAACATGCATGCGCGTGAGGTCCCGTCGCGGGGCCCACGTTCCTGCTTGCTCTCTTCCATCCGGACTGTGACCGTCGGCTCCGGAATTCGACCGGATCTGCTGACCCCTGGAGCGTAAGCTCCAGAGCGCTCGCGGGCTTCGAGGTTTCTCTCGCTACCGCCGGTGGGGAATTTCGCCCCGCCCTGAGAACACCGCGACTATATAGGCCGGGATTGCCCGGTCAAACGCACGCCGCGACGAAAAGAGCGGAAATCACGACAGATTTTTGCTTGTGGGGTGCTGGTGAGGACAAATTCGTTCCCGCCAGGACATTAATCCGGATGGTCAGGTTGCCATGCAGTCATGGCGGCAACATTCCGACCGCGTGGCACTTATCCGCGCAGATCGTCGTCTTCCGCGGTAACCGCGCGTCCGGCCCAGTGGAGGAGGGCGTCGCGATCGTCGAGGCAGTCGACAGGCGCTTCGTAGAAGCGATGCACGACCACGGTCTTGCCGCCCTTCTCATAGGTGAACGGCTGGCAACCCTCTGTGATAAGCGCGTCTTTCAGCGCCTGATCAACCCTGAAATAGAGGCGGTCCTTGATGCTGACGGCAAAGCGCTTGTCTGCGACGACGTAGGCCCAGCCGCCGAAGAAGCGGTCAATCTGAACAGGCCCGAGATCGGAGAGTTCATCCTGGATATGCCTGACGAAGGCACTTGGTTCAGCCTTGGCCATGATTGCAACCTCGCGGGTCTCCGGCAATGGCGCAACGAACCGCTGCATACTCGCTGGCGCCCTGCGCGCCAGCGTTCATCGGTCTTCTGCAAGGCCTACTCGCGAATAACGAGCAGGTCCTTGGCGGCGAAGCGCAGGGTGACGTTGTCGCCCGAGACCGGCGGGGTTACGCCCGGATTGTTGAACATGTCGAAGGAGATGACATCGTCGCCGACGCGAAGCCGCGTGCGGATGACCGAGCCGAGGAAGCTCGTCGAGACGACCTCGCCGGCAAGCGCCGTATCGCCTTGCGCCCCTTCGGCAATCGAGCCCGCTTCAGGGCGCAACGCCAGCGAGATGCTGTCGCCACCCTTCATGCCGGCAATCGGGTCTTTCAGAGCCACCTGCTGGTTGCCGATCGTTACGGCGCCCGAGGCCGGATCCGCGACCTTGCCCTCGATGATGTTCAGCGTGCCGACGAAGGAAGCGACGAAGCGCGTTGACGGCGTGTTGTAGATCTCGAAGGGGGTGCCGATCTGGTCGGCACGTCCGGCATTCATGACGACGATACGATCGGAGATCGACAGCGCCTCTTCCTGGTCGTGGGTGACGAAGACCGTGGTGATGCCGAGCTGCTGCTGGATCTGCCGGATTTCTTCGCGCAGCGACACGCGGATCTTGGCGTCGAGCGCCGAAAGCGGCTCGTCGAGCAGCAGCACCTGCGGCTTGACCGCAATGGCGCGGGCAAGCGCCACGCGCTGCTGCTGGCCGCCGGAGAGCTGGTAGGGGAAGCGGTCCGCCAGGTGCTCGAGCTTGATCAGCCCGAGCATCTGCTTCACCCGTGCGTCGATCTCCGACTTGTCAGTGCCTGCGACCTTGAGGCCGAAGGCAACGTTGTCATGCACGTTCATGTTCGGAAACAGCGCATAGGCCTGAAACACCATGCCGATGTTGCGCTGGTTGGGTTTCAACGACCCTTGGTCCTTGCCGTTGATCACGATAGAGCCGGCGGAGGGTGTCTCGAAGCCGGCGATCATGCGCAGGACGGTCGTCTTGCCGCAGCCGGACGGACCCAGGAAGGAGACGAATTCGCCCTTCTCGATGTCCATGTCGAAATCGTGCACGACGTGAACAGGGCCGAAGGACTTCTTGATGCTGGTGAGTGACAGAAAACTCATGGGTGCGGTCCTCAGGCCTTGGGAGGCGCGCTTTTTTGGAAGCGCGAGACGAGCTGGATGAGGCCGAGGCAGCCCCAGGTGATGCCGAATGCGATAACGGCGAGTGCGGCAGGCTCATAGGCGCGGTTGGCGCCCAAGAGCTGCATGTACGGGCCGAAGGCCGGGCGGTTCAGAAGTGCCGCCATGGTGAACTCGCCGATGACGATGGCAAAGGTCAGGAAGGCGCCTGAAAGCACCGCGACGAGCACGTTCGGCAGAATGATCTTGGCGAGGATCGTGGCCCATCCGGCGCCGAGGCTCTGGGCGGCTTCGGTCAGGGTGGCGACGTCGATGGTGCGAAGGCCGGTGTCGACCGCGCGGTACATGTAGGGCAGAGCGAGCGTCGCGTAGCCGAACATCAGGAGGATGTTGGTCCCCGTCAGCGAGCCCGTCAGCGGCAGCCAGCTCGAGGTGTTGTAGAGCCGGATATAGCCGAAGACGATGACGATCGCCGGGATAACGAGCGGCAGAAGCGTGATGAACTCGATATAGGGGCGCAGCCGCGGCAGCTTCAGCCGGACCCAATAGGCGGTAGGTACGACGAGCAGCACGCCGAAGACGATGGTGAACAGCGCCTGCAGCACCGAATAGCTGAAGGTTTCCTGGAAGCGCGGATCGGCGAAAACCTTCTGATAGGCGTCGAAGGAATATTCGCCGCGGCGCATCTTCAAGGAGAAGTTGGTCATGCCGATGAGCGGCAGGGTGAAATAGAGGAGGCCGAAAACGAGGGCCCCCCAGGCCCAGATCTTCTTCATTTCAGCCACCTTTCGCTGCGGCCGCGCAGCCAGATGTAGATCGCGTTGGCAATGCCGGTGACGACGATCATGCCGAAGGCGAGCGCATAGCCGAGATGCGGATTGCCGAGCACGTCGCCGCGGATCTGGGCGAACAGCAGGATCGGCACGATCGACAGCGACGAGCCGGTGAGCGCGATCGCGGTCGCAACGGCGCCGAAGGCATTGGCGAAGAGCAGCGCCAGCGTGCCGAGCAGCGAGGGAAGCAGGATCGGGAAGGCGACCATGCGCCAGTACTGCAGGCCGGTGGCACCGAGGATTTCGGCGGCCTCGCGCCATTCGCGCTTCAGGCCGTCGAGCGCCGGCGTGATGATGAGGATCATCAGCGGGATCTGGAAAAAGAGGTAGGTGACTGTCAGCCCCCAGAAGGACAGGAGATTGAAGCCGAGCATTCTGAGGTCGAGACCGAAGTTCGAGCGCAGGAACACCGTAACGATGCCGACCGGGCCGAGGGTAGCGAGAAAGGCGAAGGCGAGCGGCACGCCGGCAAAGTTGGAGGCAACGCCGGAAAAGGTCAGAAGCGGCCCGCGGATGCCCTTCGGCAAGCCGCCGAAGACAATGGCCGAGGCCATGGCAAAGCCAATCAGGCAGCCGAGGAGCGCCGAGGCTATGCTGATCTTGATCGAGATCCAGTAGGCCGCAAGGATCGAGGGCGTGAACAGGCCACGGATGTTCTCGAACGTGAAGCTGCCATCCGGTGTCTGAAAGGCGCCGACCACGATCTTTGCCGTCGGCAATATCAGAAACAGCGTCACAAAGGCGGCAAAGGGCAGAATGCCCAGCCAGTGAAGCGGTAGGCGACGCGCCGGCGGGCTGGCGTCGGGTTTAGCAGATGACATTCCGTTCGCGCCCCTGAAACCGCGTTATCGACGCGGGCGTTATTGATACTTGCAAGTTAGAGCGGGGTGCGGGCTGAAACCCGCGCACATTTTTCCTCATTCCGCTCCAAAGACTTGAATTCCTTACGAATAACTTATGTCGCCCCGGCCGGAAAACCGGCCGAGGCGACATGTCTGTGGAAAGACTTACTGAACGTTCGCGCCGACGACGGAATCCCAGCCGCCGGTGACGGCAGCCTTGTTGGCATCGACTTCTTCGAGCGTCGGGAAGTAGGCCTTTTCATAAGACGCTGCCGGCGGCAGGGCGTCGATCAGTGCCTGCGGAACCTTGCCGGCCTTGACCATCGCGTTGAAGCGGGTCGGGTGGCAGAAGCCCTTGAGCCAGCCGAGCTGACCTTCGTCGGAATAGAGGTGCTCCATCCACAGCTTCGCTGCGTTCGGGTGCGGCGCGTAGGCCGAGATGCCCTGAACGTAGACGCCGGCGAGAACTCCGCTGGCCGGAACGACGACTTCGGTCGGCGGGTTGCCGTTGAGGGTCTTGGCCCAGCCGAGCGCGTTGTAGTCCCAGGCAACGATGATCGGGGTCGAGCCCTGGGCGAGCGTACCGGACTTGCCGATGACCGGAACGAAGTTGCCGGCCTTGTTGAGTTCGGCGAAGTAGCCGAGGCCAGCTTCACCGGCTTCCTTGCCCGACTTCGCACCCTTGGCGAGACCGGCGGCGAGAACGCCGAGGATCGCCTGGTTCGACGCGCGCGGATCGCCGGCGAGAGCGACCTGACCGGCATATTCCGGCTTCAGGAGATCAGCCCAGTCCTTCGGAGCGGTCTGGACAAGGTCCTTGTTCACGAGGAACGACATCACGCCGTAATAGTCGCCGTACCAGTAGCCTTCGGCGTCCTTGACGCTGTCCGGGATCTCGTCCCAGGTGGAAACCTTGTAGGGCTGCAGCAGGCCTTCGGCCTTCATCTGCGGGCCGAAGGCGAGACCGACGTCGACGACGTCAGGGGCCTGCGGACCCTTGTTGTCCTTGTTGGCCTTGACGGCTTCGACTTCGTCAGCCGAGCCCGCGTCCGGGTTCAGTTCGTTGACCTGGATTTCCGGATACTTGGCCTTGAAGGAGGCGATGACGTCGCCATAGCCGCACCAGTCGTGGGGCAGGGCGACGGTGGTCAGCATGCCTTCCTTCTTGGCGGCTTCGATGAGTTCGGCGCTCGGCTCGGCGGCGGCGATTGCGGTCGTCGCCAGGAAAACGGCGGTGGAAAGCGAAAGCAGGCGATGGGTTCTTGAAATCACTGGTGTTCTCCTTATGGGTTTAGTCAAATTCGTGGGGTATTCAGTCGATTTCGGCTAGGCTGTTAAAGAGATGCCATGAAAGTAATGTGACAGCGGTTTATCCGTTCGCGCCGCCTATGTCGTTGGAAGAACATTTCTTTTTCTGGCGGGGTGGCTCACTGTCGCACAACTGTATGAAATTCCGTGAACGGGTCGGCGAGCACTCCTAGACGGGTTTGCGAAAGATGCGGGTGGAATCGAAAAGGCCTTCGAGCGTTTTCATTCGATCCCGGGTTTCCTCCCAGTTCGAACTTTGCACCGCCTCGATCAGAGCCTCGATCAAGAACAGGATCACCACCGAGCTGTCCCAGGCCGACGGTACTTCGATCTGCGAGCGGAACACGCGGGAGGCGGATTTGGCGACCGGCGAAGTCCAGCGATCGGTGAAGAGGATGATCTCGACGCCACGCTCGCGGGCGGATGTGGCGAGCGTCGCCATCTCCTGCTCGTAGCGGCGAATGTCGAACAGAATCAAGACGTCGCCCTGGCGCATATCGAGCACGTAGTGCGGCCAGGCGCTGGCGTTGGAGGCGATCTCGGTGACACCCGGACGAATGACCTGAAGATGGGTGAAGAGATAGTCGGCAAGCGCATGGGTGATGCGGCCTCCGAGCAGATAGATGCTGCGCTTGCGGTCGGCGATGAGGGCGGCGGCCTCGTCGAATTCCCGTGGATCGATCTGGGTCAGCGTCTCGCGCAGATTGCTGGTGATCGCGTCGGCGAAGCGGTTGAGCGTGTGGGTTCCCGGCGCATTGGCGGCCCAGCGGTCGTGCTTGGTGATCGGATTGGAGATCGTCGCTTCCAGTTCCTGGTGCAGCCGCGCCTGGAAATCCGGAAAGCCGCGGAAGCCGAGCTTCTGCACCATGCGCGCGACGGTCGGAGTCGATACGCCGGCGTTCTCGGCGACCGTGGTGATCGAGCCGAGTCCCGATACGGGATAATTGTCGAGAAGTGTCTCCGCCAGTTGCTTCTCCGCGCGGGTCAGCGCGGTGAAGTGGGCATTGATCACATCCGACACCGTCGTCGATGTCGCCTTGCTGCTCAAAATGTCTCCCCTGAACCGATCTAGAGCCGGTTTGTGACAGATTAAACATCGCTGTCACAATTGGAGTCAATCGCAATTTTGAAGAGATCGTTTCAGATTTTGATTGACACTCGCCAATCTCTGAAGAATTCTTTTCATTAACGAACGTCTAACGGGCAAAAGGGGATGCCGGTGTTGACGCGACTTTTGACCGAAGCAGATGGCGATCCGGTTGCGATCGAAAACGCCACAGGGAAGGGCGATATCGTGCTCGTCTGCGAGCACGCCTCGCGTCGGGTTCCGGAGCGCCTCGGTACGCTCGGCCTTACGGAGCAAGCGCTCGAAAGTCATATCGCCTGGGACCCGGGCGCGCTCGCCGTCGCCAAGCTTCTCGCCGCCAAGCTCGATGCGGCGTTGATCTACCAGCGCTTCTCGCGGCTTGCCTATGATTGCAACCGCCCGCCCGAGGCAGAGGCGGCGATGCCGGTTCTGAGCGAAGTTTACGAGATCCCGGGAAACCGGACGATGACCGACGACGAGCGGCAGGCGCGGGTCGAGGAGATCTATCGCCCGTTTCACGATTCGGTCGCGCGCTTCGTTTCCGCCCGCAAGGCCGCCGGCAGGCCGCCGATCCTGGTGACGATGCATAGCTTCACGCCCGTCTATTTCGGCAAGCCGCGGGCCGTCGAGGTCGGTATCCTGCACGATGCGGACAGCCGCCTTGCCGACCACATGCTGGCGGTCGCGACGAAGGGGCAGGTCGCCTACGACATCCGCCGCAACGAGCCCTATGGCCCGGCCGACGGCGTTACTCACAGTCTGATTGAATACGGCGTCCTCAACGGACTGCCGAATGTGATGATCGAGATCCGCAACGATCTCATTCGCAATGACATCGGCCAAAGGGTCATGGCCGACTATCTGGAAGGATTGCTCCGCAAAGGCGCAGTGGCACTTTCAGCACAATAAAAGACCCTGGGGAGCGGCTTGCCGCGGTCCTGTTCCGGCCAGCCGGGGCAGGTGGTTGATGGGACCCTGCCGCAATGGGGCGGTGTGGTCTGAATAAATCAGGGGAAGAAAAATGTCAGACTACAGCGATTTGGACAAAAAGCAGGACATGAGTGTCTTGCACTCGATGGGCTATGCCCAGGAGCTCGAGCGGCGCATGAGCCAGTTCTCGAACTTCGCGGTGTCGTTCTCGATCATCTGCATTCTCTCCGGCGGCATCAATTCGCTCGCCCAGGCGACAGCCGGCGCAGGGGGCGCCGCGATCGGCATCGGCTGGCCGCTTGGCTGCTTCATTTCCTTGGTCTTTGCGGTCGCCATGGCGCAGATCAGCTCGGCCTATCCGACGGCCGGCGGCCTCTACCACTGGGGTTCGATCCTTGGTAACCGCTTTACCGGCTGGGTGACCGCCTGGTTCAACCTGCTCGGTCTCGTCACCGTTCTCGGCGCGATCAACGTCGGCACCTATTACTTCTTCATGGGTTCCTTCGGCACGCCCTATTTCGCGCTGGAGGACACAACCACTACCCGCATCGTCTTCCTGGCGATCATCACCGGCGCACAGGCGCTCGTGAACCACATGGGCATCGGGCTCACCGCCAAGCTCACCGATTTCTCCGGCTACCTGATCTTCGCAACTGCGATCCTGCTTGCCGTCGTTTGCCTCGCGGCCGCCGACAGCTACGACATCGCAAGGCTCTTCACCTTCTCCAACTATTCCGGTGAAGCCGGCGGCAACGTCTGGCCGCAGACGTCGGGCACCTGGGTGTTCCTGCTCGGCCTTCTGCTGCCGATCTACACGATCACCGGCTACGACGCTTCTGCCCACACCTCGGAAGAAACCGTCAAGGCGGCGGAATCCGTGCCGCGCGGTATGGTTTCTTCCGTGCTCTGGTCGGCGCTCTTCGGCTACATCATGCTGTGCGCCTTCGTGCTGATGATCCCGAACATGGACGAAGCTGCCAAGCAGGGCTGGAACGTGTTCTTCTGGGCGATGGACGCCCAAGTCAACCCGGTCATAAAGGACATCCTCTATCTCGCCATCCTCGTCAGCCAGTGGCTGTGCGGCCTGGCGACGGTGACCTCGGTATCACGCATGATCTTCGCCTTCTCGCGTGACGGCGGTCTGCCGGCCTCCAGGGCGCTCGCCAAGGTCAGCCCGACCCACCGGTCGCCGGTTGCGGCGATCTGGACCGGCTCGATCCTCTCGGTCCTGTTCGTCTGGGGCTCGTCGCTCGTGTCGATCGGCGAAACGCCGGTTTATACGATCGTCGTCTCGTGCACGGTCATCTTCCTGTTCTTCTCCTTCGCGATCCCGATCACGCTCGGCCTTTTCGCCTGGGGAACCTCGAAGTGGGATAAAATGGGCCCGTGGAACCTGGGCGAGGCGATGTTCAAGCTCTTCGCGGTTCTGTCGATCATCGCCATGGTGCTGATCTTCGTTCTCGGTATCCAACCGCCGAACGACTGGGCGCTCTACATCACCGTGGGCTTCCTGGTGCTGACGGCTCTGATCTGGTTCGGCTTCGAAACCCGCCGCTTCCGCGGCCCGCCGATCGGCGACGAAGTGGCGCGCCGCCAGGCCGAGATTGCCGCTGCCGAAAAGGCCGTCGGCGAAGTCTGAACACCAACAAAATGGGCGGGAGCGCGACCGCGACTTCCGCCTTTTCTTTTCCGGAGCTTGTCCGGTTACTTGAACGGATCACGTCCACGCGGCCCAAAAATATCGTGACCCAAGGGAACGGCCGCGTGACCAAACATGGGATGGAAGTTGATGAGCTATACGTTTGATGAGTTGAAGGAAGACGTCGCCGCCGGGCGCATCGATACGGTTCTCGCCTGCCAGGTCGACATGCAGGGCCGGCTGATGGGCAAGCGCTTCCACGCGCAGTTCTTCGTCGACGGCGCCTGGAAGGAAACGCATAGCTGCAACTATCTGCTTGCGACCGACATGGAGATGGAGACCGTTCCCGGCTACAAGGCGACGAGCTGGGAGAAGGGCTACGGCGACTATACGATGAAGCCGGACCTTTCGACACTTCGCCGCATTCCCTGGCTCGAAGGCACGGCGCTCGTGCTTTGCGACATGCTCGACCATCACACCCACGAGGAAGTGCCGCACTCGCCGCGCGCGATCCTGAAGAAGCAGGTGGCGCGGCTCGAGAAGATGGGGCTCAAGGCCTACATGGCGAGCGAGCTCGAATTCTTCCTGTTCGACCAGTCCTACGACGATGCCCGCCAATCCGGCTATCGCGACCTGCAACTCGTCAGCGGCTACAACGAGGACTACCACATCTTCCAGACCACCAAGGAAGAAGATGTGATGCGGGCGATCCGCAACGGCCTGCAGGGCGCCGACATCCCGGTCGAGAATTCGAAGGGGGAGGCATCGGCCGGGCAGGAAGAGATCAACGTGCGTTATGCCGACGCGCTGACGATGGCCGACCGGCACGCGATCATCAAGAACGGCTGCAAGGAAATCGCCTGGTCGCGCGGCAAGGCGATCACCTTCCTCGCCAAATGGAATTATTCGGCCGCCGGCTCCTCCTCGCATATTCATCAGTCGCTCTGGAGCGCTGACGGAAAATCGTCGAAATTCTACGACGAGAGCGGCAAATACGGCATGTCGGAGATGATGCGCCACTATGTGGCGGGTCTGCTGACCCACGCGAGCGAGATCACCTATTTCCTTGCGCCCTACATCAACTCCTACAAGCGCTTCATGGCCGGCACCTTCGCGCCGACCAAGGCGGTCTGGAGCAAGGACAACCGCACCGCCGGCTATCGCCTGTGCGGCGAGGACACCAAGGCGATCCGCATCGAATGCCGCGTCGGCGGCTCCGATCTCAATCCCTATCTCGCCTTCGCGGCTTTGATCGCCGCCGGCATTTCCGGTATTGAAAACAAGATGGAACTGGAAGCGCCCTTCGTCGGCGACGCCTATGGCGGCAAGGACGTGCGCGAGATCCCGCGCACGCTCAGAGACGCGACGGCAGCGCTTGAGGAATCCAAGATGCTGCGCGCCGCCTTTGGCGATGAGGTCATCGAGCATTACGCGCGGGCCGGGCACTGGGAACAGGAAGAATATGACCGCCGCGTCACCGATTGGGAGGTCGCACGCGGTTTCGAGCGGGCCTGATCCTGGTCCCTATCTCTCACACGGTGGCCGATCCTGGCAGGGTCGGCCACCGCATCATTCGCAATGAAAGCAGGAAAACGATCATGAGCATGATCAAGTGCATTTCGCCCGTGAACGGCGAAGTCTACGCGGAACGCCCGGCGATGCCGCTGGAGCTGGCAAAACAGGTGGTTTCCCGCGCCCGCCAGGCGCAGAAGGCCTGGGCGCGCCGTCCGCTCGACGAGCGCGTCAACCTGGTGCTATCAGGTGTCGCCCGCCTCAATGAAATGGTCGACGAGGTGGTGCCGGAGCTTGCCTGGCAGATGGGCCGGCCGGTGCGCTACGGCGGCGAGTTCAAAGGCTTCAACGAGCGCTCGAACTATGTCGCGACGATCGCCGCCGATGCGCTGAAGCCGCTGGTGATCGAGGAAAGCGACCGCTTCGAGCGCCGCATCGCCCGCGAGCCGCATGGCGTCGTCTTCGTCGTCGCGCCGTGGAACTATCCTTACATGACCGCGATCAACACGGTCGCCCCGGCGCTGATGGCCGGCAATACCGTCATCATCAAACATGCGAGCCAGACGATCCTCGTCGGCGAGCGCATGGTGCGCGCCTTCGTCGAGGCCGGCGTTCCCGCCGACGTCTTCCAGAACATCTTCCTCGACCATGAGACATCAGCGGCGCTGATTGCTGCCAAGAGCTTCGATTTCGTCAACTTCACCGGCTCGGTCGAGGGCGGACGGTCGATCGAGCGCGCGGCTGCCGGCACCTTCACCGGTCTCGGCCTCGAACTCGGCGGCAAGGATCCGGGCTACGTCATGGAAGACGCCGACCTCGATGCGGCCGTCGACACGCTGATGGATGGCGCCACTTACAATTCCGGCCAGTGCTGCTGCGGCATCGAGCGCATCTACGTGCATGAAAAGCTCTATGACGCCTTCGTCGAGAAGTCGGTCGCCTGGGTTTCCAATTACAAGCTCGGCAATCCGCTCGATCCGGAAACGACGCTCGGGCCGATGGCAAACAAGCGCTTTGCCGCGACCGTGCGCGAGCAGATCGCCGATGCGGTTGCCAAGGGCGCCAAGGCTCTCATCGACCCGAAGCTGTTCCCGCAGGATGACGGTGGCGCCTATCTCGCGCCGCAGATCCTTACCAATGTCGATCACTCCATGGCCTTCATGCGCGAAGAGACCTTCGGTCCGGCCGTCGGCATCATGAAGGTGAAGAGCGACAGCCAGGCGATCGAGCTGATGAACGACTCGCAATATGGCCTCACCGCATCGCTCTGGACCAAGGATGCCGAGCGCGCCGCGCGCATCGGCGCCGACATCGAGACCGGCACGGTGTTCATGAACCGCGCCGACTATCTCGACCCGGCGCTTTGCTGGACCGGCGTCAAGGAAACGGGCCGTGGCGGCTCGCTCTCGGTCATCGGCTTCCAGAACCTTACCCGTCCGAAATCCTACCATCTGAAGAAAGTCACCGCATGACCATCACCGCCAACTGGAGCTATCCGACCGCCATCAAGTTTGGTGCCGGCCGGATCAAGGAGCTTGCCGACCATTGCAAGGCGGCGGGCATGAAGAAACCGCTGCTGATCACCGACCGGGGCCTCGCGCCGATGGCGATCACCCAGAACGCGCTCGATATCCTGAGCGCCGCCGGTCTCGGCCGGGCGATCTTCGCCGATGTCGATCCGAACCCGAATGACGTCAACCTTGAAGCCGGCGTCAAGGCCTTCAAGGATGGCGGTCATGATGGCGTCGTCGCCTTCGGCGGCGGCTCGGGCCTCGATCTCGGCAAGTGCGTCGCCTTCATGGCCGGGCAGAGCCGCCCGGTCTGGGACTTTGAGGACATCGGCGACTGGTGGACACGCGCGAGCGTCGAAGGCATTGCGCCGATCGTCGCCGTGCCGACCACGGCCGGCACCGGGTCGGAAGTCGGCCGCGCCAGCGTCATCACCAATTCGGCAAGCCACGTAAAGAAGGTGATCTTCCACCCGAAGTTCCTGCCGGCAGTGACAATCTGCGACCCGGAACTGACGGTCGGCATGCCGAAGGTGATCACCGCCGGCACCGGCATGGACGCCTTCGCCCATTGCCTGGAAGCCTATTCCTCGCCCTTCTACCATCCGATGTCGGCCGGCATCGCGCTCGAAGGCATGCGGTTGGTGAAAGAGTATCTGCCGCGCGCCTACAAGGACGGCACGGACATTGAGGCCCGCGCCAACATGATGAGTGCGGCTGCCATGGGTGCCGTCGCCTTCCAGAAGGGCCTCGGCGCCATTCACTCGCTGTCGCATCCGGTCGGCGCGATCTACAACACCCACCACGGCATGACCAATGCGGTGGTGATGCCGCCGGTGCTGCGCTTCAACCGCCCGGCGATTGAGGACAAGATCGTGCGCGCCGCCGCCTATCTCGGCATTTCCGGCGGTTTCGACGGTTTCTACGACTACGTGCTGAAGCTGCGCGAGGAACTCGGCGTTCCGGATAAGCTGTCGGCACTCGGCGTCGGTACGGACCGCATCGACGAGATGTCGGAGATGGCGATCGTCGACCCGACGGCGGGCGGCAACCCGGTCGAGCTCACGCTGGATGCCGCGAAGAAACTCTTCCGCGAGTGCATCTGACATAGTGTTGCTGGCGCCTCGCCCGGGTGAGGCGCCAGATCTCCCTTAGTTTAGAGGGGTCGAAAATACCACTTGCCATTGCAGCCGATTTGTCACCTAATTGTCACGGAACTGTCACGATTTGGTTCCCAGGAAGCGCGCCCTTTACAGTTCGTTTACCGCGATCTGAAACGCTTCCATTAGGGTGTGCGTATGTTTCGGCCCGGAACCAGAGGGCCGTGGGTGAGTTAGGGTCGAGCAATGGCGATTGTGTCCCTCGCGAATGCGAAGGGGGGAGCTGGCAAGACGACGGCGGCGTTGCTGCTCGCCAGCGAGCTTGCCCGGCGCGGCGACCGGGTTGCGGTTCTCGATTGCGACCAGCTCGCCTGCATGACCGACTGGTTTAGGCACGGTCGAAGCGACAGCAATCTCTCCGTCATCTCCGGTGTCACCACGACGACCCTTAGCGACCACCTCAGACGGCTGCGAGGTTGCGTCGAGCATGTGGTCATCGACCTCTCGGGAGCGGCCGACGTGCTGGTTGCGCTTGCGATCGGTCTTTCGGACCTGACGCTGATCCCGGTTCAGGGCTGCGTCATGGATGCGCGCGGTGCCACGCAGGTGCTCGAGCTGATCCGCTATATCGAGAACAATGTGCACGCCAATATCAACCATGCGGTACTGTTGACGCGGGTCAATGCCATCGTGACGACGCGGGCGATGCGCAAGGTCAAGCTGATGCTGGCCGAATGCAAGATTCGCCTCGTCGATACGCCGCTCGTAGAACGCACGGCTTTCCGCGAACTCTTCGAGCAGGGCGATACGCTCTATTCGCTCGATGCTGCCAGGGTCAGCAACCTGGCAAAGGCCCAGGCCAATGCCCGCGCCTTTGCCGATGACGTGCTGAGGCTGGTCAACCCGGCCGGAGAAGCGATGCGGCACGGTCCGTTCTCATCGATGTGCTACCGCTCGGAGCGGGCGGCGGACCCGGTCGCACTGCCGGCCTGAGAGCCGGAACCTCTGCTCTTTTTCATCTTCATTGCGGCGTACCGCCGGTCTTCCGGCCGCGTGACTGTCAGGTTTCACGTAGCCGCGTTACCAATTCGTTAACCATGATCTGAAAGGTTTCGTTAAGAGGCGAACCACCGGCCATGGCCGGGTTCAGCGCGGAACACGCACAGAATGAGGAATATCATGGCGGTCATCACTTTCGCCAATGCAAAGGGCGGCGCGGGCAAGACGACGGCGGCGCTGATCCTGTCGACGGAGTTGGCAAGGCAAGGACATCGTGTCGTGGTTCTCGATGCCGATCCGCAGCGCTGGATCACGAGCTGGGCCGAAGTTTCCGGCCACATCGCCAACCTCACGGTCATCTCGCATATCACGCCCGGCTCGCTCGAATGTCATATTCGCGAGATGAAGGATGAGGCGGATTACATCGTCATCGATCTCGCGGGCGCGAAAGACCAGATTGTCGCACTGGCACTGGCCATTTCCGATCAGGTGCTGATCCCGGTGCAGGGCTGCGCCATGGATGCGCGCGGCGCTGCGCAGATCCTCGAACTCATCCGCCAGATCGAGGATCGGTCCAAGCAACGCATCAACCATTCGGTCGTGCTCACCCGCGTCAATTCGCTTGTCACCACGCGCGCGCTGCAGACGATCAAGGCCATGCTCGCCGAGCGCGGCGTCTCGGTGCTCGACACGCCGATCGTCGAGCGCGCCGCCTATCGCGAGATTTTCGACTGCGGCGGCACGCTGCAGACGATGGATCCGGCCCGTGTCAGCAACCTCGACAAGGCGCGCGAAAACGCCTTCGCATTGGCAAAAGAAGTGCAGGCGCTGTTGCCGGTCAAGGCGCGCCGTTCCTGGGCCGCACGCATGCCGTCCTGGGCGTCGCGCAACGCCGCCTGATCTTTTCCTCGAATTGTTCCCTTTCAACCGGAATTGACGTTCGTCAGTTCCGGTTGAATCCTGTTTCAGCACTCGCGAAATAGCTGTCGCCCGTAAGGCTTCCTTTACCCTAGGCTTCTAACAGTGGCCAAGGACACAGCTTGCCCCTCGCGATATCAGCAAGCGGGCAATCGGCCGCCATGACTGCGGCCATGATCTCAGACGCCTACAGCGCCGCGCGTCTTATCAGACGCGCAAAGGTCGCTGTAGCACTTTGAAGTGCTGCATGTTTTTGTCCTTTAATCGAATACGATTAAAGGAAACATGCAGTGCGCCGTCGATCCTGTCTCCATGATCCACAACAGCGCCGCGCCCAACCAAAGGTGCCAAGGTCGTTGTATCACTTCGAACTGCTGCGTGTTTTCGTCCCCAGATCGAAAAAACATGCGGCAGAGCATGCAGGGAAGTTCGCGCATGAAAACGGAACACACCGCTGCCGGCACGCAGGATGTTGCCGGTCGTCTGAATTTCATGGCGCTCGACGATGCCGCCAGAACGAGCCTCAAGGCGCTGAAGCCGATCCTCGAAAAGGAGCTGAAGCCGGCGCTCGACAAGTTCTATGGCAAGGTGAAGGCGACGCCTGAGACGAAGCGCTTCTTTTCGTCCGACAGCCATATTGATCGTGCCAAGGGCGCGCAGGTCGGCCACTGGGCAAACATCGCCGACGCCAACTTCAATGAAGACTACAGCGCCAAGGTCCGCACCATCGGCCAGGTCCACGCGCGCATCGGCCTCGAGCCCCGTTGGTACATCGGCGGCTATGCGCTGATCGCCGAACATCTGATTACCGAAATCGTTAGGGCGTACTGGCCGAAGGCCGGTCTGTTTTCGCGCCAGACCACCTCGGCCGAAGACATGGGCGCGATGCTGTCGAGCCTCGTCAAGGGCGTCTTCCTCGATATGGATCTGTCGATCTCCGTCTACATGGATGCGTCCGATGTCACCAAGCAGCGCGCCGTCCAGGAAGAAGTGCTGGCGGCCGAGCGCGCGCTGATCAGCAAGACATTCGGCGCCGCCTTGAAGAAGATCGCCGACGGCGATCTGACAGCGCGCATCGGCGCCGATCTGCCGGTCGCCTATCAGGAGCTTGGCGAAAACTTCAACCACGCGATCGGCGAACTCTCTCGTGCCATCGGCGGCATCGAGGCCGGCGCCAGCCAGATCCATACGAGTGCCAAGGAAATCGCCGCGGCCGCCGACGATCTGGCCAAGCGCACGGAGCGGCAGGCCGCCAATCTCGAGGAGACGGCGGCAGCCGTCGAGCAGGTGACGCGCACCGTCAAGCAGACGGCCGAAGGCGCCAACCAGGCGAACTCGACCGTCATTGCCGCGCGCGCCAATGCCGAACAGAGCGGCGAGATCGTCAGCCACGCGATTGAGGTGATGCAGGAGATCCAGACGTCGTCGGCCAGCATCGCCCGGATCGTCGACGTGATCGACGAGATCGCCTTCCAGACCAACCTCCTGGCGCTGAATGCCGGCATTGAGGCGGCGCGGGCCGGCGAGGCGGGCAGGGGCTTTGCCGTTGTCGCGTCCGAAGTCCGCGCGCTTGCTCAGCGTTGCGCTGACGCTGCGAAGGATATTCAGGGACTGATCGCCAAGTCGCGCGACCAAGTGGATGACGGGGTGAACTCGGTCAACCAGGTGGCCCAGTCACTGCAGCAGATCGTGGCGCAGGTGGTGGAAGTCAGCTCCGTCTTCGGCGCGATCCGCGCCAGCACCGCCGAACAGGCAACCGGCCTGCAGGAGGTCAACACTGCGATCACCCAGATGGACCAGATCACCCAGCAGAATGCCGCCATGGTCGAGCAGGCCAATGCCGCAAGCCAGGCGCTGACGGGCGAGGCCGAGCACATCGCCATGCGCCTGCGCGCCTTCCGGACCTCTGGGCAGGTACAGGTCAGTGCCGGTTCGGGCTACCGCGCGGCGGCGTGATCGTATTGAGAGACGACGCCTCGGGTCAGGGATGATCCGGGGCGTTTTGGTTTGTCGGACTGGCAGACTAGCAAATTAAGCAGGAACGTAGGTCAACCTCACCACGTCCTCGCCAATCCGATCATGAGACACCAGACGGAGCGGCGGTCGGGGGCCGGCGAAATAGGGGTTCCCGTGACCCAGCACGACCGGGTGCAGGTAGATCCGGTATTCGTCGATCAGGCCAAGTTCGGTGAGGCTGTCCGCCAAGACCGGGCCAGCCACTTCGATCTCGCCGTCGTGCTCAGCCTTCAACGTGCGGATTGCGCCTTCGAGATCACCCTCGACAAGCCGGGCATTGGAGCCGACAGCCTTCAGCGAACGCGAAACGACATATTTCGGCTGCTTCCGCCACGCCGCCGCGAAAGCACGCTCGTCCGCACCCCATTCCGAATGCTCGTCGTCCCAGTAACGCATGATCTCATAGATGCGGCGACCGTACAGGCTGCCCGCCTGCTGTTCGGCCTCCTCGATGAAGTGGCGGAAGAGCGTGGGGCTTGGCGCAAACGCCATGTGATCGACGTAGCCGTCCAGGGACTGGTTCATTCCGAACACGAGTTTTGCCATAGCCGCTTCCTTTCCCTAGATGGCATCCGCGCAGGTCTGATTGTGATATGCAATCGGTGTAGGATAGGTCGACTGCTTTTATAACGCAATCGGTTTTTGGAGGGCGCATGAAGGTGCGGTTAGCCGCAACCATTCTGGCCGGCCGGCTGGTGGCCCGGAGAAGGCCGGTCTGCCGGGACCGACCCAGAATGGTCGCGGAGCTTTCTTTCGGGATGACAGAGAAAGAAAGCTGTCATCGAGGTAACGGACCGGCACGACCGGTCCGATGCATCCTCTGGGAGCTGCTCAGAAGCGCCGATCGATGAAGTGCTTGGCCTGGGCGCCGGCGTGGTAGAAGGCCGACTTTACGCCGCGCCAGGTGTCCGGGGTTACCGGTGTTTCAGCAAGCGGGATCGCCGAGGTCTCGCCGGTGACGTGGTTCGCCAGAGCCCGGCCGAAGACGGTGCCCGGCGCAATGCCGCGGCCGTTGTAGCCGCTGACGGAAACCACGTTGGGGGCGAGCGTGTGCATGGCCGGCAGGTTGTTGGTGGTCATGCCGATGCGGCCGTCCCACCAGTATTCAAAGCGGAAGTCGCCGATGAAGGGGAAGAGCTTGCGCAGCGAGCGGGCGGCAAAGGCGCGGTGCGTGCCTTCGGCGATCGCGTCGAGCCTGCCGATCGAGCCGAAGATCAGCCGGTCCTGCTGGTCCATGCGGAACGACGTCATGACGAGGCCGGTGTCCCAGGTGCCCTGGCGCTCCGGCAGGATACGGCTTGCAACCGCATCGGGCAGCGGATTGGTGGCGAATTGGAAATAGGGCAGGATCGTCAGTTCCTGCGTATGCGCCTGCCACGGGCTTTCGGCGAAGAGGCCGCCATAGGCGTTGGTAGCAAGGATCACCTGCTTGGCGCGGATGACGCTGTTGCCGGCTTTCAGCACCCAGGTCTCGCCCTGGCGTTCGGCGCCTGTCAGCGGCGTGTCGGTGTAGATCTCGGCACCGGCAGCAAGGGCTGCGCGTGCCAGGCCGCGGGCATAGGCGAGCGGCTGGATCGTGCCGGCGCGGCGATCGAGCAGGGCGCCGGAAAAGCCTTCGGCGCCGGTGAGCGCATGCGCCCGCTCGGCCGAAAGTGCCTCGACCGGGGCGCCGCGCTTCTGCCATTGCGCTTCGCGGTCTTTGATTTCCGTGACACCGTCGCTACCGACGGCCATGTGCAGCGTGCCGTTGCGCACCGCCTCGCAGGCGATGCCGTATTTTTCGACCAGAGCATAGACCATCGACGGGCCGTCACCGAGTTCGGTGAGCAGGCGGTTGCCGGCGGCCGGGCCGAGGGTCGAGATGAGATCGTCGGGCTTGACCCACATGCCGGCATTGACGAGGCCAACATTGCGGCCGGAGCCGCCGAAGCCGATCATCTTCGCCTCGATCACCGTTGCCTTGATCCCTTTTTCGGCGAGGTGCAGGGCTGCCGATAGGCCGGTGAAGCCGCCGCCGATGATCGCGACATCGGTCGTCAGGTCGCGGCTGAGCGGCCTGGTTTCGGGCGCGGCCGGTGCCGTCGCATGCCAGAGGTTGGGCAGGGTGCGCTCCGTCGCCATCGCGGCAATCCTTCAAGTGCTGCCGGACGTCCGGCTATAGGTCAGGGTTCTCTCGGTGATAGCCGATTGCGGGGAAAATTCTCATGACAATGTTTCATGAAGTCATGATGCAAGGCCGGCCGGAGGCATCGGGGCGCTGCGCGGTGGGGCAATGGAGAAAAACCGCAGCTGGGTCGTCGGCAGCTGCGGTCTTGTAAATGTATACGTCTGAAAAATCTTTGCCGAAACGTCGTCAAGCTTCGGCGATACATCTTTAAAAACGTGCCTGTCGTGGATGGTCAATCAGGCAATGCCATCTTCTATGCCGTTTGGCCGAAGTCACTCACCCAATTGGGGGAAATGGTGCAAAAAAGCTTTCGGCAACGCAATGGCGTCAATCGACGAACTCGACGGTCACGCCGGGGCTGACCATCTTGGCGAGCTCGGTCGCATCCCAATTGGTCAGGCGCACGCAGCCGTGGCTCTGGGTCTTGCCGATCTTGGAGGGTTCCGGCGTGCCGTGAATGCCGTAGGTCGGCTTCGAGAGCGCGATCCAGACGGTGCCGACCGGGCCGTTCGGGCCGGGCTGCAACGTGAGGATCTTGTCGTTGTTGCCCTGCCTGAAGTTGATCTTCGGGTTGTAGGTGTAGCCCGGATTGAGCGCGATGCGCTCGACATTGACGGTGCCCGAAGGCGATGGTGTGTCGGACGAGCCGATCGTTGCCGGATAGGCGGCGATCAGCTTGCCGGTGTCGTCATAGGCGAGCACCTGCTTGCGCGCCTTGTCGGCGAGAATGCGGGCAACCTTGCCGGCCTTGTTCGCACCCGGATTGATCACCTTGATGATGGTGCCCGGGATGGTGAAGTCGACGCCCGGGTTCAGCTCGCGCAGATAGGCTTCGTCCATGTGGAACTTTTCGCCGAGCATTTCCGTGGTGGAGGTGAAGGACATATGCGGCAGCATCGCCTTGTGCGCGTAGTCCTCCGGGATCGACGCGACATAGGGGCCGGCAGCGTCGGCAGCCGTGATCGTATAGCTGGTGATCGGCATGCCGCCGCTCATGCGCAGCCGCTCGAGGATGTCCTCGGTGTTGTTGGGGTCGAGCGTCTCGCCGGTCGACTGCTGCCAGGCCTCGATCGCCTTGGTCACGTTCGAGCCCATCTTGCCGTCGATCACGCCGGGCGAAAAACCTTCTCGGTCGAGGAAGACCTGCAGTGCGGTGATCTCGGCGCGCGACTTGCTCTTGACCGTCATTGCCGGCGGCACCGACTGGCGCATGGGCTGGCTGTCGTTCGGATCGATCGCGGCCTCTTCAGTGCCGTCGATCAGGCCCGGAAGGCTGTTCGGCAGCTCGTTGCCATCGGTGGATGGCGGCACCACGTCGCGGTAGTCGGGGATGGAACCGGTGACTTCGCCAGGCTCGGAATAGCCGTAGCCGCGCTCGGTGTCGCGGTTGCGGCGGTTCGAATAGATGTCGACGTCGCCCTCGCGGCGATAGCCGCCATAGCCATCCTGGCGGCCGCGATTGGGCACGACGGTCGCCACCACATTGCCCCAGCTATCGATCAGCAGCGTGCGCCCGCGGCTGTCGCGCATGGTCTGCACCTCATCGGCGCGCGGCACGTAGTCGAGTATTTCGCCATCGGGCGTGACCAGCATGACGTCGTCGCCATAGCGATTTCTGCCGCGATAGTCCTGCGCGAAAGCGGCCGTCAAATCCACGGCGAGAAAGCCGGCTGCGGCGAGAAGCGAGAGGCCGATGCGGGTCGCTGACGTCACGTGAGAACCTGTCTTCATTGTAGCGAATGTGGCGCGGTACATTTGGATTTCGACGTTAATGTGAAAAAAATGAATTCATCATGAACAAGCGGTTAAATTCTATCTAGGCGGAGCAGACTTCGGCTTCAACCAATGAAATGTGGCTCTCCTCAGATATCATCGCTTTGTGATTGCAGTGATTCTACGGCCGATTTGAGGAAGAGGACATGCTGAGAACGCTCGAAGAACCTGCGGACGGCCAAGAGAATCATGTGCTGTTCGATCGTCTTTCCGCGCTCGACATCGCCGCCTTCGTCGTCGATGGCGTCGACCTGTCGCCGGGTGCCGCGATCCCCTCTGACGGCGATATCAGGATCGACCGGGCGCTTGCCGGATTTCTCTTCACCTGCGGCCCCGAGCATATCCGCCATCCTGAGCCGATCGAGGGCGGCGCGGACGGCGCGCGCTACCCGCTGCATGGGTCGCTTGCCGGGTCTGCGGTCAGCCACACGCAGATGGCGAGCGATGGAGCCGAGTGCACGGCGACGATCGAGGTGGCGCTAGCCGATGGCGGGCAGGCGCGGATCGAGCGGCGATGGCGGATCGATGCGGGGCGGCACGAAGTTGTGCTCGAGGATCGCGTCGTCAACGTGGGGACCTCGGCCTTTCCGCCGATGATGATGTATCACGTCAACATCGCTGGCAGGCTGCTCGGGCCGGTCACCCGTATCCTCAGCGCTTCGCTTGCAGGCGGGGAGAGCGCCTGGCGCTTCGGCAATGGCGAGAGCGCGCATTTTTGCCTGCCAGCGGCCATCGGTTCCGACGGCTGGTCGGACGTCACGCTTGTGGGCCTTGCCGGACTCGGTGGGCGCAATCTCCAGGTGCGGTTCCGCATCGACACGCTGCCCTTCCTGCAGATGTGGCGCTGTCAGCGCGGCGAGGCGGATGTGATCAGCATCGAGCCGGTATCGCACCGGATTGCCAAGCGGCCGGAGCTGGCGGCCGCCGGTGAACTGACGCCACTCCTGCCGGGCGAGGCGCGGAGCTATGCGATTGCCTTTGCCGTCGTCTGATCTGGCATCTGGAACACGCGGCTTTTGAATTGACGCGGGGAAGGGCTGCGCCTACATCAGAGGCCACCACATTTCCTGAGGAAGACGACCATGGACATCCGCCAGATCAACGACGAATACTCGGTCTCCGGCCAGATCACCGTCGAGGATCTCGACCAGATCAAGGCGCTCGGCTTCAAGTCCATCGTCTGCCACCGCCCGGATTTCGAGGCGCCGGATCAGCCGACCTTCGATTCGATCGCTGCCCGCGCCGAAGAGCTCGGCATCGAAACCAAGCACATCCCCGTCGGCCCGATGGGCGTGACGGCAGACGCGGTAACGAGCATGGTCGACGCGCTCGACGAGTTCCAGCGCCCGATGCTCGGCTATTGCCGCTCCGGCGCGCGCTCGACGGCCGTCTACCAGCAGACCCAGCATATCCGCGGCTGAGCCAGGCTCCAGTTTTGTAGATCGCGCTCGGCCGCGTTCGTGTGATCGAACGACGGAGGATCGGCATGGCCGAAGCGCATCTGATTTCGCGTGAGCAATGGGCGGATGAGCCCGAGGTCTGGAAGGGCGAGTTTGAAGGCGGGGCCTTTGGCGCTGGACTCTCGGTGATCTTCGTTTCCACGGACGAGATCGGCTACGGGCCGAAGCTGCACCGCCATCCCTATCCGGAAACCTTCATCGTGCGCGTCGGCCGCGCCCGCTTTACCGTCGGCAATCGCACGATCGACGCCGAAGCCGGCCAGATCGTCGTGGCGCCAGCCAACGTGCCGCACAAGTTCGAGAATCTCGGACCCGGCCGGCTGGAGACGACCGACCTGCATGCGGCCGGCGCGTTTTCGACGGAGTGGCTGGAAGAATAGGCGACAATCGCTTGCGACCGCCGCAGTTCGCAGCGGTCGCCATCACTTCCCAATCGATCAGCCGTTCCTGATATCCGTCAACGTGCGCGTCGGCGTGATCGCTTCGGGATCGAGCTTGATCTCGATGATCGACGGCTTGCCGCTGGCGCGCGCCCTGAGGAACGCGTCGGCAAATTCTTCCGTCTTCTCGACCGTTTCGCCGTGGCCGCCATAGGCGCGGGCGAGCGCCGCAAAATCCGGATTGGTGAGGTCGGTGGCGCTGACGCGGCCGGGATATTCACGCTCCTGGTGCATGCGGATCGTGCCGTAGATGCCGTTGTTGACGACGACGGTGATGATCGGCAGGCGGTAGCGAACGGCGGTCGCGAATTCCTGGCCGTGCATCAGGAAGCAGCCATCGCCGGCAAAGCAGATGACTTCGCGATCCGGATGCAGCTGCTTGGCGGCAACGGCGGCCGGCAGGCCGTAACCCATCGAACCGGAGGCAGGTGCGGCCTGCGTCGCAAAGCGGCGGAAGCGGTGGAAGCGATGCACCCAGGTGGCATAGTTGCCGGCACCGTTGGTGAAGACCGTATCCTGAGGCACGTTCGCCTCGATCCAGTTCATGATCGGGCCCATCTGCACCGCACCTGGACCGGTCTCCGGCGGAGTCGACCATTTGAGATAGGCCGCGTGCATGATTTCCGTGCGCTCGGACCAGACGGGTTCGCCTGCGGGCGCAAGGCCCTCGAGGGCGGCGACGAAGTCGTTCGGGCTTGCGGCGATCGCCAGCTCCGGCCGGTAGACGCGGCCGAGCTCGGAACTATCGGGATACACATGCACCAGCGTCTGGCGCGGGTAGGGGCTATCCATGAGCGTGTAGCCGGAGGACGGCATTTCCGAGAAGCGGCCGCCGAGAAGCAGCACGAGATCGGCCTCCTTGATCTCCTTGGCGAGTGCCGGGTTGATGCCGATGCCGACATCGCCGGCATACATTGGATGCAGGTGATCGAAGAGCATCTGGCGGCGGAAGGAGCAACCGACGGGCAGCTTCCAGCGCTCGGCGAAGCGCTGGAAATCCGCGACGCTTTCCGCGGTCCAGCGGGTGCCGCCGATAATGGCGATCGGCCGCTTGGCGGCGGCAAGCATTTCGCCGAGCCGCTTTACCTGCGCCGGGCCCGGATGGCCTTCGACCGGCTGGTAGGCCTTGGCGGCCGGCGCCTCGGCGCTGCGGGTCAGCATGTCTTCGGGCAGCGTCAGCACGACCGGGCCGGGGCGGCCGGACGTGGCGACGGCGAAGGCGCGGGTGACGAATTCCGGAATGCGGGCAGGATCGTCGATCTCGCCGACCCACTTGGCCACTTCGGTGAAGGCGCGGCGGTATTCGATCTCCTGGAAGGCTTCGCGCTCGCGGGCCTCGCTCTGCACCTGGCCGATGAAGAGGATCATCGGGATCGAGTCCTGCCGTGCGACATGGAGACCCGCCGACGCGTTGGTCGCGCCGGGGCCGCGGGTCACCATGCAGATGCCGGGCTCACCCGTCAGCCGGCCCCAGGCATCCGCCATCATTGCGGCGCCGCCTTCCTGGCGGCAGACGAGCACGTCGATGTCGGTGTCGTAAAGCGCGTCCAGCACAGCCAGGTAGCTCTCCCCCGGCACGCAAGCGATGCGTTTCACGCCATTGGCGACGAGTGCGTCGACGACGAGCTGGCCTCCAGTTTTCATGATCTTCCTCCCGATGGTCTTTCTTTTGTAGTCTGATTGTTGTTGTCAGATGGCTGGCGACACCGGAGCGACGCTCGTGTCCTTGTGTATGCGGCGCTCGCGCCAGATGATGTAGAGGCCGGAGCCGATGATGATGGCGATGCCGAGCCACTTCAGTGCATCAGGCAGATCGCCGAAGACGAGCCAGCCGAAGATCGTCGCCGAGACGATTTCCAGATATTGCAGCGGTGCCAGCACCGACGCCGGGGCCGCACGATAGGCGTAGACGCCGAGCACGCCGGAGATGGTGGCGGTGACGCCGACGCCGAGCAGATAGTACCAGGTGTAGCCCTGCGGCCAGACCGGATCGAAGATGCCGGAACCGGTGCCTTCGCCGAAATAGAGAAGCACGAGGCAGAAGAGCCCGCCCCAGATGCCGGCATGAAATTGCATCGACCAGGGGTCCTCGTTCTGCGCGACCATGCGGGTGACGAGCAGGAACACGGCAAGGCCGAAGGCGGCGACAACAGGCAGAAGCGCGATCCAACCGACCTCCTGCATGCTCGGCTGGATGACGAGCAGCGCGCCGAAGAAGCCGACGCCGCAGGCGGTGTAACGCCGCCAGCCGATGGTCTCTTTCAGGAAGATGCTGCCGAGGATCGTCAGGATGATCGGCTCGACGAAGAAGATCGCAATTGCGTCGGCAACCTCCATCACCTTCAGCGTGGTGATGAAGGAGAGCATCGTCACGACCAGGAGGCCGCCGCGCAACGCATGGAGCCCGGTCTTGCGCCAGGTGAGATCAAAGAGGCTGCCGCGGAAGAGCACGATCGGCAGGATGAAGACGACCTGAAGCAGGAACCGGACGGCGGTGATTTCGGCCGAGGGGACGGTCGCGATCGCCAGCTTGGCGAAGATGTCGATCAGCGGCGACAGGAGCACCGAGATCACCATCAGCGTCAGCCCGAAGGAGATGCGGTTGTGGTCCGTGGCGATCTTTTGAAGAGACATGTCGGCCATGATATTTCCGGTCAGCGCCTGCCTGCGATGGCGCCCAAGCACCAGGCGGCGAAGTCCGCCGTCGCCTGTTCCCGGCCGAGTTCGTTGAGGGTCTCGTGGCGCATGCCGTCATAAACGGTGACGGTGACGTTGGTCAGACCGGCCGCTTTCATCTTGGCGCCGAGCCAGCGAATGGCATTGCCCATCTCGGTTGACGGGTCGGCGCTGCCGCCGACGAGATGAATGGGCAGGTCCTTGCGGAGCCGCGTCAGCCGGTCGGGCCGGGCGCCGCCGAAGGATAGCCGGAAAAGGTCGAGCCAGAGCGAGACGGTCGCATCGAAACCGCAGAGCGGGTCGGCCGCGTATTTCGCGACCTCGGCATCGTCGCGCGAGAGCCAGTCGAGATCGGTCTTGCGATCCTTGATCGCGCCGCCCCACATGCCGAAGGTAAGCTTGGTCAGGAGCGGGCTCGGCACATCCGAACCCTTCAGCGCCTTCTCGATTTTCAGGATCATCTGGCCGCCGCGGCCGGCGAGGCCGGGACGGAAATTGGAGTTCCAGACGGCGAGCGCATCATAGAGGCCGGGATCAGCCTCGGCTGCGTTCAGCGCAATCAGCCCGCCCATGGAATGGCCGAAGAGGATGACGGGAAGACCCGGATGGGCGGCGGTCGCGATTTCGCGCACAGCCCGGATATCGGCGAAGATCTTGTCGAGGCCGTCGCGGCTCGAAAACATGCCGAGCGGGGCGTCGGGCGCGCGCGTCTCGCCATGGCCGCGATGGTCGTGGGCATAGACCTGGAAGCCATGCGCGGCCATCGCTTCGGCAAAGCGGGCGTAGCGGCCGGAATGTTCGGCAAGGCCGTGGCTGATGAGGAGGATGCCGCGCGCATGAGCGGTCGCGGGGAAATGGCGCCAGCTCAAGGTGGCTCCGGTCGGGCTCTGATGTGTCTTCACCTGCCCGAACACGATTTCCCCCGGCAACAACGACAGACCAATTCGATATCAAATCGATTTGCAAGGCAAAGGCAATCGCCGCTTGTTGCTCGTTGCGCATGAGGTCACACGCGAATGTGCGCTCATCTTAATTAAGAGTTGCAATTTTCCCGTTTTGAGCGATATTCGTTCCTGTTTTGTTTCCGCAGGAGGATATCATGGTTAGTTTCTGTAAGGCGATATCGGGTCCGATGGCAGGACTGCTGGCGGCGTTGGCGCTGTTCCTTGCGCCGGCCGCCTTTGCTGCCGGCGAGGAAATGTCGGATCAAGGGGGTTCCGAAGGCGCGACCAGCCGCACGGAATATGTGCTGGCGGTGAGCTGGCAGCCGGGCTTCTGCGAAACGCGGCCGCAACGCAAGGAATGCGAAAGCCAGACCGCAGAGCGTTTCGACGCCACCAATCTCTCGCTGCATGGCCTCTGGCCCCTGCGCAAAAGCTATTGCGGGGTAACGGCCGAGGTGCGTGCGCAGGATCGCAAGGGCAGCTGGCTTGAACTGCCGAAACTCGCCATGGCAGACGACACGGCGGCGCGGCTGCTGATCGCCATGCCCGGCGTGCAATCCGGCCTCGACCGGCACCAGTGGCTGCGCAGCGGCACCTGCCAGAGCGGCTCGATCGACGACTATTTCTTGGCGCAGCTGCGCATGCTGGAGGAGCTCAACCGCTCGGCGGTCGGCGCGCTGTTCCGTCAGCGCATCGGCTCCGAACTCGACGAGGCGACGATCAAGCAGGCCTTCGACCAGAGTTTTGGTACTGGCGCCGGCGACCGGGTGCGCATGCGCTGCCAGACGGTTCAGGGGCGCAGCATCATCACCGGGTTGACGATCGGGCTGACCGGCGACGTCATGAAGGCGTCCAGCCTCGCACCGCTGATCCAGGCGGCGGGGCCGACCGAGTTCAAATGCGCCAAGGGTATTGCCGATACGGCCGGGCGAAGCTGAGCCGCTTTGCAGGCACTGTTCTTCGGCAGCGGATGTGCTGGAGGCGCAGGGTTGCCGCATGGGATAGGTGGGGGGACAAGCCGGGGCGAATGCCTTTGCTCATTGCCCCCTTCCTATAATTCGCCTACATAGCGGGCAAATTTCCTTTCCCTGCGGAGCATTCCCTTATGGCACGTCAGTTCATCTATCATATGGCCGGACTTAATAAGTCCTACGGCGCGAAGAAGGTTCTCGAGAACGTTCATCTGTCGTTCTACCCGGACGCCAAGATCGGTATCCTCGGCCCGAACGGCGCCGGTAAGTCGACGGTTCTGCGCATCATGGCCGGCCTCGACAAGGAATTCACCGGCGAAGCCTGGGTCGCCGAGGGTGCCACCGTCGGCTATCTGCCGCAGGAGCCGCAGCTTGATCCGACGAAGACGGTGCTTGAGAACGCAATGGAAGGCGTTGCCAAGAAGACCGCGATCGTCGAGCGCTACAACGAACTGATGATGAACTATTCCGACGAGACGGCGGAAGAGGGGGCGAAGCTCCAGGACATCATCGACAGCCAGAACCTCTGGGATCTCGAAAGCCAGGTCGAGATGGCCATGGAAGCGCTGCGCTGCCCGCCGGGTGATGCCGACGTCACCAGCCTTTCCGGCGGTGAAAAGCGCCGTGTGGCTCTCTGCAAGCTGCTGCTCTCGCAGCCGGACCTCTTGCTGCTCGACGAACCGACCAACCATCTCGACGCCGAGACCATCGCCTGGCTCGAAAAGCACCTGCGCGAATATCCCGGCGCCGTGCTGATGATCACCCACGACCGCTACTTCCTCGACAACGTCACCGGCTGGATCCTCGAGCTCGACCGTGGCCGCAGCATTCCCTACGAAGGCAACTACTCGGCCTACCTCGTCGCCAAGGCCAAGCGCATGCAGCAGGAAGGCCGTGAAGAGGCCTCCCGCCAGAAGGCGATCGCCCGCGAACAGGAGTGGATCGCATCGAGCCCCAAGGCCCGCCAGGCCAAGTCCAAGGCGCGTATCCGCTCCTATGACGAACTGGTCAACGCGGCGGAAAACCAGCGCCCGGGCGACGCGCAGATCATCATCCCGGTCGGCGAACGTCTCGGCCAGGTGGTCATCGAGATGGAGGGCGTCACCAAGGGCTACGGCGATCGCCTGCTGATCGACGGCCTGTCGCTCAAGCTGCCGCCGGGCGGCATCGTCGGCATCATCGGCGCGAACGGCGCCGGCAAGACGACGCTCTTCCGCATGATCACCGGCCAGGAGCAGGTCGACAGCGGCTCGATCCGCATCGGCGACACCGTGCATCTCGGTTATGTCGACCAGAGCCGCGATGCGCTCGACGGCAACAAGACCGTGTGGGAAGAAATCTCCGGCGGTGCCGAAGTCATCAAGCTCGGCAAGTACGAGATGAACTCGCGCGCCTATTGCTCGACCTTCAACTTCAAGGGCGGCGACCAGCAGCAGAAGGTCGGCAACCTCTCGGGTGGTCAGCGCAACCGCGTTCACCTCGCCAAGATGCTGAAGGCCGGCGGCAACGTGCTGCTGCTCGACGAACCGACCAACGACCTCGACACCGAGACGCTCGCAGCACTCGAAGTCGCGCTCGAAAACTTCGCCGGCTGCGCCGTTATCATCAGCCACGACCGCATGTTCCTCGACCGCCTGGCAACGCACATCCTCGCCTTTGAAGGCGACAGTCAGGTCGAATGGTTCGAAGGCAACTTCGAAGACTACGAGAAGGACAAGATCCGCCGCCTCGGCCCGGACTCGGTCAACCCGAAGCGCGTCACCTACAAGCGCCTGACGCGCTGATCAGAGCCAAGGCGCCGCATTTCCTTGCGGCGCCCAGTGCATCGCGGCAGCGCCGCGAACGCTGGAACTGAAAGTCTATTGTTACGGGAACGGGCGAAGCGCAGGCTCCGCCCGTTTTCCTTTGCATGCCCTGTTCCGCAAGCGCCATTGTTTGGCCTCTCCGCGCAAATCCGCTTGCGCCGACATCGCAAATCACATAAACATATCTTTATGTGTTGATGGGGATCGCGATGGCTGTTCAGAGAGAACTGGGTCTGGATGCGCTGGTGGACGTGCTGAAGGCGGCAGGAGAGCCGACCCGCATGCGTCTCGTCGCCTTGCTTGCCGCCGGCGACCTCACCGTTACCGATCTTACCGAAATTCTCGGGCAATCGCAGCCGCGTATTTCGCGGCACCTGAAGCTGCTTGCCGAAGTCGAACTCATTGATCGTTATCAGGAAGGCGCCTGGGCCTATTTCCGTCTCAGGCAGGATGGCGCCCGCGTCGGGCTCGTGCGGGCCATGCTGGCGTCGGCGTCTGCTGACGACGCGGTGCTTTCGCGCGATGCGGCGCGGCTGACCACGCTGAAGAAGGCGAGGGCCGAGAAGGCGCAGGCCTATTTCAGCCGCAACGCTGCTGGCTGGGACGAGCTTCGCCGCCTGCATGTCAGCGAGCGCGACGTCGAGGCGAAGCTGCGCGAGATGGTCGGCGACGAACCGGTCGAGAGCCTGCTCGATCTCGGAACCGGCACCGGGCGCATCCTGCAGCTCTTCGAAGGGCTCTACCGTCGCGGCGTCGGCGTCGATGCCAGCCGCGACATGCTGGCCGTTGCGCGCTCCAATCTCGAACGCGCCGGCATCACCAAGGCGTCGATCCGGCATGGCGATATCTTCAACCTGCCGCTCGACGGGCACGCCTTCGATCTCGTCACCATTCACCAGGTGCTGCATTTCCTCGACGAGCCGGAGGCGGCGATTGCGGAAGCTGCACGCATGCTGATGCCGGGCGGTCGTCTTGTCATCATCGACTTTGCGCCGCACGGGCTCGAGCATCTGCGCGACGAACACGCCCATGCGCGCCTTGGCTTCTCGCATCAGGTAATCTCCGATTGGCTCGCCAAGGCCGGCCTGGTGCTCGAAAAGACCACGGACCTTTCGCCGGAAGGGGCCGAGGAAGAAAAGCTGACGGTGACGATCTGGCTGGCGCGCGACCGGCGCGCCGTGAATGAGAATGAAACGCCGCGGCCGCGCGTCCATGCAGGGGGAGTTTGAGAATGACGGCACAGACGCTTTATCCGGCCGAGCGTGGCAATCTGAGGCTCTCCTTCGAGTACTTCCCCCCCAAGACCGACGAAATGGAAGTGCAACTCTTCCAGACGGCGGGAGATCTTTCCATCTTCGGTCCTGCCTTCGTGACGGTTACCTACGGCGCAGGCGGCTCGACCAAGGCGCGCTCGCTGACGACCGTGCGGCGGATGGTCGAGGAGAAGGGCTTTGCCAATACGGCCGCGCACCTGACCTGCGTCGGCGCACCGAAGGCGGAAGTCGATGCGGTCATCGATGAGTACATCGATTATGGCGTCCGCCATTTCGTGGCGCTGCGCGGCGACCCGCAGGGCGGCATCGGCAGCGCCTATCAGCCGCATCCGGACGGCTATGCGAGCAGCACCGACCTGGTGCGGGCGATCCGCGCGCGGGGCGACGATATCGAGATTTCCGTCTCCTCCTATCCGGAGAAGCATCCGGAGAGCCCTGACGTGGCCGCCGATATCGACATGCTGAAGCGCAAGGTCGATGCCGGAGCCAACCGGGCACTGACCCAGTTCTTTTTCGACAACAACGATTTCGAGCGCTATCTCGAACGGGTGCGCCGCGCCGGTATCAACATTCCGATCGTGCCGGGCATCCTGCCGATCAACAATCTGGCGCAGGTGCAGAAGTTTGCCGGCCTCTGTGGCGCGAGCGTGCCGGAGGCGATCGTCACCCGGCTCGTGCATCTGGAAGACCAGCCGGTCGAGCGTTTCAAGGAGGCGACCCATATCGCTGCCGAGCAGATCGTCGATCTCGCCCGACGCGGTGTTCGCGACTTCCACCTCTACACAATGAACCGTTCGCCGCTGGTGACCGCGGTCCTGGATCTCGTCGGTTTCGAGCAGGTGGCGCTCGAGGCGAACAATGCTCTCGACGAAGCGCCACGGACGAGGGCGGCGGGCGCTGCCGCCTGAACCCTGGATCCGAACCCGATTTCCCGGGCGGATATGCCATCAAAAGAAAGCGCCTGAAGATCGATCTTCAGGCGCTTTCTTGTTTGTCGCAGCGATTAGACCCTTTGCTCTCTTGGCGGTCTAGCTTGCTTGGTGCTGCAAAATGGATTTCCGGAAATTTAAGTCCCTATTCGGTTTGGACTCTCAGCAGCCGCTCATCAGATGAAGAGCATCGTGGCCACGAATACGAACGCTGCACTGATCATGAGGACATTCAGCGAATGTGTAAGGCCCATGGATGACCCTCCCTGCGTTAACGCGTTAAAACATAGGGCGAAATCACGATGTGTTAAAGCGAAACTTGTGCTGCAGTGCGAAATCCGTGACGGGGAGCGGCCTTATTCACAGGGCTATAATATTGAGATATTTATCTTTTTCAGGCTGCCACATTTTTTTCACAATCGCTTCCGCAAGGTTAATATAAACGCTTGTAACCGTGCGTGAGCGCTTCAGAAGGGCACGAATTCGGCGGTTCGATTCCCCGTTCAGGCGGCGCGTTTGAGCCGTAGAATGCGGCCGTCAAGCACGGCGAGCCCAAGGGCAATCAGCGCCATTCCGCCGACATCGGCCGCCGGCAGGGTTTCGCCGAGGAAGAGATAGCCGAGCAGGATCGCGCTTGGCGGCACCAGCAGGGTGACGAGCGAAGCGTTGGTGGCGCCGGCCTCCGCCATGATCCGGAAAAAGAGGATATATCCATAGGCGGTCGAGACGAGCGCGAGGCCGAGGATGGCAAGCGTCGCTTCCATTGGCGGCATCGGCAAGTTCCAGGGCGCATCCGTGAAGGCAGCAACGGGCAGCATCATCAGCGTCGAAGCGGTGAGCTGGCCGGCGGCCGTCACCGGTGGTGCAAGATTTCGGAAGCGCTTGCCGTAGGTTGCCGCAAGGCCATAGCTGACGGCGGCCAGCACCGGAAGGACGAGCGCCCACAGCGGAACGCCGCTCGTCGTACCGAACAGGCCGGCAACCGCACTCGGCCCGATCAGCACCACGGTACCGGCAAGGCCGAGCAGGCAGCCGGCGATCTTGGCAGAACTCAGCTTCTCGTCCTCGGTCGCCATGTTGGCGATAATGACGGTCCAGACCGGCGTCGTGGCGTTGAGGATCGCCGCCAGGCCGGCGCCGATCTGGGTCTGGCCGAGGAAAATGAAGGCGTGCGGAATGGCGTTGTTGATCAGTCCCATCAGCGCAAATTCGCGCCAGCGTCCGGAAAGTGCCTGATACATGCCGAAGCGGCCGCGGATATAGAGATGCAGGGCAAGTGCCGCCATGCCCAGACGCAGCACCACCAGCGTGAATGGCGGCACATGGGCAACGGCCACGCGGGCGAAGAAGAAGGATCCGCCCCATATGAGACCGAGCAGGGCGAGCAGCGCCCAGGTTCTGACGCTCATCTGATGGCCGTCGACTGTGGTTCGCGCATTCATGGGTGTGCCTGTCCGTGCTGATTGCATCGTCCGTCAGCCTCGCCCAGGCGGAGAATGGTGATCTGGGCGCAAAAGCTGCGCCCGACATTCCCGGACCGGTTGCGATCTGACGATTATTTCATAGCCCGGCGCCTTCGCTCGGACCACCCGGTTCTTGTCGTATTCGCGAGCAAGAGGGCGTTCGGGCATGGGCGGTCCCACCGGGGTCGTGGCGCCTGGACCGCAGATACAAGAAACCCCGGAGATCGCTTCCGATCCCCGGGGAGATGCATCCTGCGTACGAGCCACATCGGTGGCCCGAGGTTCACTTGAAGCGCGTCGCGATCTTTCAGATTCGCTCCTTGCGCTTTAAGTTCTTGATATTTCGCATGTCGTTGTCGCAAAACCGCTGCGCACTTTTGCGCGACAGGCTTTAGAGCATTTCACTGTTTCATTGAAACAGCGAATTGCTCCAACTGTTTGAAATTGCGCAACTCCGGACGGAAAACCGTTTCACACTTTTCCTGGAATTGCTCTAGAGCGCGTTCAAGAGTTCCAGCGTGGCCCAGCCGTCGGCGGGGCGTCCGAGACGGAGCTGCTCCTTCTGGAGTGCGGCGCGGGTGCCGGAGCCGAGGATGCCGTCGACCTTGCCGACGTCGTGGCCGAGCGTCTGGAGCTTGGTCTGCAGCGCCTTCATGGCGACATCGTCGAGGCCCGGTTCCGGGTTGCCGCCTTCATAGGTCGGCGCGCCGGCGAGGCGGGTTGCGAAGTAGGCGGCCGAGGTCGTGTAGATGAACGACTGGTTCCACTCGAGATAGACATTGAAGTTCGGGTAGGTCAGGAAGGCAACACC
Source organism: Ensifer sp. GW101-20A05 (assembly GCF_059424735.1). Lineage (NCBI taxonomy): Bacteria > Pseudomonadati > Pseudomonadota > Alphaproteobacteria > Hyphomicrobiales > Rhizobiaceae > Ensifer > Ensifer sp. GW101-20A05. Next base: position 530,053 of record NZ_JBWKZT010000001.1, on the reverse strand, counting down.
CTTGCGGCCCTGCGGCAGCACCAGCGAGGCTTCGAGATTGCCGTTGGCGGTGTTGCCATCGCGCGGCTTGACGCCGAGCGCGAACCAGTCCGAAGCCTTCATGCCCGTCTGCAGGCCGGTCTTTTCCCAGGGGAGTTCTTCGGGAACGCTGACTTCCTGGATCCAGGGCTGGCCAGCCTTGAAGCCGAGGCTCTGGATGAACTTGGCCGCGGTCAGGATCGCGTCAGGCGAGCTCTTCTTCAGGTTGACGTGGCCATCGCCGTCGCCATCGACGCCATAGGCGATAATGTCTTCCGGCAGCATCTGCACCTGGCCGATCTCGCCGGCCCAGGCGCCGGTGGTCGTTGCCGGGTCAAGATCGCCGTGCTGGACCATCTCGATGGCGGCGATCAGCTGCGGTCGGAACATTTCCGGGCGGCGGCAGTCGTGCGAGAGCGTCACCAAAGCATTGCGGGTGTTGAAGTCGCCCTGTACGGCGCCAAAGTCGGTTTCCATTGCCCAGAAGGCGGTGATGACGGGGGCCGGCACGCCGAATTCCTTCTCGGCGCGGGCGAAGACGTCGGCATATTCCTTCATCTTTTGCTGGCCGATATCGAGGCGCGACTTGCTGACCGTGCGCTTGGAGAACTCGGTGAAGGTCTGCTTGAAGACGCCCTGGGTGCGGTCACGGCTGAGAACCTTCTGGTCGATCACGGCGCCTGCGAGCGCACGATCGGCGACATCGGCCGGAACACCCTTGGCGACAGCTTCGGCCTTCACGCCCTGAAGAAACGCGCCGAGGTCGCCGCCGCAGGCAGCAGCCGGAGCGGCGCTCTGCGTGGCCGTCTGGGTCGCGGTCTGGGCGTAGGCGGTGGAAGCGGTAAGCGCCAGGAGGGCGACGGAGGCCAGGGCGTGCCGGGTAGTCCGGATCATCATAATTCCTTTCTTTGGCCGCGGGTGCGGGAGACACCACCACGGGCAGCAAATTGCTGGATGACCTGCATAACGCCTTAAATCGTCACCGATTTAGGGACAAATCATGCAGCGGTTCAAAAATGTTACAGCGACCTTTGCGCATCCTTGGAGATGTGCGGGCGCTGTAAATCTGCCTTTGCTCTTCCAGAGCATTATGACCGAAAGAAGAAAATGGGGTGCCTTGCCGCAGTTGCCGGCAAGAATGCCGGTCTTACTTCGGCTGTGAGACCGCTGCGACCCAGTTCTTCCAGTTTTTCGCCGAGCCGGCGAAGGCATTGATATCGGTACTGCCGTCGATGCCCGGTATAACGCCGGTGCTGGTGTACTGCCAGAAGGCCCAGCGGCGCTCGACATAGACGTCTTTCGGGTGCTTGGCGGTCGAGCGCACCCAGAAGTGATAGTCCTTGAACTGGTCGACGAGATTGTCCCGGTGGAAGTCGACCGAGGTGTAGATGATCGGGCGTTTGCCGTAATGGGCTTCGAGGCGATCCATGAAGTGCTTCATCTCGGCGCGGACTTCGCCTGGCGTCGGGCGGTGGCGGCAGGTCTTCGATTCGCCGTTCCATTCGACGTCGAGCACCGGAGGCAGATAGACCGCGCTTTTCGGCACATTGGCGATGAACCAGTCGGCCTGATCGTCGGCGGTCGAGCAGAAATAGTAGAAGTGATAGGGCGCGTAGGGGATGCCGGCGGCACGCGCCCGCTGCCAATATTCGTTGAAGCGCGTGTCGACCCTGTCCTTGCCTTCCGTCGCCTTGATGAAGGCGAAGGAGACGCCCGAATTCTTCACCTTCATCCAGTCGATATCACCATTCCATTTGGAGACGTCGATGCCGTGGATGTTGTGGTGCTGCGGGGTGCGGTCGCCGAAGTTCTGCGGGTCCGTATCCTGGAAGCGCGGCGGGATCGATGCCGTCTGCATCAGGTCGTGATCGGTCGACGAACAGGCGGAAAGGAGGGTGGCAATGGGCAGTAGAGCCAGAAGAAGCCGGCGCATGAGGTACCTGTCTAGAGACGAGCGACGATCCTGCCTCACACGATGGCTTTCATATCGGTGATTTCCCCCGCGAGGCGTGAACCTCATCTTCACCATATCATCGTAAAAATTGGGTTAGCTCAAGCGGGAATTGCAGGTGGGCGGGAGTTCGCCGATTTCTACTCCAACGCGAAATCCCCTTGGTGATTTCGGTGCTCTCGGGCGACGTGAGATAGGGGCGATCCCTGCCGACCGCGCGACGGGTTCCCGGTTTCAGGCGGCGATTGCGACGGCCGGGCGGTGATAGACCGCAAGCCAGGCGTAGCCGCGACCGATCGCGCGGCGTTCGAGATCGGCGCCGTTTACTCTCGCCTTCTCGCGCAGAACCTCGAAGAGGTTTGCGCGTGGCGTGACATGGAAGCGATCGAGCCAGCCGTGCAGCGCGCGGCGGAAGCTCGCCGGCAGGCGCTCCTGCTGGCCGAAATCGGCGATGTGCAGCGAGCCGCCTGGATTGAGCGCGGCGATGGCCGCTTCGATCGCCTTCTGCCAATCGGGGATCATCGACAGCGAATAGGAGATGACGATGCGATCGAAGCCGCGCTCGCCGAAGATGGCGGGGTCGAAATCCGTGGCGTCGGCGACCTGAAGTTCGGCACGGCGCTTGCCGCTACGGTTGAGCTTTGCATCGGCGGAGGTCAGCATTTCCGAGGAAATGTCCAGGCCGAAGAGACGGGCCGAAGGGAAGCAGCGGCCGATCAGCGCCAGATTGCGCCCGGTGCCGCAGCCGACTTCGAGCACAGAGGCACCGGGGGCCGGGTTCATCTCCCGGATCAGCGTGTCGCGGCCGAAGAGATAGTACTTCCGCGTCAGATCGTAGAAATGCCGCTGGTAGCGGTACATGTGGTCCATGCGCCGCGCGTGCGAAATCCCGGCCTCACGCATCGGCTCAAGCCTTCTTCCGATAGATGTGGAAACCACCATAGATGGCGGAGCGGTCTTCGGCGCCGAGCTTGACCGATGCTTCGGCATCGTAGTGCCACTGGTCGAGCAGGGCCGAGGAGACACGGCCGGGCAGGATGCTGTCTTCTGCCGCCGTGCGGAAGATGACGATCGCGCCGGTATCGGCCGTGCGGGTGATCTCGGTCCAGAGATCGTTGAGCTGCTGGTCGGTCATCCAGTCCTGGGCATCGAGCAGGATGTAGCGGTCGACGGAAGCCGCCGGCTTGCTCGCCAGGAGCTCGGTGTAGCTTGCGTGGTGGACCTCGACACGCTCGGCATTGTTGCGGATCGCCTCGTAGGCGCGGGCATTGAGGTAGGGCGGTAGCTCGCCTTCGTGCGGCAGCGGATAGCGGCGCCCAAAGGCCTGCCAGGCGAAGTAGTTTTCCCGCAGCGGAAAGTGACAGGTGAGCTTTTCAAGCCGATGGCGCAGCACGGCGGCGAGCGACTTCTCGCTGCTGAGGCTTGCCAGCTCGTCGAACTGCTGCGGCGGGATGCCAAGCCCGAATAGCGAGCTCTTGCGGCCGGTAATCCAGCGGATGACGGGGCGATCGAAAAGCGGTGCCAGGCGCTCGTCGAAGAATTGCCGCTGCTCGCGCATCGAGCCGGCCTGGACGAATTCTTCCGGGTTGACGCCGTGTAGACGGGCGAGCAGGTGGCTTGCGGCAATGAAGCGGCCGAGCAGGCCGGTGCGATAGATGTTGCGGCCGAAGACGCCGATGCGGCGGCGGCCGGTCAGGTCGCGGCCGTTCCAGTAGCTGCGCGTCGCGGTGTCGAGCTTCGGCGCAATGAAGAGGTCGAAGGCCTGGACGTTGGTGGCCGTGCCCTGGGTCGCCAGGAAACGCGTGACATCCTTGTGGCTCGGCAGATGGCGGAAGGCCGCGAGCTTGAGGCGGTTCAGCGCGATGTGGTGCGGGTTGAGGTCGACGACGTCGATCTTGCGCGGGCCGGCCGACAGATAGGTCAGCATATTGCAGCCGCCGGAGCCGATAGTGACGATCCGGTGCTCCGGGCCGAGCTGCATCGCTTCCATGTCGACGATCGGATCTTCCCAGATCTGCGGGTAGACAAGACCGGAAAAAAGCAGGCCGAAGAGACGCTCCGAGAGGCCGGCAAGGGAAAAGGTCTTGTGCTGGAGCAGGGCGTTTTTCAGCTTCGGATTTTTTCTGCCAAAGCCGACGTCGGGGGCTAGTTCGGTCATCTCTGCCGGTCATCCAGTTGAAACTTAGCCGCTTCTAAAGTGACTCCGCTACACTTTGATGACGAGGTTTCCACAGCCCCCAGAGCGCGCTCGAACGGCCGCCATACTATTTTTCACCCATAAGAAATCATTAAACCCTGGCGTGCTAGCACCGGCTCATATTCGGGGGCGTCGACATGATGTTAAGAACGTTTCTGCCGAAGCCCGAGCAGCGATTTGCGGTTGCCGGCGCGGCATTGGGGGCTCTGGTTTCCGCGGCGTGGCTGGCGACGGAAACCGTGCTCGCAAAACAATCGAATTGGGATGTTCCGACAATGCTTGCGGCTGGCGCCATGCCGTTCCTCGGCGGGTCCTTCTATCGCTGGCGTTACTCGCGCCGCCTCGAACACGAGTTGCATGCAGCGCGCCGCGCCGAGCGGCGCTTGCGCCACGAGGTCCACCGCGACAAGCTCACGGGTCTCGCAAATCGCGCGGCGCTGGAAGCGGACATTCGTCAGGCGCTTTGTGCCGAAGGGCCGGCCTTCGAGCGCAATGCCCTGCTCCTACTTGATCTCGACCGGTTCAAGGCGATCAACGATACGATGGGTCACGATGCCGGCGACCGGCTGCTTGCACTCTTCGGTGCCCGGCTGAGGCGCGCCTTTTCCGGGGAGGCAACCGTCTACCGGCTCGGCGGAGATGAGTTCGTGCTTGCAGCGGCCGATGCCGCGTCACAGGTCGAAGCGGAAATACTCGCAATGCGGGTAAAGGCATTGTTCGAAGCGCCGTTCGATCTTGGCGATGCACGGGTCGCATCCGGCTGCAGCATAGGCATCGCCTTCGTCGAGCGAAGCGATACGGCAACGGGCGACGTGCTGAAGCGTGCGGACCTGGCGCTCTACGAGGCGAAGGCGATGAGCGGCAATAGCCACGCCTTCCACTCGGAAACGCTGACCCACGCCGCCCGGCAGCGGGCGGAGGCCGAGCGCGATGTGGCACGCGGGCTCGAGAACGACGAATTCTTCCTCGAATTCCTGCCGATTGCCGGGACGGCAAGCGGAGCCATCCGCGCTTTCGAGGCGCTGCTGCGCTGGCGGCACCCGCTTCGCGGCGTCATCGGCGCGGAAGCCTTCATAGAGCCGTCTGAGCAGAGCACGAGTGCGCTTTCGCTTGGCTATTGGACACTTCAGACGGCCTGCACGGAGGCTGCCCGCTGGGCTTCGCCGACCGGACTGACGGTCGCCCCCTTCGCCCCGCAACTCAAGGATCGAGACTTTGTTGCGCAGGTCAGGCAATGCCTCGCCGAGGCGAGCTTGCCGCCGGGACGCCTGACGATCGAGATCACCGGGGACTTTTCGACCGAAGATCTCGCCCTGATTTCCGAAAATCTCCAGGGGTTGCGCGCGCTTGGTGTGCGGATTGTGCTTGGCGGCGGCGCCGGTTCATCCTTGCCCTTGAACCTGATTGCCGAACTGCAGCCCGACCAGGTGACCATCGATCTTACCGCCATCCGGGCGACCCACGGCAGCGAGCGCAGCGTTGCGCTGCTCGCCTGCCTCATCAAGACCGGCCAGGTACTGCGCCTGCCGATCGCCGTGCGCGGCATCGAAAAGCAAAGCGAGATGGATTGCGCGCAGGCAAGCGGCGCCGCGGAAGTCCGCGGTCCGTGGATATCGCCGGCGCTCACGGATGTGGCGGCATTGCCTGAGACAGGCGAAGCGGCGGATTTGCGACGCTCGGCCTAACGCCGCGGGACCAGCACTCCAGGGTCCCCATTCCCCAGAAATTGGAAACTTGCAGTCTGCGGGCTTTTCCTGTCGGCGAAATGCTGGTTCTCTCTGCAACTCGACAGCGACCGCGCGTCCCATCGGACCAGTACCACCGCTGTTTGAATTGCTGCATCTTTCTGTCCTTGGTCGGCAAGACTCCAAGGATATTTGAGACGGCCGGAGGGAACGCATGAGACGCATGTTGAGGATATCAGGTGCGGCGCTGGTGTTGGGTGTCGTCGCGCTGTTCGGTTGGCTCGCGCTCGCGCCGCCGGAATTGCTCAAGGTCGGCGATGGGTACGCCGCGAAGATCGTCTGCTCCAATGTCTTCATTGCGCGACGCGATGCCCAGTCGGTGCTGGCCGATGATGTCCAGGCGCCGGGACACCCCTTGCTGAAGCTGGTGAAGGTTGCCGTCGAACCGGAAAAACAGATGGTGACCGCACGGATCCTCGGCTTTGCAGCGGCGGGCTACGCCGCCTACCGGCCGGGCGCAGGATGCACGAGCCTGCCGGATGGCGGCGGAACGAGCCTGCCGCCGATCACGACCGCGGCGGCTGTGGCGGCGCCGGCTTCCGAAGCGCCTTGGCCGGAAGGCGAGGGAGCCGCGATCGATCCCGCCCTGCAGAGACTTATCGAAGATGCCGATCTCGCCGGTCCGGGCGCGCGGGCGATTGCCGTCATTCGCGATGGCCGCCTGGTCGCCGAGAGCTATGGTCGGGGCTTTGACCGCTCGACGCCGTTGCTCGGCTGGTCGATGACGAAATCGGTCACGGCGGCGCTGATCGGACTGCGTGTGGCCGAGGGCCGAATGGAAGTGGCGCGTGCCGGGCTCCTGCCGGAGTGGGCGAGCGACGAACGGGCCAGCATCACGCTTGCCGATCTGATGGGCATGCAGAGCGGTCTCGAATTCAACGAGAACTATGGCGACGTCACCGACGTGACGCGCATGCTCTATCTTGAGAAGGACATGGCGGGTTATGCGGCCACCAAGCCGCTGACGTCCGATCCCGGCGCGACGTTCAGCTATTCCAGCGGCACGAGCACGTTGCTGTCGCGCATCTGGATGCGGACCTTCGAGGATCCGGCGGCGGCACTTGCCTTCCCGCATGACGCCCTGTTTGCGCCCTTGGGCATGAGCAGCGCCGTGCTCGAAACCGATGCGAGCGGCACCTTCGTCGGCTCGTCCTATATGTATGCCACCGCGCAGGACTGGGCGCGCTTCGCGCAGTTCCTGCTGCAGGATGGCGTCTGGAAGGGGAGGGCGATGCTGCCGAAGGACTACGTCGCCTTCATGCGCGCACCGGCCAAGGCTTCAGGCGGCAAATACGGCCAGGGCCAGGTGTGGCTGGAAGAAAACGGCGTGCGCGCCGGTTCCGGCAGTTTCCCGGCGGACGCCTTCTGGATGCTCGGCCATGACGGCCAGGCGATCATGCTGGTGCCTTCGCTGAAGCTCGCGGTGGTCCGGCTGGGGCTCACGCCTTCGAGGCTCGGCTACGACGTACAGAAGCTCAATGCCAAAATAATAGAGGCGCTCGATTGAGCGCCTCATAAAACGGTTCGAATATCAGTAAGCGGGCTTCGCTCACTTCATGCCGAGTTCTTCGAGCAGGCCCTTGCGCTTGGCGTGGTAGTAGTAGCCGCTGGCATAGAGCTTGACCGCGCCGTCGTGCTTGTTGTCGGCCACCATCCAGGCGCCGTGCAGATACTTCGTCGCGTATTTGAGGTTGGTTTCGGCGTCGAACAGGCCTTCCGCCGGACCGTCATAGCCGAGGCCCTTGGCGGTGTTGTAGCGGATCTGCATCAGGCCGTAATTGCCCTTGCTGTAGGCGCGCGGATTGTAGTTGCTCTCGCGCTTGACGACGCGGTGAACCAGCTCGACCGGAATGTCGTTCAGATCGGCATAATACTTGATCAGCTTGTCGAGGTCGGGACGCGAGCTGGTCGGCGCCTTGGTGAGCTTCATCGAATCCGGAATGACGCTGGCAACGGCTGCGACCGTCGAGCCGATGACACCGGTCTTCGGACGCTCGGTCGGCACGATCATGCGGTTGGCGACCAGCGTTTCGAGACCGACGGGCTCGCCGGTGTCGAAGTCCGATTCCATCGCGGCGGCAACTGCGAGCGTCGAAACCGGAAGATCCTGGACGCGGGCCGTCTTGGTCGCGGCGGGCGAAGCGGCTGCTTCCGCCAGCTGCGTCGCGTCGCCCGACAGCGGGGTTCCGGCGGCGGCTATGGCAGCGGTCGCATTCGTTTGCGTTGTCGGAGCGACCATGGCAAGCGCCATGGAGTCGCCCGGCTTGGCGGCGGGGACCGCGACCATCGAGGGGGCGGCTTCGGCGCCTTGTGCCAGGTCAGCCGCGACCGGATAGGTGACCGCGATGCCCGATGCCTGGGCTGCCGTCTGTGCCATAAGCGCAGCGCTCGTTGCGGTGGCCACACCATCAGGCGTGGGCAGCGCGTAGGCCGTCATTTCAGTTCCGGGCTTTGCAAGGGGGGTGACCGTCTGCACGGCCGTCAGTTCTTCGAGCGACGTGTGCTCTACCGTTGAGCATCCCGAGACGATGGTCGCCGACAGTATAGCTGCCACGCCAAACGTCTGTTTGGTAAGGGAAATACGGTACTTCGCCATTCTGTCACTTTCGTGCTTCTGGGCCCCGTAGCCCCTGCAAATCAGCGGTTGCCAGCCGCCAAGAGTGAATCTCCATTAACCTATGAGGCTGGCGGCGGCAAGCACGGGCGACGATTTCACGCCGAGGCGCGCTTCATCGTTGCCGTCAGAAGCCCCGCGCCGATGAGCATGGAGCCGCCGGCGCGGTTGACGATGCGGCGAATATTAGGCCGCGAGATCGTGCTGCGCGCCGCGGTCGCAAGGGCCGCGTAGAGGCTGGCATTGACGATCGCGAGCGTCAGGAAAGTGAGCTCGAAAATCGCCATCTGGGTAAAGAGCGGCTGACCAAGGTCGAGGAACTGCGGCAGGAAGGCGACGAAGAAGACGATGCTCTTCGGATTGAGCGCGGTGACCGCATAGGTGTGAAAGAAGATACGCAGCGGGCGCTCGGTGGGGGTGGTTTCGACGTCGGCATCGCCGCCGGCTGCGACCGGCGCGCGCCAGAGTTTGATGCCGAGCCAGATGAGATAGGCCGCCCCTACCCATTTCAGCACGGTGAAGATCGCCGCTGAGGTCGCCAGCAGCGCACCGAGGCCGAGCATGGACGCGGTCATGGCGGTGAAATCGCCGAGCGCCACACCGGCGACGGTGGCACCTGCGGTCTTGCGGCCGTGGCCGAGCGCATAGGAGATCACGAGAAGAATGGTGGGGCCGGGGATGGCGAGCAGCACGGCAGAGGCTGCGGCAAAGGCAAACCAATGTTCAAAGGACATGAAAAAGCTCCGCGTTTAACTAAATCTCGGCAATGAATTGGCCGAGCCAGCCATGGAAACGCGGAGCCGTCAATCTTTTAAATCAGGCGTTGTCGGCGGGCGGCATACGCACCCGCCGGGGTTCGCATGGTCAGTGCTTCTGCGCCTGCCACTTCTGGCCGATGACGTCCATCACGTCGCCGAACCACTTGACCGAGGTGTCGAACTGCTTGCCGCCCTTGATGCGCGGGAACTCGATCGTGCGCAGCTTGCCGCCCTGGTCCTCGTCGTGACCGGTGACGCCGGAGACCTTGTTGAGCGCGCTTTCGACGGCGAGGTCGACCATGCTCTGGATCAGGCGCAGGTCGTCGCCGTTGGCAGGGGCCGAGCGGGCGTAGTAACCGGACTTCTGCACCATCGCGCGCTCGGCGCCGAGCAGTGCTGCAAACTGCTTCGAGAACCAGTTGCCGACATTGATCGTGTCGATCTTCACGTGGCCGAAGGCATCGCGCTTGATCGTTTCGCCGGCCGCTTCCCGCTCAGTGACGATCGCGTCGAGGCAGGCGCCTTCGCTGACGAACAGCGTCACGAAGCCCGTGCGGTCCATGATCTTACGCAGGCGATCGGCTTCGCCCTGCAGATCGAACTTCATCTCCGGCAGGTAGAGACCGTCGATGTTCTTCATCTGGCGGTTCATCATGAAGCCGTCGACGAACTCCTTGTCGTCGATCGTCTGGATATAGGAGCGGGCGGTGGCCGCGGTCAGCCAGCCGCAATGGCGGCCCATGACCTCATGGACGACCAGCGTGCGTGGTGCGGCGCTCTGCTCGTTGCTGACATTGTCAAAGAAGCGGGCACCGTATTCGGCGGCCGTCCAGGCGCCGAGCGTCTGGCGGATCGGCACGACGTCGTTGTCGACGGTCTTCGGCAGGCCAACCACGGTCAGGTTGTAGCCGTTGGCGCCGAGATAGGCGGCAAGGTCGGCCGCGGTCGTATTGGTGTCGTCGCCACCGATCGTGTGGAGGATCGAGATGCCGTCATTGGCAAGCCGCTCTGCGGCGATGCGCAGCGGGTTCTCGCCATCCTTGACGAGGCCGCGCTTGACGCAGTCGGCCGCGTTGGTGAGCTTGACGCGGCTGTTGCCGATCGGCGAGCCGCCATGGCGGTGCAGGAGATGCGCCTTCTCGCGCATGTCGCGGGTGATCTCGATGCGGTCGCCTAAGAGCACGCCCTGGTAGCCGGAGCGATAGGCGACCAGCTCATATTCGGGCGCGACGTCGGTGTAGCGCTCGATCAGCCCCCCAACGGCAGATGACAGACAGGGCGCGAGCCCGCCGGCCGTCAGCATTGCGACTTTTTTCTTGGCCATGTTTCCTCCTCGGGACTTTGGCATGCGATGGGTGGGGCCTCCATAACGCAAATCGGATGGAAATTAAATGACGGGTCTGTGGATGTTGTGTCGAGCTGCTGCCGCAAGGAGCCATTGAGCGCCGGAATTGCGGGCAGGGCAGGTGCGCGCGGATTGTCGCAGGGTGCGCTGCCCGCGGGCGCGCAGGCTGGCTGTTGCGAACGGTGGAATTGCTGCCTTTTCGGGCCGCGATGACATCTCTTTTTTATTTGATGGCTGTTCCCGCGGGAACAGCTTTCCATCGGCTGACTGTCGCAAGTTCCAATCGATGGATTGACAATAGTGAGGGGCCATCACAAATTCGTCATCCTCGTGGTCTGGGCCGTCCACCGCTTGCAATTTGCCACCACATCGGTCCATGCTATAGAGTGGAGAGACAGGGAACCTCGCATGTCATTTTGGGACAGCCTCCTCAAGATCGTTATCGCCACCGGCAATGCGCTTGCCGGCGTGGTCGAGGCCGTGCGCACCCTGTTCGAGGGCGATCCGGAAACACGGCGCAAGGTGGCCTTCTCCGTCGCCATGATCGCGCTTTCGGCCAAGATGGCCAAGGCCGACGGCATCGTGACCGAGGCCGAGGTCGACGCCTTCCGCGACATCTTCCAGTTTCCGCCGGATCAGGCGCAGAACGTCGCGCGTCTCTATAACCTGGCGCGCCAGGACGTCGCCGGTTACGAGGCCTATGCGGAGAAGATGGCGTCGCTGTGTTCGTCCTGCGAAAGGAATTGCCCGATCCTCGAGGATATCGTCGACGGCCTGTTCCACATCGCCAAGTCGGATGGCGCCGTGCATGAGCGCGAGCTCGCCTTCCTGTTGCGCGTGGCAGACATCTTCGGCATGGACGAGGGACATTTCGAGCGCATCATGGCCCGTCATGTCCATGGTGACGGCCGCGACCCCTATCAGGTGCTCGGTGTTTCGCGTAAGGATGACTTCGCCGATATCCGCAGGCGCTACCGGGTACTCGTTTCGGAGAACCATCCGGACATGCTGGTTGCGCGCGGCGTACCGCACGAATTCCACGCGATCGCCAATGATCGCATGGCGGCACTGAATGCCGCCTACGAGGCGATCGAGAAAGAACGCCGAGCCGCATGACCTCCAAATACTGCGACTATCCGGGTGCACGCTTCATGCCGTCGCCCAATTTCGGCGACCGCGTCGACCAGCGCGCCCCGGATATGATCGTTCTGCATTATACCGGCATGCCGACGGGCGCTTCGGCGCTCGAATGGCTTTGCCGCGAGGAAAGCCAGGTCTCCAGCCATTACTTCGTCCACGAGGATGGGCGCGTCGATCAACTCGTGCCGGAGGCGCGCCGCGCCTGGCATGCCGGCAAGAGCTATTGGAAGGGCGAGACCGATATCAATTCCTGTTCGATCGGAATAGAGATCGCCAACCCGGGTCACCCGGGCGGTCTGCCGGACTTTCCGGAAAAACAGATCGCGGCAGTTGTGGAATTGTGTCGGGACTGCGGCGACCGCTGGTCGATCGCGCCCGAGAGAGTGCTCGCACACAGCGATATCGCCCCCATTCGCAAGGTCGATCCGGGAGAAAAATTTCCCTGGCACATTCTTCATCGCGAAGGGGTCGGGCACTGGGTGGAACCGGCCCCGATCGGCGGCGGACGCTTTTTCCAGCGCGGTGACCAGGGCCAGCCGGTGGAGGCCATCCAGTCGATGCTGTCGCTCTACGGTTATGGCATTGATGTAACTGGCGAATTCTGTGAAAAGACCGAGGGCTCGGTCGCGGCGTTCCAGCGGCACTTCCGACAACAAAGGGTCGATGGCATCGCCGACATCTCAACCCTCGATACGCTCCACCGGCTGCTTTCCAGCCTGCCGCAATTCATCGCCTGACGCGGAAGATTTTTTCGTCAAAACGGCACTTCTGCAGATATTCTTGGCATGTTTTTTTAGCTTTGCCACATGTTTACCATGATGCGGCATTCATTTCCGGCCCCATTGGAACTGCAGGGGTATCAGGGCGCAACGCTCACTTCCTGTGAATGAAACGATCGGGAAGTGAGGTTCGAAGCGGGGTGCGCTTCGGTCCATTCCCCAGGCCGGAGAATTCAAACTAAATGAGAATATCGTCTGTTGCTGCGGTGGCGGCATGCCTTGGCATGTTCTTCGCCGGGATGGGTACGTCGTATGCGGGGAATGTCGATAAGACCATCAAGACCTCATCCATCCAGTCCGTCACCCGGACCACAGGCTATCCCAAGCCGGATCTCGTCTCGAACGTCCAGTACACGGGTCTGATCAAGTCCTACGCCAAGCAATACGGCGTTCCGGTCGATCTGGCGCATGCGATCGTCAAGGTCGAAAGCAATTTCAATCCCAAGGCACGCGGCAGCGCCGGCGAAATCGGCCTGATGCAGATCAAGCCTGCTACCGCTCGCATGATGGGCTATTCCGGTTCCTCCAAGGGTCTCTACGATCCGGAAACCAACATCAAGTTCGGCATGAAGTACCTCGCCATGGCGCATGAGCTGTCCGGCGGTACGACGTGCGGCACGGTTCTCAAGTACAATGCCGGCCACGGCGCCAAGCGCATGAACCCGGTTTCCAAGCGCTACTGCGGCAAGGTGCAGAACATCATCGACTGATCGATTGCATGACGAGCGCCGGCGCGTTCTTTCGCTTGGCGAAAGCGCCGCGCGTCTTATCAGACGCGCAAAGGTCGCTGTAGCACTTTGATTTTCTGCATGTTTTTGTCCGTTAACCGGCTACGATCAATGGAAACATGCAGTCAACGAAGAGCTTCATCCGCCAGCCATATCCGGCGATGGCGGATGCTCTAGCCGGACAGGTCTCGCGTTCCGGCGCACAGGGAAAAACCCTACAACCATCGTGTCATACAGGCGCCGGCATGCTATCTCCCTTGAGCAAAAGGGACGAGGACCGGCATGTCGGAAAGCTTTGATTTCATTGTCGTCGGCAAGGGCATGATGGGTGCTGCGGCCGCCCGCCACCTGGCGCTTTCGGGAGCCAAGGTCGCGCTGATCGGACCTGATGAGCCGACGGACTGGGCCAATCATACCGGCGTCTTTTCGAGCCACTACGACAATGCCCGCATCACCCGCACGATCGATGACGATCCAGTGTGGGCGCGGCTCGCCAGACGCTCGATCGAGCGTTACGGCGAAATCGAAGACGAAAGCGGCATCGGCTTCTACCACGAAGTCGGCTGCCTGATCGCCGGGCCGGCGCCCGGATCTTCCTACGACTATATCGAACAGGTCGAGAAGGCGCGCGACGCGCTTGGCGTCGAGGCGCCGCTCTACGATGGCGAGGCGCTGTCGCAGCGTTTTCCCTGGTTCCGTTTCCCCGATGGCACCGCTGGCGTTCACGAGAGGCGCGGGGCCGGCTACATCAACCCGCGGGCGCTGGTCGCGGCGCAGACGGTATGCGCCGAGAAGGCGGGAGCCCGGATCGTGCGCAGCGAGGTTGTGACCGTGGCGGAGGAGCGCGACCGTGTGGTTGTCGCGACCGTCGACGGAAAGCGTTTCGTGGCAGGCCGGGTGATCGTTGCCGCCGGCGGGTTCTCGATTTCCGCAGCACTCCTGCCGCGGCCGATCGATCTCACCGTTAAGGCGCGAACCGTATTCTTTGCCGAGGTGGCAAGCAGCGATCTGTCTGGTTTCGAGCGCATGCCGTCGCTGATCGGCGCGGCGCCGGAGCAGGAGAAAAGCTACTACCTGCTGCCACCGGTCGGCTATGCGGACGGCAAGCATCACATCAAGATCGGCGGCGATCCGACCGACAGGATCCTCGAGGGCGAAGCGGCGGTGCGGCAATGGTTCCGCGGGCCGGGCAGCGCGACAACGGCGGAGCATCTGCGCGGGCTGCTGGCCGAGGTGATGCCCGGCTTCCAGCCGGTCTCCACCCACTTTTCGCCCTGCGTCACCTCGTTCACCCGCCACGGGCTGCCCTATATCGGCTTTGCCGAGGGGAGCCGTATCGCCGTCGTCACCGGCGGCAACGGCCAGGCGGCGAAGAGCTCCGACGAGATCGGTCGGCTCGGCGCGGTCCTCGTGCTCAACGGCCGGATCGACGAGCCCGAATACGATGCGGATTTCTCCGTCGCGTTTCGCTAGATCGGGTGCGCCAGGACCGCCTTGCTCCGATCTGCCCTGTTGGCAGCTGAAAAACCCTGCCGTTTTTTCTGGCGCGCTGCGGCGGGCTGGTTTAAGGAGCGCGTGCCAGTTGGCCGGGCAGCCGCTCTCCGCAAGTGCCGAAAGGCCGCGGGGGGAGGAAAGTCCGGGCTCCACGGAAATACGGTGCCGGATAACGTCCGGCGAGGGCGACCTCAGGGAAAGTGCCACAGAAAGCAAACCGCTCCGCTTGGCGGAGTAAGGGTGAAAGGGTGGGGTAAGAGCCCACCGCGGACATGGCGACATGGACGGCACGGCAAACCCCACCGGGAGCAAGACCGAATAGGGATGACGCGGGCGCGCAAGCGTCCAGCCTGTTTCCGGGCCAGTCATCCGGGTGGGTTGCAAGAGGCTGCGTGCAAGCGCAGTCCCAGATGAATGGCTGCCACGTTCCGTTGCCTTCGGGCTGCGGGGCCATACAGAACCCGGCTTACAGGCCAACTGGCGATTTCTCCTTTGTTTTGTCCGGCACAGAGCCGTCTCGAATTCTCTTTCGAAGCGGACCCGAGGGTCGACGTCTGCCGGGGTAAGGCGTCGACGTTGCCGACGCCCGCAACATCAGGTCGGCCGACAGGCAAATCATGCGTTTCGGCTGCTTCGCGCCGGCTTGATCTGGCCCGCATTTTCCATGCGTGTCCGTTTGGAAATGAACCGGCCCGTCTCGGTGAGCTGTTTTTTCGCCCCGTGCCGGAGGCATAACTGCGCTCTTTCTCACATTCTGATTTTCCAACGATTTGAAGCCGTTCCGCTGTCGCATTCCCGGACGGTGGGGTCTCTTCGTAACCCTTCGTTAAACTTAACAACCTATCAATATTTGATCAGCCCGACGGCTGTTTACGAGCTCATTCCCATTGACGCCCATATGGTCCCATGATATCCCATAATGGCACTGCGCAGGGGCTGCTTCGCGGCCCAACATCGCAAGAATCCAGTGCCTTCCGGCTTCGGAGGGTAGGCGGACATTCCGGTGTCCGGCAGGGGTGTCTTGTGTGTGCGGTTACGTGTTCTCGCGGGTCGATGATTGTGGCCCGTCAGTCTTGGGCGGCCGTTTCGCGTTATGAACCGCTTCTTGTCACATGCTGCCAATCGGATCGATGCGAAGGGGCGGGTTTCCGTTCCCTCGGCGTTTCGTTCCGTGCTGTCGGATGGGGGCGTCCGGGAGCTATACTGTTTTCAGGATTTCGTCTTCCCGGCGATCAGCGTCGGCGGGCCGGAGCTCCTGGATCGGTTCGAGAAGCAGATGGCGGCCGAGGATCCGTTTTCCTCGGAGGCCAACGAGATGTCGCTGCTCGTTCATGGGGGTGGCGTCTTCGTGAAGCTCGATCCGGAAGGCCGGTTGATGGTGACGGATTTCATCCGCGACTTCACCGGAATCTCGACCGACGTGATGTTCGTCGGGCGGGGCGATTATTTTCAGCTCTGGGAGCCGCAGGCCTTTGTCAAGGCGCAGGCGGTGGCCCGGGAAGGGCGCAAATCACGGGGGTTGCGTCCAGACTAGAATGGAGAGGCGGAATGGTGACGGAACAAGGCGGAGGTATTCCTGAAGCCGAAGGCGGACCGGTTCGTCACATTCCCGTCCTCCTGTCGGAGGTTCTCGCGGCGCTCGAGCCTGCGCCCGGCAAGGTCATCCTCGATGGCACCTTCGGTGCGGGCGGCTACAGCTCCGCAATCCTCAAGGCCGGCGCCGACGTCATCGCGCTCGACCGCGACCCGACGGCGATTGCCGCCGGCGAGAAGCAGGTCGCCGAGTGGGGCGGACGGCTGAAGCTTATTCATTCGCAGTTCTCCGAACTTGCCGCCTATGCGCCGGCCGAGGGGCTGGACGGCGTCGTGCTCGATATCGGCGTTTCCTCGATGCAGATCGATGAGGCAGAGCGCGGCTTCTCCTTCCAGAAGAAGGGGCCGCTCGACATGCGCATGTCGGCCTCGGGCGTTTCGGCCGCCGATGTCGTCAACCGTGCCAAGGTCTCCGATCTCATCCGCATCTTCGGTTTTCTCGGCGAAGAGAAGCAGGCGGGCCGCATTGCCCGCGCAATCGAGAAGCGCCGGGCCGAGCAGCCCTTCGAGACGACCCGCGACCTTGCGGGCCTGATCGAGGTGGTGACGCCGCGCAAGGCAAAAGACAAGATCCATCCGGCGACCCGCGTCTTCCAGGCGCTGCGCGTTTTCGTCAACGACGAACTCGGCGAGCTCGCTCAAGCGCTGTTTGCCGCCGAAAAGGCGCTGAAGCCAGGCGGCCGTCTTGTCGTTGTCACCTTCCATTCGCTCGAAGACCGCATCGTCAAGGCCTTCTTCCAGGATCGCTCCGGCAAGGCGAGCGGTTCGCGCCATCTGCCGATGGTTTCGGCGCGCGCGGCAACCTTCACGCCGGTTGGCAAGCCCATGGTGGCAGCCAGCGAGGAAGAAGCGTCCCTCAATCCGCGTGCCCGCTCTGCGAAGCTGCGCGCCGGCATCCGCACGCAAGCCGCGTCGCCGGGAAACGATCTATCCATTTTCAATCTGCCGGAACTGGCAAGCCTTGCACGGTTGGGGGGCTGACAAGACATGCTTCGAACGCTCGATATCGTTCTGATCGTCGTCATGACGGCCGCCGCGACGGTGACCTATACGATCAAGCATCGCGCCGAAAACAAGCTTGAGGAAGTCCGCAAGCTCGACGTGGCGATCAAGCTTGAAGAGGACACGATCGATCTGCTTCGCGCCGACTGGGCGCTCTTGACGCAGCCGAACCGGCTGGAGCGTCTGGTCGGTACCTTCGGTGCCGACCTGCAGCTTGCGCCGACGCCTTCCACACAGCTCGCCCAGCCGCAGGAACTGCCGATGCTGAAGGCGGATCTGCCGGTGCCGGAAGACAAGTCGGCGAAGGACGGTATCGCCTCGATCATCAACAAGACCGATAACATGGCAACTGGCTCGGTGGCGCGCTGATGTCGTTTCTCTCCCGCATCATGGTATTGAAGAGCAAGGCGCATTTCTCGGCAGGCGGCAACAACCGGCCGGCCGAAAGCGGCCTCAACGTCACCTTTCAAGGGACGCGCAAGAAGACCACCAATCAGGCGAAGAACCGCGTCGCCATCGTGATCGCGAGCTTCGGCATCGTCTATGCCGTCATCGGCGGGCGCCTGGTGCAATACGGCATGGCGCAGCCGGAAACGGTTTCCAGCATCGGCCGGGCCGACAACCTGATGGCCTCGCGTCCAGACATTCTCGACCGCAACGGCGAGATCCTCGCGACCGACATCCGCACCGTTTCGCTCTATGCCGAGCCGCACAAGATCGTCGATGCCGACGAGGCAGTCGAGCGCCTGTCGACGGTTCTGCCTGATATCAATGCGCGCGAAATCTACAACAAGCTGAAGTCGAAATCGCGCTTCCAGTGGCTGCGCCGCCAGTTGACCCCGAAGCAGCAGAGCGAGATCCTGGCGCTCGGCATTCCCGGCGTCGGCTTCCGTCCGGAAAAGCGCCGCTTCTATCCCGGCGGCCACACCGCCGCGCATATTCTTGGCCACGTCAACATCGACAACCGCGGCGTTGCCGGCATGGAGCGCTACATCGACAGCCAGGGGCTCGCCGACCTTGCCGCGATCGGCATGACCAGCGACGCCAAGCTCGAGCCGGTGAAGCTCTCGATCGACGTGCGCGTGCAGAACATCGTGCGCGACGTCATCGACGCCGGCATGAAGAACTACCAGGCGCTGGCAGCCGGTGCCGTCGTGCTCGACGTCAACACCGGCGAAGTGCTGGCGATGGCGTCCGTTCCCGACTACGACCCCAACAAGCCGGCCGAAGGTGCGGAAGAAGGCTGGATGAACCGCATGTCGAACGGCACGTTCGAAATGGGCTCCACCTTCAAGACCTTCACCATCGCCATGGGGCTGGATTCGGGCAAGGTCACGCTCAACGACAGCTTCGACGCTTCGGCGCCGATCCGCATCGGCGGCTTCACCATCAAGGACTTCCACGGCAAGCGCCGCGTGCTGACCGTGCCTGAAATCTTCCAGTATTCGTCGAACATCGGCACGGCCAAGATCGCTGACCTCATCGGCATTCCCGGCCACAAGGAATTCCTGACGCGCATCGGTCTGCTTTCGAAGCTGCCGACCGAGCTGCCGGAGGTGAAAACCCCGACGCAGCCGCACGAATGGAAGAAGATCAACTCGGTCACGATCTCCTTCGGCCACGGCGTCTCGACGACGCCGCTGCAGACGGCGGTTGCGGGTGCTGCACTCGTCAACGGCGGCAAGCTGATCGAGCCGACCTTCCTGCCGCGCACCGAGGAGCAGGCCAACGCAGTCGCCACGCCGGTGGTCAAGAAGAGCACTAGCGACGACATGCGCTTCCTCTTGCGCTGGAACGGCATTGCCGGCTCGGGCAAGCGTGCGCTGGTGCCGGGCTTCAACGTCGGTGGCAAGACCGGTACGGCCGACAAGGTGGTCAATGGCCGCTATGCCAGCGACCAGAACTTCAACGCCTTCCTCGCGGCCTTCCCGATCGACAACCCGAAATACATCGTGCTGACCTTCATCGACGCGCCGAAGACCGGCGAGGGTGGCGGGCGCACGGCAGGCTCGAACGCTGCTCCCATGGTTCGCGACATCATCAGCCGCTCCGCGCCGCTGCTCGGTGTCGAACCAAAGTTTGGAGAAGACGGTTCTGCCTTGCTTGTGTCTTATTAGACATGAAATGAGAAAGCGGACGATTCGCGATTCTTGCGGATCGAAATCGATGCGAGACGTGCGTTCATGAAGATCAAAGACCTGGCGGGATCGAACTTCCCGGAACTTTCGGCGCAACTGGGCGGCGCTGCCGCCGATATCGACGTTGCCGGACTGACGGCCGATAGTCGGCAGGTTCAGCCAGGGGATCTCTTCGTCGCAGTTACCGGCAGCAAGGCCAATGGCAGCACCTATATTGCCGACGCGCTGAAGCGCGGCGCGGTCGCCGTCGTCACCGAAGCGGGCTCGGACGCCGATGCCTCGTCGGCGCCGGTCCTGAAGCTCTCTGAGCCCCGCGCTTTCCTGGCGCGCGCCGCTGCCGCCTTCTATGGCCGCCAGCCGGAAACCATGGTCGCCGTGACCGGCACCGCCGGCAAGACCTCGGTCGCCTCCTTCACCCGCCAGATCTGGGCGCATTCGGGCTTCGCGGCCGCGATGATCGGCACGACCGGTGTCGTCGCTCCAGGCCGCAACGATTACGGCTCGCTGACGACGCCCGACCCGGTGTCGCTGCACAAGCTCTTGGCCGAGCTTGCCGATGCCGGCGTCACCCATGCGGCGATGGAAGCCTCCAGCCATGGCCTCGACCAGAGCCGTCTCGACGGCGTTCGCCTTTCGGCCGCCGCCTTCACCAATCTCGGTCGCGACCACATGGACTATCATCCGACGGTCGAGCACTACATGGCCTCCAAGATGCGGCTGTTCAATGCCCTGCTGCCGAAGGGTGCGCCGGCGGTGATCTTTGCCGACGACCAATGGTCGGACCAGGCGATCGCCGCTGCCCGCAAGGCGAAGCTCGATGTGCGCACCGTCGGCCGCAAGGGCGATTTCATCTCGCTGAAGCGCGTCGAGCACTTCCGCCACAAGCAATCGGCCGAAGTGCATGTCGGCGACGACATCTTCGAAGTCCACATTCCGCTCGCCGGCGATTTCCAGGTGGCCAACGCTTTGGTCGCGGCGGGTCTCGCCATGTCGACCGGCATCAGCGCCAAGGCGGCCTTCTCGGCGCTTGAAAAGCTGCAGGGCGCCTCCGGTCGCCTCGAGCTGGTCGGCCAGACCAAGGATGGCGCGCTCGCCTATGTCGACTACGCCCACAAGCCGGATGCGCTCGAAAACGTGCTGGCCTCGGTGCGTCCGTTCACCACCGGCCGCGTCGTCGTGGTCTTCGGCTGCGGCGGCGACCGCGACAAGGGCAAGCGCCCGATCATGGGCGAGATCGCGACAAGGCTTGCCGATGTGACGATCGTGACCGACGACAATCCGCGTTCGGAAGTTCCCGAGGGGATCCGCGCCGAAATCATGACTGCTGCCAAGGGCGCAATCGAGATCGGCGACCGCGCCCAGGCGATCCGCACGGCGGTCGGCATGCTGAAGACCGGCGACACGCTGATCGTTGCCGGGAAGGGACACGAGGAGGGCCAGACGGTCGGCTCCGTGACGCTGCCCTTCTCGGATCATGCGGAGGTCCGCAAGGCATTGGGAGGCTTGTGATTTGAACTGGCTCTGGACAAGCAGCGATCTCCTGGCCGCGATGAACGGCCGGCCGGTTGGCAACCTGCCCGAGGGCATCTCGGGTATTTCGATCGATAGCCGTTCGATCGGCAAGGGCGAAGCTTTCTTCGCGATCAAGGGCGATCGCGTCGATGGCCACGACTATGCCGGCATTGCGCTCGCCAATGGCGCGGCGGTGCTGGTCGTCAGCGAAGGCAAGTTGCCGGCGCTCGGACGCCTCAACGCGCCGATGATCGTCGTCGACGACGTGCTCGAAGCGATGATCCGGCTGGGTTGCGCGGCGCGCGACCGCAGCGCCGCCAAGATCATCGCCGTCACCGGTTCGGTGGGCAAGACGACGACCAAGGAGATGCTGCGCCATGTGCTCAAGCCCCAGGGCCGCGTGCATGCTTCGGTCGCATCCTTCAACAACCACTGGGGCGTGCCGCTGACGCTCGCGCGCATGCCCGAGGCAACCGACTTCGGCATCTTCGAGATCGGCATGAACCATCCGGGCGAGATCCGGCCGTTGACTGCCATGGTCCGTCCGCATGTGGCCATGGTGACGAGCATCGCCGCCGCCCACCTCGGCAACTTCAAGAGCCTCGATGAGATCGCCGAGGCCAAGGCCGAGATCTTCGAAGGTGTCGTCAATGGCGGCCATGCGCTGATCATTCACGACAGCCCTCAATACAAGCTTCTGGAAAATGCCGCGGCTACGGCCGGCGTCAGCCACATCCATTCCTTCGGCGCCAATCCCAAGGCCGAATTCCGCCTGGTCGAATTCAGTGGCGGTCCGGAAGGCTCCATTCTCTGGGCCGGCATCGGTGGTCGGACGCTGGAGGTGGCGATCGGCGCGCCCGGACGGCACATTGCCGAGAACGCGGTGGCCGTTCTGGCAGCGGTGAAGCTTGCCGGCGGCGATCTCGACTATGCGGCTTCGGCCCTTGCGACCATGCAGGCGGAAACGGGCAGGGGGCGACGCCATACGCTAGTGATCGGCACCGGCACGCTGAAGGTGATCGACGAGAGCTACAATGCCAATCCGAGCTCGATGCGGGCGGCGATCGCGCTCCTGCGCGACAGCGAACCGCCGGTCGGCGGCCGCCGCATCGCCGTGCTCGGCGACATGCTGGAAATGGGCGAACACGCCGTCGAGGTGCATGCCGCACTCGCCCGTCCGCTCGTCGAAGCCGGTATCACCGATGTCTGGCTTGCCGGACCTTTGATGGCGCATCTGCGTGATGCGCTGCCGCCCGAGGTCTCCGTGATCTATCGCGAGAGCGTCGAGGACCTGAAGACGTATGCGCTGGCCGCCGTCGCGCCCGGCGATGTCATCATGATCAAGTCGTCGAAGGGGACCGGCTGCGCCAAGATCGTGCAGGCGCTGATCGAGACCTATCCGGCAGCGGATACCGAGGGACCTGAAGCCGAGGAATAAGCCGGCGACACCACCCATGATGGGCGCGGTGGATACAGCCTGGGGTTAGGTGGGCGCGCCCGAACACTTCGCATGCTGCTGCATACCTCCTTAAATCGGAATCGATTTAGGGGAAAAATTATGCAGCGGATCAAATTGTTACAGCGACCTTTGCGCGTCTAGTTAGACGCGCGGCGCTGTAATGCGTATCGTTTTTCAGATGATTCTGTTGGACGACGTCTATTGCTAAACCTTTGGGGAAAGGTCCCTTATGCTCATTTGGCTCGTGGAACTGGCGGACCACTTTCAGTTTTTCAATCTTTTTCGCTACATCACCTTCCGCACCGGCGCGGCGCTCTTCACCTCGGCCATGATCGTCTTCCTGTTCGGCCCTGCGATGATCGCTTCGCTGCGCATCCGCCAGGGCAAGGGCCAGCCGATCCGTGCCGACGGGCCGCAGACGCATTTCAAGAAGGCCGGCACGCCGACCATGGGCGGCCTGATGATTCTGGCCGGCATCGTCGTCTCGTCGCTGCTCTGGGCCGATCTTTCCAGCGTCTATGTGGTCTCGACCCTGCTCGTCACCCTCGGTTTCGGCGCCATCGGCTTCTATGACGACTACCTCAAGGTCACCAAGCAGTCGGACAAGGGCTTTTCCGGCAAGGCGCGCCTCGGCTTCGAATTCATCATCGCAGCGATTGCGGTGTTCTTCATGATGCAGGCTTCGCTTTCGAGCGGTACCGCCGGCTCGACCTTCGGCTCCTCGGTCACGTTCCCCTTCTTCAAGGACCTGGTGATCAATCTCGGCTATTTCTTCGTGCTGTTCGGTGGCTTCGTTATCGTCGGCGCCGGCAATGCCGTGAACCTGACCGACGGTCTCGACGGCCTTGCGATCGTGCCGGTCATGATCGCCGCCGCTGCCTTTGGCCTGATCGCCTATCTCGCCGGCAACGCGGTCTTTGCCAACTACCTGCAGATCCATTTCGTGCCTGGCACCGGCGAGCTTGCCGTCATCCTCGGCGCCGTCATCGGCGCCGGCCTCGGCTTCCTCTGGTTCAACGCGCCGCCGGCGGCAATCTTCATGGGCGATACCGGGTCGCTCGCACTTGGCGGCCTGATTGGCACCGTTGCCGTTGCCGTTAAGCACGAGATCGTCATGGTCATCATCGGCGGCCTCTTCGTGATGGAAACCCTGTCGGTCATCATCCAGGTGTTCTGGTTCAAGCGCACCGGCCGTCGTGTCTTCCTGATGGCGCCGATCCACCACCACTTCGAAAAGAAGGGCTGGACCGAAAGCCAGGTTGTGATCCGTTTCTGGATCATCGCCGTCATCCTGGCGATGGTCGGCCTCTCCACCCTCAAGCTGCGGTGAGCGGACGATGATCCCGGTCTCCACATTCAGCGGCAGGAAGGTCGCTCTTTTCGGGCTCGGCGGCTCGGGGCTCGCAACGGCGCAGGCGCTGGTCGCGGGTGGCGTGGACGTCACCGCCTGGGACGATAACCCGGACAGCGTCGCCAAGGCTTCCGCCGCCGGCGTGCCGACGGCGGACCTGCGCACGGTCGAGTGGTCCGGCTTTGCCGCCTTCGTGCTTTCGCCGGGCGTGCCGCTCACCCATCCGAAGCCGCACTGGACGGTGGATCTCGCCCATGCTTCGGGCGTCGAGATCATCGGCGACGTCGAGCTCTTCGTGCGCGAACGCCGCGCGCATGCGCCCGATTGCCCGTTCATCGCGATTACCGGCACCAACGGCAAGTCGACGACAACGGCGCTGATCGCGCATATCCTGAAGGAAAGCGGTCGCGACACCCAGCTCGGCGGCAATATCGGCACGGCGGTTCTGACGCTCGATCCGCCCAAGGCCGGCCGCTTCTACGTGGTCGAGTGCTCGTCCTACCAGATCGATCTGGCGCCGACTCTCAACCCGAGCGCCGGCATTCTCCTGAACCTCACGCCCGACCACCTCGATCGCCACGGCACGATGCAGCACTACGCCGACATCAAGGAGCGGCTGGTCGCCGGCAGCGGCACGGCCATCGTCGGCGTCGACGACACCTTCTCGGCCCTGATCGCCGACCGGGTGGAGCGCGCGGGCACGAAGACGGTCCGGATCTCGCGCCGCCATGTGCTTGCCAATGGTCTTTATGCCGAAGGCTCGCGCATCCTGAAGGCAGAAGGCGGCACGTCCCGCCTGTTCGTCGATCTCGACGGTATTCAGACTTTGCGCGGCGGCCACAACGCCCAGAACGCGGCGGCTGCCATTGCCGCCTGCCTCGCAGTTGGCGTCAGCGCGGTGGAGATCCGCGACGGGCTGAAGAGCTTCCCCGGTCTCAAGCACCGCATGCAGCCGGTCGGGCGTAAGGGCGCGGTCGTGTTCGTCAACGACAGCAAGGCGACCAATGCCGACGCGGCAGCGCCGGCGCTTTCGAGCTATGAGCGCATCTACTGGATTGCCGGCGGTCTACCGAAGGAAGGGGGCATCACGA
Organism: Ensifer sp. GW101-20A05; assembly: GCF_059424735.1. Lineage (NCBI taxonomy): Bacteria > Pseudomonadati > Pseudomonadota > Alphaproteobacteria > Hyphomicrobiales > Rhizobiaceae > Ensifer > Ensifer sp. GW101-20A05. The sequence continues at coordinate 505,138 of NZ_JBWKZT010000001.1, read as the reverse complement.
CGCTTGCGCCCTTCTTCCCGAAGATCGTCAAGGCCTATCTGATCGGCGAGGCGGCGCCTGCCTTTGCGGCGACGCTCGGCGAGGCGGTTCCTTACGAAATTTCGGGCACGCTGGAGCAGGCGGTGGCGCATGCGGCCGCAGAGGCAGGCAAGGACGAAGCCGGCCCTTCGGCGGTGATGTTATCCCCGGCTTGCGCAAGCTTCGACCAGTATAAGAACTTCGAGGTGCGCGGCGATGCGTTTGTCGGCCATGTGCGCGCGATCGATGGCGTGACGATGCTGATTTAGTCCGTCACCGTCAGGCTGGTGCTGAAGGCACCGGTCGAAACGGAAGCGGGTGCAGGTATTCGGACGTGGGGCGCAAGAGGCGCCGGAGAAGGGGACTGACAAGATGGTAAGCCGAGCCGAACGTGGCCCCGTGGCCGACTGGTTCTGGACGATCGACAGGTTCTTTCTGGCGACCTTCATCCTGTTGATGGGCGTCGGCTTCATGCTGTCCTTCGCCGCAAGCCCCGCCGTCGCCGAGCGCATCGGCCTCGACAGCTTCCACTTCGTCAAGCGTCACGCGCTCTTCCTCTTGCCGTCACTGGTGGTGATGGTCGGTATCTCCTTCCTCTCGCCGCGCCAGGTCAGGCGCGCTGCGATCCTGCTTCTCGGCGGCTCGCTCGCGATGATGGTGCTGGTGCTCTTCATCGGCGAGGAGGTGAAGGGCTCGATGCGCTGGCTTTCCATCGCCGGCATCTCGATCCAGCCCTCGGAATTCATGAAGCCGGCCTTTGTCGTCGTCTGCGCCTGGCTCTTCTCCGAACATGCGCGCCAACCGGAAATCCCCGGCAATCTCTTTGCCATCCTGCTCTTCGGCATCGTCGCAGCGCTTCTCGTCGCCCAGCCCGACCTTGGCCAGACGATCCTGACGACCGCGGTCTGGGGCGGCATGTTCTTCATGGCCGGCATGCCCTGGCTGTGGATCATCCTGCTCGGCGGTGCTGCGCTCGGCGGTTTCTTCGTCGCCTATACGATGCTGCCGCACGTGGCGGCCCGTATCGACAAGTTCCTGACCGGCGAGGGCGACACCTTCCAGATGGATACCGCACGCGAGGCGATCATTCGCGGCGACTGGTTCGGCCGGGGTCCTGGCGAAGGCATCGTCAAGCGCATCATCCCGGACAGCCATACCGACTTCGTCTTTTCCGTTGCGGCCGAGGAATTCGGCATCGTCTTTTGCATGGTCATCGTGCTGATCTTCGCCTTCCTGGTGATGCGCGGCCTCAACCATGCCTTCCGCGAACGCAACGACTTCAACCGGTTCGCCGTTGCCGGCCTGGTTCTCCAGATCGGCATCCAGTCGATGATCAACATCGGCGTGAACCTCGAACTGCTCCCGGCCAAGGGCATGACCCTGCCGCTGATCTCCTATGGTGGCTCGTCCATGGTGGCGATCTGCGTCACTGCCGGCTTCATCCTGGCTTTGACTCGTCACCGTCCGGAGAAGCGCGCCGTGGAGCGCAGCCTGTTTCGGTCCGGCATTGGTGTGCCGGCGGAGTAAAACATGACTAAAGGCATCATCCTGCTCGCCGCCGGCGGTACCGGCGGCCACCTGTTTCCGGCGGAGGCGCTGGCCCACGAACTGAAGGCCAATGGCTATTCGGTCCATCTCGTCACCGACAGCCGCGCAGAGCGTTATGCCGGCAAGTTCCCGGCCGACGAGGTGCATGTCGTGCCCTCGGCGACGATCGGCTCGAAGAACCCAATCAGTGTTGCGAAGTCGCTCTGGACGCTGTGGACCGGCATGCGCGCCGCGCGCAAGCTGATCGCGCGGCTTAAGCCCAAGGCCGTCGTCGGCTTCGGCGGCTATCCGACCGTTCCGCCGCTGCTTGCCGCAACCGGCATGGGCGTGCCGTCGATCATCCATGAGCAGAATGCCGTCATGGGCCGGGCCAACAAGGCGCTGGCTTCGCGCGTCAAGGCGATCGCCGGCGGCTTCCTGCCGGAAGGTACGGGCGCCTTTGCCGCGAAGACCGTGACAACCGGCAATCCGGTGCGCCCGGCCGTGCTGGCCGCCGCCAATTCGCCCTATGCCGCCGCCAGCGGCGACGCGCCGTTCCATCTTGTCGTCTTCGGCGGCAGCCAGGGCGCGCAATACTTCTCCAAGGCGGTCCCGCAGGCGATCTGCCGGCTCGAGGACGACGTTCGCCAGCGGTTCAAGGTCACCCAGCAGGCGCGCCCGGAAGACAGGGACGGCGTGATCGCCACTTACGAGAAGCTTGGCGTACCGGCCGAGGTCTCGCCGTTCTTCACGGACATGGCCGAGCGCATCGCCGGTGCCCAACTCGTCATCTGCCGCTCCGGCGCCTCGACGGTTTCCGAGCTTGCGGTCATCGGTCGCCCGGCGATCCTGGTGCCCTATCCCTATGCGCTCGACCACGATCAGGCGGCCAATGCCGCAGCACTCGCCGCCAAGGGTGGCGCGCGGGTGATCGCTCAAGGTGAACTCACGGCCGACCGCCTTGCAGGCATCCTCAAGGATGCGATCGGCAACCCGCAATCGCTCGCCCAGATGGCGGCAAACGCCCGGGAAACCGGCAAGCCGGACGCAGCAAGCTTGCTTGCATCCCTCGTAGAGGCTATTGCCAGCGGTTTGACAGTCGAGAAATTCAGGGAAACACGCTCATGAAAATGCCGAAAACCATCGGGCTGGTCCATTTCATCGGTATCGGCGGCATCGGCATGAGCGGCATCGCCGAGGTCCTTCACAATCTCGGCCACCGCGTGCAGGGTTCCGACCAGGCCGACAGCGCCAATGTGCAGCGCTTGCGCGCCAAGGGCATCGAGGTCTTCGTCGGCCACAAGGCCGAAAATCTCGGCGACGCCGAAGTGATCGTCGTTTCGACCGCAATCAAGAAGGACAATCCGGAACTGATCGTCGCCCGCGAGAAATTCCTTCCCGTCGTGCGTCGCGCCGAAATGCTCGCCGAGCTCATGCGCTTCCGCAACGCGATCGCGATCGGCGGTACGCATGGCAAGACGACGACGACTTCCATGGTTGCGGCGCTGCTCGAAGCCGGCAATCTCGACCCGACGGTCATCAACGGCGGCATCATCAATGCCTATGGCACCAATGCCCGCATGGGCGAGGGCGAGTGGATGGTGGTGGAGGCCGACGAATCCGATGGCACTTTCCTGAAGCTGCCGGCCGATGTGGCCGTCGTCACCAATATCGACCCCGAACATCTCGACCACTACGGCAATTTCGACGCGGTGCGCGCCGCCTTCCGACAGTTCGTCGAGAACGTGCCGTTCTACGGTTTCGGCGTGCTCTGCCTCGATCATCCGGAAGTGCAGACCATGGTCGGCAATATCGAGGACCGCAAGGTCGTGACCTACGGCGAGAACCCGCAGGCCGACGTGCGTTTCCACAACATCCGCATGGAGAACGGCACCTCGATCTTCGACATCGAGATCCGCCGTCGCCGCACCGGTCAGGTGATCCCGATGAAGGATCTGCGCCTGCCGATGCCCGGGCGCCACAACGTATCGAACGCGACTGCGGCGATTGCGGTTGCGCAGCGCCTCGGCATCAGCCCGGAAGCGATCGCCAGGGGGCTTGCCTCTTTCAGCGGCGTCAAGCGCCGCTTCACGCTGACCGGCGAATGGAACGGCGTGCGCGTCTATGACGACTACGGCCACCATCCGGTCGAGATCAAGGCGGTCTTAAGGGCCGCGCGCGAGGCCTGCCAGGGGCGAATCATCGCCGTGCACCAGCCGCATCGCTACTCGCGCCTTTCGAGCCTGTTCCAGGAATTCTCCGCCTGCTTCAACGATGCCGACACGATCCTGATCGCGCCGGTCTATGCGGCCGGCGAAGAAGCGATACCGGGCGCGACGGCCGAGGAGCTGGTGGATCGCATCAAGGCCGGCGGCCATCGCGACGCCCGTTACGTCTCCGGTCCGGAAGCGATTGCCCCGGTTGTCAGCAAGATTGCACAGCCCGGCGATTTTGTGGTTCTCTTGGGGGCTGGCAGCATCACCTACTGGGCGGCTGCCCTGCCTAAGGAACTCGCGGATATTTCAGGAATTTGAGCATGAAACAGGTCAACGGTCAGAAACTACTGGAATCGCTCGGAAGCGGTGTCAGCGCTGTGCGCGGCCGCATCACGCCCGACGCGCCGATGGATCGCGTCACCTGGTTCCGCGCCGGCGGCCTTGCCGAGCTGATGTTCCAGCCGCACGACACGGATGATCTCGTCACCTTCCTGAAGCTGGTTCCGGCCGAAGTGCCGGTCATGGTGGTCGGTGTCGGCTCGAACCTGCTCGTGCGCGACGGCGGCATTCCCGGCGTTGTCATCCGCCTCTCGGCCAAGGGCTTCGGCGATCTCGAGCTCGTCGGCGAAAATCGCATCAAGGCCGGCGCCATCTGCCCGGACAAGAACATCGCAGCCATGGCGCTCGATCACGGCATCGGGGGATTCTACTTCTTCTACGGCATCCCCGGCTCGCTCGGCGGCGCACTGCGCATGAACGCCGGCGCCAACGGCACGGAGACCCGTGAGCGTGTCGTCGAAGTCCATGCCGTCGACCGCCAGGGCAACCAGCATGTGCTGTCGAATGCCGATATGGGCTACGCCTATCGCCATTCGTCGGCACCAAAGGATCTGATCTTCACCCACGCGGTCTTCGAAGGTTACGCCGAGGACAAGAACAAGATCCGCACCGACATGGATGCGGTGCGTCAACATCGCGAAACGGTCCAACCGATCCGCGAAAAGACCGGCGGTTCGACCTTCAAGAACCCGGAGGGCCACTCGGCCTGGAAGTTGATCGACGAAGCCGGGTGCCGGGGGCTCATGGTCGGCAGCGCGCAGATGTCGCCGCTGCACTGCAATTTCATGATCAATACCGGCCAGGCGACCGGCTACGAGCTCGAATATCTCGGCGAAACCGTGCGCCAGCAGGTGCTCGAACATTCGGGTGTACGGCTCGAATGGGAAATCAAGCGCATCGGCACCTTCATGCCGGGCTACGAGATCAAGGAATTCCTCGGCCGCGGCATCGCCTGAACGGTTGGGTTGCGAGAGATGAATGGGAAGGGCCGCGGCGGAAGCGCTGCGGCCCTTTTGCTTTCAGGCGAATGCGCGTTCCTCACTCTCCGTCATGCTCGGGCTTGACCCGAGCATTCATGCTCCGCCCAACATACGGGTGGCCCGGGCGTGGATCCTCGGGTCAAGCCCGAGATGACGGCAGGTGGGTGGGGCAACGGGAGAGGACATTCCTCCTCGGCCCCATCCCCAATCACAAAGAGCCGCAGCGTTGCCGCTGCGGCTCTTCTTGTTTGTGGTCAGCCGCGCGCTGCGCAGCCAAACAGATCTCAGGCCGAAACCTCGTCTTCCGTCGACAGCACGAGGCAAAGCAGCGTGATGGCGGCGGCGGCCAGCAGGTAGTAGCCGACGTAATCCAGGCTGTAGTTGGTGGCGAGCCAGGTGGCGATGTAGGGCGCCAGAGACGCGCCGAAGATGCCGGCGAGATTAAAGGTCATGGACGCGCCGGTGTAGCGCACCGAGGTCGGGAAGGGGGCGGCAAGCGCTGCGCCGATCGGGCCGTAGGTGAGGCCCATGAGGCCGAGGCCGATGATCGAGAACAGGAAGGCGCCACCGATGCCGCCGGCCAGCAGCGGTGCCATGAAGAGGCCGAAGACGCCGATGCCGATGGTGGTGACGATCAGGATCAGGCGGCGGCCGAACCGGTCCGAAAGGATGCCGGCGACCGGGATCATCAGGCCGAAGAAGACGACGCCGGTCATCTGTACGACGAGGAACTGCTCGCGCGAGTAGCCGAGCTTTGCCGTGCCCCAGGAGAGCGAGAACACCGTCATCAGATAGAACAGCACGAAGGTCGCGAGCGCCACGAAGGTGCCGAGCACGAGGCTGCGCTTGTGGAAGCGGAAGATCTCGGCGATCGGAACCTGCACGCGCTCGTGCTTGTCTACCGCCTTCTGGAACTCCGGCGTCTCGGTGATCTTCAGCCGGACATAGAGGCCGACGGCGACCAGCAGGATGCTGGCGATGAAGGGCACGCGCCAGCCCCAGGCGAGGAAGGCTTCATTGCTCATGACTTCGCCGAGGATCAGGAAGGTGCCGGCCGACAGGATGAAACCGATCGGGGCGCCGAGCTGCGGGAACATGGCGTACCAGCTGCGCTTGCCCTCGGGCGCGTTTTCGGTGGCGAGCAGCACAGCGCCACCCCATTCGCCGCCGAGGCCGAGGCCCTGGCCGAAACGGCAAAGGGCCAAGAGCAGGGGCGCTGCGACGCCGATCGTCGCATAGGTCGGCAAAAGGCCGATCACGACGGTAGATATGCCCATGGTCATCAGTGCCGCCACGAGCGTCGCCTTGCGGCCGACCTTGTCGCCGAAATGGCCGAAGATGACGGCGCCGAAGGGGCGGGCGAAGAAGGCAATCGAGAAGGTCGCGAAGGACTGCAGCATTGCCGAGGTCGGGTCGGCGGTCGGGAAGAACAGGTGCGGAAAGACCAGCACTGCGGCGGTGGCGTAAACGTAGAAGTCGAAGAATTCGATGGTCGTGCCGACGAGGCTTGCGAACAGCACCCGGGCAGGGGAGTTCACTGCCGCGTGCTTCGACGCATTGTCCTTCGGCGACAGGGAGGTTGTCGCGTCTGTCATTATGATGGTTCCTGATATGGATTTCATACCGTCTTGGGAGGCGGTTGAGGGCTATTAACGCAAGTTTCGGCATGACGAAACCCTGAAACCGTAAGAAATGCGAACGATATCGGCGTCATGCGCAGCATTATTCCGCTGGTGCATGGCTCTCTGCGGCAGAGGTTGGGGCTGCCTGTTCCTTGGGCAATATATTGAGCTGCGCTTGGTCGATTTCACCTTTTGCGCGCGTTTGACATCGCCTCACAACCCATCTTGACCGGAATCAAATTGTGGCAAACTCTGGGCACTTGAAGCGATCGGCTTCGTTTTTCAGGAGCGAATGCATGTTCAAAAGGCTTTCTGCGGAATTTCTGGGTACATTCTGGCTCGTTTTCGGCGGTTGCGGCAGCGCGGTGCTGGCGGCTGCCTTTCCTGAGGTCGGCATCGGCCTGCTCGGCGTTTCTTTTGCTTTTGGTCTCACCGTACTCACCATGGCCTATGCGGTCGGCGGCATCTCCGGTGGACACTTCAATCCGGCCGTTTCGGTTGGGCTGATGGTCGCCGGCAAGTTTCCGTCCCACAAGCTCGTCGGCTACGTTGTCTCCCAGGTGCTGGGCGCGATCGCCGCTGCCGGCGTGCTCTATCTGATCGCCAGCGGCAAGGCCGGTTTCCAGCTCGGCGGTTTTGCCGCCAATGGCTATGGCGAACATTCGCCGGGCGGCTATTCGCTGACATCAGCGCTCGTCGCCGAGGTGATGCTGACCTTCTTCTTCCTGTTCATCATTCTCGGCTCCACCCATGGCCGCGTGCCGGCCGGCTTCGCGCCGATCGCCATCGGCCTGGCGCTCACCCTTATTCACCTGGTCTCGATCCCGGTGACGAACACTTCGGTCAACCCGGCCCGCTCGACGGGGCAGGCGCTCTTCGTCGGCGATTGGGCGCTGGCACAGCTATGGCTGTTCTGGGTGGCGCCGATCGTCGGCGCGGCAATCGCCGGCATCGTCTGGAAGATCGTCGGCGACGACGACTAATCCCTCATCGCATCGTCAGATTGGAGCCCGCCGCCTCGTTTGCGGCGGGTTTTTCATTTTTTTCGCTTGTTACGCATTCGATTCAGGATTGCTCCGCAACCCTTTGATCTCCCGCCAAAATGCCTTGTCGACTACGCGCGTGCACGCACGGCGCGTGTTTCGTTTCCCGACTAAGGTTAACGAAAGTAAACGGTTCGTTAACCATAATGCCGTTCTAGTGACCCAATGGCACCGGTGACTCGCGGGGACCGGAATCAGCCAGACGCAAGGAAACCTTGCGATAGTGGCGTATTGTTTGGGGGTTTGAATGAGCGGCAAGCATGTGGCTGTCCTGATGGGCGGATTTTCTTCGGAGCGACCGGTTAGCCTGTCGTCCGGGGCTGCCTGCGCGGATGCCCTTGAGGCTGCCGGCTACCGCGTCACCCGAATCGACGTCGATCGCAACGTTGCCGAGGTGCTCGCGGCACTCCGGCCGGACGTCGCCTTCAATGCTCTTCACGGTCCGTTCGGCGAGGACGGCACGATCCAGGGCATCCTCGAATATCTGGAAATTCCCTACACCCATTCCGGCGTACTCGCCTCGGCGCTCGCCATGGACAAGGCGCAGGCCAAGCACGTTGCGGCCGCCTCCGGCATTCCGGTTGCGGACGCGCAGGTGATGGATCGCCATGCCTTCGGTCCGAAGCACCCGATGAAGCCGCCCTATGTCGTCAAGCCGGTCCGCGAGGGCTCGAGCTTCGGCGTCGTCATCGTCAAGGAAGATCAGTCGCATCCGCCGCAGGTGGTGACCTCGAGCGAATGGCGCTACGGCGACCGAATCATGGTCGAGCGTTATGTCGCTGGCCGCGAATTGACCTGTGGCGTCATGGGCGACAAGGCCCTTGGCGTGACCGAAATCATCCCGCAGGGCCATGCCTTCTACGATTATGACTCCAAGTACGTAAAAGGTGGTTCTCGCCACGTCATTCCGGCACAGATTTCACCAAATATTTACCAAAAAATACAAACACTCGCTCTGAAGGCGCATCAGGCAATCGGTTGCCGGGGCGTCAGCCGATCCGACTTTCGTTTCGATGACAGTTCCTCCGGTGAGGGCGAGCTGATCTGGCTGGAAATCAACACCCAGCCCGGCATGACGCCAACCTCCCTGGTGCCCGAGATGGCCGCGCATGCCGGCTATAGTTTCGGTGAGTTTTTGAGTTGGATGGTGGAGGAAGCGTCGTGTTTGCGTTGAGGGGCAGAAGGGGCAAGAGGGTTCGTCACCTCGATGGCGCTGCAGCCGTCGATGTGGATGGCGGCCGTGTGCTGCCGCGTCCGCTCCGTCGTGTCGTGCGCTTCTTCGTCAGTCTTGGTGCCGGCCGCGTTCGCTTTCCGGCCCATACCGGCACGATCTCGGCGCTCGCCTTTTTTGCTGCGACGGGCTTCTACGGCATGTCGCTCGGCGGTCATACGCAGAACTTCGCGCAAGCTTCGACCACCGCCGCGGGATTTGCGATCGAAGACGTCAAGGTTTCCGGCAACGACCAGACCTCGGAGATCGATATCCTCCAGCAGCTCGGCCTGGACGGCACGACGTCGCTGGTGGCGCTCGATATCGCCGAGGCCCGCAAGCTGATCGCGGAAATGCCCTGGGTTCAGGGCGTGACGGTGCGCAAGGTCTATCCCGGCACGATCGAGGTCAACCTTACCGAGCGCAAGGCCTTTGGCATCTGGCAGCACGGCTCCGATCTTTCGCTGATCGAAAGAAGCGGCAGCGTGATTGCGCCGCTGCGCGACAACAAGTTTGCGGCGCTGCCGCTGTTCGTTGGCCGCGATGCCGAAACGGCGGCCGCCGATTTCTACGACGAGTTTTCCCGCTGGCCGGAGATCCGCTCGCGGGTGAGGGCCTTCGTTCGCGTCGCCGGTCGCCGTTGGGACCTGCGCCTCGATAACGGCATCATCGTCAAGTTGCCGGAGCACGACGTCGCCCAGGCGATGCAAGTGCTCTCCGACATGGAAAGCCAGCACCAGCTCCTGGAGCGCGACATCGCGGCCGTGGATCTGAGGCTGCAGGATCGAACCACAGTTCAGTTGACTCCGGGTGCAGTCACCCGGCGCGAAGTTGCCTTGAAGGCGAGGGACAAAATGCTGAAGGCGCAGGAGACCGAAAAGAAGAAAGAGGGGCGGATATGAGTTTGTTCGGTTCCTCCAGCTTTGGCTTGCCGCGCCTGAAGCCGCTTTCTTCGAAGCGGTCTCACGTTGTCTCGGTGCTGGATATCGGTTCGACCAAGGTGGTCTGCATGATCGGCCGGCTGACGCCGCGCGCCGAGAGCCAGATCCTGCCGAACCGCACCCACAACGTCGAAATCATCGGCATCGGCCATCAGAAGTCGCGGGGCGTCAAGAACGGCGTCGTCGCCGATCTCGATGCGGTCGAAAGCGTCGTGCGGCTCGCGGTCGACGCGGCCGAGCGTATGGCCGGGCTTACCATCGACAGCATGATCGTCAACGTTTCGGCCGGCCGGCTGCAGAGCGACGTCTACACCGCGACGATCGATCTCGGCGGCCAGGAAGTCGACGCCAACGATCTGCGCAAGGTTCTGTCGGCCGCCGGCCAGCAGTCGCTGCGCTCCGACCGCGCCATCCTACACTCGCTGCCCACGGGCTTCTCGCTCGATGGTGAGCGCGGCATCCGTGATCCGCTCGCCATGTTCGGCGACGTTCTCGGCGTCGACATGCATGTGCTGACGGCCGAGCGTGCAGCGCTCAAGAATCTGGAACTCTGCGTCAACCGCGCTCACCTCTCGGTCGAGGGCATGGTGGCGACCCCCTATGCTAGCGGTCTTGCAGCGCTCGTCGACGACGAAGTCGAGCTCGGCTGTGCCGCGATCGACATGGGCGGCGGCACGACGACGATCTCGGTCTTTGCCGAAGGCAAGCTCGTTCATGCGGACGCTGTCAGCCTCGGCGGCCACCACGTGACGACGGACCTGGCGCGCGGTCTTTCGACCCGCATCGAAGACGCCGAGCGGCTGAAGGTCGTGCACGGTTCGGCACTGCCCAACAGCGCCGACGAACGCGACATCGTCTCGGTTCCGCCGATCGGCGAGGACGACCGCGATCAGCCGACGCATGTGCCGCGCGCGCTCGTCTCGCGCATCGTGCGCGCCCGCATCGAAGAGACGCTCGAATTGATCCGCGACCGCATCCAGCGCTCGGGCTTCAGCCCGATCGTCGGCAAGCGCATCGTTCTGACGGGCGGCGCAAGCCAGCTCACAGGCCTGCCGGAAGCGGCGCGCCGCATCCTCGCCCGCAATGTTCGCATCGGCCGTCCGCTCGGAGTTTCCGGGCTGCCCGCGGCTGCCAAGGGGCCGGCCTTCTCCACGGCGGTCGGCCTGATGATCTATCCGCAGGTCGCCGACCTCGAGACCCATGCCGCCCACGGCGGCATGTTCTCGGCGCTCGGCGCCGGCAACGGTCGCATCGCCCGAATGGGGCAGTGGCTGAAAGAGAGCTTTTGAGTGACGTTCGGCGCCGACAGGGACGGCGTCGGATGAAGGAAATGTTGGACTTTGAGAGATTTGGCCGGCTCGGCAAGGCGGCCAGAAAACAGAAGGAACGGGTACAATGACTATCAACTTGCAGAAGCCGGATATCACGGAGCTGAAGCCGCGCATCACCGTCTTTGGCGTGGGTGGTGGCGGTGGCAACGCCGTCAACAACATGATCACTGCAGGCCTCCAGGGCGTCGATTTCGTCGTCGCCAACACCGATGCCCAGGCACTGACCATGACCAAGGCCGAGCGCATCATCCAGATGGGCGTCGCCGTCACCGAAGGTCTCGGCGCCGGTTCGCAGCCGGAAGTCGGCCGCGCGGCCGCCGAAGAGTGCATCGATGAGATCATCGACCACCTGAACGGCACCCACATGTGCTTCGTCACCGCCGGCATGGGCGGCGGCACCGGCACGGGTGCAGCCCCGATCGTTGCCCAGGCCGCCCGCAACAAGGGCATCCTGACGGTCGGCGTCGTCACCAAGCCGTTCCATTTCGAAGGCGCGCGCCGCATGCGCCTCGCTGACCAGGGCATTGCCGAACTGCAGAAGTCGGTCGACACCCTGATCGTCATCCCGAACCAGAACCTCTTCCGCATCGCCAACGACCGCACCACCTTTGCGGACGCCTTCGCGATGGCCGACCAGGTTCTCTATTCGGGCGTTGCCTGCATCACAGACCTCATGGTCAAGGAAGGCCTCATCAACCTCGACTTCGCCGACGTCCGCTCGGTGATGCGTGAAATGGGCCGCGCCATGATGGGTACCGGCGAAGCTTCGGGCGAAGGCCGCGCACTGGCCGCTGCCGAAGCCGCGATCGCCAACCCGCTGCTCGACGAGACCTCGATGAAGGGCGCCCAGGGCCTCCTGATCTCGATCACCGGTGGCCGCGACCTGACGCTGTTCGAACTCGACGAAGCTGCAACCCGTATTCGCGAAGAAGTCGACCCGGATGCCAACATCATCCTCGGCGCGACGTTCGACGAAGAACTCGAAGGCCTGATCCGCGTCTCGGTCGTCGCCACCGGCATCGACCGCACGGCCGCGGAGGTAGCGGGTCGTTCCGCTGACTTTCGTCCGGTAGCAGCCAAGCCGGTCGTCCGTCCCTCGGCCGCCATTCCTGCCCAGCAGTCGCAGCCGGTCGCCCAGCACCAGCCGGCCCCGGTTCACCAGCCGGTGATGCAGCAGCCGGTCGCCCAGCCGGTGCAGCAGCCGGTCCAGCAGCAGCCGTCTGTCGATCACATCGCGGCTGCGATCCGCGAAGCCGAAATGGAGCGCGAGCTCGATATCGCGACCCGCACCGCCCAGGCACAGGTCCAGGCTCCGGCTCAGCCGGCGCATGACGAGAACTTCCGTCCCCAGAGCAAGCTTTTCGCCGGTGCAGCACCGGTAGAGGCCGCTCCGGTGATGCGCCAGCCGCAGCCGCAGATGCAGCCGGTTCAGGCCCAGCCTCAGCCGCAGCCGGTCATGCGCCAGGAGCCCGTTGCTCCGGTCATGCGCCAGCAGCCGGAACAGGTTCGCATGCCGAAGGTCGAAGACTTTCCGCCAGTTGTGAAGGCCGAGATGGACCGCCGCGCCCAGCCGGCAGCCCCGATCGCGGAAGAGCGTGGCCCGATGGGTCTCCTCAACCGCATCACCAGCTCGCTTGGCCTGCGTGAGCGCGAACAGACCCCAGCGGCCGCCGACATGACGGCTTCCGCACCGACCGCTGCTTCCCAGCAGCGCCGGCCGCTCTCGCCGGAAGCGAGCCTCTATGCGCCGCGTCGCGGCCAGCTTGACGATCACGGTCGCGTTTCGCAGCAGACGCGCCCGCAAGAAGATGATCAGCTCGAAATCCCGGCGTTCCTGCGCCGTCAGTCGAACTGATTGGAAGGCCCGTTCCTTCACCTTGCCGAATGCCCGGGCAACTGCCCGGGCATTTTTGCATTTTCTTCATCATTTCAGATGTTTGATTCGATGTTGCGGACCGTCGCAAATACGTAACAAAGCGAAACGAACAGTGATTTGGAATGGTGCCTCCAAACTCCTATTTTCAGACTCGGAATTGGGGACGCATGCGATTCGATCAAGCGCTGTCTGTTCGAAACGCAGAGGATCGGATTTTGCTCCGAGACTCTCGGGCGCCTTGTTTGTGCCCTGAAGTTCGCTGCGTCCGCCAGCAGGTTTTGGCCATCGGCCACAGGTATTGAAAGTGACGAGAATGGGAATCGAATTGCTCGGGTTTCAGACGACGATTGCAAACCCGGTAACGCTGAAGGGAAATGGCGTTCACTCGGGTGTAGAAGTGTCGATCACCTTCCATCCGGCGGAAGCCGATGCGGGCATCGTTTTCCAGCGCGTTCTCGCCAATGGCCGGATCAGCGAATACAAGGCGGTTTCCTCGCAGGTCGGCAACACCGATCTCTGCACCGTTCTCGGCATGTCGCCGGCGACGTCGATTGCCACGATCGAACATGTGATGGCCGCGATCTATGCGCTCGGCCTCGACAACCTGACGGTCGAAGTTCACGGCGCCGAAATGCCGATCATGGACGGCAGCTCCGAACCCTTCATCGACGCGATCGAGCAGGTGGGCGTTCGCGCCCTTGCGGTCAAGCGTCGCTACATCCGCATCGTCAAGCCGGTGCGCATCGAATCGGGCGCGTCCTGGTCGGAGTTCACGCCCTATGACGGCATGCGCTTCGAGGTCGAGATCGACTTCGATTGCCCGCTGATCGGTCGCCAGTCCTGGAAGGGCGACATGACGCCGTCCGTCTTCAAGCGCGAACTGTCGCGCGCCCGCACCTTCGGCTTCATGCGTGATGTCGAGCGGCTCTGGGCTGCCGGCTTTGCGCTCGGCTCCTCGCTCGAAAACTCGGTCGTCATCTCCGACGACAACACCGTCATCAACGTCGAGGGCCTGCGCTACACGGACGAGTTCGTTCGTCACAAGACGCTCGATGCGGTCGGCGATCTCTCGCTCGCCGGCGCGCCGTTCATCGGCTGCTACCGTTCCTACCGCGGCGGTCACAAGATGAACGCCAACGCACTGAAGGCGCTTCTCAGCGATCCGACGGCCTACGAAGTCGTCGAAACGGCGACCCCGCGTCAGCGCACCCGCGCCCGCGACATGGTTGCAGTTGCAGTTCCGGGCTTTGCGCCCTGGTCCGCATAAACAAAAAAAGTCATCATCTCCTCCAGTCGCCGGCCGAAAGGCCGGCATTTTCATGATAGGGCCGCCACAAATTTGCATGAATCACCGATCATGACGTTGCGGTCTCAAGGTAACTTGCTCTAAAAGCGCATGTCTGGCGGGGTCCAAGCCCGCAGCGTGGAACGGGAATATCCGATGGTTCTTGCAGTTTCTGTTGATCTGAGAAAGTCAGCGCGCGTCGCCGCCGTGATCGTCGCGGCCATTGCCGGCAGCGCCCTGATTACCGCCTGCCAGAACGATCCCGATATCGACATCACCAAGTTGACGGCGGAGACGGATCCGCCGGAAGTGCTCTACAATCAGGGCCTTGCCAACCTCAACGCCGGCAAGACGACGGAAGCGTCGCGCAAGTTCGAAGCGCTCGACCGCCAGCATCCGTTCTCGGAATATGCCCGCAAGGCGCTGGTGATGAACGCCTTCGTTTCCTACCGAAACGGGCAGTACCAGGAGGCGATCAACGCCACCGGTCGTTACCTCAATCTCTATCCGCAGTCGGAAGACGCGGCCTATGCGCAGTACATCCAGGGGCTGGCCTATACCAAGCAGATCCCCGCGGTGACGCAGGACCAGAAGCCGGCGATGAGAGCGATCGAGGCCATGCAGGCCGTCGTCGATCGCTATCCGGACTCCGAATATGTCGACGACGCCAAGTCGAAGATCCGCTTTGCCCGCGACCAACTCGCCGGCAAGGAAATGCAGGTCGGTCGCTACTATCTCGAGCGCAAGGAATATCTCGCGGCCGTATCGCGCTTCCGCGTCGTCATCGAGCAGTATCCGAACACCAACCAGGTGGAGGAAGCGCTGGCGCGCCTCACCGAGGCCTATTACGCGATGGGCGTGACCCAGGAGGCGCAGACCGCTGCTGCCGTTCTCGGCCACAACTATCCGGACAGCCAGTGGTACTCCGATTCCTTCAAGCTGCTGCAGTCTGGCGGCCTGGAGCCGCGTGAAAGCGGCAACTCCTGGATATCGCGCGCTGCCAAGAACCTCATCGGCGCCTGATCCTTATCAGCGCCCGTCAAGGAAGATACGAACCCGGATGCTCGCCCAGCTTTCGATCCGCGATATCGTCCTGATTGAACGGCTTGATCTGGCTTTCGACGCCGGGCTCTCGGTGCTGACCGGTGAAACCGGCGCCGGTAAGTCCATCCTGCTCGACAGCCTGTCGCTGGCCCTTGGCGGCCGTGGCGACGGCTCGCTGGTGCGCCATGGCTCCGACAAGGGGCAGGTGACAGCGGTCTTCGACGTGCCCGTCGGTCATTCGGCGCGGCTGATGCTGCACGAAAACGGCATCGACGATGATGGCGACCTGATCTTCCGCCGCGTGCAATCCGCTGACGGCCGCACCAAGGCCTATGTCAACGACCAGCCGATCAGCGTCCAGCTGATGCGCCAGCTCGGACAGACGCTCGTCGAGATCCACGGACAGCACGACGATCGCGCGCTTGTCGACATCGACGCGCACCGCACCTTGCTCGATGCCTTCGGCGGCACCTCCGACGAGGCGCAACATGTCGGCAATCTCTATCGCGCCTGGAAGGACGCCGAGCGCGGTCTGAAGAAGCATCGCGAACGCGTCGAAGCTGCCGCGCGTGAGGCGGATTTCCTGCGTTCTTCGGTCGAGGAACTGGAAAAGCTCAGCCCGCGCGACGGCGAAGAGGACGAGCTAGCCGAGAAGCGGGCGCGAATGATGAAGTCCGAGCGCATCGCCGGCGACATCAACGAAGCCTCCGAATTCTTGAATGGCAATGGTTCGCCGGTTCCGCTGATCGCCTCGCTTGTGCGCCGGCTCGAGCGCAAGAGCCATGAGGCGCCGGGTCTGCTGGAGGAAACCGTCGAGCTTCTCGACGGGGCGCTGAACCAGCTCTCGGACGCGCAGATGGCGGTCGAGCGGGCGCTGCGCAACACCGAGTTCGACCCGAAGGAGCTGGAGCGGGTGGAAGAACGGCTGTTTGCGCTTCGTGGTGCCAGCCGCAAATATTCCGTCCCGGTCGCCGAGCTTCCGGCGCTCGCCGTGCGCATGATCTCCGATCTTGCCGATCTCGATGCCGGCGAGGAAAGACTGAAGCAGCTCGAAGGCCAGGTCGGTGTTGCCAAGGCAGCCTTCGACGCGTCGGCGCGCTCGCTCTCGGAAAAGCGGCAGCGCACGGCGTCGGCACTCTCCGCCGCCGTCATGGACGAATTGCCAGCGCTGAAGCTCGAACGTGCACGCTTCATGGTGGAAGTTCAAAGCGATGCGACGCAGGCGACGGCCGACGGCATCGATCTCGTCGAATTTCATGTCCAGACCAATCCCGGCACGCGGCCGGGGCCGATCATGAAGGTCGCCTCGGGCGGCGAGCTCTCGCGCTTTCTCTTGGCGCTGAAGGTGGCGCTTGCTGATCGCGGCTCGGCGCCGACGCTCGTCTTCGACGAAATCGACACCGGTGTCGGTGGTGCCGTGGCGGATGCCATCGGCCAGCGGCTGAAGCGGCTTTCCGGCACCGTCCAGGTGCTTTCCGTCACGCACGCGCCGCAGGTGGCGGCGCGGGCCGCAACGCATCTCCTGATCTCCAAGGGTCCCTCGGCCGAGAAGGCCGAGACGATCGCAACCCGCGTCGCCCGCATGGACGACAAGGCGCGCACCGAGGAAATCGCCCGCATGCTCGCCGGCGCCTCGATCACCGAAGAGGCGAGGGCGGCAGCGGCACGGTTGCTGGCGGGTAACGGCTAGCCACAGGCTCTTTTCTTTCGCGATGGTTGCTCTACAAAACGACTCCGAATCCGGAGTCGTCGCGCATGTCCAATGAATTGAAACCCGTCGAGAATCTCAACGAAACGGAAGCGGCCGCGGAGCTGGCCTTTCTCGCCGCCGAGCTTGCCCGTCACGATTCGCTCTATCACGGCCAGGACGCGCCGGAGATTTCGGATGCGGACTATGACGCGCTGAAACGGCGCAACGACGCGATCGAGGCGCAGTTTCCGGCGCTCATCCGCGAGGACAGCCCGTCGAGGAAGGTTGGGGCGGCACCCTCCGTCACCTTCCAGCCGGTCGTCCACGCCCGGCCGATGCTGTCGCTCGACAACACATTCTCAGACGAAGACGCCCGCGATTTCGTCGCATCGGTCTATCGCTTCCTCGGGCAGCTTCCGGACAATTCGATCGCGTTCACGGCGGAGCCGAAGATCGACGGTCTGTCGATGTCGCTGCGCTACGAGAACCGCCGTCTGGTGACGGCTGCCACGCGCGGCGACGGCACGACCGGCGAAAACGTCACTGCCAACATCCGCACTATCGGCATGATCCCGCAGACGCTGCCGGCGGGCGCGCCCGATGTGGTCGAGGTGCGCGGCGAAATCTACATGGCGAAATCGGACTTTACCGCGCTCAACGCCGAAATGGCGGCGCAGGGCAAGCCGCTCTACGTCAACCCGCGCAACACCGCTTCCGGCTCGCTGCGGCAGCTCGATGCCAAGGTGACGGCCAGCCGCAAGCTGCGCTTCTTCGCCTATGCCTGGGGCGAGATTTCGGAAATGCCGGCCGAGACGCAGATGGGCATGGTCGAGGTGTTCAAGTCCTGGGGCTTCCCGGTCAACCCGCTGATGCAGCGGCTGATCTCGGCCGACGCGCTGCTCGAACACTACCATCACATCGAGCGCGAGCGGCCGGATCTCGACTACGATATCGACGGCGTCGTCTACAAGGTTGACCGGCTCGACCTGCAGGCCCGCCTCGGCTTCCGCTCGCGTTCGCCGCGCTGGGCAACTGCGCACAAGTTCCCGGCCGAGCAGGCGTTTACGCGGCTGACGGCGATCGACATCCAGGTGGGCCGCACCGGTGCGCTGACGCCGGTGGCGCGGCTGGAGCCGATCACCGTCGGCGGCGTCGTCGTCACCAACGCGACGCTGCACAACGAGGACTACATCAAGGGGCTCGGCAATTCAGGCGAGCCGATCCGCGAGGGCCGCGATATCCGCATCGGCGACATGGTGATCGTGCAGCGCGCCGGCGACGTCATTCCGCAGATCGTCGACGTCGTCATGGACGAACGCAAGGAAGGCGCCGAGCCCTATCGCTTCCCGACCACATGCCCGGTCTGCGGCAGCCATGCGGTGCGTGACATCAACGAGAAGACCGGCAAGGTGGATGCGGTGCGCCGCTGCACCGGCGGTTTCGTCTGCCGCGCCCAGGCCGTCGAGCACTTGAAGCATTTCGTCTCGCGCAACGCCTACGACATCGAAGGCCTCGGCTCCAAGCAGATCGAGTTCTTCTTCGAAAGCGAAGACCCGACGCTCATGATCCGCACGGCGCCCGATATCTTCACGCTGGAAAAGCGCCAGGAGACGTCGCTGACCAAGCTCGAAAATATCGACGGCTTCGGCAAGGTCAGCGTGCGCAAGCTCTATGAGGCGATCAACACACGCCGCTCGATTGCACTTCATCGCTTCATCTATGCGCTCGGCATCCGCCATGTGGGCGAGACGACGGCGAAGCTGCTCGCGCGCTCCTATGGCAGCTACGAGCACTTTGGCACGGCGATGGGCGAAGCGTCGGCCTTCTCGGGCGACGCCTGGAACGAACTCAACAGCATCGACGGCATCGGCGAGGTCGTCGCCCGCGCCATCGTCGAGTTCTACAAGGAGCCGCGTAACCTCGAAGTGGTCACGCGTCTGCTGTCCGAGGTGACGCCGGAGGCGGCGGAAGCACCGGTTGCAAGCGACAGCCCGGTCGCCGGCAAGACGGTGGTCTTCACCGGTTCGCTCGAAAAGATGACGCGCGACGAGGCCAAGGCCAAGGCGGAAAGCCTCGGCGCCAAGGTGGCAGGCTCCGTGTCGAAGAAGACCGATATCGTCGTTGCGGGTCCGGGTGCCGGCTCCAAGCTCGACAAGGCCCGCGAACTCGGCGTCGAGACCATGGACGAGGACGAGTGGCTGGCGCTGATCGGCGGGTAGGGGCTTTCTTGGTGTTCGGGGGGAAAGCAGAGAGATGTCTGACTTCCTAGAGTTCGTTCTGGCCAAGGGGCCGGAAGGCCGCATCACACAGGATGATGTGGTTCGGTGGGCAGGCGCTTTGGACAACTGGGAGTTCTACAACGCCGCTGCTGTCGAAATCGCAAGGAAATACCATCACGGCGCGCTGACCTATAGCTTCTGCGACGGCGTCATGAACGATCTCTGGCGCGCGGTGCAGGCGGGCTTCACAGCCGGCCGCAATGCGCTGCCTGAGCCTTTTTACGTCGTTTATGAAGCGTTCGATGCCGGGGAGTACCACCGGGCAGAAGACGGGAGCGATGACCCGATTGCCGACCTTACCGATCCGCTCATCGCGGAGTTGGTGGCGCGCCTCGGCCCCTAGCAGCAGGGTATGGTTGGCTATCGACACAAAGCAATCGGCCCGGGCTTGGGAAGGCTCGGGCCGATTGTCTTAACGTTCTCTTGAATTGGGCCATCAGCCCTGCTGCTGCGCCGCTTCCTGGTCCATCCACATGAACTCCCAGACGTGGCCGTCGAGGTCCTGGAAGGAGATGCCGTACATGAAGCCGTAGTCGATCGCCGGCTTCCAGGGCTTGGCGCCAGCGGCGAGCGCCTTGGCGAGCATGTCGTCGACTTCGGCGCGGCTCCCGGCCGAAAGGGCGGTGATGACTTCGGTTCCCTTCCGGGCGTCGCTGATCTCGCCGGTGATGAAGTCACGGAACTTCGGCTCGGTCAAAAGCATGACGAAGATATTGTCCGAGATCACCGTGCAGGCGGCGGTGTCATCGGAGAACTGCTCGTTGAAGGTGAAGCCGAGGGCAGCGAAGAACGCGCGCGAGGCCTTCAGATCCTTGACCGGCAGGTTTACGAAAATCATGCGCATGAAATGCTCCTTGGGAATGGATTTTGTGTCTACGGACTAAGGACGAATGCCGATCGACGATTCCGACACCGGCTCAAACATTTTTTTAGCTGGAGAGATGTGGGGCGCAACCCCGGGTTTTCAACAGCAATTGCGGGTCGTGCGGAGGAGCCGGTCTTGCCGCCATTACCCCCGATACCGCAGCGCCTCCACCAGCACAGCAAAGGCCGGTGAGGACTGGCGGCGGCTGGGGTAATAGAGGTGGTAGCCGGGGAACGGGTCGCACCAGTCTTCGAGCACGCGGATGAGGCGACCTTCGGCGATGTGGGTGAGGGCCGATTCCTCCGGGACGAAGGCAAGGCCGAAGCCGGCGAGGCAGGCGGTAAGCCGGTGCGCCAGCCGGCTGAAGACGAGCTGTCCGTCGACGCGGACTTTTAGCTCGCGGCCGTCCTTTTCGAACTCCCAGGCATAGATGCCGCCGTAGGTCGGAAGCCTCAGGTTGATGCAGCGGTGCTGGGTCAGGTCCTGAGGGACGACGGGCTTCGGATGCTTTTCGAAATAGCTGGGCGCGCCGACGACCGCCATGCGCATGTCCGGCCCGATGCGCACGGCGATCATGTCCTTGGCGACCTGCTCGCCAAGCCGGACACCGGCTTCGTAGCGTTCGGCGACGATATCGGTGAGGCCGTAGTCGATGACGATCTCGACCTTGATATCGGGATAATCGGGCAGAAGCTTTTCGAGCTTCGGCCAGAGCACGGTCTCTGCCGCGTGCTCGGCAGTGGTGATGCGCACCGTGCCTGCGGGTTTGTCCCTCACGTCGCTCAAGGCGGTGAGCTCGGTTTCCAACTGCTCGAAGTGCGGGACGAGGGTGGCAAGCAGCCGCTCGCCGGCCTCGGTCGGGGAGACGCTGCGCGTGGTGCGGGTGAGCAGGCGCACGCCAAGCCGTGCTTCGAGCGCCCGCATGGTGTGGCTGAGCGCCGATTGCGAAACGCCGAGCTGGGCGGCGGCCCTTGTGAAGCTGCGCTCGCGCGCCACCGCCGCGAAGGCGATCAGGTCATTGATGTTCTCGCGCAGCATTCATGAATCTCTCTCATAGGTCCATGCCGTTTATACCATCTAATTGTTGGCGGCGGCCATCGCTAGATTGTGCACAGCAACAGAACGGGCGGCGGGTCGTCCGGTTCGCCAAGGAGAAGACCTCATGGAGATCAAGAGAAGCGGTTCGCAGCCTTCGGCCCGGGGGACAGAGGACTGGTTCAGCGGCACCGTGCGCATCGACCCGTTGTTTGCCGTGCGCGAGCCGGCGCGCACTGCCGGCAATGCCGTCACCTTCGAGCCCGGCGCCCGCACGGCCTGGCATACGCATCCGCTCGGCCAGGTCCTGATCGTCGTTTCCGGCTGCGGCCGGGTGCAGCGGGAGGGCGGGCCAATCGAGGAGATCCGGCCGGGCGATGTCGTCTGGTTCGAGCCCGGCGAGAAGCACTGGCACGGGGCGGCACCGACGACCGCCCTGACCCATATCGCCATCCAGGAGACGCTCGACGGCAAGGCGGTCGACTGGATGGAAAAGGTGACGGACGCGCAATACGGCGCTGCGCAGGCGGAGTAGGCACGACGATGGACGTCACGTCGATGAAACACCTTTCAGCCCGCAAGACGGCGGTGCTGGCGATCGTCATCGTCAGCTACCTGATGATCGTGCTCGATATCTCGATCGTGATCACCGGCCTGCCGAAGATTCGCGACGAGCTGCAGTTCAGCGACGCCGGGCTTTCCTGGGTGCACAGCGCCTATACGCTCGCCTTTGGCGGCTTCCTGCTGCTGGGCGCGCGGGCGGGCGACATTCTCGGCCGGCGTCGGCTGTTCATTGCCGGGCTTGCCATCTTCACAGCGGCCTCCGTCGTGATCGGGCTGGCACCGTCGCCGGAATGGCTGCTTGGCGCGCGCGCCGTGCAAGGCTTCGGCTCGGCGATCCTGGCGCCGGCGACGTTGGCGCTGATCCAGACGCATTTTTCCGAGGGACCTGAACGCACGCGGGCGGTCGCCTATTACAGTTCGGTCGCCGGCATCGGCGCGAGCTTCGGCATGGTGCTCGGCGGTCTGCTTGCCGGTTGGCTCAGCTGGCGGGTCGGCTTCTTCATCAACCTGCCGATCGGCATCGCCCTGATGCTCGCGGCGCACAAGTACGTCGGCGAAACGGAACGGCGCACGGGTGAATTCGACCTTGCGGGCGCCGTAAGCTCGACGCTCGGCATGACGGCGCTGGTCTATGGCATCGTCCGTTCGGCGGAGGAGGGGGCGTACGATCCGCTGACGCTCGCAGCGCTTGCCATGGGTCTTCTGCTTCTTGCGCTCTTCGTGGTCAACGAGCATCGCGCCCGGCAGCCGATCATGCCGCTCCGGCTCTTTGCCAACCGCGAGAGGGTCGGCGCCTATCTGGCGCGTGTCCTGTTCCTCGCCGCGATGATCGGGTTCTTTTTCTTCTTCACCCAGTATCTGCAAGGTGTTCGGCACTTCGACCCGCTTGCCTCCGGCCTTGCCTTCATTCCGGCAACATCAGTCAATTTCGTTGCGGCGATCTTGGTTCCAAGGCTTAGCCCACGTTTCGGCAACCGCCGCCTGCTTGCCTTTGGCCTGATCTCCGCGCTGATCGGCATGGTCTCTATCAGCCAGATCTCGGCCGACACGTCCTTTCTCTTCGGCATGGCGCCGCCCTTGATGCTGATCGGGCTTGGCCAGGGCTTCACTCTGAGCCCGCTGACGGTCGCCGGCATTGCCGGTATCGCTCCCGGTGACGCGGGGGCGGCGGGCGGTGTGGTCAATGTCGCCCACCAGCTCGGCAACTCGCTCGGTCTCAGCGTGCTGGTCGCTGTCGCAGCACTCGGTGCCGATGGGCTTGATGGCAGCGCTCTGCTTGCCCATCGGGTCGATAATGTTCTCATCGGTTGCACGGTCCTGCTGGCGCTGGCGCTTGCCGTCGTCGCGCTGATCGTGCGGCCGCACAATGCAAAGCGGGTGGAGCGTCCGGCGATCGGACGGTTCGTTGCCTGCCAGAATTGCCGCTCGGTTTCCCCAGACCTCGCGGCCTGATCAAGGAGCAAGACAATGCAGAAACGTAGGCTAGGAAAAAGCGATCTCGAAGTCTCGGCCATCGGCTTTGGCTGCATGGGCCTCAGCTACGGTTATGGCCCGGCAACGGAGCGCAGTGAGGCGATCAGGCTGATCCGCGCGGCGCACGAACGCGGCGTGACCTTCTTCGACAGCGCCGAAGCCTATACCGGTAACGAGGATCTGGTCGGTGAGGCGCTGGCCCCGTTCCGCGGTGAGGTGGTGATCGCCACCAAGTTCGGCTTCGTCAACGGCGATGTCAGCCAGGGCATGGACAGCCGGCCGCAGCGCATCCGCGAGGTCGCCGAGACGGCATTGAAGCGTTTACGGACCGACCGCATCGACCTCTTCTACCAGCACCGCGTCGATCCCAATGTGCCGATTGAGGACGTCGCAGGCACGGTGAAAAAGCTGATCGCGGAAGGCAAGGTCGGCCATTTCGGCCTGTCGGAGGCGGGCGCCGATTCGGTCCGCCGGGCGCATGCGGTTCAGCCGGTGACGGCGCTGCAGAGCGAATATTCGCTCTGGTGGCGGGAGCCGGAAACCGAAATCCTGCCGCTCCTCGAAGAGCTCGGCATCGGCTTTGTGCCCTTCAGTCCGCTTGGCAAGGGATTTTTGACAGGCGCGATCAACCAGAACACGACCTTCGACCAAAGCGATTTTCGCACGATCGTGCCGCGATTTTCGCCGGAGGCGCGCAGAGCCAATCAGGCGCTGGTTGATCTCTTGGGCGTGATTGCCGAGGCCAAGGGTGTGACGAAAGCGCAGATCGCGCTTTCCTGGCTGCTAGCGCAAAAGCCATGGATCGCGCCCATTCCCGGCACGACAAAGCTGCATCGGCTCGAGGAAAACCTCGGCGCTGCCGATGTCATTCTGACGGCCGAAGAGCTTGGCGACATCCAGGCGGCGCTCTCCGCCGTCGAGGTGCAGGGCGCGCGCTATCCGCAGCATCTGCAGCAGCGCGTTGGGAAGTAGGCGAACTCGACAGATATCCTTCCATCAGGCGCGTACTCTAGAGCGCCGCGCGTCTTCTCAGACACGCAAAGGCCGCTGTAGCACTTTGATTTTCTGTATGTTTTTGTCCTTTCGTCGACCGCGGCTAAGGGAAACATGCAGTAGCCTGCGCGCCTGATAGGCTTTCCGTTGACTGCAGCTTCCGGCACGATCGGGGAATCGAATGGCGGGAGGAACGCATGCGCTTGAACCAGGTGACTGTCACCATGCCGGACCTCGATGCCGGCTGGGATTTCTATCGCCGCCTCGGGCTCACGCCTATCGTCGACGCCCGGCCGCATTATGTTCGGTTTCTCTGCCCGGTTGGGGAGGCAACCTTTTCCCTGCACGAGGGAAACGCGACCGGCGGTGGCACGACCGTCTATTTCGAATGCGACGATCTGGATGTGACCGTCAACCGGCTGACCGAGGCCGGCATCGTCTTTGCGCGTGCGCCTGAGGACAAGAGCTGGCGGTGGCGAGAAGCCGAGCTTTTCGATCCTGGTGGCAATCGCATCGTGCTCTATTTCGCAGGCACGAACCGGATCGATCCGCCCTGGCGATTGCCGTAAGACGCAGCGGTCAGATGACGGCGTCCTCAAAAAAGCGCTTCGCGCGTTGCCGGTTAGCTCAGCGTGCACACACCATTGGCGCCGCCCTTGCCGGTGTAGGAGACGCTGGGTGAGCCGTCGGGATTGATGCTGAGTGAGATGGTGACGCCGGCACCGTGCGCCTCGTAATAGTTCTCGTTGAACACCTTGAGCTTGGCTTCCTTGCCATTGATGTAGACCGGGCCGCCTTCATCGGCATGGACCTCGATCTTGTCGGGGCAGGTGGCGTTGACGAGCGGGATCTTCGCTTCCGCCGCACCGGCGAAGGCCAGCGTCGGGAGAGCAATACCAAGAATGCGCAAGCCGGCTTTCATGTCGCTCTCCAGCGTGGGTTGCAGTGGCGTCGATGGCCAACCGTGACGGGCTGCCGATGGAAGTCAAGCGCGGCCGAGCGTCATCAACCTGTCATCAATCCGATTGTTTTTTTGCGCTGCACAAGATAGAGGATTGCAGCCGAATTTTGTGCAAATGCCTTTTCGCGGAGCAGGGTCGTCGCCAGTCCCGAAGGCAGCGCGCCAGCACCCTTAAGGGCAGGGCGCCGGCGCGGATTGGAGGGTCCGGACATGAAGACTTTCACCACGATTGCCGAACTGCGTGCAGCAATTGCCGAACATCGCCGGGCAGGCAAATCGGTCGGTTTCGTGCCGACCATGGGCTACCTGCATGTCGGCCATATGGAGCTGATGCGCCGCGCGCGTGAGGAAAACGACATCGTCGTCGCCAGCATCTTCGTCAATCCGCTGCAGTTCGGTGCGAATGAGGACCTTTCCAAGTACCCGCGCGATCTCGCCCGCGATCAGGCGATGCTGGACGAAGGCAAGGTCGACTATCTCTTTGCGCCCGGTGTTGCCGACATGTATCCGCGGCCGATGGAAACCGTCGTCGATGTGCCGACGCTTGGCAGCGAGCTTGAGGGCTCGGTTCGTCCCGGCCATTTCGCCGGCGTTGCCACCGTCGTCACCAAGCTCTTCAACATCGTCCAGCCGGACCGCGCCTATTTCGGCGAGAAGGATTTCCAGCAGCTGCAGATCATCCGCCGCATGGTCGCTGATCTCGCCCAGCCGGTGACCGTCATCGGCGTGCCGACAGTGCGCGAGGCCGACGGGCTCGCCTGTTCGTCGCGCAATGTCTATCTGTCGGCCGAGGAGCGCCGCGCCGCGGCGATCGTGCCGAAGGCGCTGGACGAGGCGCAGCGCCTGGTGGCGTCGGGCGTCAGCGACGTGGCGGCGCTCGAAAATGCCGTCACCGAATTTCTGTCGAGCGAGCCGCTGGCCAGGCCAGAGGTCGTGGCGGTGCGGGATCCGGAGACGCTGGAGACGATCGAAACGATCGGCGACAAGCCGGTGCTGCTTTTGCTCTTCGTTCGCTTCGGCACGACGAAGCTGCTCGACAACCGCGTGATCGCCCTGAAATCCGCGTCATTTGCAAAGGTTGCCTGACATGAGCGTCCAGACCGCCAAGCGCCGGCTCAGCCCCGCCAACATCGAAGCGCTGAAAGGCGAGCGTCCGATCGTCAGCCTCACGGCCTATACGACGCCGATCGCAAGGCTGCTCGATCCGCATGTGGATTTCCTCCTGGTCGGCGATTCCGTCGGCATGGTGCTTTACGGCCTCGACACCACGGTTGGCGTAACGCTGGAGATGATGATCGCTCATGGCCAGGCGGTCATGCGTGGCTCGGAGCGCGCCTGCGTCGTTATCGACATGCCCTTCGGCTCCTATCAGGAATCGAAGGAGCAGGCGTTCCGCAGTGCGGCGCGCATCCTGAAGGAAACCGGCTGCAGCGCGGTGAAGCTCGAAGGCGGCGCCGAGATGGCCGAGACGGTCGAGTTCCTCGTCAGCCGCGGTATTCCGGTGCTCGGCCATGTCGGGTTGATGCCGCAGCTCGTCAACACGACGGGCGGCTATCGCTCGGTCGGCCGCAACGACAAGGAAGTGGCGAAGATCCGCCGCGACGCCAAGGCGATCGACGATGCCGGCGCCTTTGGCATCGTGATCGAGGGCACGGTCGAGCCGGTGGCGCGCGACATCACCGCGGAACTGCGCTCGCCGACGATCGGCATCGGCGCATCGCCCGCCTGCGACGGCCAGATCCTCGTCTCCGACGACATGCTCGGCCTTTTCAACGATTTCAAGCCGCGCTTCGTCAAACACTTCGCCGAGCTCGCGCCGGCGATCTCTAGGGCTGCCGAGGATTACGCGGCCGAGGTGAAGGCGCGCACCTTCCCGGGCATCGAGCACACGTTCCAGGTCAAGAAGTAGGACGCCCGTCCGGCACGGGCCCGTGAAACTGATAGACAAGATGCACCGGTTTTCCCGATCGGTGCGCCTTTTGTTCAAGCCTCGTTCGCCAAGGCATCATAAAATTCAATCAATGTATCAGCGCATTTGAATTGTTGCCGGGGGCGCAAGCGCCTATCAGTCCGGCACCGGCCGCATGGCGCTTTCATCGCCTTGGCCGGCGGAGGTTTCCATGACAAAAGACGAATTCTGGGAAGGCGTGCGTGGCGGCTTTCCCATCATGCTGGCGGCGTCGCCCTTCGGCGCACTGTTCGGGGCGCTTGCGGTCGACAACGGCTTTACCATTGCCGATGCGGTGTTCATGAGCGCGACCGTTTATGCCGGCGCCAGCCAGATGGTCGGCATCGAGCTTTTCGGCAATCACGTCCAGCCCTGGTTGGTCGTGCTCTCGGTCTTTGCGGTCAACTTCCGCCACGTGCTCTATTCGGCCTCGATCGCCAAATATGTCCGGCACTTCACCTTCGGGCAGAAATTCCTGGCCTTCTTCCTGCTGGTCGATCCGCAATATGCCGAGACGGAGAAGCGCGGCGAGCGCGGCCTGCCGATCAGCTTTTCCTGGTATCTCGGCTTCGGCCTGGTGATCTACATTCCCTGGATCATCAACACGCTGGTCGGGGCGATCTTCGGGCAGATGATCGGTGATCCCAAGGCGATCGGCCTCGATGTGCTGCTGCCGGTCTACTTCATGGGGCTGGTCATGGGCTTCCGTAAGCGCGACCGGTTCCTGCCGATCGTCACCGTCTCGGCGCTTGCCTCGGTTGCGGGCATGCATTTCGTCGGCTCGCCCTGGCATGTGAGCATCGGGGCGCTCGCCGGCATCGTGCTTGCCGCCTGCCTGCCGCCGAGCGGGACGGCTGCCGCACCGACCGGCGTCGAGAAGGAGGCCTGAGCATGGACCCGCAACACCTCAACCTCATCTACCTGATCATTGCGGCTGCGGTCGCGACCTTCCTGACACGTGTCGGCGGCTACATCCTCATCACCCAGATGAAGCAGATCCCGCCACGGCTGGAAGCGGCGCTCAACGCCGTCCCGGCGGCGGTCCTGACGACGCTGGTGGCGCCGGCCTTCGTCTATGGCGGGCTCGACGTGACGATCGCCATGTTCGTCGCCTTCGCCATCGCGCTCGGCCTCAACCTGTCGACCCTGCGCATGCTCGTCATCGGCTGGGTGGTGGTGATGCTGATCCGGCATGTGGTGATGTAGGTCAGCCGTCCGCGACACCCGTTTTAATTGGCGGCGAAGGGCAGCTGGATTATCATTCTTCGGTTGCCGGAGAGGCACGACAAAGCCGCACGCGCCATCTGCGCTGCCTCTGCAAGGCGCGGCCTCCCGGCGGTGGAGGAGCGACCATGTTAACCAGGATCTCGATTGCCCTTTTGCTGGCGCTCGCGCCGGCAACCGCCTTAGCCAATCAATGCCCGACCATGATGGCTGCGATCGATGCGGCGATGCCGACTGCGAACCTATCCGAGGCCGACATGGCCAAGGTCAAAGAGTTGCGTGCCAAGGGCGAGGAACAACACAAGGCCGGTGATCACCCTGCCTCGGAGGCGACGCTCGGCGAAGCGAAGAAGCTGTTGGGAATCTAAGTGCAGAGGCCGGGTTCTCCGGCCCATTGCCGCCCCTTGAGCCTCGTAGCAAACAAGCGGCTGCGGGCGCGCAATGCCTGTTGCCTGGGCTCCCATTCAGGAGCCCAGGCGGAACGCCTGACTCAGCGTGAAAGCGCTTCCGTTGCGGCCTTCAGCCAGTCGCGGGTCTCGTCGCTGGTCAGCAGCGGCATCAGCTTTTCCCGCGTCTCGGCGTGATAGGCGTTCAGCCAATCCAGCTCCTCGTCGGTGAGCAGCGCCGGCAGCACCAGGCGGCGGTCGATCGGGCAGTAGGTGATGGTGTCGAAGCCGAGCATCGGCAGGTCGCCGCCTTCCACCATGGTCGCCGGCTGCACCACAATCAGGTTTTCGATGCGGATGCCGAAGGCGCCGGGGCGGTAGTAACCGGGCTCGTTGGAAAGGATCATGCCGGGCAGCAGCTCCTGGGTGGAAAGCCGGGCGATGCGCTGCGGACCTTCATGCACCGAGAGATAGGAGCCGACGCCGTGGCCGGTGCCGTGGGCGTAATCGGCGCCCGCCTTCCAGAGCGCGATGCGGGCCAAGGGGTCGAGATCGACGCCGCGCGACCCCTTGGGGAAACGGGCTATGCTGATCGCGATCATGCCCTTCAGCACCAGGGTGAAGAAGCGCTTCTGCTCTTCGGGAACCGCACCGATCGCCACCGTGCGGGTGATGTCGGTGGTGCCGTTGATGTATTGCGCGCCGGAATCGATCAGGAACATGGTGCCCGCTTCGATCGGCTGGTCGGTGGCGGTGGTGACGCGGTAGTGCATGATCGCCGCATGCGCGCCGGCGCCGGAGATCGTGTCGAAGGAGATGTCCTTGAGCGGGTTCTGCATGCGCTCGCCGACGGTGGCGCGGGCCGCTTCCAGCTGGTTGGTGGCGGCGATCTCGGTGACGGTTCCCGGCTGCTGGCTGTCGAGCCATGCCAGGAACTCGACCATGGCGGCGCCGTCCTGCAGGTGGGCGCGGGTCGACCCGTCGATCTCGGCCTTGTTCTTCTGGGCACGTGGCAGGCGGGCGGGATCGACCGCTTCGACCACCTTGCCGCCCTTGGAGCGGATCAGCTCGGAAATGGCGAAGGAGGCGAGGTCCGGGTCGATCATGACAGCGGCGCCGGCAGCACCGAGCGCTGCCAGGCTATCGTCGAAAGTCGAGGGCGCGACAATGTCGGCGATCTGGGTGAGGTAGGCTTCCTGCTCGATGCCAGTCTTGCGCTTGTCGAGGAAGAGCTCGGCGCGGCCGTCGGCGTGGATGATGGCGCGGGCCAGCGGATGCGGCGTATGCGGCACGTCGCTGCCGCGGATGTTGAAGGTCCAGGCGACGGAGGAGGGGTCCGTCAAGACCACGGCGCTGGCATCGGCCTTGGAAAGGCCCGCCGCGATTCTTGCGATCTTGTCCTTGGCGAGTTCGCCGGCATGCTCGATCGGCTGGATGCTGACCTTGCCGAGCGGTGCCGCGGGGCGGTTCGTCCAGATCTTGTCGAGCGGGTTGTGATCGAGGAAAACGAGCGAGCCACTGATGACGGCGAGCGCCTTTTCCAGCCGGCGGACTTCCGCGCCGGTGTGCAGCCAGGGATCGATGCCAAGCTTGAAGCCCTTGGCTCCGTGGTTTTCCAGCCAGAGATGCGGCGGCTCGCCGATGAGGTCGCCGCCAGTGAAAACGCTGCCGTCGACCTGTTCTTTCAGCTGCGTGACGTAACGTCCGTCGACGAAGACAACCGCTTCACGCCGCGTGACGAGGGCAACGCCGGCGGAGCCGGTGAAGCCGGTCAGCCAGGACAGACGCTCCGACGAGGCGGGTACGTATTCGCCCTGGAACTCGTCGGCGCGGGGCACGAGAAAGCCGTCGATGCCGAGGGCCGCGAAGGACGCGCGCAGGGCTTCGGTGCGCTCCTTGCCGAATTGCGGCGTGGAGGTGACTTCAAAAGACTGAAACATGGGGGAATTCCGGTAGATTGAGCGGTAAACCGCGGGAAAGATGTGCAGCCATGTTAGCGGAAATCGCCCTTGCCGGGAAAGAGGCGATATCCTGCGATCCAGCACACAGCGACTCTTCTGGTTGCAGTTTGATGAGAGAGCAATTGCTCATTTATAATACATATGCGCTCAGCGCATGGCACCCATGCTAAGAAGCCCCTTTCTCTATCGGAATGATAGTTTATAAGCCGCCTCAACGAACACGGACGAACATCCGGTGGTTCAAAAGACTGCGGTTCCGAGAATAGTTGGTCATTCTGTTCTCCTCCTCCCTCAAGGGTGGCCAGCTTCGGAACGGTAGACGCCCGCTCGAGCACTCCTCCTCCTCAGGCTCGCGGGCATGGTTGGCCACAAGCCAACCAGCAGGCGATGCCCCTGGCATCGCCTTTGTTTCGAAAGGCCGCCCGTCATGATAGACGAGGCGGCCTTTTCGTTTTTTCCTGGCTTGCTTCTGTCGCTGTCACGCCGATGCTCGCGGCATTTCTCGTGAAGCTTCTTGCATAGGCGCTGCGGCCAACAGCCGGCGCGGCAATCCGCATTTGCCCCTCACCCTAACCCTCTCCCCGCAGGCGGGGCGAGGGGACGTGCCCGATAGCGGCCGTCATGCGCTGGGGCTTTCGCTGCCTGTCGGGGCGCGGCTGAAAGCAGCCGCAACGAGTCGGAAGTTAACCGGTGGATGAAGCGGTGCGGCAGGTCCCTTCGCCCCGCATGCGGGGAGAAGGTTCCGGCAGGCGGATGAGGGGCAGCTTCAAGCGTCCGCGCCTACGCCTCACTTCTCCAAATGAATCGTCACCCAGCCGTTCCGCCAGATGGTGCGCACGTGGCGCAGGTGCTGGCCGTTGTAATGGGCAAGCACCTTCCAGCGCTGTTCGGCGAGAATGCCGGACAGGATCACCGAGCCGCCGGGGGCGAGATTGGCGACGAGCTGCGGCGCCATCTTCATCAGCGGGCGCGCGAGGATGTTGGCGATGATCAGATCGAACGGGCCGTTGGTGCTGAAGGCGGTCGAGTGGAAGCCGGGGGCCGTGGCAAAGGTCATGCCGGTGACGACGCCGTTGACCCGGGCGTTTTCTTCCGCGACGCGGGTGGCGATCGGGTCGATGTCGGTGGCAAGCACCGGCACGTGCATGAGCTTCCAGGCGGCGATTGCGAGCACGCCGCTGCCGGTACCAAGGTCGAGCACGTTGCGCACGGTGCGGGTGCGGGCAACCGTGGCGATCACTTCGAGGCAGCCGGCGGTGGTGCCGTGATGGCCGGTGCCGAAGGCCTGGCCGGCATCGATCTCGATGGCGATCTCGCCGGTCTTCACCTTGTCGCGGTCATGCGAGCCGTGCACGACGAAGCGGCCGGCGCGCACGGGCGCCAGCCCCTCGAGCGACTTGGCGATCCAGTCGATATCCGGCAGCACTTCGCGCTCGATCGGGAGATGGGCGAAGTCTTCGGCCAGTGCGTCAGTGAGGCGTTCGTTCACGCTCTCCTCGTCGACTGCCATCATGTAGATCGAGGCTTCCCAGACGTCGCGCTTTTCATCGACCTCCGTCGTGCCGATGGCAAAGTCCTCTTCGCCGAAGACTTCGCTCAGGCGGTCGAGCACGGCTTCCGCCTGCTTCTCGGTGGTGGTGACGAAAAGTCTGATCTCGCTCAAGGCCCTGTCCTTCGGCTGGGAAATCCGCCGCCCGCATCAAACCGTTGAGGGGTGCGCTAAGCGTCGGCAATCGTGCGCTGTGCGCTATCACGATTGCCCCGCAAACGCAAAGCGCCGGGCAGGGCCGGCGCTTGCAATCGATCGGTCAAGGGCGCGTGTTAGCCCTTGGTCAGATTTTCCAGCTTCTTGACCGCTGTTTCCGGGTTTTCCTCATAGGCGATGGTGCCGGAGAAATGGCCGTTGGCGTCGAGCAGGAACACGGAGGCCGTGTGGTCCATCGTGTAGTCGCCGTTGGGCTGGGCAGCGTCGACCGGCACCTTCTTGGCGTAGACGCGGAAACCCTTGACCATCTCCATCACCTTGTCGGCCGGGCCGGAAATGCCGGTGATGCGCTTGGAAACGTTGGAGACGTACTGGCCGAGGATTTCGGGCGTGTCGCGCTCGGGATCGACGGTGATGAAATAGGCCTGCAGCTTGTTGCCTTCCGGGTCGACCTTTTCCAGCCAGCCGTTCAGTTCGAACAGCGTCGTCGGGCAGACTTCCGGGCAATGGGTGAAGCCGAAGAAAAGCGCGGTCGGCTTGCCGGTAAACGCCTTCTCGGTAATCTCCTTGCCGTCCTGCGAGACCAGCGTGAAGGGAACGCCGAAGGGGCCGGTGGCGGCCTCCTGCTTCGACTGGGTCATTTCATAGGTCAGCCACCCCAAGATGCCCGCCATGACGACGACGGCGGCCCAGAGGACGATGCGGATGGTTTTCATGCGTGCTACCGATTTTGTTGGGGCCGAAGACGGCCATGTCCGGTTGATAGGCCCTTGATACCGCCTTCACCGGGGCCGCGCAAATGGGACAATTGCCGCAGGTTGTGGCCGCGGAGGTGCTCTCAGCCCCTCATCCGGCCTGCCGGCCACCTTCTCCCCGCAGGCGGGGCGAAGGAACCTCGCCGGACCGTCTCGTTCCAATCGCTGCACTAACATTCGAGGCGAAGAACCGTGCGGTTGCGCCGCTGATGCTCCCGTCCCCTCTCCCCGCAAGCGGGGAGAGGGTTAGGGTGAGGGGCGGAGGCGGGCCTCGAAGCTGTCGGGCCGTCCTAGAAGCACCAGGAAAGGCCGGATTGGGCGAGCGCCAGGAAGATATCGGCGCCATTTTCGATCCAGCCGCGGAAGGCGAGCAGGAGCACAACCGCAATCGCAGCCGCAAGGCTTGCGGCAAGGGGAAGGCGGATCGAGCGCTGGGTCTTCGTGTTCATGGCGTCATCATAACAGCTCGCGCGGCAAGGGGAAGCCGGGCGATTTGCCGGGTGCGGCCGGAGGCGCGTTCCGGTCGGTGCAGGAAACGGTGGAAAACCGCGCCTGAGGTTCCATTCGATTGTGCCCGCAAATGCCGGGAAACCAGAGCTTGCAGCGCATATGCGCAAACATTGAAATAGCCGATTTCGCTGGGGATTGGGCGACCGCCTTAGCGAATGCTTAAGGTCTGTTTGACACTGTTTTTCCACGCGGTCGGAGTGTTCGTGCTCCGATATGACATGAGGTCAGCCAGCTTTATCGGCCCCGGTTTTCCGTATCGATCGTAGGAGGACTCCGCTTCACGCGGATCCGTGACCATGGACTCCCTATGACTGCCACATCTCCTTCCCTGAAACGCAATCTTTCCGTGAGCCAGCGGCTGGCGACGCTTGCCGGCGCCGCTTTTGTCGGCTTCGGCTCCGTGCTCGGGGTGGGCTGGTACCAGGGCGGCCAAGCCAATAACGCCTTGCAGGGCGCTGTCGCGGCGCAGAACGGGCTGACGACCGTCGATGAGGTCCATCTGGCGACGACCAATCTCGTGCTCAACGCGATGGATAGCATCATCGACAGAGAAGAGGGCGCGATCCAGCCGGCGCGCGCCGCCAGCATTGCCGAGATCCTGAAGCTGCTCGAAACGAAGTCCGTTGAGATCCAGGCGCTTGCCAAGCTCTTGGGCCGGAGCGAGGTGCTTTCGACCTTCGACGCCGATGTCGCGGAACTGCGCAAGGCGATCGGCACCGACCTGAAGACGCTGATCGAAGGCAAGGCTTCGGCCGACGACTTCGGCAAGATCGACGATGCGATCGACGGCGCCGGCGAACGGGTCGCCACGGCTTTGACCGGACTTTCCGAAGCGGCGACCGAGTTGGTGCAGACGCGCGTTGCCGAGGCGCGCACTGTGTCCGACCAGGCGTTCCAGCTTCAGGTGGCGGCTGGGCTGCTGGCGATGGCGACGCTGCTTTATCTGCTCTGGTTCCACGGCAGCACGCTCCGCGCCGGCATCCTCGGCCTGCGCAACGGCATGCAGCGGATCCAGAACGGCGATCTTTCAACCAAGATCGAGGCGCTCGACCGCGGCGACGAAATCGGCGCGATGGCGCGCTCGGTCGATCTCTTCCGTCTTTCGGCCATCGAGAAGCAATCGCTCGAACAGAGCGCCGCACTCAGCCGGCGGGAAATCGAGAAGGAACGCGAAGATCAGCAGAGCGAGCGCGAGGAAGCGGTGCGCCGTATCCAGGCGGCGATCGACAATCTCGGCCGTGCCCTGACCCAGCTTGCCGATGGCGATCTTGCCGTGGCGATCGAGCGGCCCTTCGACGGCAATCTCGATCAGCTCCGCCAGAACTTCAACCAGACGGTCGAGCGGCTGCGCGTGGTGCTTTCGAGCGTCAAGGAGAATGCGCTCTCGATCGAATCGAACGGTCGCCAGATGCGCACGGCCGCCGACGATCTCGCGCGCCGCACCGAACGACAGGCGGCCTCGCTGGAACAGACGTCGGCTGCCCTCGACGAAATCACCGTCACGGTCCGCACCGCGACCCAGCGCGCCGAAGAGGCAAGCCGCATGGTCGGCGAGACGCGCACCAATGCGGAGGAATCCGGCCGCATCGTCGGTGAGGCGATCGCCGCCATGGCGCGGATCGAAAGCGCCTCGAACGAGATCGGCAAGATCATCAACGTCATCGACGAGATTGCCTTCCAGACCAACCTTCTGGCGCTGAATGCCGGCGTTGAGGCGGCCCGCGCCGGTGAGGCCGGCAAGGGCTTTGCGGTCGTGGCGCAGGAAGTGCGCGAACTGGCGCAGCGCGCCGCCGGTGCCGCCAAGGATATCAAGGCGCTGGTCAGCCGCTCCGGCAACGAGGTCGGCAGCGGCGTCAAGCTCGTCCAGGCGACGGGCGAAGCGCTCGGCCGGATCGGTGCCGATGTCGCACGCATCAACGAACACATGACCTCGATCGTCATGGCTGCGCGCGAACAGTCGATCGGCCTCAACGAGATCAGCACCGCCGTCGGCCAGCTCGACCAGATGACGCAGCAGAATGCCGCGATGGTCGAGCAGACCAACGCGTCGAGCCACACGCTGGCGCAGGACGCCGAGCGTCTGACCGGCCTCGTCGGCCAGTTCCGCGAAGGCCACACGATGCAGCGCGCCATGCCCACCTTGGCGCCGGCCCCGGTGGCGCCGCCGGCAAGGGCGGCAATTGCTTCGGTGCAGACGAAAGCCCCTTCGGCTTCTGCCGTTCAACGGCCGGCCGCCAAGGGCACCGGCGAACCGGTGCCGCTGCGCAAGATCGGCACCGCCAAAATGGCCTCGTTTCCAACTCCATCTCCCGCAAAGGCCCTGATGGGCAAGCTGGCGGGCGCATTCGGCAACAAACCGGGCTCTGTGCCGTCGACGACGGCTTCCGGTGAAAACTGGGAAGAATTCTGATCATGACCAACGCACTCAAGCAGTCCGGTGCCTATCTCGAAATCGTGTCGTTCCATCTCGGCGACCAGGAATTCTGCATCGATATCATGGCGATCCGCGAAATCCGCGGCTGGGCGCCGGTGACGCCGATGCCGCACACGCCGCCTTACGTGCTCGGCCTCATCAACCTGCGCGGCGCGGTGATCCCGGTGATCGACATGGCCGCCCGCCTCGGCATGAAAATGACGGAGCCGTCGGAACGCTCGGCGATCATCGTCACCGACATCGCCGGCAAGCTCGTCGGCCTGCTGGTCGAGCAGGTCTCCGACATGATGACGATCAAGAGCGAAGCCCTGCAGCCCGCGCCGGAGATCATTCCGGAAGCGCAGCGTGCCTTCTGCCGCGGCATCGTCGCTCTCGAAAAGACGATGGTCTGCTTCCTCAACCTCGACACGGTCATTGCCGACGAGCTGGCCCAGGCCGCCTGAGTTCGACACCTGGCAGAGTTGACGGGCACCCCGGCGGGATCTCCGCCGGGGTGTTTTTCGTTTCGGCAGGTAGTGGATCGCGCCGGTCAAATTAAACTTCGGCAATGATCTTCACGCTTGGGCGATACCATTGTGACAAATCGTCATGTGGCGAGCTGGAATACTTGTACTAACTTACCGTTGTTGCTGGGTGCCCGAACGGAGGCCGGGTGCTCGGTCCCGACAACAGGAGTTGGACTCATGACAATCTCTGTAAGGAAACTTGTAGCCGCGCTCTCCGTAACGATGTTGATGGCTGGCCCGGCTCTGGCTGATAGTTACTATCAGGGCATCGACGCCAACAATCCTCCCGGAACGCGGAACACGCAAAAGGCCATGCCGCTGATGAAGCGGCCCTCTGCCACGGTTGACACGATGTCGACGGGCAGCATCAACAGAACCTCCACACCGACCCCCGTCTATCGCGATCGTCAGCCTTTCGGCGGCTATCAGGGCGGTGACGGCGAATATTATCAGGGCATCGTCCCGCCGAACTCCTACTAGGGCAGCGGAAGTGGAATGGGGTGCTCCCAGACACTTCGCCCTGTTCCGCCCTGATGAGGTTTCGCGAGCGCCCGTGAAGGGGCGGGCGCTTCGCACTCTTGAGACGGATATCCTTGCAGGCTGACGCAGGCGGCAGGGGACCCTTACTGCGGCTTTCCGTTTTGCCAGGTCACCGTCTGGCCGTAGAGCGGAATGGTGCTGATCGACATCTTGGCCGAGCCGTCGGTCAATTCACGCGAATGCGCGAGATAGATCAGCGTATCGTTCTTCCGGTCGTAAATCCTTGTGACCAGCAGGTTCTTCCAGACAAGCGAAAGCCCTGAGCGAAACACTTCCTCGCCTTCCTTCGATAGCTCGATGTCGCCGATTTCGATCGGGCCGGTCTGCCGGCAGGCGATCGAGTTGTTCGATGGGTCCTCGAACCAGTTGCCGTTCTTCAGCCTGTCGATGACGCTGCGGTCGAAATAGGTGACGTGGCAGGTGACGCCCTTGATCTTCGGGTCGGTGACGGCATCGATCATGATATCGTTTCCGAGCCAGTCGACGCCGACCTCGCCGACCGTTTCGGCGCGGGCGGGCAGGGCGGTTACCGTAAAGGCGGCGAGACCGGCAACGAAGAGAGCGCGAACAGCACGCAACATGGATGTCCTCCTGCAGCGACGCGCGTCACTGAGACGCGTGAGAGGTCGCCGTAGCGTTTCGATGGCTGCATGTTTCGTCCGCGAATCGGTTGCGGTCCAAGGAGACATGCATTGGCCAAGCTCACATAGGTTCGGGAAGCGGCATTACAAGCCGCGGGGGTCAGTCAGCCGGTATCGCGCAGCAGCCGCGGCTCGAAGCTTCGGCTATCGGCGGCACGCATCTGTGCGGCTGCGGCCGCCAGCGCCCGCGCGCTCGCGTCCGGCTGGAAGCGGCCGGCAATCGTGCAGCGGTCGCGCCCGTCGGCCTTGGCGTCATAGAGCGCCATGTCGGCGCGGATCATGATGTCACTGATCGTGTCGCCCGGCACAGCCTCGGCAAGACCGATGCTCACCGTCAGCCGGATCGGCCGATCGAAGCGGCCGATCGGCGTGTCGCGCACCACGCGGCCGATCTCCTCGGCAAGCGTAAAGGCGGCATCTTCCGTGCAATTGGGCAGGACGATGCCGAACTCTTCGCCGCCGATGCGCCCCAGCGTGCCGCGGCCGGTGAGACAGGTGGCGACGGTGCCGGCAAAATGGCCGAGGGCGGCATCGCCAACCGCATGGCCATAGCGATCGTTGATCTG
This sequence comes from Ensifer sp. GW101-20A05, assembly GCF_059424735.1. Taxonomy (NCBI): domain Bacteria; kingdom Pseudomonadati; phylum Pseudomonadota; class Alphaproteobacteria; order Hyphomicrobiales; family Rhizobiaceae; genus Ensifer; species Ensifer sp. GW101-20A05. The sequence goes on along the minus strand of NZ_JBWKZT010000001.1, from coordinate 466,670 downwards.
CTTGAAATAATCGAGATCGAGCAGCAGGAAGGATACCGGCTGTTGCCGCGCGAGACTGGTGGTGAGGGCGCGCTGGCCGAGATCGAGCAGGGCACGCCGTGACAGAGCGCCCGTCAGCTCGTCGCGGGCGATCGTGGTCTTGAGCTCGGTGATTACCCGGTTCTGGATCATCAGGATCACGCCCAGGAACAGTGCAGGCAGGTAGAAGTAACGCATGACGGCGCAGGCGAAATCCCAGCTGACGGGTGCAGGCGAAACCGATGCGGTCGCGTGGACGGCGGGCGAAAACACGGTGACCGCGAGCAGCGTCGAGCAGCCGGTTGCCACGCAGGCGATGACGCAGAGCCGCTCTATCGGCCCGGGCGCCTGGCGCCGGTGCTGCGAACAGACGGCGATGATCAGCACGAAGGCGGCGGCAATGCCGATGACGGAGAGCGCATGCAAGGTGGTGCTCATGGCACCGAATGCGGCGATCAACAGCGCGACGAACGCCATCGACGCGGCCGCGACGAGGGACGTCGAGGTGCGTCTCTGAACGCCGAGTGCGTGGTGAAAGCCGCAGAGCACGAGCAGGCAGGCGCCGGCCAGGAACACGAAGCCGATCAGGGACAGAGGCTGCAGCGTCGGAAACGCGGAGAGCATCATGAACAGGGTCGCGGCACTGGCCACCGCACAGGCCGCGGCGAAGTCCGTGCCGCCCTCGATCATCGAGGCCCGCAGCGAAATCAGGACCGGGAGCATCGCCAGGAGGGCAATGATCGATATGGCAGGGAGAAAGCTCATTTCGAAACGGCCTGTCGTGCTAAAGTCAACAAAGGCGGCTTGCGTCTCAGCCAGATATGCAAGGCCAATTGGTAGCGAGGGCGCCTTAACGAAACCCGGTGGAATCCGTTGCAATTTTACCGATTGGTCGGGATTGGCACGGTTGTTCACATGCGCACCCCGGCAACCGATAGATGGTGGATTGTCCCGGCCTTCAGGCGCGCCAGGATAAGAGACCCGTGGATGTCCTTTGGCCGATGCGAGGACCGCGCGAGACGACCTGGAAACCGGGCCTGACAGCAAACGCCGGACGCGGGGGAACCCGAGCGGGTTTTCCTCATTTCGCGTCTGCGGGCCAAGTTCCTCCTCGTCCACTGGACGGGGATCCGACCCGCGGCGGCGGTGGAAACCTGGGAGAGATGAGGTGTTTACGGGAACATGGCTCTTCGAAGACAGGGCGGATGCCGGACGGCAGCTCGCTGAGACGATCGCGGGCGAGACGCTGATCGATCCGCTGCTGGTGGCGCTGCCGCGCGGCGGCGTGCCGGTTGCCTATGAGATCGCGGTTCGCATCGGCGCGCCGCTCGACATCTTGATCGTCCGCAAGATCGGCGCGCCGGGGCACGCGGAATTCGGGCTCGGCGCGCTGGTCGACGGCGAGGAGCCTGAACTGGTTCTCAACCGCCAGGCGATCCGGCTAGTGCGTCCGGCAAAGGGCTATCTGGAGGCGGAAACCCAACGCCAGCATGCCGAAATCCTGCGGCGCCGTATCCTTTACTTCGGCGATCGCACGCCAATCTCACCCAGGGATCGCGACGTGATCCTCGTCGACGACGGAATTGCCACCGGCGGGACCGTGCGCGCGGCGATCAGGGCGTTGCGGCGGGCAAGCCCACGCCGCCTGATCCTTGCGGTTCCGGTGGCGCCGAAAAGCGAAATCGCCGAGCTGCGCAGCTCCGTCGACCTCGTCATCTGCCTCGCCACCCCCTTTGCCTTCCGCGCCGTCGGCCTGCACTACCGCGACTTCGAGCAGACGAGCGATGAGGAAGTGATCGCGTTGATGAAGAAGGCACGGCGGGAAGACGAGAGTTGAATGCGTCGACGCTGGCGCCTCGGTTGCCGTGAACGCCGAAACCCGTCCGAATAGTTGCATGAAGCGCGCTCACCCGTATTGCAACGGCAGGCCTCACGCGCCACATTCCCGGCGCGTGATGTTGGCGGAGTGGGCGCCGGAGGAGGCGACCCCGAGGAGAGATTATGGCCGCGAAGCTGGAAATTGGAAAGACGCTCGAGGATTTCTGTCGTCCGGAGCGCATGGCGCTGGTCGTCTACGACATGCAGGTGGGTATCACCAGGCAGATGAAGAATGGCGCCGAGATTACCGGCCAGGTGCTGAAGGTGCTGGATGCAGCGCGGGCAGGCGGCTTTCCGGTGATCTTCCTTCGGCACCTCTCAATGCCGAAGCCGCTGATGGGCGCCTTCCAGATGCGCCAGGCGATGGCGTGGCAGCGGACGGACGATCCGGATGCGGTGCATCCCTGGTTCCTGCGCGGCACGCCGGGCTTCGAGCTCGTGCCGGAGCTTGCGCCCCGCGAGGACGAGGCGATCCTCGACAAGATCACGTTCTCCGCCTTCGAGGGCACGCCGCTTGCCATGATCCTGCGTGATCTCGGGCTCACCTCCTTTGCGATTTGCGGCATCGCCACCGAAATCGGCATCGACCCGACCGTGCGCCACGCCACCGACCTTGGTCTCGTGCCGGTGGTGGTGCGCGACGCTTGCGGTGCAGGGCATCATGAGGCCGGCGAACGCTCGATGGAAAACATCGTCTTCATGGGCGATGCGATCATGACCGACGTTCAGGCGATCACGGCGGCGATGACCATGGGGCGATGACCAGAGGGTAGGGCGGCAGTGCCGCTGCCGCCGCCTGTTCTATTCAACCCACTACGGAACCGGCAATGACCGAAAACCTCCGCATCCGCCCGATAACCAGAGCTGACTATGAGCAATGGCTGCCGCTCTGGGATGGCTACAACGCCTTTTACGGCCGATCCGGCGAAACGCGCTCGACCCCGCGATCACTGCCATGACCTGGTCGCGCTTCTTCGATGCCTATGAGCCTGTTCATGCGCTGGTGGCCGAGAGCGAGGGGCGGCTGATTGGGCTCACCCATTACCTCTTTCACCGCAGCACGACGGCGATCCAGCCGAATTGTTATCTGCAGGACCTCTTCACCAACACGCAGGCACGCGGAAAGGGCGTCGGGCGGGCACTGATCGAGGGCGTCTACGAGGCGGCGCGGGCGGCCGGCTCGCCACGGGTCTATTGGCAGACGCACGAGACCAACGAGACGGCGATGGCGCTCTACGACAAGGTGGCGGAGAAGTCGGGATTTATCGTCTATCGCAAGATGGTTTGAGGCGCTTACGGCGCGTCGCGATCTTTTCGCACGACGTTATCGCAAAACTGCTGCGCACGGCGCGGCAAAGCGGTGTGCGGCACCTCACATATCCGCCTTTGCGAGGTTGCCGACTTCGTTTGTACCGGCGCTCGGCAACTGCATGGTCCAGATTTCGGTCAAGCCGAAGCCCTTGATGTCTTCATGGCCCGAGCATTCGAATTGGAAGTGCTCGTTCAGGCGCCGCCTGATCTCCGCGGTCGTCGTGATGCAACCGGGCTTGCCGATCGCTTCCAGGCGCGCGGCAAGGTTCACCGGCGCCCCCCAGACGTCGTAGGCGTATTTCGTTCGCCCAAGCACGCCGGCCGTTACCGATCCCGACGCCATGCCGGCGCGAAGCCTCAGCACGACATCGTAGCGTTCGCCGATCTCGCGGGCAGCGGCGATGGCGCCGAAGCCGAACGCGGCGGCCGCCTTCTCGGGGGCAGGGTGTCGGGCGGGCACGCCGGCCACGGCAAGATAGGCATCGCCAATGGCCTTGATCTTCTCAACACCGACCGCCGCCGCCAGCCGATCGAATTCGCTGAAGAGTTCGTTGAGCAGGCTCACGGTCCTTTCCGGTCCCAGGCTGTTTGACAGGCTCACGAACTGGACGATGTCGGTCAGGACTACGGTCGCGTGCTCGAATTCGTCGATGATCGTTTCCCGCTCATTCCTAAGCAGGCGCGCCACGATCTCGTCCGGCATGATCGACGCCATGAGGCGGGCCAGCCGCCCTTGTGCTTCTCTCGCCAGGTGGAAGGCATAGTAGATCGTGGCGAAGCACATGAGGGTGAGGGTGACGATCGACGAGGAATAGATGAGCTGCAGGAAGCCGCTGGCGTCATAGACGCCTGACCGCGCCTCCGGGAACGCGATGGATGCCGCGATGACCGTGATCGTGGCCGTGGCGCTCAAGACCGCCACCAGGGCGACGTTCTGGAACCCAAGGATCGCGAAGGCGACCGGCGTTGCGCCGAGCAGCGTCAAAAGCACGCCGGAGTCTCTGCCGACATAGGAGGCGATCCACACGAGGATCACGACGCAGATCCCGAATTCCCAAAGCCCTGATGCCACGCGCCCGAACCGATGAAAGAGGGGCGTCAGCGCGGCGGCCGCCGCCAGAGCGAGATTGGCATAGACGAGCGGGACCAGACTTGGTTCGCCGTGGAGTGCGTAGATGAGAGCAAAGCCCGTGGTGGTGACGACGATCACGCACGCCGCGACATTCGCAACGAGAATGCCTTCGCGGTCATCCTCGGCAGCATTTGAAGCGCCTACCTCCAGCAGGCCGCGAACAGCGCTCGTCCAGGACATGTCTCCATCCACTTCGCGTCGAGGGAGATCGGTACAAGGTTTCGTTCAAACGCGAGAATTGTGCCTGCAATTATTAGTGCACTTCGCCGGTCGACGCCATGAGATCGACGGTTGCGCGGTCACTGGGGAATGCACGCGAGGAGGGCTCTGACCTCCTCACACCTTCTCGACAAACCCATCCAGCACGCGCTTCTGGCCGGCGCGGTCGAAGTCGATGGTGAGCTTGTTGCCTTCGATCGCGGCGATGTTGCCGTTGCCGAACTTGATGTGGAAGACGCGGTCGCCGACCGAGAAGCGCGAGGGTTCCGTGGCTGTCGATTTTGCCACCAGCTCGCCGTCGATCGTGCGGCCGCGCGGGCCGCTTTCGCCGTAGCCGATGCGTTCGACCGCGTGGCCGGAGCGGGTGCCCCAGTTGTCGCGGGTGGCGTCGGAACGGTGCTGCTGGGCGCGCTTCCAGCCCGGTGTCGAATAGGTGTTCTGGAAGGGATCGGCCTTGTCGAAGCGTGACTGGCCGTAACCGCCGCGGCCATAGCCGCCATAGGATTGCTCGCTCTCGGCCACGTCGACATGGGCGAGCGGCAGCTCTTCGAGGAAGCGCGAGGGCAGCGTCGATTGCCAAAGGCCGTGGATGCGACGGTTGGAGACGAACCAGATGTGGCAGCGGTGCTTGGCGCGGGTGATGCCGACATAGGCAAGGCGCCGTTCTTCTTCCAGGCCGGAGCGGCCGCCTTCGTCGAGCGCGCGCTGGTGCGGGAAAAGGCCTTCCTCCCAGCCGGGCAGGAAAACGGTGTCGAACTCCAGCCCCTTGGCCGAGTGCAGCGTCATGATCGACACGGCGTCGAGGTTTTCGTTCTGCTCGGCATCCATGACGAGGGCGACGTGTTCGAGGAAGCCGCGCAGGCTCTCGAAGGCTTCCATCGAGCGGATGAGTTCCTTGAGGTTTTCCAGCCGTCCGGGGGCCTCGGCCGACTTGTCGTTCTGCCACATGGCGGTATAGCCGCTCTCGTCGAGGATCTGCTCGGCAAGCTCGGTGTGCACGGTGGTTTCCAGCAGGCTCTGCCAGCGGCGGAAATCGGTGACGACGTCGAAGAGGGCTTTCCGCGCCCTCGGCTTCAACTCGTCGGTCTCGATGATGTCACTGGCGGCAGCCAGCATCGGGATATCGCGAGCGCGGGCATAGTCGTGCAGGGTGCGCACGGTGGTGTCACCGAGGCCACGCTTCGGCGTGTTGACGATGCGCTCGAAGGCGAGGTCGTCGGCCGGCTGGCAGACGAGGCGGAAATAGGCCATCGCATCGCGGATTTCGAGGCGCTCGTAGAAGCGCGGGCCGCCGATGACGCGGTAGTTGAGGCCAAGCGTGACGAAGCGGTCTTCGAACTCGCGCATCTGGAACGATGCGCGCACCAGGATCGCCATGTCGTTGAGCTTGTGGCTCTTGCGCTGCAGCTGTTCGATTTCCTCGCCGACGGCGCGGGCCTCCTCTTCGGAATCCCAGGCGGCGTGCACCTGCACCTTCTCATCATCCGGATCGGTGCGGTCGGTAAAGAGCGTCTTGCCGAGACGGCCCTCATTGTGGGCGATCAGGTGGCCGGCGGCACCGAGGATGTGCTCGGTCGAGCGATAGTTGCGCTCGAGCTTGATGACCTTGGCGCCCGGGAAATCCTTCTCGAAGCGCAGGATGTTGTCCACTTCCGCGCCGCGCCAACCATAGATCGACTGGTCGTCGTCGCCGACGCAGCAGATGTTGATCTGCTGCTGTTTGTTCGCGCTCACGCTGTCGCCGCTGCGCGGCTCGCTCCGCGGGCGCGCGCCATCAGGCGCGGCGGCCGCTTGGCCTTGCCGGGCTGCACCCGGATTCGCGGTGTTTGATTGCCGGGGCCGCTGGGCCAAGAGCCGTAGCCACATGTACTGCGCCGTGTTGGTATCCTGGTACTCGTCTACGAGGATGTAGCGGAACTTGTCGTGATAATCCTTCAGCACGTCCGCATGGTTACGGAAGATGCGGATCGGGTGCAGGAGCAGGTCGCCGAAGTCGCAGGCGTTCAGCGTCAAGAGCCGGTTCTGATAGGCGGCGTAGAGTTCGCGGCCCTTGCCATTGGCAAAGGCGCGGGCGTCGCCCTCGGGGATCTGGGCGGGATCGAGGCCCTTGTTCTTCCAGCCGTCGATCATGCCGGCGAACTGCTTGGCCGGCCAGCGCTTGTCGTCGATGCCTTCGGCCTGGATGAGCTGCTTGATCAGCCGCACCACGTCATCGGTGTCGAGAATGGTGAAATCGGAGCGCAGGCCGACGAGCTCGGCATGGCGACGGAGCAGCTTGACGCCGATCGAGTGGAAGGTGCCGAGCCAGGGCATGCCTTCGACCGCATGGCCGACGAGCACGCCGATGCGCTCCTTCATCTCGCGCGCCGCCTTGTTGGTGAAGGTCACCGCAAGGATTTGCGAAGGGAAGGCGCGGTTGGTCGAAAGGATGTGGGCGATGCGGGTCGTCAGCACGCGGGTCTTGCCGGTGCCGGCGCCGGCAAGCACAAGCACGGGACCGTCAAGCGTTTCGACCGCCTCGGCCTGTTCCGGGTTGAGGCCGGAGAGATAATCCGGGCGCGGCTGGGCGCGATCGCGCGCCGCCATGGCGCGCGCGGCAATACCGCCGGCGGCGGGGATACCTCCGGGGGCTGGCGGCTGCTTGCGCGGCGCCGGCTCCTCGTCGAAGAAAGGAATGTCGTCGAAACCACTCATCATGCGGCTCAATGTAGTGATTCGGTGGGGAAAGGCCAGAAAGGATGTTCTTCTTTTATTCCGTTTTCTGCGCCAGCCGCACCAAGCCTGTGGAAAGACAGGCGATTTCGAGACCGCTTATTCTTGGTCGCACGTTTTGATTTGTCGCATGTCGTATCGCAAAACCGCTGCGCACTTTTGCGCGACATGCTTTATCCCGCCGTCTTATCAAAGACGGTATCGACCGGGACCTGCAGCGCTGTGGCAAGCTGGTTGGTGCGGGCGGCGAGCGAGATCACCCGCAAGAGGTCCGCGTGCTCGGCATCGCTCAGGCCCTTCGCCCTTGCCGCGGCCGTATGGGAATGGGCGCAGTAGCCGCAGCCATTGGTGACGGACACGGCGATATAGAGCATCTCTTTCACCAGCGGATCGAGCGCAGAAGGCGTTGCCATCACCGCCTTGACGTCGCCCCAGGTCTGCTCCAGCAGGCCCGGGTCGAAGGCGAGCCACAGCCACATATTGTTGATGAAATCGGATTTGCGCGTGGCGCGGATATCGTCGAACACGGCTTTGACGCGCGGGTCGGCTTCCGGGTTCTTCGGCGGCGTAACGGTGCTCATGGGCTCTCCTGCATGGTGCTGCCGGCGGCCCTGCGCCGCCGGATTTGAAGAGTATGGATCAAGCAAGGGCGAAGACGCGCGCCGGGCCGCCGGTGCCGCCGCGATGCTTCGGCGCGCCGAGAATGAGCGTCGCGCCCTTCACCGGCAGCTTGTCGAGGTTGGCGGCGGCCTCCAGCCCCCAGCGGCCCTCGGGCAGCCAGGCATAATGCGTGGCGAAATCCGGCGAGGGGCCATGGTCTAGCGAAAGCGTGTCGACGGCGATGCCGGCGGCCTTGCTCTCTTCGAGCAGGTATTTCGCCGCTTCGACATGGAAGCCGGGGAAGTGCAGTTTGCCGCCGCCATCGGCATTGCGGAACTTTTCCGTGCCCATATGCGCGGCCCAGCCCGAAAGCATGGCGACGCAGGCGTTTTCCGGGATCTCGCCATTGGCGGCGACCCAGGCCTTGAGGTCGTCGGGCGTCACCTGCGCATCGGCGTCGGCCGTTGCCTTCTCGCGGATATCGACGATGCAGAGCGGCACGACGAGCTTTTCCACCGGCAGCTCGGCGACCGACAGGCCATCGGCGGAGAAGTGCAGGGGCGCATCGACATGGGTGCCGGTGTGTTCGTTTATGCGCAGTTCGAACAGATTGAACTTTTCTTTGGCGTAGCTGAACTTTTGCTCGCGGAAGAACTGCTGCTGGCCGAAGAAGGTCGGGAAATCCTCGTGCAGTTCGTGGGTCAAGTCCGTGACGCTACTATGTCCCTGAGCCAATGCCGGGGGTGCTGCACCGACGCTCGCGGCGGCGAGGCTGGCGGTTCCAACTGCAGCGGCTTTGAAGAAGCTGCGGCGCGACAGCATGCGCGCCTTCACCGTTTCCATCACACAGGCATCGCACATCGTTCTTGCTCTCCTTCAAGAAACTTGAAAACCAGACGGCGAAACCGCTCGAAAAAGCGGCCGGCGGTTGCAGGATAGCGCGGCCGACGCCGCTGTAAATGCCGGCCTATGCAGCAAAGTGCGGTTCACGCTGAAAGCTGCGCTGGAATTGCTCTGCACGTCATCATGCCGCCACCAAATTCGCTTTTATTACAATTGCGTAATGATGGCATTCCGTCATTGCCCCGACGCGCGCGAACGGGGATACTCCGCCCAATCGGAACGAACCGCCGGCCGCGCCGCGCTGGGGCGTGTTTTATGCTTAATCTGGAGACTTGAATGCGGGTTTGGAAACAGCTTGCGGTGAGCGCCGCTGTGCTTCTCGTGGGCGCAACCGTCTGGCTGCGGTTCGTACCCGGCGCAGGTGAGACGCTCGCCGCCATCGGCGTTTCGCACCCGCTGATCGATGCCCTGTCCAAGCCCGGCGCCGGTGGCGGTGAGGGTGGCGAGCGCGGCAATGGCCGCGGCCAGGGTGGCAACAATGCCATCCTCGTCATGGTCCGGCCTTCGGCGACCGCTGTCGTCAACGACCGGCTGAACGCGATCGGCAACGGCGAAGCGATCCACTCGGTCACCGTGACGCCGACGGCAACCGGCAACCTCACCGAAATTCTCGTCCGCTCCGGCGAAAAGGTGGCCCAGGGCCAGGTGATCGCCAAGCTCGACAGCGACGACCAGAAGATCGCCGCCGACCAGGCGCGGCTGAACCGCGACAGCGCCCGCGAAAAGGTCGAGCGCTACCGCAATCTCAGCAACGCACGCGCTATGACCGCCGTCGAAGTGCGCGACGCCGAAATCGCCATGCAGACAGCGGAGCTGGCGCTGAAGACTGCCGAACTCGACCTCAAGCGCCGCGATATCGTCGCACCGTCCAAGGGTGTGGTCGGCATCATCACCGTCAATGTCGGCGACTATGTCACGACCACGACGCCGATCGCCGTTGTCGACGACCGCTCGGAAATCCTCGTCGATTTCTGGGTACCGGAGCGCTTCGCCAACAAGATCACCGTCGGCCAGCCGGTCACCGCCTTTGCGATCGCCCAGCCGGGCAGCCAGCTCGATGGCGCAATCCACGCGATCGACAACCGCCTCGATCAGGCAAGCCGCACGCTGCGTGTGCGCGCACGGCTCGAAAACCCTGACGACATGCTGAGGGCGGGCATGTCCTTTTCCGTTACCGTCGCGTTTGACGGCGACACCTATCCGACGGTCGATCCGCTGGCGATCCAGTGGAGCTCGGAAGGCTCCTACATCTGGCGCGTTGCCGGCGATAAGAGCGAAAAGGTGCCGGTGAAGATCATCCAGCGCAATCCGGACAAGGTGCTTGTCGACGCGGCCCTTAACGAAGGCGACGAGATCGTGACCGAAGGCGTGCAGCGCCTGCGCGACGGCGGCGAAGTGCGCATCGCCGGTCGCGAGCGCAAGCAAGAACCTGCGCAGAAGGTCGCGGAGGAAACCAAGTGAGCGGCGGCGAAGCGCACAGCAAGACGTCCGCCCGCGAGCGCGGCAAGACCGGCTTTACCGCACTCTTCATCCGCCGGCCGATTTTCGCGCTGGTGGTCAACACGCTGATCGTCGTTGCCGGTCTTGCCGCCTGGAACGGCATCGAGATCCGCGAGCTGCCGCAGGTCGACCAGCCTGTCATCTCGGTGACCACCACGCTCGATGGCGCCGCCCCCGAGACGATGGACCGCGAGGTGACCTCGGTCGTCGAAGGTGCGGTCTCACGCGTGCAGGGCATCCGCGACATCTCGTCGACCTCGTCCTTCGGCCGCAGCCGCGTGACGCTGCAGTTCTCCGACACCACCGATATCGGCCAGGCCTCCAACGACATCCGCGACGCGCTCGGCCGGGTGCGCAACCAGCTGCCCGACAATGTCGACGAGCCGAGCATCGTGAAAGCCGATGCCGATAGCCAGCCGATCATGCGGCTGGCGCTCACCTCCGACACCATGTCGATGGAAGACATGACGCTGCTCGTCGAAAACGAGATCAGCGACCGGCTGGCTGCCGTCGAAGGCGTGGCCGACGTCGCCGTCTATGGCGACCAGGAGAAGATCTTCCGCATCGACCTCGACCAGGCAAAGCTCGCCGGGCGCGGGGTGACGGTCGCAAACCTCAGGACCGCGCTCGCCAACGCCTCCTATGACGTGCCGGCCGGCAAGCTGACCAGCGCCAGCCAGGACATCTCGGTGCGCGCCACGGCCGACCTGCAGACGCCGGAGCAGTTTGAAAACCTGATCCTCGTCAACAATGTGCGCCTGCGTGACGTGGCCACCGTGACGCTCGGTCCCGATACCGGCACGACGGCGCTGCGCTCCAACGGCCGCCAGGGCATTGGCCTCGGGATCGTGCGCCAGGCGCAGTCCAACACCGTCGATATTTCCGAGGGCGTGCGCAAGGTCGTCGATACGATCCAGACGCAGATCCTGCCCGAGGGCACGCAGCTCAGGATCACCAGCGACGATGCCGTCTTCATCAACGGCGCCATCCATGAGGTCGAGATCGCGCTGATCGTCGCCGTCTTCATCGTAACGCTGGTCATCTACATGTTCCTGCTCGACTGGCGGGCGACGCTGATCCCGACGATCAGCATGCCGATCGCGCTGATCGGCACGGTGGCGGCGATCTATCTCGCCGGCTTTTCCATCAACATCCTGACGCTGCTGGCGATCGTGCTTGCGACCGGGCTCGTCGTCGACGATGCCATCGTGGTGCTCGAAAACATCGTGCGGCGGCGCGCCGAGGGGCTTGGGCCACGGGCGGCCGCCGTGCACGGCACGCTCGAAGTGTTCTTCGCGGTGCTGGCAACGACGGCGACACTTGCTGCCGTCTTCGTGCCGCTGTCGTTCCTGCCGGGGCAGACCGGCGGTCTGTTCCGCGAGTTCGGCTTCGTGCTCGCCTTCTCGATCCTGCTTTCCTCCTTCGTGTCGCTGACGCTCTGCCCGATGCTGGCCTCGCGCATGCTGACGAAGGAGCAGCATACGGTGCCGGGGCCGATGGCGCGGTTCGGCGCGCGGGCGGCCGGTTTTTATCGGGTGACACTTCGCGCCTGCCTCAACTCGCCGCTGATCGTCTTCGCCGTTGCCGCTTTCTTCACGGTGATGGGGGCCGCCGGCTTCCTGACGCTGAAATCGGAGCTGACACCGACAGAAGACCGCTCGCAGGTGATGATGCGCATCAACGCGCCGCAGGGTGTCTCGCTCGATTATGCCCAGGCGCAGATGCGCCGCATCGAGGACGGGCTGCAGCCGCTCGTCAAATCCGGCGAGATCGACAACATCTTCTCGATCTCGGGGCAGGGCGGCTCGGTCAACAGCGGCTTCATGGTGTTGACGCTCGCCTCCTGGGAGAAGCGCGACCGCAGCCAGCAGGAGATCGTCGCCGAGATCAACAGGGTGACGGCGCGCATTCCATCGGTCCGCGTCTTTGCGATGCAGCCCAACAGTCTCGGCATTCGCGGCGCCGGCAGCGGCCTGCAGGTGGCGCTTGTCGGCAACGACTACAACAAGCTCGGCGATGCGGCGGCGAAGCTGGTGCGCCAGATGGAAGACACCGGCCGCTTCGAGAACGTCCGGCTCAACTACGAGGCCAACCAGGCGCAGCTTTCGATCACCATCGACCGCGAGCGCGCCTCCGACATGGGGGTCGATATTGGCGGCCTTGCCTGGGCGCTGCAGGCGATGCTCGACGGCAACAGCGTCGTCGATGTCTATGTCGACGGCGAATCCTACCCGGTGAAGCTGCTCTCCTCCACCAATCCGGTCAACGACCCGACCGATCTGCAGAACATCTTCCTGAAGGCCGGCGACGGCAAGATCGTGCCGATGTCGACCATCGCCAGCGTCGAGGAGATGGCGGTGGCGCCGCAGCTCTCGCGGGAATCGCAGCTTCGCGCCGTCTCGCTCTCCGCGGGCCTCAAGTCGGACCTTGCGCTTGGCGAAGCGCTGACCATGGTCGAGCAGATGGCCGAGCCGCTGCTGCCGCCGGGTTCGCGCATCATGCCGCTCGCCGAAGCCGCGACGCTCAACGAAAACGCCAATGGCCTCTTCGTCACCTTCGGCTTTGCGCTCGTCATCATCTTCCTGGTGCTGGCCGCCCAGTTCGAAAGCTTCGTCAGCGGGCTCATCATCATGTCGACGGTGCCGCTCGGCCTTGCCTGCGCGGTCTTCGCGATGATCATGACCGGCAATACGCTCAACATCTACAGCCAGATCGGTCTGGTCATGCTCGTCGGCATCATGGCGAAGAACGGCATCCTGATCGTCGAATTCGCCAACCAGTTGCGCGATCGCGGCCAGGACGTGCGCTCGGCGATCGAGAACGCGGCCAATATCCGCCTGCGCCCTGTGATGATGACGATGATCGCCACCATCGTCGGCGCGGTGCCGCTGGTGCTGGCAAGCGGCGCGGGTGCGGAAGCACGCATCGCGCTCGGCTGGGTGCTGGTCGGCGGTCTCGGGCTGGCGGTGATCGTCACGCTCTACCTGACGCCGGTCGCCTACCTCGTCATTGCCCGCTTCACCAAGCCGCATGCGGACGAGGAGCGCAAGCTGCACGAAGAGATGGATGCAGCGGCGGCGCTGGAGGCGCATTGAGCCGGTAACTGGCGGACATTCCTACGCTACATTTCGAGCCAGGCGGCAATGAGAAAGATCGTTGCCGCCAGCCCGCCGAGTGCGGTTCGCCCGGCATGGAGCCTGCCCCAGCGCTTGAGCAGGCTGCGGCTTTCTTCGCCAGTTTCCTCCGGCCGCGTTGCCTCCAGCTTGCGATTGACCGGCATGACGAAGAGCAGCGTATAGGGCCAGTTCAGGATGATGATGGCGGCACCCATGCCCCAGAGCACATGGCCAGTCCTTCCCCAGGCGGCAGCGCCGAGCAGGCCCGAGATGAGGGCGAGCGTCGCCTGCATTTCGAAAGCGCGGCGGTAGGAAGGAACCCACTGCGCCAGTGCGGCGCGATCGTCGAGATGGAGCCTTGCCGGCTGTTCGGCCAGATTGATGTAGATGGCGGCGCCGAAAAAGATCGACGCGGTGAGCAAAGCGGTGAGACCCAGCATTGCCTCTCTCCCTTCACGCCAACATGATAATCCAATGCCCGCAATTGAGTAGGTGTTTTCTGCGGCTTTTGCCCTCATACGTGGCATTGCCGAAAGGATCTTCAGTGGTTCGCCCGCCGTCAGATGACGCATCGAGATGGCGCGACGCAGCCTCTTGTGACAGTCCGGTCTCACGTCAGGCGTTTTCCTGCGCTACGTTCCCCAAGAAGTGCGCGAGCGTCTGGACAAAGTGATTCCGATTTGCACAGTAGCGCCTTGAAATGACTGCGCTTCCCGGGCATCTGCAAAGGGGATGCCGCAGATGCAAGAGGAAGGACGTTTTCCGTGGCATTGAAGGCGATCAGAGCTGGCGTGAGAAACGAGGCCGGCATCACGGCGGCGAAGGAAGAACTGGGCATCCGCTTCGGCGACCGGTTCCAGACGGGCGAGGCGATCCGCGCCCAGCACGCCCACACCACCACCTACATTCCGGCGCAGCTTCCCGATGCGGTGGTGTTTGCCGAAAGCGCCGAAGACGTTCGTGAGATCGTTCAGATCGCGGCCCGGCACAAGGTGCCGCTGATCCCCTTCGGTACCGGCTCCTCGCTCGAAGGCCATGTCAATGCGCCGCACGGGGGCATCTCGGTCGATCTTCAGCGTATGAACCGGGTGCTGGAGGTCAATGCCGAGGATCTCGACTGCCGGGTGGAGCCGGGCATTACCCGCGAAGAGCTCAACACCTATCTGCGCGACACCGGTCTCTTCTTCCCGATCGATCCCGGTGCCAATGCCTCGATCGGCGGAATGGCCTCGACGCGGGCTTCGGGCACCAATGCGGTGCGCTACGGCACGATGAAGGACAATGTGCTGGCGCTGACGGTGGTGACGGCTGAGGGGCGCGAGATCCGCACCGCGCACCGGGCCCGCAAGTCTTCGGCCGGTTACGATCTGACGCGGCTTTTCGTCGGCGCGGAAGGCACGCTCGGCATCATCACCTCGATCACGCTGAGGCTGCAGGGCATCCCGGAGGTCATTTCCGGCGGCGTCTGCCCGTTCCCGACGATCGAAGACGCCTGCAACGCGGTGATCCTCACCATCCAGTCGGGCATTCCGGTGGCGCGCATCGAGCTTCTCGATGCGCTGCAGATGAAGGCCTGCAATGGCTATTCCGGCCTTTCCTATGCCGAAACGCCGACGCTCTTCGTCGAGTTTCACGGCAGCGCCGAGAGTGTCGAGCTGCAATCGCGCCAGTTTGGCGAAATCGCTTCGGAGTTCGGTTCGTCAGGCTTCCAGTGGACGACCAATCCGGAAGAGCGAGCGCGGCTCTGGAAAGCGCGGCACAATGCCTATTGGGCGCAGAAAAGCCTGATCCCGGGTGCGGCAATCCTGTCGACAGACGTCTGCGTGCCGATCTCGCGGCTGGCCGATTGCGTCGTCGCTACCCAGGAGGACAGCGCCGCCCACGGGCTGACGGCGCCGATCGTCGGGCATGCAGGTGACGGGAACTTCCATGTCGGCCTGCTGTTCGACGACAAGGACGCAGCCGACGTGGCGCGGGCCGAGGCTTTTGTAGAGCGGCTGAACGCCCGGGCGCTTGCAATGGATGGAACCTGTACCGGCGAACACGGCATCGGCCAGGGAAAGATGCCGTTTCTCGAAGCCGAGCTTGGTGACGCGCTGGACCTGATGCGGCAGGTCAAGCGTTCGCTCGATCCGGACAATATCTTCAACCCAGGCAAGATCTTCGCCTGAGGCGGAACCCCGCGCGGGGGCGTCTGGTTTTGGCCCAATTTTTCGGGCAATGCGCCGGCGCCAAAGTGTGGTACTGCATAGTTCCGAAGTCGGAATCGACCTTGACCGAATTATGCGGCAAATCAGAGCGTCAGGGCGCGAGCCTCTGGCGGTCAAGTGATGCGCGGCGCGCAACGCGCCGATGAATTGAATGGGAATGTAGGCACGGTGCTTTCGCGAATTCTGCTTGCCGTCGGTGGACTTGTGGTCGTTGCGCTCTTCGCGGCGCTGATCGCTCCGTGGTTCATTGACTGGACGGATTTTCGCAAGGAGTTCGAGCGCGAGGCGAGCCGCATCATGGGCAAGCCGGTCGTCGTACATGGCAGCGTCGATGCGCGGCTGATCCCGTTCCCGACCGTGACGCTGAACGACGTGCGCGTCGGCGCCAGCGAAGACGGTGAGCCACTGATCCGGGTGGCGCAGTTTTCCATGAGCGCGGAACTGGCGCCTTTCTTAAGCGGCGAGGCGCTGATCTTCGACATGCGGCTCGACCGGCCGAAGGCCAAGGTAAGGCTGTTGCCGGATGGTACGCTCGACTGGGCGCGCGGTCGCCGCACCTCGATCCCGGCTAAGACCGTCGTGCTCGAAAACGTCGAGATCACCAATGGCCAGATCGAATTTGTCGACGAGCAGACCGGCCGAACCCGTCGCGTGAGCGGGCTTGCTGCCGATGTTTCCGCCCGCTCGCTTACCGGTCCCTGGAAAGTGGAGGGGCGTGCGGCGCTCGACGGCGAAGTGGGCAGCTTCTCCTTTACCAGCAACGAGGTGGACGCAGCGGGGGCGCTCAGCCTCAAGGCAAGGGTGACGCCCGACAAGCGCCCCTTCGGCGTCGAGACCGATGGCGCGCTGAAGATCGTCGATTTCAAGCCCGTTTACAGCGGCCGCTTCACCCTGACGGAAAACCGGCAGGGCGAGGAGAAGGATGACGCGCGGGCGCCGTTGCGCATCAACGGTGATTTCCAGCTTACCAACGAGAGCATCCGCGTTCCGGATTATCGCTTCGAGGTCGGTTCGACGGATGATCCCTATGTGGTCACCGGCGAGGCGACGCTCGATACCGGCAAGGACCAAAAGTTCCTGCTGATCGCCGACGGCCAGCAGATCGACGTCAGCCGCATCGGTCCCAGCCGCAATGCCAAGACCGGCCGCGACCCGGCGATCTCCATGCGCCAGCGACTGGAGGCGATGCTCGCTATTGCTGCCGAGATTCCCATTCCGCAGGTGCCAGGCCGGGCCAGCCTGAAGCTGCCGGCGATCGTCGTCGGCGACACGACGGTGCGCGACGTGCGCATCGACGTCCAGCCCGATGGCGCCGGCTGGGTGATCGACAATGTCGTGGCCCTCTTGCCGGGGCGCACGCAACTCGAAGCGAAGGGGCGGCTGAACCTTAAGGGACAGCGCAGCTTCCGCGGCGACCTGCTGCTCGCCTCCAACCAGCCCTCTGGTCTTGCGAACTGGCTGGCGGGCTCGGTCGACCCGGCGATCCGCAAGCTGAAGACCGCCGGCTTTTCGGCCAAGGTGAACCTGACCGATACGCTGCAGCAGTTCGAAAACCTCGAATTGGCCGCAGGTGAGGCGAGCCTGAAGGGCCGGCTCGAACGGCAGTCCTTTGCCGAGCAGCAGCCGAACCTCTCGCTGCAGCTCAAGGGCAACCGCATCGATTTCGAGGCGCTTCAGGCGCTGACTGGACTGGTGGCGGGCGATGCCTCCACGCAGACGCTGCTTCAGCATGCGATCGCCGCCGACCTCTCGGCCGACGAGTTCTCCGCCTTCGGTGAAGAAGCCAAGGACGTGCAGGCGGTGTTGACGCTGAAGAACGGCCAGCTTCAGGCCGAACGCTTGGCGATCGGCGCGCTCGCCGGCGCTCAGCTGGCTTTCTCCGGTCGGGCTAGCGGCGATCTGGACAAGCCCGTCGTCTCGGCCAAGATGAAACTTGCCGCCAAGAACCTGACGCCATTCCTGGAAATGATCGGCCGGCACGCGGTCAACCATCCGGCGCTGCGGCAGCTGATCAAGGCCGGACCCTATTATAGCGACGCGGCTTTCGACGTGACGCTGACGGCCGGCAACAAGGAAGGCAATGCGCCGGCGACCTTCGGCATCTTCGGCACGGCGAACGGCACCAAGATTGCGGCCAGCTACCAGGCGCCGGATATGGTGCAGGCGCTGACCGGCAAGGCGATGCTGCTCGAAGCGACGCTTGAAAACCCTGAAACCCGCCTGCTTCTCGGGCAGACCGGTTTTGATCCCTTGCCCTTCGATGCGGACGCCAACGGCATCCTCTCGGTCAAGCTGCAAAGCACCGAAGGGTCGAAGGCCAACGGCACGGTGACCTTCACCACCGAGAAGTCGTCGCTGGCAGCCAAGGGCAATGTCGATCTTTCCCGCGACCACTTCCTCGAAGGCCAGGCAAAAGTCACGCTCCAGACCCGGGACGTCGAGCCCTATCTGCTGCTGCAGGGGGTCGCGCTGCCGCAGATGGGGAGCGGCCTGCCACTGACGATCTCGGCCGATGTCGCCGCAAGCCCGGAGGCGATCGCGCTGACGGCGGTCGAGGGCAAGGCAGACAACAACGCCTTTACCGGCACCTTGACCGTGGACCGCAAATCGCCGGGCGCCGCCACCGGCCAGCTCACCGTCGATACGCTCGATCTTGCCTGGCTGGGCGAGGGCATCCTGGGCGCGGTCGAGGATGCGAACGGCGCGTTCTCGAAGAGCGCCCTGGCGCAGCCGGCCTGGACCGGCCTCAACGTCGCGCTCGACGTGCAGGCAGGAAAATTCTGGCCGGGCGTCTATGGCGCGATCACGAGCTTTGCCGGCAAGATGGAGTGGAAGGGCGACGAGCTTTCCCTGACCGATGCCACCGGCGACTGGCTGGGTGGCAAGCTTGCCGGGCGGGTGCAGGTCGGGAACGCCAACGGCTCCGGGTTCCTGCGCTCGCGCCTGGACGTCAAGGGCGGTGACCTGACCCAGGCGGGCTGGACCCATGCCGGCGCACCGGTGGCGACCGGGACATTCGATCTTTCCGTCGCGCTGGAAGCATCCGGCGCAACACCGGAGGCGATGGCCCATGCGGCAAGCGGTTCCGGCACCGCGACCTTCAACGGCATGACGCTGAACGGCATCAACAGTGCGGCTTTGCCGCAGTTGATTGCTGCCGCGGATGGCCAAAAGAGGCAGATTTCGGCGGACAGCATCCGCAGCGCGGCGGAAGCGGCCGTGTTCTCCGGCCAATCGGTGGTCGGCGTCGTCAAGGCTCCCTTCAGCGTCGCCGGCGGCGTGCTGAGGGTGCAGAACGTTACGGCTGGCGATGGCAGTGCCGCCTTCATGGGCGCAGCGGCGCTTGACCTTGCGGCCGGCCGGATCGATGGCGGCATCGACCTGACCTTCCGGCCCGGCGAGGAAGCGCTTGCCGGTACCGAACCACGCGTGCGGATCGGCTATGCCGGCCTGCTGGAGGCGCCGGGCGTCAGCCTCGACGTGGCCGATCTGGCCAATTTCCTGTCGCTGCGCGCCTTCGAACGCGAGCGCCGCCGGGTCGAGATCCTGCAGGCGAACGTGCTGGAGAAGCAGCGGCTGCGCCGCGAAGTGGCGCTTTACAAGGCGAAGGTGGAAGGACGCGAACTCGAACGGCGACGTGCCATTGCCGACGAGCGCCGGCGTGCTGCCGGGGCTGCGGAAGCGGCCCGCGTCAAGGCTGAAGTGGAAGCGCGCGCCGAGGCCGAGCGCAAGGCCGAAGCGGAGCGCAGGGCCGAAGCCGAACGGCAGGCCGAAGCTGTGCGCCGGGCACAACAGGGGCCATCGCGCGTGCGCGGTGCCGGCCAGGAACAGCAGCCGATCCCGCCGCAGAGCGGCTCCGACGATGTCCAGGGCGGCAGTACCGGGCGGGCACCCGGCCAGAAGCTGGACTTCGACGTGCTGCCCGACGTCACGGTGCAATAACCAGCGCTCGAATCTGAAACGATAGGCCCGCCTCCTGAGGTGGTTTTCCGTGCGTTGCGCCCGTGCAGGTCCGGCGGGCCTTGCAGGCCTATCGAGAGCCACAAGAGGCTCCAGATGAACTAAAGCGCGTCGCGATCTTTCAAATTCGCTCCTTGCGCTTTAAGTTCTTGATATTTCGCATGTCGTTATCGCAAAAACGCTGCGCACTTTTGCGCGACAGGCTTTAGACCGCGACGTCGTGTTCCTCGCGCGCAGCTTCCCAGACTTCCCGCGCGGCATCCAGGTTCATCAGTGCAATCCCCAGGCCAACGATCAAATCCGGCCAAGCTGATTGCCACAGGTAAGCTGTCGCCAGACCCGCGCCGATGATCGCGACATTGGCGAAAGCATCGTTGCGGGCAGACAGGAACGCAGCCCGTGTGAGGCTGCCGCTCGTATGACGGTAAGCGACAAGAAGGTACGCGCAGAACAGGTTGGTCAGGAGAGCGCCAAAGCCAGCCAGGGACAGGGCAAAGGGCTCAGGCGGGATTGGATCCATGAACTTCGCCCACGCCGTCCATAAAAAAGCCAGCGCAGGGACAAGCAGAATGAATGCCATTGCCATGCCGACCCGAGCGCGGCTCCGCGCCGTCCATGCCAGCGCAAAGAAAATCAGAAGGCTCACGGACGCATCTTCGAGAAAGTCAACGCTGTCGGCCAGGAGGGACACCGAGCCGATGGCCAACGCAACGACGAATTCAACCGCAAAGTAGCCCAGGTTCAACAAGGCGACGAAGAACACGACGCGACGGAGATTGTTATCCACTGAAGGGTTCCTTCGCTGACGAGATAGACCATCGGCAATTTGACACACTTGCTGGCATCAGATTGCTATCCATAGCGTTGCGTTTCGACATATCTATCGTTCATGGAAAATTCTGCACATACGTCCCCGGCTGCCCGCAATACGCTGGCTGCATTTTTTGGAGGCGCAACTATCGGCGCACTCGGTGGCTTGATCGGCCTTGGGGGCGCCGAGTTCCGATTGCCGCTGCTCATTGGGATGTTCAACTTTGCCGCTCTGGAAGCCGTCATCCTCAACAAGGCGATGAGCCTGGTCGTCGTTGCGACGGCGCTTCCGTTTCGAACGGCAACTGTCCCGTTTGGCGCGATCACGGAAAATTGGGGCATTGTGGCCAACCTGCTCGCTGGCAGCCTAATGGGCGCATGGTACGGGGCGGGATGGGCCACACGTCTCAAATCCGAAACCCTCTACAAGGTCATCGCCGCTTTGCTCGTTGCGATCGCGGTCGTTCTGGTCATGGGGCATGACGCGACGACGACGGGGCAGCCAGCCTTGGCTGGATCCGCACAGCTCATCGCAGGTGTGGTGGCCGGCTTCGCCATTGGAATTGTCGCGTCGCTCCTTGGTGTGGCGGGTGGCGAGTTGCTTATTCCTACGCTGGTGCTCCTATTTGGTGCGGACATTAAACTTGCCGGTAGTCTCTCACTCGCCGTGAGCCTGCCGACGATGCTTGTCGGGTTTACCCGCTACAGTCGCGATCAAAGCTTCGCCGTTCTTGGAAAGAACAAGCGCTTTCTGCTGGTCATGGCGTCGGGCTCAGTTCTGGGTACATTCATTGGCGGATTGCTCTTAGGCGTCGTGCCCAATGCGGTCCTGCTGCCTGTGCTCGCCGTGATTATGGTGATCTCTGCCGTGAAGGTCTGGCGACATACCTAGGCAGACTTGCCACGTTTCTGCAGATGCGCTCGTCGCCGGATAGTGGCAATGCTCCATTTTCCGCTGGGGATTACCTCCGCGCAGTACCGATTTCGACAAAGTTTAACAATTTCTGAAGTCATTTCTCCACGATTGATAACTAAATTAGCAATCTGTTTTGGAGCGCAGGGAGGGGCGCGGCCAGCTGGCCGCATCTAGCTCCAACTCATTGGAATCGATGACGCCTTTTTGCTTTGGGGCCACCTGGCTCTGAAGTCGTCGTGATCTGCCGAGGGGGCAACAAACAGATGCCAAGCGATCTGAAGAACAAGCTCGTCCGCTTCCTTAAGGACGAAAACGGCAACTTTGCCGTCATGACTGCTCTGGTGATGCTACCGTTGTTCACGGGTGCTTCCATCGCCATCAATCTCGCCCGCATCAATCTCGAATCCGCCAAGATGCAGGCCGCGCTCGATGCGGCCGCCTTTTCCGCGGTCAAGTCCTATGGCGAAGGGGAGGATGAAGCCAAAGCGAAAGATCTGGCGAACACCACCTTCTTCGCCAATTTCGGTGTGCCGGAGATCGTCGACGAAATCGGATCGGGGAGTTCGACGCCGGTGGCGACCCAGGCGATCAAGGTTGTTTTCGGCGCTCTTGGCGTCGAAAGCACGGCGACGACCACCTATGCGCTCAAATACGCTCCGCTGTTCTGGGGCCTTCAACCCTATACGATCACTCGCGAAAGTGTCGCCGCGCGCATGCCGGGTAGGGAAGCGTGCATTCTGGCACTGCACCCGACCGCATCCCGGGCGTTCGAAGTGAGCGGCAGTGCCACTGTCGATACGTCGGGCTGTACAATCACGTCGGATTCGAGCGATGCGCAGTCGATCTATCTCAGCGGTTCGGCCACGCTGAAGGCCGAATGTCTTTATGCAACGGGCAAGGTCTCGGCGACGCTTGCCCATCTCGAACTCGCCTGCGGCAAGGCAGTGGAAGATGTTCCGCCAATCCCGGACCCCTTCTGGTCCAAGAAAATGCCGACGACGGGAAGCTGGGTGAACCTATCCGGATGTGGACAGAACTTCGTGGCCGGCGGTGGCGGCAATGGCGACTGCAACGGCACGAGCAAGACGCCGAACAACGCGCCTGCCGGCTATACCGTCGAACTGAAGCCCGGCACCTATGGCGGCTTGGAGATCAAGGGCAAGGTTCTTTTGCGGCCGGGCTCCTACATCATCGATGGAGGCACCTTGAAACTCGCCAGCCAGTCGGTGCTCACGGGTGAGGGCATCACCTTCTTCCTGCTGAACGGTGCCCAACTCGATATTCACGGCGGCGCGACCTTCAACGTCACGCCATTCCTGACGGGTGACTGGGCAGGCTTCTCGATCGTTGCCGCCAGGAACAATACGGCGACGGCGACGATCAACGGCAACAGCGCCTCGTCGCTTGCGGGCATCATCTACATGCCGGCCTCGCGTGAGATCCAGTATGCTGGCAATGGCTCCACTGGCGGCGAATGCGTGCGCATCGTCGCGCAGGAGATCACCATGATCGGCAACAGCAGCTTCAAGCTGGATTGCAAGGCGGCGCTTGCGAACAACACCATCAACAATCCGGGTGCAATTCGCCTGGTCAGATAGTCTGCGTGCGACGTCTGCTACGGCGGTCGGGAGACGCGCGGACAAACGTGACGGTTGGGTCACCACCTCTTAAACCCGGTTGCATGGCAACCGGGTTCTTTCCCATGCGAATGCTCAGAAGCGTATGGAAACGCCGAGGATCGGGCCCTGCTGCACCGTATCGAAGATGAAGCCGTCGTTGTCGTAATCGACGCCGACCGCACGATAGCCGGCGACAGCCGAGATGGTGTCGCTGAAGCGGTAGCCGAGGCCGAGCCCTACATCCCAATCGATATCGGCGCCGCCAGCACCGACGATCCCCCAGCCGGTCAGGTAGATTTCCGGCGTCATGTAGTAGGCTCCCCGCAAGCCCACCATGCCGTCGACCCAGGTTTCGCCGTCTTCACGGCTGACGCCGTCGAGCGGCCCGCCCTGGAAGGAGATGGTGGTATCGACCGACCAGACCTTGGCGCCGCCGACAACGTCAAGGTGCGATTGCTGATCCTCGAACACCGTATAGCCGACGGCGAAGAGGCCGGCGAAGGTTTCGGACTTCACGTCCACCGTGTCGGTGAAGATGCCACGCGCCTTACCGTCGCCGGAAAGCTTGGAATAGATCAAGTCGGAGAAGATGCTGAAGCGGTCCTTGCGGGCTTCAATTATGCCCATGGCCGCAAAATCCAGATTGTCCCAGATGTCGCCGAAGTCAGAGTCGATATGGACGGTGGGAAGACCGAATTGCGCCGTGTCGCCGGAAATGCCTGCGATCCAGAAATAGGGGGCGACGGTAAACTGCCAGCCGCTCTCGGTTTCTTCCACCGGCGCCGTCGGCGCCATCAGCGGCGTGATATCGGCCGCATTGGCCGAAAGGCAGGACACCAAGCTCAAGCAGGCCGTAAGGCCGATACGCGTAGAGATTCTCATGATACGCCTCCCGCAGTGGTGGCGACTCAGACTTGCCACCCTCGATACGCACATCTTTATATAAGTTGCTGCGAAAACAACCGAATTCGGCGGCGAACGGGAGCGGATGCGGGCAAAACCGGTGCTGCTGTTGCAAGGGCCACACAGTGGCGAACTGCATGTCTCCTTGAATCGACCTCGATTTAAGGACAAAGACATGCAGCAAATCAAAGTGCTACAGCGCCGCGCGTCTGATAAGACGCGCGGCGCTGTAGGTGATTTCTTGTTGTTGGCGCAATGGGTTGCGCGTCAGTTCGCGTCAGGCGACGGCAGCGCAAGTTTCGATTTCAGCCATTCCAGCACGTAGACCCGTAGCGCCGAGGAAAGGTTGCTATCGGGCGTGCGCTGGTCGTCGATTTCGGCGATGAGTTGCGCGAGCGGCATCGCCCTTGTCTCGGCGATCGCCTTCAGTTCCTGCCAGAACGCGTCTTCGAGCGAGAAGCTGGTGCGGTGGCCGTGCAGGGTCGCGGAGTGCTTACGGATCATTGTCCGGTCTCTGGATCAAAATGACTTTGGGGCGGATCGCCCCGTAAACGGGATCGATTGTAATAAGTTGGAGCGTGCTGCGGCGGAAAGTTGCCGCACGCGGGCTGCGGGATCGATTCAACTGCTTGGCAATTCGATTCGAAAAGCGGTCGCAAGTCCTTGCTCCGGAAGCCTTTTCTTCGGGAAGGGCGGCTCAGTCCTTGCTGTCGCCGCCTTCGTCCTTGGCCGGCCGCTCGATGCGGCCCTGGTCAAGGCGGGTCTCCGCCTTGTCGTTCAGCGCCTTTGTCAGGGATTTTTCAGCCTTGGTGCGGCCGAAGGAGATGCGGTTCTGTTCGGCCTGTTTTTCCTTTTCCGTGCGCTGCTGGCGCTTGCGGAACTGGCGCAGATTGACGACGTCGCCGGTCATGATCCGATGCTCCTTCAGCGCTGCGCGTCCTCAACGCGCAAAGGCCGCTGTAGCACTTCGCGTGGCTGCATGATCCTGGCCGCCCAATCGGCTGCGACTGGAGGCGGCTTGCAGCCGGTGGTGATCAGTTCTTCTTGCGGAAGGAATCGAGCGAAACGACGGAGCCGCCGCCGTTCTTCGGTTCGGTAGGCTTGTCTTCCTTGGCCGTGACTTCGCCGTTTTCTTCCGGGACCGGATAGGCGGTGATTTCGGCCGATTCCACTTCCTCTTCCTCGCCGGCGGCGACATCGAACTCCAGCTCGAAATTGACCGAGGGGTCGTAGAAGCCGCGGATGGCGTTGAACGGGATCACCAGGCGTTCCGGCGTGTCGGAGAAGGAAAGCCCGATCTCGAAGCCGACGTCAGTGACCTTCAGTTCCCAGAACTGGTGCTGGACGACGATGGTCATCTGCTCGGGATACTTCGCCTTGAGGTGCTGCGAGATGCGCACGCCCGGCGCGCCGGTCAGGAAGGTGATGAAGAAGTGGTGTTCGCCGGGCAGATGGCCTGTCGTGGCGACTTCGGTCAGGACCTTGCGGATGACGCTGCGGAGCGCGTCCTGTGCCAGAATGTCGTAGCGGATGTGGTCCTGGCCCATGAGTGTCCCGTCTTTCCTCGAACTCAATCTTACTGCTTGCTGCCGGCTAGCCGCCGTCACGCTTCATTGCCCATCCACAAGGGACGAGTCAATTATTTGAGCATCTATAGACCATTTCGAGGCGGGGGAGAAGGTGAAGGCTTCTGTTGCCAGGTGCCTTCGGACCCCGCCTTACGGTGCTACCCGGAAGGACTTGATTTGAAGTGTCGCACCGCGATTAAGCAGCGAGACGTGCTTCAGCATAGTTGTCGTTTGCAACTATAAGTTTAGCCCGATAACGGTGGTACAATGCCGAGCAAAAAGTCGATCTTTACGCCCTTGTCGATCCTATTTCGCCCCCATCAAAAGCCGATCCTCAGGAGATCGGTTTTTGGTGGAGGCGCCGGGTACCGCCCCCGGGTCCAATGGGTTTATTTCATCGCCCGTTTATTGCCATAGCCGCCCGAAGACGGCACCGTTCATATAGGTCTTTCCTGTCTCCAAGAAAAGGGGGATGTGTCGGATATATGACTTTGTCCCGGACTGTGCCGGCCCCGAACCGCCTTGACTTGACCGGCATCCATGAAAAACTCCCGCTGCTGCATGCGGCAGGCATTGTCCGGCCGCAGTTTCGAGAAACAAAGCAACCTGGAGGCCTCATGACGGACTACCTCGCAGATGTGCAGAAATACGACAGCGGCGCCGACGAGGCGATCGTGAACAAGATCGTGCGTCACCTTGGGATTGCGCTTCGCAACAAGGATTCTTCGCTCGTGTCGGCGACCGATCCGAAGGAGCTCGAGCGGGTCAAGGAGAAATGGTGCGAGAAGAAGCTCGGCATCAGCGGCGGCGATGCGGATACGGCGATCGCCGCCACGGTCAAGGAGATGTCTGCCGATCGCTCCAAGTCGCGCGTTACCTTCTATTACCTGGTGGCGAAGAACCTCGGGAAGCTGCAAGCGCTGTAGATCACGATGGTTTTGGGTCGATTGACCCAAAACCATAAACGTGATCGCCTCTCATAGTTAGAGCGGGATGAGGAAAAGCGCGTGCACTTTTCCTCATCCCGCTCTAAGGCAGCCGAATTATCCGGGATAATCGCCCGGAGGTCATTGGTTCGCCGCCGGCTTCGTCCTAAATTCAGGGCAATACGAATCGGCGGCGCCAGACCATGCAGCAATATCTCGACCTTCTCGACCATGTGATGACCAACGGAACCGACCGGGGCGACCGGACGGGTACGGGCACGCGCTCGGTCTTCGGCCACCAGATGCGCTTCGACCTCGCCGAAGGTTTCCCGGTGCTGACGACAAAGAAGCTGCATCTGCGCTCGATCATCCATGAACTGCTCTGGTTCCTGAAGGGCGATACCAACGTTCGCTACCTCAAGGAAAACGGCGTCACCATCTGGAACGAATGGGCCGACGAAAACGGCGATCTCGGCCCGGTCTACGGTTATCAGTGGCGCTCCTGGCCCGCGCCGGATGGGCGTCACATCGACCAGATCGAAGGCCTCGTCGAGAGCCTCAAGACCAACCCGAACTCGCGCCGCCACATCGTTTCGGCCTGGAACCCGGCACTGGTAGACGAGATGGCGCTGCCGCCATGCCACTGCCTGTTCCAGTTCTACGTGGCGGACGGCAAGCTCTCCTGCCAGCTCTATCAGCGCTCCGCCGACATCTTCCTCGGCGTGCCGTTCAACATCGCGTCCTACGCGCTTTTGACGATGATGGTGGCGCAGGTGACCGGCCTGAAGCTCGGCGATTTCGTGCACACGCTCGGCGATGCGCATATCTACCACAACCATTTCGAACAGGCCCGGCTGCAGCTGACCCGCACGCCGAAGGCGTTGCCGCGGATGGAAATCAATCCTGACGTGAAGGACCTGTTTTCTTTCTGCTTCGAAGACTTTACGCTCGTCGGCTACGAAGCTGATTCAACGATCAAGGCGCCGATCGCGGTCTAAGGCACCTGGGCGGGGCGGACCCGCCTGCGCGCCAGCGACGACCCGGCGTGTGCGGGTGGGCCTCGCTGCCATGCATGACAATACGGGCGTGGCCATGGAGCCGATTGGCGAGGGCTGCAGCGGAGAGTGGCCGGGGAGGGCTGGCCCTCAAGGGAGGTATGATGCTCACACTGATCCATGCGCCCCTGTCGCGGTCGTCGCGCATCGTCTGGCTGCTTGAGGAACTGGGTGCCGAATACGAGATCAGCTACGTCTCGATCCGCCGCTGGGATGGCTCCGGCGCGCCGGACGATAACAATCCGCATCCGCACAAGCAGGTGCCGGCGCTCATTCACAACGGCGCAGTGATCTGGGAATCGGCGGCGGTCGTGCAATACCTGACCGACCTCCATCCCGATTGCAGCCTCGGTCGGCCGCCCGGTCACAAGGAGCGCGGCGCCTATCTCTCCTGGCTCGCCTATTATGCCGGGGTGATCGAGCCGACGGCGCTCGCCCATATCTCCGGTGCGACCATCAACAATCCGGCGCAGGCGCGGCTCTACAACGAAATGTGCGCTCATGTGATCGACGTGCTCACCCGCCGGACCTATCTGCTCGGCGAAACGATGAGTGCGGCCGACCTGCTGCTCGCAAGCGCGCTGCAATGGATGCGCAAGATCCTGCCGGAAAGCACGGTGGTCGACCGCTACATCCGCGTGGTGACGGACCGGGCGGCCTACGACCGGGCAAGGGAAATCGACAGCAAACCGAACGGGTTCCATGACTGAAACGAAGAGCATCCATCCGAAGATATCGATCGTCGTCGCCGTTGCCGCCAACGGCGTCATCGGGCGAGACGGCGATCTGCCCTGGCGGCTTTCGACTGACCTCAAGCGCTTCAAGGCGCTGACGATCGGCAAGCCGGTGATCATGGGGCGCAAGACCTGGGCTTCGCTGAACCGTCCGCTACCTGGCCGAGCCAATATCGTCATCACCCGCAACACGGATTTTGTCGCCGAAGGCGCTGATGTCGTGCCATCGCTCGATGCCGCGATCGCGGTCGCGAACCGCGAGGCTCAGGCGGCGGGCGTCGATGAGATCTGCGTTATCGGCGGCGGCGAGATCTATCGCCAGTCGATCGGCATGGCGGATATCCTGCACGTGACCGAGGTCCAGGCCGAGGTCGATGGTGACACGCGCTTTCCTGATATCGACGCGCAAGTGTTCGAGAAGGTGTTCGAAGAAGACCTGCCGCAGGGCGAAAAGGACAGTCACGCCATGCATTTCGTTACCTGGAAGCGGCGTGCGACAGCCTGACGCGCCGGATCGTCAACTATTTTGAACCATTTACGGTGAACTCGGGCCTATCGCGTTGAAAGCGGTGCGGGTGATACCTATAACGGTTTCACATCGTAAACGACCGCGCGGTGGCGCGGCCGTTTGGCGTGGGAAGTGTCAATAGAGAGGTTTTGATGCCCTGGAGCAATCAGAATGGCGGCGGCGGCCCATGGGGCGGCGGCGGCGGCGGCAATCAGGGCCCATGGGGCCAGGGGCCCAATCGGCCGCGTGGCGGCAAGGGTGGCCCGCCGGATCTGGAAGAGATCATTCGCCGTGGTCAGGACCAGCTTAAGAATGTCGTTCCCGGCGGTTTCAACGGCGGTGTCTTCGCCATCGTCGGCCTGCTGATCGTCGGCTTCATCCTGATCAATTCGATCTACACGGTGCAGCCAGACGAGCGCGGCGTCGAAATGCGCTTCGGCAAGCCGAAGGAAGAAATTTCGATGCCGGGCCTGCACTATCACTTCTGGCCGCTCGAAACGGTCGAGATCGTCAAGGTGACGGAGCAGCAGCAAAACATTGGCGGGCGCACTGGTGGTCAGTCCAATTCGGGTCTGATGCTCTCCGGCGACCAGAACATCGTCAACGTGCAGTTCTCGGTGCTCTACTCGGTCACCGACCCGAAGGCCTATCTGTTCAACGTCGAGAACCCGTCCGACACGCTGCAGCGGGTCGCAGAAAGCGCCATGCGCGAAGTCGTCGGCCGCCGTCCGGCCCAGGACATCTTCCGCGACAACCGTCAGGCAATCGCCGCCGACGTGAAGAGCACGATCCAGGCGACGATGGACACCTATGGTGCCGGCGTCTCCGTCAACACCGTCGCGATCGAGGATGCGGCGCCGCCGCGCGAAGTGGCCGACGCCTTCGACGAAGTGCAGCGTGCCGAACAGGACGAAGACCGCTTCGTCGAAGAAGCCAACCAGTACGCCAACCAGGTGCTCGGCAAGGCCCGCGGTCAGGGCGCGCAGATCCGTGAAGAGGCGGCCGCCTACAAGGACCGCGTCGTCAAGGAATCACAGGGTGAGGCGCAACGCTTTATCTCGGTCTATGACGAATATTCCAAGGCGCCCGAAGTCACCCGCAAACGTCTCTATCTCGAAACGATGCAGGGCGTTCTCGGCAAGTCGAAGAAGGTCATCATCGACGAGAAGAACGGGCAGGGCGTTCTGCCCTATCTGCCGCTGAATGAAATTGGCCGGCCTGCCCAGTCGGGTGCAGCAGCAGCAGCGGGAGCAGCACAGTGATCAACAATCGTACCTCAGTCATCCTGATCCTGCTCGCCGTCGTCTTCGTCGGTCTCTATTCGTCGATCTTCGTGGTCAACGAACGCCAGCAGGCGATCGTCGTCCGCTTCGGTCAGATCCAGGACGTCAAGGCCGAGCCGGGCCTCTACTTCAAGCTGCCCTTCGCCTTCATGGATGCCGACCGCGTGCAATATGTCGAAGACCAGGCGCTGCGCTTCGACCTCGACAACATCCGCGTCCAGGTCTCGGGCGGCAAGTTCTATGAAGTCGATGCCTTCGTCGTCTACAAGATCGCCGATCCCCGCCGCTTCCGCGAAACCGTTTCGGGCGACCGCGATTCGGCCGAGGCACGTCTGCGCACCCGTCTCGACGCATCGCTGCGCCGCGTCTACGGTCTGCGTGGCTTCGAAGCGGCACTGTCGGACGAGCGTGCATCGATGATGCGCGAAGTTCGCGCCGACCTCAAAACCGATGCCGAATCGCTCGGCCTCAACATCGAGGACGTTCGCATCCGTCGCACCGACCTGACGCAGGAAGTCTCGCAGCAGACCTTCGACCGCATGAAGGCCGAGCGCCTGGCCGAAGCCGAACTGATCCGCGCCCGCGGTAACGAAGCCGGCCAGCGTCGTCGCGCCATCGCCGACCGTCAGGTCGTCGAGATCGTCGCCGAGGCGCAGCGCGATTCGGAAATTCTGCGCGGTGAGGGCGAAGCCGAACGGACGAGGACCTTTGCCGACGCCTTTGCGCGCGATCCGAAGTTCTTCGAATTCTACCGCTCGATGGCGGCCTATACCCAGTCGATCGGTAGCCCGGACACGACGCTTGTGCTTTCGCCGCATTCGGAATTCTTCCGTTACTTCAACGACTCCGAAGGCACTGCACCGGCTGCCGCGGCGCCGCCAGCAACCACCGGGAACTAAGCGGACGATGTCAGATTTCCTGACGGGAATCGCTTTCTTCCTGATCATCGAGGGGCTGGTGTACGCACTGGCCCCTTTGGTTTTGGTGGAAATGGCGAAGCGTTTGCCGTATGTCCCCGAACATCAGCTTCGACTGGCGGGGCTCTTTTCCGTGGCTGCCGGGGTCGGACTTGTATGGTTGCTTCGAGGATAATGCGAAATGCCACATAAACTGCTGATCCGGCTGGTCGATGCCGAATACGCGATCACCCGCCTCACTATCGGCTCCAGCATACCGGAATGGTTGCCGGGGCCGGGCTTCTGGACGGTGTCGAGCTCCCGCGAGGAGATGACGCTGGTCTGCCGAGCCGCCCGCGTGCCTTCCAGCGTCCAGAGCTCGCTCGGCTGGCGCTGCTTCCGCGTCGAACAGCACTTTGCCTTTGACGTTCCCGGCGTGCTCTCGTCCGTGCTCAGGCCGCTTTCGGCCGCCGGCGTCGGCGTCTTCGCCAATTCGACCTTCAGCACCGACTATGTCTTCGTCGCCGGTTCCGATCTCGACAAGGCCGTGCAGGCCCTGAAAGACCACGGGCACGACCTGACGACCTGACACGTCGCGCCTCCTTCCAAGAAGACGCAGCCGGTACCCTCCAGCCTTTCGCAGTCCTCTGCGCGGGGATCAGGAAATCGTGTGTGGACGCTTCCGAATTCCGCCTTATCTTCAGGTGAAAATCGAAAGTCGCGCGGTTTGCGGATTGCGTCGACGGTTCCTACCGCATAGGCGCTCTTGCCGGTTCCGGTCGACGCAAAATTGTGCGAAGAATCAAAGTGCTATGGCGCTCGGCGCCGTAGGCAGGAGAGGTGGCGGCCAAGAGAAGCGGTCGACCATCGAACAGCCAGAGGAGCTTAAGCGACTTGTCCACGCGAACGAAATTCCGAGCTCACTCGCTTGGCGCCACCTTGGGCGTTCTGGCGCTGACAAGCGCGCTTGCCTTCAGCAGCACGGCGCTCGCCCAGAACACGGCCATTCGCCCGCCGACCAACGGTCCCGCTTCCGTTGCCGATCTCGCCGCCGGGCTGCTGGACGCGGTCGTCAACATCGCGACCTCGCAAAAGGTCAAGAACGATGACGATGCGCCGGCACCGCAGGTGCCGGAGGGCTCGCCCTACCAGCCCTATTTCGACGAGTTCTTCAAAGGGCAGGGTGGCCAGGGCGGCAACCGTCAGCGCACCGTTGATTCGCTCGGCTCCGGCTTCGTCATCGACCCCTCAGGCTTCATCGTTACCAACAACCACGTGATCGAAGGCGCCGACGATATCGAGATCAACTTTGCCAATGGCAGCAAGCTCAAGGCCAAGCTCGTCGGCAAGGACACCAAGACCGATCTCGCGGTCTTGAAGGTGGAGCCGAAGACGCCGCTGAAGGCGGTGCCTTTCGGCGATTCCCGCAAGATGCGCATCGGTGACTGGGTGATGGCGATCGGCAATCCGTTCGGCCTCGGCGGCTCGGTTTCCGTCGGCATCATCTCGGCGCGCGGCCGCAACATCAATGCCGGTCCCTACGACAACTTCATCCAGACGGACGCGGCGATCAACCGCGGCAACTCCGGCGGGCCGCTCTTCAACATGGCCGGCGAAGTGATCGGCATCAACACCGCGATCATCTCGCCGTCGGGTGGCTCGATCGGCATCGGCTTCTCGGTACCGACGGAGCTTGCCGCCAACGTCGTGCTGCAGCTCAAGGATTTCGGTGAGACCCGGCGCGGCTGGCTCGGCGTCCGTATCCAGCCGGTGACCGACGATATCGCCGAGAGCCTGAAGATGGCGACGCCGCATGGCGCGCTCGTCTCCGGCATCATCGAGGGCGGGCCGATTGCCCATGGCGAGATCAAGGCCGGCGACGTCATCGTCAAGTTCGACGGCCGTGACGTCACGGAGATGCGCGATCTGCCGCGTGCCGTTGCCGAAAGCCCTGTCGGCAAGGCGGTCGACGTGGTGGTCGTCCGTGACGGCAAGGAGCAGACGGTCAAGGTGACGCTCGGTCGCCTCGAAGATGGCGATGAGGTCGCTGCCGCGCCGGCGGCGACAACCAACGACGAGACGCAAAAGCCGGACAAGCCCGAAGCAGCCCCGCTGCCCGCGACCGATGTCGTGCTCGGCATGAAGCTTGCGACGCTGAACGAGGAGACGCGGAAGAAATACGGCATTGCCGAAGACGTGGACGGCGTTGTCATCACCGAGGTCTCGCCGAATTCGGCGGCGGCGGAACGCCGTGTCGAGCCAGGCGACGTGATCGTCGAGGTCGGCCAGGAGGCGATGGATACGCCCGGCGACGTTGCCGATCGCGTCGAGGAGCTGAAGTCGAACGGCCGCCGCAACGCGCTCCTGATGCTCTCCAGCAAGACCGGCGAACTGCGCTTCGTCACGGTGCGGGTGGAGTAGGCGAGCCCGCCACGATGGCCAGCCGCCGCCGCGTGTTTTGCTGCGGTCATGCCGCCGATTGTCGAGTCTTTTCAGTGCGATCGGCGGACAGGCTTGAAGATAGAATCCACCTGTTCAGTTTTTGATTCAGATCTCTTCAGTGGTTTGCTGCCGCCCCTCATCCTGCGTCCGCGACCAGAAAAGGGCGTGCGGTTGTCCGCGTTTCTTTCGGAGTTGGATGCGATTGTGGCGACGAGCGGCTGGCGCGGGTAGGGCAGGTATTGATTTCCCCGCAAGGTTGTCTTTACACCTAGCGAACTGGGGTCGAACAGATCCCATTTCGCCGGGGGAATCTGATGACGTACAGCGTTGAGAATGTCGTATCGCGCGCAGGCTTCTGGCGACGAGCCATAGCATTCCTCATAGACTTTATGCTTGTCGCCCTGCCGATGCAGGCTGTGGTCGTCGTTCTGTTCATGCTAACCGGCGGAGCCGTGCAGGCCAGTTTTGGTTTCCATAGTACGGTTTGCGAAGATATCGGTGATCTTCCGATAGCGCCTACGCCACCGCCACCAGCCGATTACAATAGCGTCGTTGAATGCCGGGTTACGTTGGCTGGGTTCGACCTGAAAAGAACTTTGACGGTCAGCAAGATTACCGTTGAAGCTGGGACCACGACCCGGATTTCGCAAACCTATTATCTGGGAGCAGACGGGAAACAACGCGACGTCTGGCCCGTCGATTTCTTCGGCATTATCGTATTCCTGGCGTATCTCGTGGTGCTGGAAAGCCGCCGCGGCGCGACGCTCGGTAAGCAGTTGCTTTCTATCAGAACGGCGAGCCATCGGGATGCCTTCGCCGTTGGCGTACCTGTCCGTTCGGCTTTGCTGCGTTACGCCGTGATGTTTGCTGCGGTCGTTCCCGGCATGCTGGTGACGTTGGGATTTGAACTCGCTGTGGCACGTGGGGCCTGGGACCCGTTTGTTCTGCTCACCCACCCTTTCTTCGTCGGCGCCAATATTCTCGCAGGGCTCATATTCGTCGGATGGTTTGCTTGGATTACCGTGAGTGTCATCCGAAAGCGGGACCCCGTTTACGATCGTGCTGCCGGAACCTCGGTCTGGGTGCGGAGTTGAAGCGCCGCAGACTAACAGTCGCCACGCTCTGCCGCTCGAGGGTGCATGCAGGACTTCCTGCGGGCCGGCTGGAAGGTCATCCGCCGCAGGGCTTCGAACAGGATGTCGATGATCGCGAGCATGGCCGCACCTCCTTTCTGACCTTTATTTCACCGCACTTGCCCCTGTCCCTCAAACGAGTTTACTGTCGGCTTCGGATAACTTGAGGTTATGCATGAAGCGCGGACGATTGCCCCTGACGGCGCTGCGGAGTTTCGAGGCGGCGGGACGGCTGGAGAGCTTCACGCTGGCCGCCGCCGAGCTTTTCGTTTCGCAGGCGGCGATCAGCCGTCAGGTGCGCGAGCTCGAGGATCTGATCGGCCGACCGCTGTTTGAGCGTCATCATCGCAGCGTCCGGCTGACGGCCGATGGCCGCGTGCTGCTTGGCGTGCTGACGTCGGCATTCGACATGGTCGGAGAGAGCCTCGATATGCTTTCGGGGCGGCGGCTCTCGCACACGCTGAAGGTCAGCGCCGAGCCTTCCTTTGCCGGGTGCTGGCTGGTGCCGCATCTGCAGGAGTTTCAGGAGGCGCACCCGGAGATCGACCTGGTGATCGATGCGGAATCCCGGCTCGCCGAGTTTCGCAGTGGCGACGCCGACATCGCCATCCGCCACAGCTTGACCGCCGTTTCATGGCCGCGGGTGGAGGCGCGACCGCTCGCGAAAGTCGAGATGATCCCGGTGATCGCGCCGGCGCTCGCCGGCGCCGGGCAGCCGCTCGATCGCCCCGACGACCTGCTGCAGCACGCGCTTCTGCATGAGGACAACCGGCTTCTCTGGGAACAATGGTTCACGACCGCCGGTGCCGCGCCGGTGAAGCTCGAGCGCGGCGCCATCTTTGCCGATGGTTCGATGGTGCTGCAGGCGACGCTCCGTGGCAGCGGCGCAGGGCTGATCGACCGCGACCATGCGCGCGATGATGTGATCGCCGGGCGGTTGATCCAGCCTTTCGAGGTATCTGTGCCCTATGGCGCGTTCTTTCTCGTGGCGCGGCGCTTCGATGCACTGTCGGATGCGGCGAAGGCGTTTGTTGAATGGATCGAGCGGAGCTACCCGGGCGCCGGGCGGGAGAGGTGAGGCGCGCCAAGAGTCAAGAGTGTTGTGATCGGCCCCTCTCTGTCCGGCAGGATAGTGAGGGGCAATCCTGTCGAAAGAAGGCCTGGCTACTTCGCGTTCCGCTTCCGCCACTCGGCGGCGCTGATGGCGTAGAGCACGTGGCGCACGAGTGCCGGCTGGTCGGCGGGGACGCGGGGGTGGTCGAAGTCGCGGGAGGCGTCGCGGTGCATGCCGAGCCGTTGCATGACCGCCGTCGAGCGGCTGTTGGCGGCGATCGCGAAGGAGACGACCTCGTCGAGCCCCTTTTCCTCGAAGGCGTAGCGCAGGAGCTCGCAGGCGGCTTCCGTGACAAAGCCCTTGCCCCAATAGGACGGCGCCAGTCGCCAGCCGATCTCGACCGTTCCCTTGGGCAGGTGCGGCTCCAGGTCGGTCAAGGCGAGGCCGCAGAAGCCGAGCGGCCGGTCGTCGGCCTTCAGCGCTATCGCGAAGAAGCCCAGACCGGTCTCGGCGATGCCGCGACCGACACGATCGAAGAGCGCGTCGGCTTCCGCTCGGTTGCGGCGGAAGGGGAAGAATTCCATGACCTTGGGGTCGCTGTTGATGGCGAAGAAGAGATCGCGGTCGCTTTCCTTCCAGGCCCGAATGCGCAGCCGCTCGGTCTCGGTGATGATCATCCGACGAAATCCGTCTTGCGATAGCCCTGGAGATAGAGAAGGGCGGTCAGGTCGCCGTGGTCGATGCGCACCTTGGCCTGTTCGGCGACCACGGGCTTGGCATGCAGCGCCACGCCGGTGCCGGCAAGCTGGATCATGCCGAGATCGTTGGCACCATCGCCGACGGCAAGCGCTTCGTCCGTCGAGATGCCGAGGCGGCCGGCGATGTCGATGAGGGCATCGACCTTGGCCTGCTTGCCGAGGATGGGGGAGGCGACCTCGCCGGTCAGCACGCCATCTTCGGCGATCAGCGTGTTGGCGCGGTTCTCGTCGAAGCCGAGCATCTCGGCGATCGGTCCGGTGAAGACGGTGAAGCCGCCGGAGACGAGCGCGGTGTAATGCCCCTTGCTCTTCATCGTCGCGATCAGGGTGCGTCCACCCGGCGTCAGAGTGATGCGTTTGGCGATCACCTCGTCGACGACGCTGAGTGGCAGGCCCTTCAAAAGCGCGACGCGCTCGATCAGCGCCGGCTCGAAGGCGATCTCGCCGTTCATGGCGCGGGCGGTGATGGCCGCCACCTTGTCCTTGAGGCCGACTTCGGCGGCCAGTTCGTCGATACATTCCTGGCCGATCATTGTCGAATCCATGTCGGCGATCAAAAGCCGCTTGCGGCGGCTCTCGGCGTCCTGCACGGCGACATCGATCGGCGCGCCGCCGATTGCATCGCGCAGCAGGGTTTCGGCCGCATCCGGGTCGGTGCCGTCGGCGAGCGCGATATCGCAGGCGACGCCATCGGCCAGCCAATAGAGGCCGGACGCCTTGACGGCATCGGCGGCGGTTTCCGCGAGTGCTGGCGTCAGAACAGGATTTGACGGATTGGCGATAAGCGTGGCAACGAGAGCCATGGACAATAACCTTGAAACCGAGAGCGACGCGATCCTGATAACCGGGCCGACCGCCAGCGGCAAGTCTGCGCTTGCGGTCGAACTGGCGCGCCGGCACGGCGGCGTGGTCGTCAATGCCGACAGCATGCAGGTCTATGACACGCTGCGATTGCTGACGGCGCGGCCCGACGAAGCGGATATGGGCGGCGTGGAGCACTGTCTCTATGGCCATGTGCCGGCCGCCGCAGCCTATTCCACCGGCGCCTGGGTGCGTGAGGCGCAGGCGCTGGTCGCGCGGCTCAAGCAGGAGGTGCGGATGCCGGTCTTCGTCGGCGGCACCGGGCTCTATTTCAAGGCGCTGACCGGCGGTCTCTCAGACATGCCCGAAATCCCGGCCGCGATCCGCGAGCGGCTGCGCGAACGGCTGAAGGCGGAAGGGCCCGAAGCCCTGCATCGCGTGCTCGAGGCCAAGGACCCGGAGACGGCGGCGACCTTGAACGTCGGCGACGGCCAGCGGATCGTCCGGGCGCTCGAAGTGGTGGAGGCGACCGGCAAGCCGATCCGCTTCTTCCAAAAGCAGAACGGCCCCATGATCGTCGATCCGGACCGGGCGGAGAAATACGTGGTGCTGCCGGAGCGAAAGCTCCTGCACGACCGCATCAATCGCCGTTTCGAGTTGATGCTTTCGGGCGGCGCGATCGACGAAGTGCGGACGCTGCTTTCGCTCGACCTGCCGCCGGAAATGCCCCTCATGAAGGCGATCGGCGTCAGCCAGATTGCGGCACTCTTGAGGGGCGAACTCGACGAGGCCGAGGTGATCGAGATGGGTGCTGCGGCAACGCGGCAATATGCCAAGCGCCAGATGACCTGGTTCCGCAATCAGCTCGACGAGAGCTGGCGGCGGATCGAGCGCGCCGAGGCCGTGTTGTCGAGCGGAGGGGCCAACTCCCGACCATGAAAAACGAGCAGAAATCACTTCCCGACAGCGCGGAAATCCGCCTTTCTCCCGATGAAGCCCTCGTATTTTTCGACCTTCTTTCCCGTTGGTGCGAGGAGAATGATGCTCCCACGCCGGCCGCGGAGTGCTTCGAAAGCACCGCTGAATGCGCTGTGCTGCACGGGTTGCTTGCGGATCTGGAAAAGCAACTGGTCGCACCTTTTCGGGCAGACTACGCCGACGTCGTCAAAGAGGCCCGTCTCCGGCTTGAGGCATCGTGGGACTATGCCGATTTGAGGGGCTGACACGTCAGTCTCGCTCGGCAGAGTTGCGCTCAGGCCGCCAAATTCAGCTGCCAGGAAACGCCGAAGCGGTCGTTGACCCAACTGAAGCGCTGGCTGAAACCGTAATTGTCGAGCGGCATCAGCACGGCACCGTCCTCGGCCAGCATGGTTGCGAGCGTGATGATCTCGTCCTCGCTCTGGCATTCGACGAAGAAGGAGAAGGAGGGGGTAAAATCGAAGGCGTGTTTGACCGGGCTGTCGATGCACTTGACCCTCTGTGCGCCGAGCCGGAAGAGCGCAACCTTGATGCTGCCTTCAGGACCCTGCTCGCCCGGGCCATAGTGCTCGATCTCCAGCACCTCGGCATTCGGGAACAGCGAGATGTAGAAGGCCATGGCTGCCTCCGCGACGCCATCCTGGAACATCAAGAAAGGGGTTACGCTTGCGACCATGGCGGCCTCCTGACTTCGTTTTCGTTGAGTGCTTGAAGATCCGCTGTCTGTTCGCGCTACAGGATTGCGCAGACCAACGACGGGGCGCTGCAAAGGTTCCGTGGCATTCCAGAAGCCTTGCGACCGCACCTTTGGATGAGCGCCCGGATCACGAGACAATTATGATCCGTATTCTATCGGAGGCCCAATTTCCCTGGCAAGGCCAGGGGTCGCGCAAGGAGCGACGGGAATTTGCGCTAGGTCTTGCGGATGATGCTGCCGAGCGGCCGCTTCAGCAGGCTTTCCCGGAGCGACCCTTCGCGCGGTCGATCGCCCGCGGTGGGCGGCGAATCGTGTGCTGTGGGCGGCGGCGCCGCGAAGCGAGGCGCGGGCTGCTCGGCCGCGGGCTTTTCGTTCAGAAGCTGTTGGCGGATCTGGTTGAAGCGCTCCAGCTCGGGATTGGGGGAAATGGTGCTGCGTGGAAGCATGTCCGGGCGGTAGGGCTCGGCAGAGAGGGCCTCGTCGGCGAAGCCATGCTCCGCCTCGCTTGCGGATGTGGCGCCGAGTTCGCTGTCCCAGCGCTGCTCTTCGCTGCCGGTCGTCGCCGCGATGTAGCTCTGCTGGAAGCCGGAAATATCCGGCCCGTTGATCGCCCGCATGCGGCTGACGATCGAGCGCAGGTCGACAGTCGGAGGTGCGTCTTCGTCGATCCGGTCGACGATGCCGTGGGCGCGCGGCAGGCGCTCTTCGGCAATCCGGTTGAAACGCATGCGCATCGGCACCGCGACGGCCTCGCCGAAGGCGATCGCTTCGCCGTTGCCGATCGAGGAGATGAAGCTGGTGGTCGAGGTCGAGGAGTTCGGGATGGCCGAACGGATGATCTCCTGGTCGCGGTCGTTGGCAAGCCGCATGGCAAAGACCGTCGAGCACTGGGAAAGGATCGTCGGGTCGAGCTCGCCGGGGCGCTGGGTGATGACGCCGAGCGAGACGCCGTATTTGCGGCCCTCCTTGGCGATGCGGGCAATCGCCTGGCGGGTCGGCAGGAAGCCGAGCGAGGGATCGGCCGGCACGTAGCGGTGCGCCTCTTCGCAGACGACAAGCATGTGAATGCCGCCATTGCTCCACAGGCCGATTTCGAAAGCCATGCGGCAGAGCACCGAAGCGACGGAATTGACGACTTCCGAGGGAATGCCGGCAAGTTCGAAGGTGGCGATCGGCTTTCCATCGCCGGGAATGCGGAAAATCTTGGCGATTGTGTCCTGGATCGTGTCGGTGATGGTGTTCGAGGAGAACATGAAATGGTAGCGCGGATCGTTGATCGCCGAGACGATCTTGACCTTCAGCGAGCGCAGATGCGGCTTGTCGTTGCGCCCCTCGAGCCGACCGATGCGCTCGTCGATCAGCGCCAAGAGGTCTGCTATGCGGTAGGGCACCGGCGTATCCGCGGTGATCGAGCTTTTCTCGGTCTGGCGCCGCATGAGGCCGGATTCGCCACCCCGGAAAGCCTTCTTCGCTTCCGGAATGATGTCGCGCAGCATGTCGAGCTCGTCCGGCGGCGCCGGGCGGCCGCGGAAGATCACCTCGGCGAATTCCTCGAGGCGGAAGAACCAGAAGGGCAGGTCGAGCGTGTCGGTGTCGATGACGACCGCAAGCTCCGGGAAGGCGGCGGCGAACTCGTTGTGCGGGTCGAGGATCAGCACGCGCAGCTTCGGATCCGAGGCGATCGCCTTGTTGAGGAGCAGCGTGACCGCGGTCGATTTGCCGACACCGGTCGTGCCGACGATGGCGAAGTGCTTGGCGAGCATCGAGGGAACGTGGATCGTCGCGTCGAGGCTCTCATCCTGAGTGAGCTTGCCGATGATGCAGCTGTCGTTGCGGCCGGAATCGTAGATGCGGGCAAGGTCGGCCGCGCGAATGCGGTGCACGATGGCGCCGAGATAGGGATATTGGCTGATGCCGGCGGAAAACGCCTCGCGCCCATCGGCCCCCTTGTGGACCTCGCCCATCAGCTCGACTTCGATGCGGAAGGTGTTGTTGGCTTCCTCGCCCCATTCGGCAGAGGCGGTCTGCATGGAATAAA
Organism: Ensifer sp. GW101-20A05; assembly: GCF_059424735.1. Classification (NCBI taxonomy): domain Bacteria; kingdom Pseudomonadati; phylum Pseudomonadota; class Alphaproteobacteria; order Hyphomicrobiales; family Rhizobiaceae; genus Ensifer; species Ensifer sp. GW101-20A05. Next base: position 425,992 of record NZ_JBWKZT010000001.1, on the reverse strand, counting down.
CCAGCGCCACGACGCGGTTTCTGCCGACGGAGATCGAGATCAGCCGCCCGACCGACCAGAGTTCGGTCAGCGACGTTTCGCCGTTTTCGGCGACGGCAGCGATGGTGGCGCGCGCGCCGCTGCACGCGACGACACGCCCCAGGAACCGGTTGCCGGGCTTCAGGCCGTCACGGCGATCCTGCTCTCCCGCGCGGATTGAGGAATGAAGATCATTGTTCAGCAACGCAAAAACCCCGGCATCACGATCGCTCATGTTAGCCGGGGGGATTTAACAAGTGGTTTCGCGGATTTTGCGCGACGCTCAGCCCAGGATGTGGCGCAGGACGCCGGCCGAAGCGACGCCGATCAGCACGGTCGGCAGCGCCTGCTCGGCGATCTCGTGGCGCGGCTGGTCGACGGGTAGGGCGGTGGCGGGTGTCGACTTGATAAAAGTCAATGCGCCTTTGCCTGAAGCAGAATAATCCTATGCCCTGACCAACAGCATCCAGCCGGAGATGGCATCCGGTTAGGCTTGCGGGTTGGCGTGGGGAGGCGGCCATGGGCAGTGCATTTGATTACGTGCGCCGGACACCCATTCTCTGGCTTCTCGTTTTCGTCCCCCTGGCGATCGCGGGAGAGCACATCTGGCCAGGGGCACACACTTTGCTCTTCCTCCTTTCGGTGGCTGCCATTGTGCCGCTTGCGGCCCTGCTCAGCCAGGCGACGGAGTCCGTCGCGGCACGAACCGGCGATACGATCGGCGCGCTCCTCAATGCGACGCTCGGCAACCTGACGGAACTCGTCATCGCGCTGATGGCGCTCGCCGCCGGTCAGTACCTGCTGGTCAAGGCCTCGATCGCCGGCGCCATCGTCACCAATACGCTCTTCATGCTCGGAGGCTCGTTCCTCTTCGGCGGACTGCGCTATCACCTGCAGGAGTTCAACCGGGTGAATGCGCGCTTCCTGGCGAGTCTTCTGTTCATGGCGACGGTCGCGGTTCTCGTGCCGTCGCTCATCGGCGCAGCCGACGGACAGCCGCAAACGCCCTTCACCCAGCAATTGAGCGCCGGCCTGTCTGTTGTCCTGATCGTCGTCTACGGGCTCTGGATGCTGTTTTCGCTCAGGACCCATCGCGAACTTTTCATTTCCGCCGGCTCCGGGCATGGCGGAGAGGAGGCGCATTGGCCGCTGGCGACCGGTATCGGCGTGCTTTTGGCGGTGACGGTGCTGGTAGCGCTCGTCAGCGAAGTTTTCGTCGGCTCGGTGCAGGTGGCGGCGGAAGAGCTTGGCATGACGCCGGCCTTCGTCGGCTTCGTCGTCGTGGCGCTGGTCGGGGCCGCCGCCGAGATGGCGACCGCCTTTTCCGCCGCGCGCAAGGACCGGCTCGACCTGAGCGTCGGCATCGCGCTCGGCAGCGCGGTGCAGATCGCTCTCTTTGTCGCGCCGCTGCTGGTGCTCTTGAGCTATGTGCTCGGGCCGCAGCCGATGGACCTGCAGTTCTGGCCGGGGGCCATCGTGATGATGCTGGTCGCGACGATGGCGGCGACGCTGCTGTCGAATGCCGGCCGTTCTGCCTGGTACATGGGCGTGCTGGCGCTGACGGTCTACGTGATCTTCGGCATGACCCTGTTCCTGCTGCCACCACAACAGCCGTGAGACGCGGCTTCCGTCTGGTCGACGATATCAAGGGATCTTCGGGCGGGATGGCGGGGATCGAGGTGGCGCGCGGCTGCCGGCTATTTGGGGGAGTTCATGTCGAATACGACCCAGCGGAAGAACAGGTAGATCGCAGCAAAGCTGATGACGAGCGGCATCAACACAGGGAGGTCAAGCATATCATTGCCCTTGGTTTGAAGCTGCATCATGCAGCAATGCGAATCTTCCACGGCAAGTGTTAATGCGGGGTGCACGAACAGCGTTCGCCCCTAAAACTTTGTCGTTTTATCAGGCTTGACCTCAACTATAGTTGAGCTCCTACAAACCCTTCCATGACAACGCGTCGGAGCGTCATTCCCGGTTGCAGCCCGGCCCGGGAAGCCAAGCGAAAAGCGACATGGAGGACGGGCATGACCGAGCAATTGCTTTTTCGAAACCTGATGAGGATCACCCCCGGCCATCTCGATCCGTTCCGCGAGGCGGTGCTGGGCGCAATCGCATTTGTTGAAAGGCACGCACCGCAGCTGATGGTGCAGACCTTCATCGACGAGAAGGCGATGCAGGCGGTGAGCATACAGCTCTATCGTAATTCGCAGGACGTGCTCCGGCACTGGCAGATGTCCGACGCGCAAATCCAGGATGTGTCTGCCCATTGCACGGTGGAGCGGCTCGAAGTTTACGGCAATCCGAGCGAGGCGGTGGCCAAGGGGCTTGCGCCCTTCATCGGTGATGGGCGCGGTTTCATCATGCCGCCGCTCACGGGCTTTTCGCGGTTCTGAAACCAATTCCGGTGCGAAACGGTTCCATGATCGGGCCAGCCGATTGCGTCACGCCGGCAGTCCTGCCTTCAGCAGGCCCTGGCGGAACAGGTCGCGGTGTTCGTCCAGCTCAAGCAGGAGGCCGCGCCGGATGAAGTCTTCCGTGGAGAAGTCCGGGCGCACCTGCAGAAGGCGGGCCTTCGTCTCCTCGGCGGCGGCGCTGCTGCCGGCCTGCGCATGGCAGGCGACAAGGCGCGCGAGCGTGAAGGGGCCGGGATTGGGCAACTCCTTGAGCGCCGCGGCCGCCTCTTCATAGCGGCCGAGGATATAAAGGGCGTTGCCGAGTGCAGCGCTATACCAGGGCGGCGGAAATGGGTTCAACCGGAAGCCTTCGTTGATCCACTCCATTGCTTCATCAAGCTTGCCGCGTCGCGCAAAGAGGCCTCCCATCTGCACCAGCGTACTGGCATCATTGGGGTTCAGCAGATAGGCGCGCCGATAGTGCCGTTCGGCCAACTCGAATTCGCGGCGATTGACGTGAATGAGCGCCAGCAGCCGCTGGCAACCGCCTTCGGTCTCGTCGAGCGAGACCGCCTTGCGCGCCATGGCCAGGGCACTGTCGAGAACGTCCTGCGGGGCATTGGCGTAGCCTTGCGCGGCGGTGGTCGCGAGTGCCAGATGGGCGTAAGCCAAGGCAAAATGCGGGTCGCGGTCGACGGCCGCCTGGAACATGGCGCATGCCTGCCGGTTGTCTTCCGGCTCGTAGCCGCGAATATGCGCGAGCCCACGCAGGTAGAATTCATAGGCCGCAAGGCTCGTCGGCGGCTTGCGGAGCGCCTGCCGCATGCCGGCGCTCTCGATCTGCCCGACGAGGGTGGAGACGATCGTCCGGGTCACCTCGTCCTGCACCGCGAAAATATCCGTCAGGTTTCGGTCGTAATGCTCCGACCAGAGGTGTGCGCCGCTCGCTGCCTCGACCAGCTGCGCGGTGACGCGGATCCGCTCGCCGGCGCGGCGGACGCTGCCCTCGACGAGGTAGGTGACGCCGAGCCGGCGGCCGATCTCCCTTCTATCGACATTTCGATCGCGGAAGCTGAAGGATGAACTGGCTGATGTGACGGAAAGCGAGCGGAACCGCGCGAGCCCGCCGATGACGTCCTCGCTGATGCCGTCGCTGAAGAAGGTCTGCTCCGTCGCGCCGCCGAGGTTCTCGAACGGCAGGACCGCGATCGACGTGTGCGCGCAGGCTTGCGAGGCCGCCGGCCCCATTGTCGGTGCGTCCGTCCAGTGCCAGACGCGGATGGGGCGCGTGATGTTCTTCAGCGCGATCTCGCCGCCGTCGAGGAAGGCCGATCGGTTCTTGGCGCTGAGTTGCCGATGGACGACATCGGCGATGCATATGCCACCGGGGGACGCCGAGGCCTGCAGGCGCGCGGCGACGTTGACGCCGTCGCCAAGGAGATCGTCTCCTTCAATGACGACGTCGGCGAGATTGATGCCGATCCTGACGAGGATGCGGTCGTCGGGAGGCTGCTCCAGCTGATCGGAAGCGAGCGCCTCCTGCAGCGATAGGGCGCAATCCACCGCGTTGACGGCGGAGTCGAAGACGACCAGCGTGCCGTCACCCATCAGCTTGACGATCCGCCCGCCGCAGGCGGCGATGCTGGGAGCAAGGATGGACGTCTGCAGCCGCTTCATAGTGCCGAGCGTGCGAATTTCGTCGGCCTCCGTCAGACGGGAGTAGCCGACAATGTCGGTGGCCATGATGACCGCAAGTCGCCGCTCGACGCGCCCGTTTGCCATCCCGCTCTCCGCATGCTGTCTATATTTTAGCGTGTTCTCACTAGGGCCGGAAGATGAAGGCCTTCGCGGTCAAAGCGCGTTGCGATCTTTCAGATTCGCTCCTTGCGTTTTTTCGATTTTTTTTCGAATGTCGTTTCGCAAAACCGCTGCCTACTTCTGCGCGACTTACTCTAGCTGCGTCCCATCTGTTCCTGCAGAAACTCGATGAAGCGTTGGGTCTTGGCCGGCAGCAGCCGTGTTTCGGTGATGGCGTGGATTGCGACGGAGGTGCCTTCCCAGGCGGGCAGCACACGCTTCAACCGGCCCTCGGCGAAATCGTCACCGGCGATGCGTTCGGCCAGCAAGGCGATGCCCTGACTGTTGACGGCAAGTGCGCGCATCATGCCGACATTGTTGACCGTGAAGCGGCCGCCGACCGAAACCTCGATCTTGTGGTTGCTGCCATCATGCAGCGTCCAGTCCGTTGCCCTCGGCATGGAGATGCAGTCGTGGCGGGCCAGATCTGCCGGATCCTGTGGCTCCCCAGACGCCGCCAGATAGGCAGGGGAAGCGTAGAGATAGCGTGCGTGGCGGCCGAGCAGCCGCGCGATCAGGCGTGAATCCTGCAATTCGCCGGCACGGATCACCACGTCGAAGGGCTCCGCCACCAGATCGACGCGCCGCGGCGTCAGGTCGAAGTCGAAGGTAATGCCGGGATAGCGCCGGGCGAATTCCGCGATCAGCGGCGTCATGTAGATGGTTGCGAAATCGACCGGCATCGACACGCGCAGGAGGCCGCTCGGCTGCTCCAGCATGGCGCCGAGCTGTTCGTGGGCCAGGCGCGCTTCGTCGACGATGCGCTTGCTGCGCTCGAAATAGAGTTGGCCCGCTTCGGTGAGCTCGATCTTTCGCGTCGTGCGGTGAAGCAACCGCAGCCCGATCGCCTTCTCCAGCTCGCTGATCCGCCGCGACAGGGTGGAGTTGGGCATGCCGACGATTTCGGCGGCTTTGCGAAAGCTTCTGGCTTTCGCCACTTCGACGAACAGTGCCATGTCGTTCAAATGGGTCATCGTATTGCTCCATCAATGGAACAGTAAATTCAATATGGCTATATTTATCCCGGAAGCGGAATAGTGGACAAGGACTCCAACTTAAGGACGAGCCTCGAAGGAGATCCTGATGAGCACGCTATTCAACCCTGTCCGCATCGGTCGCTACACGCTTGCCAACCGGTTGGCCATGGCGCCCATGACCCGCAACCGCGCCGAACTCGATGGTACGCCCGGCGCGCTTGCCGCCGAATATTACGCCCAGCGCGCCAGCGTCGGCCTGATCGTGACCGAGGGCACCCAGCCTTCGGACGATGGCCAGGGCTATCTCACCACGCCCGGCATCTACACCGATGCGCATGTCGCCGGCTGGAGGAAGATTACTGCTGCCGTGCACGAGAGGGGCGGTCATATCTTCGTCCAGCTCATGCATGCCGGGCGCATGTCGCACCCCGACAACACGCCGCATCATCGCCAGGGCGTTGCGCCGTCGGCGATTGCGCCGGGAAGTGGCATGTTTACGGCAACGGGCATGCAGGACATCCCGACGCCGCGGGCGCTGACGTCAGAGGAAGTGCGCCGGACCGTTGCCGACTTCCGCCATGCGGCCCGTCGCGCGGTAGAGGCCGGTGCCGATGGCGTCGAGATCCATGGCGCCAACGCCTATCTGGTCCATCAGTTCCTGGCGCCGAGCGCCAACACTCGCACCGACGAATATGGCGGATCAATCGAGAACCGGGCGCGGTTTGCGATCGAGGTAGCCGCGGCCATCGCCGAGGAGATCGGCGCGGACCGCACCGCCATCCGGCTTTCTCCCGGCCTTGCGATGTGGGGCATCGACGAGGGCGCCGAAGGGCCTGATCTTTATCGTTATCTGGTTGCCGAACTCGACAGGCTGGGCCTTGCCTATCTGCACATCATGCATGCGGGCGACGAGCCATTGCTCGCCTCGATCCGCAAGCTCTGGACGCAGCCCTTGATCCTGAACAGGCCCGGCCGCGGACGCGACGAGATCGGTTCCGATCTGACATCGGGGCTCGCCGATCTGGAGGCTTATGGCCAGATGGTGCTGGCCAATCCGGATTTCGTTCACCGGCTGAAGGCCGACGCGCCTATGAACGATGCTGACCGCATGACCTATTTCGGCGGCACCGCGAAGGGTTACGTCGACTATCCGGCGCTCGCCGCTACCGCCTGAAGCGGGAGCCTACTGCATGTTTTTGTCCTTTAACCGGCTACGATTAAAGGAAACATGCAGTAGCTGCACGTCTTGATCACCCGACCATAGGAGCGCATTGAGCTTCTCGGCTGCGATTTAGCAGTAGTAGACGCCAACTGCGCAGCGGCGCACGGTGCGCCGCGCCGCTCCGGCCACGCTGACCGGCGTAAGTGGACGCCCGACCCTGGCCTCGGCTGTCGAGACGAAACTGTACGAACTCAACGCTGGAATGCGCTCCGCCGCTTGCAGTCCTGGAAAGCCGACGATGCCGGCGAGCAGCACAATTCTCAATTTCTTTGACACGGTCATTGGCCGCCTCCTATGGCCAGATGGCCGGGCAGTTCATCAATATCGATGAGTTCCTTCGGATCGACCTTCTTTGCGTTGGTCTCGTTCTTGAAGCCGAAATCGTCTGCAGCAACCTCACTGCCGGTCTTCCAGTCCCTGGTCTGGACGCTGTATTGCGGTGCCTGGTCAAGCTGATTGCTGGTAATGACATACCGGCAGGGATAGGGGCGCTCGCCCTGAGCGATCCAGATCTGCCAATCGATCTCCTTGGTGCGAAATGCCAGATGATCGCATTCGGTGCCGCCGATTACGCCGCTGCCGAGGTCCTTTACGTCAACAACGTCGGTCATCAGCACATCGTAGACATTCGACAGAAGCAAATCGGCGCCAGGCATGGGCTTCTGGAGCTTTTCCCGCAACTCGTCGACGAGCTGGTCCAGCGTGCCGGTCTTCTCGACCTCGGTGTAGAGATTGGCGTCCTTGCCGAGAACCGTGAGAGTCTTGCCGTCGAAGATCATCTCGACATTGGCGAAGCCGCCAGTGCGCGTCGCACGAATCTTGTCGGGCCGGGTGAGATCGATCGTTCCAGAACTCGCCAGTTGGAGCTTCTGGTGATCCTTGGTAACAACCTCGAGATTAGTATCATAACCAAAAGATATGGTCTTCTGCGCCGCCAAATAGTCGGACATGGCCTTGAGCAGGCTCTTGGCCTCAGCATCCCCGGCCTTCGCGCCTGAAGGTGTTCCCATGCCAACGATTAATGCCAATACCGCAGCCGACACCGTCGCGGTGGAACGCACCACCGCTTTCTGCACAAGCTTCACCATCTGATTGTTCTCCCTCTATGCCGCACTTGGCTTACATGAGGTCGCCTCCCGGCAGCGAGCGCTCCGAGGGTGGCGATCAATGGCAGACAAATGATCGCACGGAAATCCACCTCGCGCGATTGAGATGGATACCTCGCGCCGAAACGTACGCTTGCAATCGGAAGTCACGGATACTAGCAGGTTAATCAAATAGTGTCGACGCGATTGCAGGGCCGCTGCGCCGGCGTTCTGATCGGCACGCGACAGGCTGACATGATCTGGTGCCGGAATGAGCCGCTTCGGCACCTTGCCGCCCGGTTTTCTCAACCGGCCACGGGTCGGGCGCCCCTGCTTGCGCAACAATGTTCCGCGCGGAAGCCCGATCGTGTAACTAAAAGCCGTTGACGCCTTGGGCTTTTGTGGTTATCAACTCGGCCCATGAAAAATTTCGCGGTTATTCTTGTGGTGGGACGGCGCATGGGCAGGATGGTGTAACCATCCGGCGGTAGCCACCCATGCGCTGAACGAGGCTCCTGACGGGGCCTTTTTTTATGCCTTCAAACAAGCTAAGCACCCAACTGGGAAAAGGGACGGAAGCAAGTCAATGAGCGGTACAGAAAACCAGATGACAGGCGCGGAGATCGTTCTCCAGGCACTGAGAGACAACGGCGTCGAGCATATCTTCGGCTATCCGGGCGGCGCCGTGCTTCCGATCTACGACGAGATCCACCAGCAGGACGATATCCAGCACATCCTCGTTCGCCACGAGCAGGGCGCCGGCCACATGGCCGAAGGCTATGCCCGCTCGACCGGCAAGGTCGGTGTCATGCTGGTCACCTCCGGTCCCGGCGCCACCAATGCGGTGACGCCGCTGCAGGACGCGCTGATGGATTCCATCCCGCTCGTCTGCATCTCCGGCCAGGTTCCGACCTCGCTGATCGGTTCCGACGCCTTTCAGGAATGCGACACCGTCGGCATCACCCGGCCGTGCACCAAGCACAACTGGCTGGTCAAGGACGTCAACGATCTCGCCCGCATCATCCATGAGGCTTTCCGCGTTGCCCAGTCCGGCCGCCCGGGTCCCGTCGTCGTCGATATCCCGAAGGACATCCAGTTTGCGACCGGCACCTACACGCCTCCATCAGCCGTTCCGACCCAGAAAAGCTACCAGCCGAAGAAGCAGGGCGATCTGAAGAAGATCGAGGAAGCGGTCGAACTGATGCGCAATGCGCGCCAGCCGATCATCTATTCCGGCGGCGGCGTCATCAATTCCGGTCCGGAAGCCTCGCATCTCCTGCGCGAGCTGGTCGAATTGACGGGCTTCCCGATCACCTCGACGCTGATGGGCCTCGGCGCCTATCCGGCCTCCGGCAAGGCCTGGCTCGGCATGCTCGGCATGCATGGCACCTACGAAGCCAACATGGCGATGCATGACTGCGACGTCATGATCTGCATCGGCGCCCGCTTCGACGACCGCATCACCGGCCGCCTCAACGCGTTCTCGCCGAACTCGAAGAAGATCCACATCGACATCGACCCGTCGTCGATCAACAAGAACGTGCGCGTCGACGTGCCGATCCTCGGCGATGTCGGCACGGTTCTGGAAGACATGGTTCGCCTGTGGCGCGCCGCGTCCAAGAGCGCCGACAAGGCGCGGCTTTCCGACTGGTGGGAGATGATCACCAAGTGGCGCGCCCGCAACTCGCTCGCCTATGCGCCGAACGACGACGTCATCATGCCGCAATATGCGATCCAGCGACTCTATGAGCTGAGCAAGGGCCGCGACACCTACATCACCACGGAAGTCGGCCAGCACCAGATGTGGGCAGCGCAGTTCTTCGGCTTCGAGCAGCCGAACCGCTGGATGACCTCGGGCGGTCTCGGCACCATGGGCTACGGCTTCCCGGCCGCCATCGGCGTCCAGGTCGCGCATCCGAACAGCCTCGTCGTCGATATCGCCGGCGACGCCTCGATCCAGATGTGCATCCAGGAAATGTCCTGCGCGGTCCAGTACGGCCTGCCGGTCAAGATCTTCATCCTCAACAACCAGTACATGGGCATGGTTCGCCAGTGGCAGCAGCTCTTGCACGGCAACCGCCTGTCGCACTCCTACACCGAGGCGATGCCTGATTTCGTCAAGCTGGCGGAAGCCTATGGCGGCGTCGGCATCCGTTGCGACAAGCCCGGCGAACTCGACGATGCGATCCGCCGCATGATCGACACGCCGGCGCCCGTCATCTTCGATTGCCGCGTTGCCAATCTCGCCAACTGCTTCCCGATGATCCCCTCGGGTAAGGCTCATAACGAGATGCTGTTGCCCGACGAAGCCACGGACGAAGCGGTCGCCAACGCGATCGACGCCAAGGGCCGTCAGCTCGTCTGAGATAGGTAGAGGAACCAACTGACATGAACGCACACCTTCAACCGACCGGCTCCGCCTACTTCATCGCCAAGGAGACCGAGGTCGCCGAAACCCACACGCTTTCGGTTCTCGTCGACAACGAGCCGGGCGTCCTTGCCCGCGTCATCGGCCTGTTCTCCGGCCGCGGCTACAACATCGAAAGCCTCACGGTTTCGGAAACGGAACACGAGGCGCACCTGTCGCGCATCACCATCGTGACGCGCGGCACGCCGCATGTGCTCGACCAGATCAAGAACCAGCTCGAGCGGCTGGTGCCGGTCCACCGCGTCGTCGACCTGACGGTCCGCGCCGCAAGCCTCGGCCACGACCGGCCGATCGAGCGGGAACTGGCGCTCGTCAAGGTGCATGGCTCGGGCGACCACCGCGTCGAGGCGCTGCGGCTGGCCGACGCCTTCCGCGCCTCGGTCATCGACGCCAACATCGATCACTTCGTCTTCGAGATCACCGGCAAGCCGTCGAAGATCGAGCAATTCATCGCCATCATGAAGCCACTCGGCCTCATCGAAGTCTGCCGCACGGGTATTGCGGCGATGAACCGCGGCCCGCAGGGCATGTGATTTTTGCGCGGGCGAGGGGCCGCTCATGCGATCTTGGCGCCCGTCGCTGCCCTCAAGCTGGATTTGCGCTCACGCTCTTGGGCTGGGAATGCCCCTCACCCTAGCCCTCTCCCCGCAGGCGGGGAGAGGGGACTGGCGCCGTTCGTGCCTCTCCCTTCCAGACTTTCCAAAAAACCAGCGTCTCTACAATCGACGTGGTGCGCTTGTGCCCGACGGTCGCCACGCGTGTCCTTCTCCCCGCAGGCGGGGAGAAGGTGGCCGGCAGGCCGGATGAGGGGCAGGCTGAACCTCGATGGAACCTGCCGGACGCCACTCTGTTGACTTCGCCGGCATTTCTCGCCGACTAATCCCGGACAGGAAATCCGAAGATATCAGGTGCCGGATGAGCTCCACGATGCAGGCATTGGTACTCACACGATACGGCGGCCCTGATGCTGCCGAGCTGCGTGACGTGCCGCGTCCGCGAGCCGCGCGCGGCGAGGTGCTCGTGCGGGTGCACGCCGCAGGTCTCAATCCCGTCGACTACAAGACGCGGGAAGGCATGCTCAAGGTCGTCCAGCGCTACTCGCTGCCAACCGTCATGGGCAACGAACTTGCCGGCGTCGTCGAGGCGCTGGGAGAAGACGTCACGTCCTTCACGCCGGGAGATCGTGTCTTTGCGCGTATGCCCAAGGAGGCCATGGGCGGCTTGGCCGAGTATGCGGTCGTGCCTGAACAGTTTCTGGCAAAGATGCCCGCATCGATCGATTTCAACACGGCAGCCGGCGTGCCGCTTGCCGGCCTCACGGCCTTACAGGCGCTGCGCGACGAGCTTCATGTGAGCCAAGGCAGCCGGATCTTCATACCCGGCGGCGCCGGCGGCGTCGGCACCTTCGCGATCCAGCTGGCGAAATGGCTGGGGGCGGAGGTGACGACCACGGCGTCGACGCGTGGCCGTGCGCTTGTCGAAGAGCTCGGCGCGCACGTGGTGATCGACTACACGACAGAACGGTTCGAGGAGCAGTTGCGCGACATGGACGGCGCCTTCGATCTGGTTGGCGGCGAAACGCTCATGAAGTCGTTCGGCGTGGTCAAGCGCGGCGGCAAAGTGGTTTCCATCGCCGGCATGCCCGAGCCTGAAACCGCGCGAAAGGACCTCGGCCGTGGCCTGTTCCTGAGGGCGCTTTTCTGGCTTGCATCCTACCGGATCCGCGCCGTCGCCAGGAAACATGGCGTCGCCTACCGCTACCTTTTCATGCATCCTGATGGTGCCGAGCTTGCCGAACTTGCCGATCTCATCGAGACCAAGGCGATCAGGCCCGTCATCGACCGCGTGTTTCCGCTCAAGGATGTAGCGCAAGCCTTTGCCTATCTGGAATCCGGCCACGCCAAGGGCAAGGTGGTGGTGGAGATCGGGAGTCGCTCCGGCTGACCCAAGTCTGCCGCAACGGCATCGCCGCCATGAACCGCGGCCCGTAGGGACTATGATTTCCAGCGTGGGTTACGCGGGCTGCCGCCCCCTGACAGCCCCTCACCCTAGCCCTCTCCCCGCAGGCGGGGAGAGGGGACGCGGTTGTGCGCTGACCGCCCGGAGTTCTTTCAGGGACGAGCAGGACGCCAACGGTTTTGTTGGGGCGAGCGGGCGCGGCGATTTCCTTCTCCCCGCAGGCGGGGAGAAGGTGGCCGTCAGGCCGGATGAGGGCTGTCCTACTTTGACTTCGCCTTGGCTTCGCTCTCCCGCTTGAGAGGACGGCTGACCGGGCAGACCTCCTGGGCAAAGCCGTTCAGCGTGTTGATCAGATTGTTGGTCACAATGGTGTAGTGAACGAACTGGCCGCGCTTTTCCTTGGCAATCAAGCCGGCGTTCTCCAGCACGGTCAGATGTTGCGACACCGAGGGCTTGCTCATGTTGAAGCGCTCGGCGATCTCGCCCGCCGTCAGGCTGGAGGCTGAGAGATAGGCCAGAATCTTGCGCCGATGCAGCGACGATAGTGCGTTGAACACCCGTTGCGCCGATCCGCCTGCATCAGGGTTGAGCGTGTCGTCGTTCACAAAATCTCCTTTGTCGCCGGCAGGTCGATCAATAGGTAATTAGGATATTGCCTAAATACCTATTCGCGGGTAAATATGTAATTAGTTTATTTCCTAAATAACTTCTGCGCCGGTTGTTTTCAATCGGGTCCTTCAGTGTTGCCTGAAAAACTGGTCAGGGTTTTGTCGTGGAGGGTGCCATGGATGTCGTGTCGACTGGCAGAATGATAGCGCTGCGCGATAGCGAACCGGTGAACGGCCGGGTCGTCTGGGTTCCGGGCAAGTCGCTCTGGATCTCCGGAATGACGCTCGTGGCCGTTATCGGTGCGCCAATGACGTTTTCGGTGGACGCCCTTGTGATCTTCATCGTTCTGACGGCCCTTACGATCTGCCTCGGCCATTCGGTTGGCATGCACCGGCTACTGATCCATCGCTCTTTTGAGGCGCCGCTCTGGCTCGAGCGCATCCTCGTCACCTTCGGTGTGCTTGTCGGCATGGCCGGGCCGTTCGGCATGATCTACGCCCATGACATTCGCGATTGGGCGCAGCGCCAGCAGGCCTGCCACGATCTCTTCGCGCACCGCCGACCTTTCCTTCAGGACGCCTTCTGGCAGATGCATTGCGTGGTCGCGCTCGATCATCCGCCGCGATTTATCATTGAAGACCGTGTCGCGCAGGATCGGTTCTATCGCTTCCTTGAAGTGACATGGATGCTGCAGCAGGCGCCGCTGGCGCTGGTGCTTTTCGTCTTCGGTGGCATTTCCTGGGTGATCTGGGGCGTGGCGGTCCGTGTTTCCGTCTCGCTCACCGGTCATTGGCTGGTCGGTCACTTCGCCCATCGCGGCGGCGAGCAGGGGTGGCGCGTCGATGGCGTCGCGGTGCAGGGCTACAACCTGCCGCGTTTCGGTCTGGTGACCTTCGGTGAAGCCTATCACGGCAACCACCACGCCTTTCCGGAATCCGCCAGGCTCGGGATCGAGGACGGGCAGATCGATCTGGGCTGGTGGTTCATCCGCCTGCTTTCGCGCCTGGGGCTGGCTTCGGCGATCAAGCTGCCGTCCAATACGCGACGACGCGCCGGTCTCAGACGCATCGTTGCAAGTCCGGAAGGACTGACCGGCCAGAGAGGGGCCTGTCCGGTCCTGCGCGCGTTGCTGCGGTAATGCTTAAGCTGGCGGCTGGTTTAGATCATCTCCAATGATCGCTTGCGCTTCGGCGGCGGGAAGGCGCGGTCGAGGTCGCCGAGGTCTTCCGCCGTCAGGTGAATGTCCATCGCGTCGAGGTTTTCTCGGGCGCGGTCCGCCGAACCGGTCTTGGGGATCGAGATCACGCCGGGACGGGTTTTGAGGAAGGCAAGCGCGATCTGCGATGGCGTCGCCTGATGCGCCTTGGCGATGTGGATGAGATCCGGATGGCGGAGCAGCCGGCCTTCGTCGAGCGGCGAATAGGCCATGATCGCGATGCCACGCTTTTGACACCAGGGCAAAAGGTCGAATTCGATGCCGCGGCGTGAGAGGTTGTAGAGCACCTGGTTGACTGCGACGTTCTTTCCGTCCGGCACCGCAAGCAATTCCTCCATGTCGTCGACGTCGAAATTCGACACACCCCAGGCGCCGATCTTGCCGGCCTTTTTCAGCGCCTCGAAGGCGGCGACGGTTTCGGCGAGCGGATAGCCGCCGCGCCAGTGCAGGAGATAGAGGTCGATATGGTCGATACCGAGATGCTTCAGGCTGCGTTCGCATGCGGCTTCGGTGCCGATCCGACTGGCATTCGATGGCAGCACCTTACTGACGATGAAGGCTTCGTCGCGCCGGCCGCTGACCGCTTCGCCAACGACCCGCTCCGAGGCGCCATTGCCGTACATCTCCGCGGTGTCGATCAGCGTCATGCCTAGATCGAGGCCAAGCTGCAGGCTCTTCACTTCATCGTTCTTGCGCGACGGCGCGTCGCCCATGCGCCAGGTGCCTTGCCCGAGCACGGGCACGCGGCGGCCATCGGGTAGCGTGGTTGTCGGGATCGGATCATGCATCGGGCTCTCCTCGCAGGCGTATGTGTTGGACGGGCGGTTGTTCTGTCCGATCGGCAATCTAGCGCAAAGCATCGCGCTTTCGAGCCCACGCCGTCGGGCAAAGCAGTATCGCGCTGCGGCCGGCTAATTTCGCGTAAAGGTCGATGAGATGGCCGTCGTCAATTTGTCATGGTGACAAGTTCGCGACTGGTGCCGGTCAATAGGTCAATTATGTTGACCCAATTGAGCCGGAGGAAACCATGCAGGCCGATACGCTTCTGGCGTTGTTTTTGTTTGCGTTCACCACATCGATCACGCCGGGACCGAACAACATGATGCTGTTCGCATCGGGCGTGAACTTCGGCTTCGTGCGTACCGTTCCGCATATGCTGGGCATCGGTGCCGGCTTCTTCCTGCTCTTGATCGCCGTCGGCTTCGGTCTCGGCGCGCTGCTCCACTCCGTGCCGCTGCTCTACACGGCGTTGAAATTCGCAGGCGGCGCCTATCTCGTCTGGATCGCCTGGAAGATCGGCACCTCGCGTTCGCTCGGCGAAGGCAAGGCCGGCGCCAAGCCGATGACCTTCCTTTCTGCTGCCGCCTTCCAATGGGTCAACCCCAAGGCCTGGGTCATGGCGGTCTCGGCGATGGCGACCTATACCAGCAGCGACAGCTACCTCTTCAGCGTGCTGGTCGTCGGTCTGGTCTTCGCGCTGGTCAATGTGCCGAGCGTTTCCACCTGGGCAGGCTTCGGCTCGGCGCTCCGCCAATGGCTGTCGGAGCCGTCGCGGCTCAAGTGGTTCAACATCACCATGGCGGTACTGCTCGTCGTCAGCCTCTGGCCGATGCTAAAATAGTGCGAATTGCGGCTTGGTGAGCATCAGCCAGAAGATGCCGGTCACGGCCAGGAAGGCCGGGAAACCGCAGGCAAACCAGATGGCGTAGAGCCGGTCGAATTCCTGTGGCAGCGACGCACCGTTTGCCGTTGCAAGACGGGCAAGATCGCGCAGCCGCAACTGGATCCAGACGACCGGGAGCCAGAAGAGACCGGTGACCACATAGAGGATCAGCGACAACACGATCCAGCCTTCCGTCAGCGACCAGCCGATGCTCGTCGCCAGCAGATAGCCGGTGATTGGCTGTGTCAGCACGGCCGTGGCGGTGAAGACCGTATCGGCGATGACCACCGTTCCGGCGACATGGGCGATCAATCGTGCATCGCGGGTGCGCCGGGCCATCAGCATGAAGAAGGCGATGCCTGCGCCGGTGCCGAAGAGCACGGCGGCGCCGATCACATGGGCAAGGCGCAGTACATCTTCGAGCAGCATCAGCGTTCATCCAGAATGGCAAGCGTCGCAAGTGTGGCGAGGATCGAAGGCAGGACCTTGACGAGCGGTCCGAGCGGTTCGGCCCAGAGTGCGGGTTCGACGAGGCTTGCTGTGGCGAGATAACCGAAAGTCAGCGCGAGCATGCCCAGCAGCGCACGCTTCGCCAAGGGGCGGACGAGGACGGAAATGCCAAGGGCGATATCGGCAAGGCAGGTTGCAAACGTCATCGCCGTGGCCGGGCCATCGGTGAGAAACCGCAGGAAATGCTGCCGAGCAGCGTCGAAGGCAAAAAGCGGTATCAGTCCGGACAGCAGCCAGAAGAGCGAAAGCCCGACGACCATCAGCGGCTTCAGCAGGTAGAGCCGGGCGAACCAGAGATCCTGAGCGCCCGATGGATTGGCTGAAAGGCTCTGGCGGGCGGACAGGAACGGGCCGGGGGCTCGGGGCCAACCCGCGGCAGAAACGCCGCCGGCCATCACCGAAAGTGCTGTCGAGCGCAGCGGCGAACGCCAGCCAAGCCCGCCGGCGATATCGGCAAGGAAACCGACAGGTGCAGCAAGTGCTGCGGGCAACGAGACGGTTCTGGCGGCGGGCAGGCCAAGCCACTCACGGTGCAATGCCACGAGTTCGCCAAGCGTCGGCGGTGTCTCGTCGCCAAGCACGAGATCGCTTCCTTCGGGCATCAACCCGGCAACGGCCGCGCTGACGGCCTCCGCAACATCGCTCATGGCGACCGTTTCGACGCGTGACCCCACGTGCACGAGCGGGATGGCGAAGGGCAGGGCGGCAAGGGCACGGAGCAGGGCCGAACCGCCATGGGCGTTGCGGCCAAGCACCAGCGCCGGCCGAAGGATGACATGCGCCACGCCGCTTGCCGCAAGCGCCTTGTCGGCACGGAACTTGGTGGCGAGGAAGGCGCTGTCGCTGCCGGCGCCGCCCAATGACGCTGAGATCTGGGGTGCGGAGATCTGGACGATCCGCAGCGGCGATGCCTTCGCAGCCGCATAAAGCGCCAGCATCGCCGTCTCCTGGGTCGCACCGACATCATCGGCCAAACCATCCTGCAACGCGCCGGCGCAGTTGACGATGACGTCATGGGCCTCGACCAACCGTCGCCAGTCGCTGGCAGCGCGCATGTCGGCGAGGTCGGCGGCGAACCATTGCGCCTGCGGCCGTTTCAGCCGCGCGCTCGCGACATGGCGGCCGAGGCCGGTTACCATGTGTCCGTCGCTGACAAGACGATCGAGTAGGGTCGAGCCGATGAAGCCGGTGGCGCCGAGAATCAGAACCTTCATGCGGCTAGAATAGCGGAGGCGGTTGCGCGCGAAAGCATCATGTATCGTCAAAGTTTAGTCGCGGCCGGACTTGTTACAGTGACAATTCTGGTTGCCGGTCGCTGATGAAATCGATTTCGAATGCGGATTTCATCAGCTACCACTATCGCCCGAGTGAGGAGGCAGCGCCGTCTGCGCCCGAGGGGTGCGCCGGTGCCGAAAAGCACGGCGGCGCCGATCACATGGGCAAGGCGCAGCGGTGGTGTGAATTCTCGCGATCACGTCGCACCTCGCGGGAGGCTACTTCCCCCGCGATTTGTCAGCATTGCTCCCACATTCCCACCATCAGGGCACGAGTTCGATCTCGCTCGGCCGCCATTCCTTCGTGAAGAACGATTCCAGCGGACTGTAGAGACGCAGGAGCGTAAACCAGCCTTTGCCGGGCATGGTCTGGATCCAGTTGCCGCGTTTCACCCCCTCGGGTTGGGTTGGGCCGAAATAGATCGTCGTCGAGCCATCCGGTTCCGCTTCCGCGGCAGGCGATGGATAGCTCTGGCTGCCGGCGCGCGGGTAGCCTTGCGGCGTCTGTAGCATCGAGCGCGACTGGTTGTCGTAGAGCGTGAAGGACCAGAACGCTGCCGCCGGAATGTCCTTCGGCAGCGTGACCTTGTAGGTCTTGCCGCCGTCGAGGTCGTTCTTGTTGGCGTCCAGGAAACCCATGAGATATTGCGACCCGACCTTGGGGAGCCGCATGATCATGCCGGGCGAGTCGAGCGTGTAGCCGAAGTAGAAGGCCGTCTTGGAATCGAGGGTACGCGCGCCAGTCGGCGGTAGCGGGTCGAACAGGCCATCCTTTGTGATCATCGGCGGCGGCGTTTCGAAATTTGCGCCACCCTGCCACAGCATGTTTCCCCACATTGAGTCTGGATAGTACGACCAATCAGGATGGGGCCCGCTGAAACGCCAGTTCAACACACGGCTGGCCGCGTTTCCCACCGCTGCTGCATCGGTCAGAATCTTCTTCATCCGGTCGTCCGGGTTGAATTCCTTGCCCTTGACGATACCGATGGCTGCCAACTGGCCTGCAAGTTCCGGATCGTAGGAATCGGCCGGCTCGGCCTGAACATTGGCGTTGATCATCTCGAAGAACGAATAGTCGCTTGGGGGGATCGTATTGAACGCCTTGCCGCTCGCCTCGAGGAACTTGGTTTCAGGAACCGGCGGATTCACTTCAAGCCTGACTTTGCCTTCGAGCGCCGTTGCGATGCTCGTGCCGACACCGCCCGGCGTGTAGGGATAGATCTTCATATTTTTCTTGATGTTCTCGACGGTCGGCTTCGGATCGTTGTCTACAAGGTAACCGCGAGATGCATAGATGACCCGGTTCGTCTTCGACCGCGCAACATAGAAACCACCTTCCGGAACCGGACCGTCATAACCTGGTGGCAGCAGCAGGTATCTTCCGCCTTCGCCGCGGTCGGGACCGGGGAACCCGACATCGATGATCCAGCCAAACCACATGTCGTTGATCGTGCCTACCCCCATAGGAGGCTGCTCGACCACGGTTGGCCCCTTCGTCAGATCCACGATGCTGAAATAGTAGACGGTATCGGCATTGGCCGTGAGGAACAGCGACTTCGAATCCATCAGTTCAGGGTAAAGGGTGACCGTGTTGTCCTCTGCGCCGATGCTGAGAAGACCCTTGCGGATCGCATAGGCCGATGCGCCGCCATAGCTGTTGAGGAACGCGTCAAGGGCGCGAGTGAAATCAAGCGTGTCATAAACCTTGTCGACGGTGTCTGCACTCGGCGCGCCATCCTTGAAATTGAGCGTACCGATGCGAGACTCTACTTTATCCGGGGTAACCAGAATCGGTGGGATTTCGGTCGCCGTCTGGCCAAAAGCTGGATTTCCGCCGTTGACGATGGTTGCGGCGACAAGAGCTGCAAATAGTGGAAGCTTGCTTCTAATAGGTTTCATGCTGCCCTCCATTTGTTGAGTAAGACTCTGGATTGGCGCGGACAACACCACGTTGCCGGATGTCTATGGCGCGATGCACGTTTCCCGACTCCCGAGCATGCTCCGCGAGTACCTTTTGGACAAGTTTGTCTTCATGAGAGTTTGAGTCAGCGGGTCTGCAAATCGGACAGCGTGAACCCTTTCACGAGGCCGTGAAATAGCAATTACGTTACTGCAACATACGTGGAAAACGGCGCTCTTGCTGGCTTTAGCCTCGCGCGTTGGTGGATCCTACATAATAGCGCATTTTTCAATGCTGCCGGTTCGCATGGAACCGGACTTGTTACGGTGACAATTCTGGTCGCCGGTCGCTGATGAATTCGATTTCGAATCCGGATCTCATCAGCTACCACTATCGCGCGAGTGAGGAGGCAGCGCCGTCTGCGCCCGAGGGGTGCGCCGTTGCGAGGAGCCAGGCAATGTCCGAACACCATCATGGTCACGATCACGACCATCATCACCATGACAACCATTTCACCGACATGGAAGCGCGGGTGAAGGCGCTGGAAACGGTGCTGACCGAGAAGGGGCTGATCGATCCGGCGGCGATCGACGCGATCGTCGAGACCTATGAGACGAAGATCGGCCCGCGCAACGGTGCCCGCGTGGTGGCCAAGGCCTGGGTCGATCCCGATTTTGCCGAGTGGCTGAAGCGCGATGCGACCGAAGCGATCGCCAGCCTCGGCTATACCGGCCGGCAGGGCGAGCATATGCGCGCCGTGTTCAATACGGCCGAGACCCATAACCTCGTCGTCTGCACGCTCTGCTCCTGTTATCCCTGGTCCGTGCTCGGCCTGCCGCCGGTCTGGTACAAGGCGCCGCCCTATCGCTCGCGCGCGGTCATCGATCCGCGCGGGGTGCTCCAGGAGTTCGGTCTGATCTTGCCGGAGACAACGCGCATCCACGTCTGGGACTCGACGGCGGAGCTGCGCTATCTGGTGATCCCAGAGCGTCCGGCCGATACCGACGGTTTCAGCGAGGAGGAACTCGCGGGGCTGGTGACGCGCGATGCCATGATCGGCACGGGGCTCGCGCTTTCCGGGGAGACGCTTCGATGAACGGTCCGCACGATCTCGGCGGCGCGCACGGCCTCGGCCCCGTGGCGCCGGAAAAGGACGAGCCCTATTTCCACGGCGAATGGGAGAAGCGGGCGCTCGGCGTCACGCTCTCCTGCGGCGCCTTCGGCGCCTGGACGATCGACGAAAGCCGGCATGCGCGCGAAAGCCTGCCGCCGGCGACCTATCTTTCGGCGAGCTATTACGAGATCTGGACCCGCGCGCTGGAGACCCTGCTCAAACGCCATGGTTTTGTAAGTCAGGCCGAGCTCGATGGCGGCCACAGGCTGGAGCCGTGTGCGAGCCCGAAGCGGGTGCTGAAGGCCGACATGGTGGCCGGCGTGCTGGCGAAGGGCGCGCCTTGCGACCGCCCGGCCGAAGGATTGCCGCGCTTTGCTGCCGGCGACCCGGTGAAGACGAAGAATTTCAATCCGGAGACCCACACGCGGCTGCCGCGCTACGCTCGCGCCAAGCTCGGCCGGGTAGAGGCGGTGCAGGGCTTCTTCGTCTTTCCTGACGATAACGCCCATGGCCGCGGCGAAAATCCGCAATGGGTGTATACGGTCGTCTTCGATGGGCCCGAGATTTGGGGCGAGGGCGCCGATCCGACGCTGACGGTCTCGATCGATGCCTGGGAGAGCTACCTTGAACACGTGTAAGGTGACATCGCCGCTCATTGCCTCGGCCGAACTGCCGAAATCGCCGGAGGGCGATCCTGTCTTTGCCGAGCCCTGGCAGGCGAACGCCTTCGCCATGACCGTACGCCTGCATGAAAAGGGCGTGTTCTCCTGGCCGGAATGGGCCGAGGCGCTTTCGGCCGAGCTCTACAAGCCTGGTCGCAAGGCGGATGCCAGCGACTACTACGATTGCTGGGTAGCCGCGCTCTCGCGCCTCGTCACCGAGCTCTCGATCGCGTCTGGCCGTGAGTTGGAGCACCTGACGCAGAGCTGGCAGCGGGCGGCGGAAGCGACGCCGCACGGGCACCCGATCGTGCTCGCCAACGACCCTGAGCGGCCCTGATTTCGAAGGCTCCGATCGGCAGGATTTTCGCAAGTTGATCGCAGACGGTTTTTCACGTAGAGGCTGCTAATCTAAACGATCTGGAGCTTGCCGTGGGCGAAACGCGATATCCTTTTTCCTCCATGGAGGCGGCGGCGGAGATGTTCAAAAGAACGCCGCTCGAACGCCTCAGCACATGGTTGGAAACCAAAAGGATGGCCCGGCGGGAGAGAAAAAAGAGACGCCGGCACGCGTTGACGTGCCTGAACGCGCGCGGGCCGGCGACCTTGTCGCCCGACGATATCCCGTTGATGTTCATCACCCACAACGACCTCAAGCTGATGCCGTCGTTCCTGGCGCATTACCGCAAGCTCGGGGTGACGCGCTTCATCTGCATCGACGACGTCTCGTCCGACGGCACGCGCGAATATCTGGTGGCGCAGCCGGACGTCGATGTCTGGTCGTCCATCGTCCGCTTCAAGGAGGCGCGGCGCGGGCGCGAGTGGCGGGAAACGCTGTTCGAGCGCTACGGCACCGGCCGATGGTACGTCAATGTCGATTCCGACGAGTATCTCGTCTATGACGGCTATGAGGAACGCGGACTGAAGTGGCTCATTCCGGCGCTGGAGCGCATGGGCGCCCGCCGCATGCTCGCCCCCATGCTCGACATGTATCCGGTGGATCTCGAGCGCGCCGACGTTGAAAAGCTGGAGCAACAGGCCCCCTGGGAAATTGCCGATCATTTCGATGCCACCGGCTACGCCATGCAGGCGATGAAGCGGGCCTTCAGCGTCAAGGGCGGACCGCGCTATCGCAAGTTCGGAACCGACCTGGAGATGGTCAAGTATCCGCTGCTGTTCTGGGACGGCGAGTGCTGTTTCGGGCCCAGCATCCATCAGCCCTTGCCCTATGACCGGAATTTTCCAGCCGCCATGGGCGTGCTGCTGCATTTCAAGTTCTTCGCCGATTATGCCGAGGTCGTCGATGCGGCGGCGGCAGGCGGGCAGTATTTCGATGCCTCCGCCGTCTATGTGAAGATCAAGGAGAACATCGCAAACGCCGGCGGTCTGCAATTGACGTCGGATGTTTCGGTGCGCTTCACCGGATCGAGGCAATTGCTGGATCTCGGATTTATAACGCGGCTTGAGCGCGCCTGAAGCGCGGCTCGGCGAATAGCTTGGAGTGAGAATGGAGAAGGCGAAACTCGTCGTTCTGTTTCCGGTCTTCAATGGTGCGAAGACCCTGGAAAAGTGCCTGCAGTGCATCGCAGATCAGGATTTCAGGGATTTTCGCGCCATCATCGTCGAGAACAGGTCGACCGACGGTTCGCTGGAGATCGCCAAGGCTTTCGCGGCGAAGGATCCTCGTTTCGAGGTTCTCGAAAACGAGGTCCATCTCAAGGCTGACGAAAACTTCCTCAAGTGCTTCCACCTTGGCACTGAGCTCGGCGAATATTTTTGCCTCAGGGCCTGCGACGACTTTTCGACGCTCGACTACCTGTCGCGCCTCGTCGCCGCCCTGGACGCGGATAAGACCAAGCTGCTCGGGGTTTCGGACGTCAGGCGCTTCAACAACGGCAAGGGACGCCTTGCCAGCCCCAACCGCGACGTCTTCAATTTTGCCCAGCGCGTGCGCGACGGCAACATCCCGCGCAATCTGAGCTATCCTTCCGAATGGGTCTACGGCATCTATCGGTCGCAAGGCAGCCTGGAGATCCTGCTCCGGCGCTATGCGGAGTTCAGCTATCCCTGGACCGGCGCCTCCTACATCGTCACGGAGTTCGTGGTGCGCGATCTCGTCGCCTATGTGGAGGGCCCCGAGTTCCATTTCATCGAGGGTTCGGGATCGGTTCAGCGCTATGGCGCCAAGACCTTCCGGCAGAAGTTTGCCCAGCGCTGGGACTACACCGTCGGCTGCTACCGGCTGAAGGACAAGCTGCCGCCGATGTCGCCGTGGACAAAGTTCCTGCTGTTCCGGATGTTCTGGAACGACGCGCGTCGCAAGACCCGCTACAAGCTGCTCGGCTTCTTCTGATCGGGCGGAGGCGCGCCGGAGAGGGCGCGCCGCGACCTTAACTTCCCGTCGCCTCGCTCTTGTCGAACTGGCGGTAGCATTCGTCGGCCACCTGCTGCAGCAGGCTGCGCGGCACCTCGCCGGTGACGGCGTAGCCGATCGGGCCGTCGATCCAGTAGAAGGTCTCGACGCCGTCGACGCTGTCGATACGGAAACTGGTCTCGCGGTTGTCGTCGTTGCGGCCGAGAAGCACGGTGAGCCTGCGTCCGGTGCCGTCCTCATACATGAACATCGCACCCGCCTTGCCATTGACCGGCAGCAGCCGGCCGCCGACCAGCGAGAAGCCGAGCGAGGAGAGATCGGGGATCGACAGCGGATGGTCGAGGCGTTTTCCGAGCCAGGTGGCGAGATGGCTCTGCTCGTCGGCGCCCACTTCGACGGCGTGGCGCACTTCGCTGGCATAGACCAGGAAGGCTGATTGCGCCTGCCGCGGAAAGCTGTCGGCGGTCTCGATCGTTTGGTTGCCGCCATCGGCGGAAAACAGAGATGGCGCGTAGAGGCCGGTCAGCGCGCCCACGGCAAAGAGGGCGAGACCGGCGGCGATGGCGCGCAGATGGCCGGTGGCGGATCGCTTGCCCTTGTCCGGGTCCGATTGCGGAAGATCGTTGCGGCGTTTCGATAGCAGGGCGCGGTCGTTTGTGTCGCTGTGGGCGTAGCCGGCGAAGAGCGCACGAAGGTCCACCGCCTGCGCCTGCCATTGCCTGACTTCTTCGGCGCGGGCGGGGTTGCTCTCCAGCCATTGCTCGATCCGTTCGCGTTCCCGTGGGGTCACGAAACCGTCGACATAGGCGTGCAGGTCGTCTTCGGAGACGGTGTTGAGATCTTCCGTCATTTCGGTCTCCGCATGCTGATCACATTGTCGTCCTTCATGGCTTCGGCAAGCTGGCGCCGGGCGCGTGAGAGCCGCGACATCACGGTGCCGATTGGAATGGCCATCATCTCGGCCACGTCCTGGTAGCGGTATCCCTCGATCACCACGAGCATCAGCACCGAGCGGTTTTCCGAGGAAAGGCCGTTCAGCGCCCGTTCGAGCTTGGAGCGTTCGAGCGGGTCGCTTTCGCGGTTCTCCGCCTCGAGCCCCAGATCCTCCTCCAGCGCCACCTGCGGGTGCATGGAGAGGTAGCGGTGCCGGTTGCGGCCGAGATTGGTCATGATGGTGAAGGCCCAGGCGCGCAGGTTGACGCCGCGCCATTGCGCGCGGCGCGAAAGCACCTTCTCCACGCAATCCTGCAACAGGTCCTCGCCATCCGGATCCGAGCGCACGAGGCTGCGGGCATAGCGCCTCAGCGCCGGCACCAGCGCCAGCACGTCCTCTTCGAACCGGTCGGATGCGGGGTTTTCGGCCCCCGCATCCGCATTGCCGCCATTACGGCTTTGCGACATCCCATTCGCCCTTCACGCCATCACCGGTAATGTCACCCATCTTCTTGTCCTTGACGAAGAAATAGAGCGGCATGCCGTCCTTGGCCCACTGTTTCTTGCCGTCCTTGCGCTCGACCAGCGTATAGGCGCCTTCGGCCTTGGCGCTGGCTTCCGCCAGGAAGGGCGGCCAGTTCTTGGCGCAATTGTCGTAGCAGCTGGACACGCCGCCATGGTCGTCCTTGTAGGTATAGAGCGTCATACCGTTTTCCCCGGCCAGTACCTTGCCTTTGGCCGATTCGACTTCCTTGACCGGCGGCGCGGCGAAGGCCGTGACGCTGGCGGCAAGGAGCATGGCGATCGTCAATGGAAACGTTCTCATGGCAATTGTCCTTCCTCAAGATGATTTTCCTATCCGGAAACGGGCGGATGCCTCCTCGTCCCGTTCCGCAAGAGCCGCATGCTTGCAGATCCAACCGTGAGACACGGTGCGCGGGGGATTTATTCCCGGAAAACTGGTGGCTGTTTCGGTTCCGCCATTTCGCTGCCGGAACCGAAGCAAACGGAGCGACCGGCCGCGCGATCGGCAATCGCGCGGCCGGCAAAAGGACGGTGATTTGCTGGAAGCAGCCCGCTGTTCAGGGCAGCAGAACCACGGACCCGGTCGTGCGACGGGCCTCCAGGTCCTCATGCGCCTTGCGCGCTTCAGACAGCGGATAGGTGGTGATGGCGGAGGCGCGAACGATCCCTGCCTGGATCGCGCCAAACAGGTCTCGCGCCGCCGTCTCGTATTCCCTTCGGTCTGCGGTGTAATGCGCGATCGAGGGGCGGGTAACATAGAGCGAACCCTTGGCCGCAAGTAAGGAGACGTCAAGCGGCGGCACCGGGCCGGAGGAGGCGCCGAACGAAACCAGCGTGCCGCGCGGGCGCAGGCAATCGAGCGATTTGGCGAAGGTTTCGGCGCCGACAGAATCATAAACAACATCGACGCCCTTGCCGCCGGTGATCTCGGCGACACGCGCCCGAAAATCCTCCTCGGTATAGAGGATCACATGATCGCAGCCGTTGGCGCGGGCGATCTCGGCCTTTTCGGCGGAGCTGACCGTGCCGATGGTGGTTGCTCCGAGGTGCTTCAGCCACTGGCAGGCGATCGAGCCGACGCCGCCGGCCGCCGCATGAAACAGCACCGTGTCGCCGCGTTTCACCGGAAAACAGCGGCGGATCAGATACTCGACCGTCAGCCCCTTGAAGACGAGTGCTGCGACCTCAAGGCTGTCGAGCGCGTCGGGCAGCGCCAGCGCCCGGGCGGCGGGCAAGTTGCGGTGGGTGGCATAGGCGCCGGGCGGACCGCCGACATAGGCGATGCGTTGGCCGACAGCAAAGCCCGCCACCCCTTCGCCAAGTGCCGTGACGACCCCGACGCCTTCGACGCCGAGGCCGCTTGGCAGCGGGAGGGGGGCGGTGCCGCGGCGATGATAGATGTCGATGTAATTGACGCCGATCGCGAGGTGGCGGATCTGGATCTGGCCGGGCGCGGGGTCGGCCAGTGTCTCGGCTTTGAAAGCGAGCACCTCTGGCGCGCCAAATTCGGAAAATCGGAAGGCTTCAGTCTCGATCGCCATGCTGCTCTCTCCAAGGGATTTCGCGGAATCTGCTTGATTTTTCAGCGTCAGTCGAGAAACCTTTGCGCAAACCGATTTTCCAAAAATGGAAAGCAAATGGACTGGAATGATCTGAAGTTCTTTCTGGCCGTGGCCAATGCGCGGTCGTTGAGTGCCGCGTCGGCCAGGCTCGGTGTGAGCGCATCGACCGTGTCGCGCCGGGTCGAGGCACTGGAAGCGGCGTTGCAGGTCAAGCTTTTCCGGTCCCATCGCGACGGTTACGACCTGACGCCCGCCGGCGAAGACTTGCTGGCGCCGGCTGAGCGCGCCGAGGCGCAGATGCGCGTCTTCGAGCGCACGGCGCGCGAGAAGGACAGCGATCTCGCCGGGCCGGTCCGTATCGACGTGCCGGAACTGCTCGGGCAGGAGGTGCTGTTGCCCGGGCTGGCGGGGCTCCTGCGAAGCCATCCGGAGATCCGCCTTGAGATGCATTCGAGCGTCCGGCCGGTGCGGCTGATCGGTGAGGAGGCGGATATCGTGCTGCGCCTCGTCCGGCCGCAGCAGGGCAATTATCGTCAGCGCAAGATCGGCTCTCTCGCCTTCGGCCTCTATGCAGCACCCAGCTACCTTGAACGCCACGGTACGCCAGGTACGCCGGCTGACCTCTACCGCCACCGGGTGATCGGCTGGAGCGAGGAGTTGAGTTACCTGATCATGGTGGCCTGGGTCGAAACGCTCTGCCCCGGTCTCCAGCCGTCGATGCGTCTCACCTCCCTCGGTGCGCAGATGGCGGCGGTGAAAAACGGGCTAGGGCTTGCCGTGTTGCCCGCCTTTGCGGTCCAGTCGGCAGGGTTCGTGCCTCTGCTGCCGGAGGTGACGCCCTTGGCCCCCGATCTCTGGATGCTGGTCCATGAACAGGCGGCGGAACTGCCGCGGGTGCAACTGGTCAAGGAGGCGGTCATCACGGCGCTGGCGCGCTTCAAGGTGCGGTCGGGCGTGTAGATGCCAAGCGGCTCAAGCCCGGTCGGCGACGAAGCGGGCGAGGGCTGGACCGATCATGGTGATGATCAGAAGGCGGGCGGTCTGCAGCGCCATGACGAAGGAAAGATCGACATTGCTCGATGCGGCAATGACCGCGATCGAATCGAGCCCGCCGGGGCTGGTGGCGAGATAGGCGGTCAGCGGATCGATGCCGACGACCTTGATCAGGAGCACCGCGAGCAGACCCGAGAAGGAGATCAGCACGATAATCGAGATGACCGTCGGCACCAGCGCGCGGCGCGCGTGGATGAGGATCTGGCGGGTAAAGCCCAGGCCGATGTTCCAGCCGAGAGCCGCAAAACAGAGCGCCAGCAGCCATTGCGGCAGCACGGTGGTCATGACGCCGCTGACGTTGAGCACGGCGCCGACGAGGAAGGGCAGCAGGAAGGCGCCGGCCGGCACGCGCAGGAAGCGGCCGGCAAGGGCGGCGCCGAGCCCGACGGCCATGGTCTCGAGGAAGAGCAAGCCGTCGATCGGCGCGAACCAGTGCGTGGTCTGCTCGGCTTCAGCCCCGGTGACCCACATATGCGCCACGACCGTTGCGGTGCTGGCGACGAAGATCACGCGCAGATATTGCATGAAGGCGACGAGGCGGGCGTCGGCGCCGTAGGCATCGGCCATCAAGAGCATGGTCGAGGCGGCACCGGCCGACGAGCCCCAGATCGCCGTCGTGCCCGGCAGGATGCGCATGCGGGTGATCACCCAGCCGCAGAGCGTGCTGACGGCGATGACCGAGAGGATGACGGCGAGGAACAGCGGCCAGTTGCCGGAGAAGGTCACGAGCATGCCCGGCGTCATAGCGCCGGCGATCATCATCGCCAGGATGAACTGCACGCAGAAGAAGAGCTGCCGCGGCAGCCGGATCGTGCCGCCGTTCATGCCGACGAGAACGGCGCCGAGCATCGGGCCCATCAACAGCCCGGCCGGAAGGCCGATGAATTCGAAGAACGAGGCGAGCACAATGGAGATTGCCGAGAGCAGGCACCATTGCAGCCACGGGGCCAGCCGTCCGATGCCGACCTTTTCCGGAGAGGACGCGGCTTTGGGCTTGTCGGTCGTCACGGGCATTCTCCGGCATGACCCCGTAAAGGCGGAGCGGCCATTCGTGGCCGGCCTCGACGGGCTTCGAGCGATGGTCGTCACTACAGCGCCGCGCGTCTTATGGGACGCGCAAAGGTCGCTGTAGCACTTTGAATTACTGCATGTTTGGTCCTTAAATCAGATAGGATTTAAGGAAACATGCAGCGGCGGGATCGCGGCGCCATCAATGTCCCGCTCGTTAGCAACAATGCGGCGTTGCATTCAAGGGGCACGGCAAGAAAGTGCCACTGCTGCCGTCGGCCGGAAACAAGGGGAGCGGTGTCGCCACACTTGCCGGGAAGGCTTGCAGCTGTGTGACGAACGCGCGTTGTGAGAAAAAAACGTGAACAAAAGATCTCTGGCTCGGGTAGCGCGACAGATGCGGTCAGGCAAAAAGATATTGATTTTGCGTGGCAATTTCGTGAATTGCCGCGGAGTGCTCGCCAACCTGCCGTCACAGGGGCCGTGCAGCCCATAAATCCGGGCTTGCGTGTGCCGCCCGAATCCTGACACTCAAGCCCATGCAGTTCGCACCGCAACAGGATGAGGCCCTCAAGGCCGTTTCGCAGTGGCTGAAAGAGGGCCGCTCGCCGCTCTTCCGTCTGTTCGGCTATGCCGGCACCGGCAAGACGACGCTGGCCCGGCACTTCGCCGAACATGTCGATGGCGACGTGCTGTTTGCCGCCTTCACCGGCAAGGCCGCGCAGGTGCTGCGCTCCAAGGGTGCCAGCAACGCCAAGACCATCCACTCGCTGATCTATCGTCCGCGCGGCGAGGAGGAGGTTTCCGATGAGGAAACCGGCAAGACCTCGATCGCGCCGATGTTTGCGATCAACCGCCAGAGCCCGGTCGCCAAGGCCGCGCTGATCATCGTCGACGAATGCTCGATGGTGGACGAGGCGCTCGGCAAGGACCTGATGAGCTTCGGCACGCCGATCCTCGTGCTCGGCGATCCCGGGCAGCTGCCGCCGGTATCCGGCGGCGGCTACTTCACCAACCAGGAGCCGGACTATCTGCTGACCGACATCCATCGTCAGGCGCGCGACAATCCGATCATCCAGCTCGCCATGCAGGTGCGCGAAGGCAACGAGATCATGCATGGCGACTACGGCACCACGCAGGTGATCGGTCGCGGGCAGGTGAACCAGGAGCTGGTGCTGGAGGCGGACCAGGTGCTTGTCGGCACCAACAAGACCCGCCGGCGCTACAACCAGCGTCTGCGCGAACTCAAGGGCTTCACCAGCGACTATCCGCAGTCCGGCGACAAGCTGGTCTGCCTCAGGAACGATCCGGCCAAGGGCTTGCTCAACGGTTCGCTGTGGCAGGTGATGAGCTCGTCGAAGGAAACGGTGAAGCCCGGCATCAACCTGATGATCCGGCCTGAAGACGACGACATGGATCGCGGTGCGGCCAAGATCAAGCTGTTGAAGGCAGCCTTCGAGGACGTCGAGGGCGAGATCCCCTGGACGACGCGCAAACGCTACGACGAGTTCGACTACGGCTATGCTCTGACGGTGCACAAGGCGCAGGGCTCGCAGTGGAACAATGTCGTGCTGTTCGACGAGAGCTGGGCCTTCCGCGATACCCGCGAGCGCTGGCTCTACACCGCGATTACCCGTGCTGCCGAGCGGCTGACGATCGTTCGCTAAGGGCGGCTACGGAAGGGGTGCGACGTTGCCGATCAACAGGATCATCGTGTCGAGGCCTTTTGTCAGCATAGTGGACGCGATTTCGGCTGGCGGATACAACCCGTTTCTCTGCCAAGCGACACGTGGATTCCGCACCGCCCTGTTTGCTGCTAATATCATAGCTTCACCACCGGTTGTGGAGGGCAAAATGTCTCGGGCTCGCTTCCTTTCCGTCGCCGCATTCTCAATAGGCTTTGCAACGACGATCCACGCAGCGCCTATCAACATGACAAACAGTCCGTCCTGGACCAGCCCCACCGCTGCAAATCCATAGGACCTGGCTCTGGTGGCAGAGACCAAGAAGCCGCTGGTGAAATCGCCGTCGGTCAAGGCTGGAGCAACCGGCCCACAGACCACGGTCGGCTCTGCTGAACTGACTGCCCAGGAATGTGAGCGCGTTGGCGGTGTCGTGACGGGCAACGGTGACCCTAACTGCAAATCGAACCAGCGGTGCAAGACGACGCTGAGCAATGGCGACATCCGCTCGGTATGTATCGACGAAGCAAATTAGGCTCACCAGTCCGGGCTTTTGACCTACTGCATGTCTCCTTAAATCGAGCTCGATTTAAGGACAAAGACATGCAGAAAATCAAAGTGCTACAGCGACCTTTGCGCGTCTGATAAGACGCGCGGCGCTGTAGGCGGCAAGCTGGATAAGGCCGGCCGCATAACGGACGATTATCGCTTGGTCGCCATCCACAGCACGTGGCGCGCACCGCCACGCTTGCCATTGGCGCGCACATTGACCTCGTCGGTGGCAAAGCCGACCTCACGCAATCGCCGCGTAAAAGCGCTGTCCGGCGCCGAGGACCAGACGGCAAGCACGCCGCTGGGCCGCAGCGCCGCCTGGGCGGCGCGAAGCCCGGTATGGCTGTAAAGGCTGTCGTTGGAGGGGCGCGTCAATCCGTCCGGGCCATTGTCGACATCGAGCAGGATGGCATCGTAGGCGGCCTTCTTCGAGCGGATCAGCGCGCCGACATCGCCGACATGGATATCGACGCGGGGATCGTCGAGCGTGCCCTTGTGAAGATCAGCCATGGGGCCGCGCGCCCATTCGACGACGGCCGGCACGAGCTCTGCGACGACGACGTTGGCATCGTCCGGCAGCACGGCGAGGGCCGCTCGCAATGTGAACCCCATGCCGAGGCCGCCGATCAGCATGCTCATGTTTTTCCGGCCGGCGATCCGCTCGTGGGCGAGCGTCGCCAGCGCCTCTTCCGAGCCGCTCAGCCGGCTGTTCATCAGTTCGGTCGAGCCGAGCATGATGGAAAATTCCTGGCCACGCTGCTTCAGGCGCAACTCGTCATCGTCTCCGGGAATGGTGGCTCGGTCTAGCTGGATCCAGGGAAGCATCGGGGTATCTCACTTGCGTCGTTTAGAGCATTTCACTGTTTCATTGAAACAGCGAATTGCTCCAACTGTTTGAAATTGCGCAATTCCGGACGGAAAACCGTTTCACACTTTTCCTGGAATTGCTCATAAGCGCCTCGTAACATGAGCGCGGCGTCGAAGACATCCCATTGTCGACGATCCCGAGAGAAACGCGCCCAAACCGGCGGCGCGACGGGCCACCGAACGGGCTCTGGCGGTTCCGCATCCAGACGCAGCGGCGCTGCGCCACGCGTCCAGGCGAAGACGAAAACCGCCGTAAGGTGCTTCGGTTACTCCGCCGAGATCATTCCGGCGAGTACGGCCTTGGCGATTGCCTGGAAGCGGTTGTTGGCGCCGAACTTGCGGATGATGCCGGCTTCGAGCGTGAGCGCCGCGGCGACGTCCATCTCCATCAGGCCGGCGATGCGCGGGGCCGGATAACCGTCGGCCATGAAGGTCAGACACTCGCTCTCGATCGGGGAAAGGTGGACATGGTCATCTTCATCGGTCGCGGTACCGCTGCCATCGCTGCTTTCGAGCAGCTCGGTGATGCGCTGCATCTGGCGGCGCAGGTTCGCCTGCTGGGCGGCAAGTTCCCGGCGCCGCGCCAGCAGCGCCTCGCGAAACAACTGGTCGGCGTCTGCCTGTTCTTCGGTGCCGGCAAGGCCGGTCAGAAGCTCCAGGATGGCGGCGATCGGCATGTCGATCTCCCGACAGGCGTTGATGACAGCCATGCGGCGGATGTGTTCTTCATTGTAAACCCGCATCGGCCCCATGCGCGCGGCGGTCAGCAGGCCTTTCTCCTCGTAGAAATGCAGGGTGCGGTGGGTGACGCCGAAGGCATCGGCCATATCGGCGATCGCCAGCGGGGCCGTCGGATCATGATGGGGAAGGGGAAGGATGGGCAGGAAGCCGACGCGTTCGGGCGCGGCGAGCATGCCTTCGTATTTCCAGTGGTCTCGCGGCATATCGATTGTCCCCGGTCTACAGGCCGCGTCTATCCGGCGCGTTGTCTCTGTAACGTTTGATTTTCCGCATATTTGACCTGAATCGAGGCCGACCCAGGGTGTAACAGTCCGCGTCCGGAAGCGGCGGCGATCACCGGGTCTCATAGGTGCGGACCGCGTCCGCGTGCTGAGGCACTCGTTGACCGACAACGACAATGCCTGCTGCTCGGCTGGGGCACCCCGCGTGGACCACGCGGTTCTACTCAGGACTTCGATGCTTGCCTGACGAGCAACCAGGCATCCATTCCCAACGCATGCGTGCACCGTATACGCGAATCAAATATATGACCAGTCTTTAATATTGGTAGGCTGACGACCGTTTTCCCCGCCTGGTGGTGCCGCTGCCGCTGCACGGCTCCCTACTGCCTGTCTCCTTAAATCGATCTCGATTTAAGGGCCAAGACATGCAGAAAATCAAAGTGCTACAGCGATCTTTGCGCGTCTGATAAGACGCGCGGCGCTGCAGGCCGCTCCAGGAAAACATGCAGTGATTCAAAGCGTTACGGTGAGCTTGCCGCGTCCTCGAAGATGCGGCGCATGCGGTCACGAGGTCAGTGGCCGATAACCTTGAGCGGGCTGTTGGAGCTCAGGATGAACAGCGGTTCGTCCCCGCGCAACGGCGACAGCTTCTGCTGGCAGGACCAGGCTTCCTCGAAGGCACCCCGGGTCAGGTGCTTGCGATAGCGCTGGGTAGCGGCCATGCAGCCCATGAGGGGGCTTTCGATCTGCTCCTGGCGGGCGTGCTCGTAGATCTCGCCGTCGAGCGAAAACAGTTCCGACGCCAGCGACATGCTCTCGTAAAGCAGGTCCGGCTCGGACGCGAGCCGCTTCCAGGTAATGAAGTCCTGGCGCAGCGGCACGTTCTCGCCATCATGCGAGAGGGTGACGCGGATGCCCTGCGCCGGCGCATCGTACCAGGTCACCTGCACGGTGAACGACAGGGCGGAATTGCGCGAAACGGGTCGACCGGTGTCGCCGTCGGTGGCGCGGGCCAGCGTCTTGTGGCGCTGGGCCGCAAGGCGAAGCGCCGTGGCAAACGCTTTTGCATCTTCGTTTTCGGCGCCGGCCATCTTCACCTGAACCGAGGGCAGTACCCGCTCGGTCGCGTGGCGCGCGTTGAAGAGTTTTGCCTGCGCGTCGATGTCCAGCGTCATTTCCTGCGAGGGCATCGGCGCGAAAAGGAGCAGCGGCAGCACGGTCAGCACCGAGAGCGGCGACGAGAAGGGCGCCGGCGGCCAGGCGGGCCGGTGCCCGGCAAAGCGCCGCTTCGTCAGTTTCGGCTGGCGGGGCGAGGCTGCCGCTTGATGCTCTTCCTCGTTGCGGGCGCGCTGGTACTCCGGAACATAGGTTCCCTTCGGAATGGCGATCCGCCATTCGTCATCGGCACCGTCGCCCTCGTAGAAAGCCTTGAGCAGCTTGCGCAATTTGCCGGCGTGCACCCGCACAAGCGGGTCGCTGTCGGCGTTGAAGGCCTGGGGCCGCTCGAAGACGTCGATCGCGATCGAGTAACCCTTGAGCTGATGGCCTTCGCCGGCCATCTCCTTCTCGACCACATAGGTGAGGAAGGCCCTGAGGCGCTCTGAACGCGCGAAAGCCTTGCTTTCGAGGATACGACGGAGGGCCCGTCGAATCGTCTCGTCGCAGGGTCTTTCGACCGTCGTCATCCGTTCTTGCTCCAGTGTCATGTGAACTAAAATCTATGAAATGCGATCGCGGCGCGGGCTGGGCCATTCGATCTGATTCGGAAAGTTAAGCCCTAAAAAGGTGGTTGTCAGGGGTGTAGACGCCAAATTTGAGTTTTTTCTGAAATAAACGTAAAAATTGCGCCGGTTCTCCCTGTGGCAGATGGTAGCGGAAGTCCAGTCGGCCATTTTCGCCGCTCGTGATTGAGCCTTCCCGCATATTAGAGACGTCGATTGTCAAGACTTGGTCAAGACAAGGCGGGCAAACGAACCGCGCGCAAACGCCGCATCGCTCCCCTGCGACCCCGTTGGAATTGCTGCATAATCGGACCTCAAACTGTTTTCGGTTTCAGCAATTATGCAGTAGAACATTGCAACCACATTGCCTGCGTCTGGGTCCGCCTTGGGGCCCGCTTTCTGGAAAGTTCAGACATGCCTGCAAAACTGTCCGTGAATCTGAATGCCGTCGCAATGCTCCGCAACCGGCGCGATCTGCCGTGGCCTTCCGTCACCGCGCTTGGCCGCATCGCGCTCGAAGCGGGGGCTGCCGGTCTCACCGTGCACCCGCGTCCCGACCAGCGCCACGTCCGCTTCAGCGATCTGCAGCCGATCCGCGACCTGATCGACCAGGCGTTTCCGGAGACGGAATTCAACATGGAAGGCTATCCGAACGAGGAATTCCTCGGCCTCGTGGAGATGCATCGGCCGGAGCAGGTGACACTGGTGCCCGACGATCCGGCGCAGGCGACCTCGGACCACGGCTGGGATTTCCGCAAGAACCACAACCTGCTCGGCAATGTCGTCGGCCGGCTGAAGAAGAAGGGTTTTCGCGTTTCGCTGTTTGCCGATGGCGACGAGGATACGGAGGCCTTGCGGATTGCCAAGGAAACCGGCGCCGATCGCATCGAACTCTACACCGGCCCCTATGGCGGTTGCTATGACGACCCGGACAAGGCCGAGAAGATCGCCGCCGAACTTGGCCGCACGGCTGCGATTGCCGCAAGCCTCGGGCTCGACGTCAATGCGGGCCACGACCTGACGGTGGCCAACCTGCCGTTGCTCGCCCGGCACATCCCCGATCTTGCCGAAGTCTCGATCGGTCACGGCCTGACGGCCGATGCGCTGGAATACGGTATGGCCGAGACGGTGCGCCGCTTCCGTCGCGCCTGCGGGCAGGAGGTCTGAGGCGACATTTGCGCCCTAGTTCTTGCGCGGCAGCAGCGCCTTGCGGAAACCCGAGCGATGCCATGAAGGATCTCTTCGTCGTCACCCACACGGAATCCGTCCATCACCTGGAAGGCAAGGTGGGTGGCTGGTACGACACGGATCTGACAGCGCGCGGCATGAGGGATGCGCAGGCGACGGCCGAACGGCTGGTGGCTTTGGTTGGCGGAAGGGACGTGGAAATCCATAGCTCCGATCTGCGCCGCGCCACCCAGACGGCCGATGCGATAGCAAGGCGCTTTCAACGGCCGGTGATGGAAACCGCCGATCTCCGGGAAATCAGCTATGGCGTTGCCGGTGGCAGGCCCCAGGCCTGGCTCGATGCGCGCTACACCCCGGCGTCGGATGACAATCGGCTCGATGATCCCTGCGGGATCGATGGCGCAGAAACCCGGCGCGAGGTGGCGCTGCGCGTCTTCCCTTGCGTCGACGCCATCGTCGCGCGGCCCTGCCAAACGCAGATCATCGTCACCCACGGCTTCACGCTGACGCTGGTGCTTGCCGCCTGGATGAAGATCCCGATCGGCGCCACTGGCTTCCTGAGTTTTCCGGCAAAATCGGGAAGCATCACGCATCTGCGCCAGGACGATTTCTTCCGAAACCGGGCGGTTGTCGGTCTTGCGGATGCGTCACACCTCAATTCATAAGCCTCGCCGATCCGAAAATATCATCTGCAGAAACCGGCGTTTTTTTCGGTTGATGTTGCGACTGGTGCGCGCAGGCCTGCGGCAAGACTGCTATAGGTCGAGTCTTTCCTTCCCTTGTGTGCAGCCAATGACATTTCAGACCAGTTTCCGCGAGCGCATCGTTCTCTATGCGCTTCTGACGTCGCTGACCTCGATCAGCATCGATGCGCTTTTGCCGGGCCTGCGCCAGATCGGGGTCGATCTTGGCGTTCGGCCGCCACTTTCGACCCAGCACATCATCTCGCTTTTCATCCTCGGCATGGCGTTTGGCGAGCTGCTGCTGGGGCCGCTCTCCGATGCGATGGGGCGGAAGAGGGCGCTTGTTCTGGGGCTTGGCGTCTATGCGCTCGGAACGATCATCGCCATGGCGGCCGGCTCGCTCGAGATGGTGATTCTCGGCCGCTTCCTTCAGGGCGTCGGGGTCTCGGGGCCGAAGATTGCGACGCGGGCGATGATCCGCGACCAGTTCGAAGGTGACGCCATGGCGCGTGTGATGTCGTTCATGTTCACGCTGTTCATTCTCGTGCCGATGCTGGCCCCGACGCTCGCGCAAGGGATCATCACCGTCGGTGGCTGGCGTAGCGTCTTTGCGGTCTATCTAGCGGCGGCGGGACTTCTCGGCATGTGGCTGGTGGTGCGCCAGCCGGAAACGTTGCCGCTAGAGAAACGCATTCCCTTTCGCCCGCGGCTCCTCGTGTCGAACGGGCGGCGTATCCTCTCAAACCGGCGCGTGACACTGCTGATCCTGGCGACTGGGCTCGTCTTCGGCGCGCAGCTCCTCTATCTCAGCACAGCGGCGGACCTGTTCTTCGACGCCTACGGGATCGGGCAGACCTTTCCCCTCTATTTTGCCATGCTGGCGACCGGCATCGGGCTTGCATCGTTCCTCAATGCCAAGCTCGTGCAGCGCTTCGGTTCGGAGGCGATGGCGCGATATGGCTTCATCGGCCTGGCGGTGGCGGGGCTCGCGATGCTGGCTGCTTCGACCTTCTGGGCAGGCAGGCCGCCTCTTGCCGTGCTGCTGGTACTCGGCTTTGCGGCCTTCTTTGCGATCGGGGTGCTCTTCGGCAACCTGAACGCCATGGCCATGCGCTCGCTGGGGCAGGTGGCGGGCCTCGGGGCGTCGTTGATCGCCTCCGGCTCGAGCCTGATCGCGACCCTGTTCGCGATCGCATTCGGCGCCTTCTACGACGGCACGACGCTCAATCTTTCCGCCGGGTTCTTTGTCGCCGGAACCAGCGCGCTCGTGCTTGCGGAGATCGCGCTGCGGGCAGATGCCTCGCCGGTGGAGGCCGTACGCTAAGCCAGGCAAGATCCGAGCGGACCGTGCGGCAGGCGCGGCCCTGCGCACGGCCCGTCCAGCCCCTTGGGAAATGGGAAACAAGCCCAGGGGAACCCGCAAAGCATGGTCGCGATCCGTCCGTGCACGTCGTTTTCGCAATGCCGTCCCGTATTGTCCGCTACGGCAACCCTAGCCGTTGTAGACGACTGAAATCTTGTTTCCGGATGGATCGCGCATGTAGGCGGAGTACCAGTCGGGCCCATAGTGCGGACGCGGCCCGGGTGCGCCTTCGTCCGCCCCGCCATTGATGATGGCGGCCTGGTAGAAAGCATCCACCTCCGCGGGCGACTTGGCCATGAACCCGACCATGGAGCCGTTTCCGGCGGTCGCCGGCTCACCGTCAAAAGGTTTGCAGACCCACAGGACAAAGCCTTTGCCGGTTCCGCCTTCGGAATAGGCGCGCCAGTCCGGAAACTCTATGTGCTTGCTCCATCCGATGGTCGCGAGAATTGCGTCATAGAAGGCATTCGAGCGGGCGCAGTCCAAGGCACCCACGGTCAAATAAGCGCTCATAATGTCCCCTTTCTCCGGTGGTGAAGGTGGGGAATGCATAGCGTGTCATACTGAACATAACAAGAACAAATGTGGCGACGGCGACTGACAAGATCCTGCTGCCGGGGCGGAAGACGCAATTGGGCATCTCCCTCGTCGCAATCTGGGAGCCCGGCACGGATGGCCGGGCTCGCGTCGTTTCGGACCGGATTCCTTCCTCAGCCGGCAAGTCTCGCCTTGCTCGCTTCCAGGAAAGCGCCGAGCTTTACCGGCGTTGCACCCGTCAGAGACGTCACGTCGTTCGTGACCATGTTGATATGGCCTTCGCGGGTGTTGGCGTCGAAGGAGACGACGATCGGGATGAGGAAGTCCGGCAGGCCGGCGCCCTTCAGGCCACCCGCGAGCGCCTCGTCCGAGATGTGCACGACATCAAGCCGCTTGCCGGTCGCCTTGGCGACGAGGGCCGCGATCTCGTCGGTCGAGCGCAGCTCGCCGCCGGTCAACGTATAGGTGCGGCTCTCGTTCACAGCTGAGGCAAGCGCAGCGGCGGCTGCCCTGGCGGCATCGGCGCGGGCGATGTGGGCGAGGCGGCCTTCGCCGGACGAGGAATACCATTGCCCGGTCTCAAGCGCGTGCGGCAGGGCCATGAACAGGTTCTCCATGTACCAGCCGTTTCGCAGGATGGTGTAGGGGATGCCGGTCGCCTTGATGGCGTTTTCGGTGCCGAGATGATCGGGCGCGAAGGGGATCACCGATGTCTCGGGGCTGGGCATGGAGGTGTAGAGGATATGCTTGGCGCCGGCCTTCTTCGCAGCTGCCACGGCGGCGAGGTGCTGCTTCAGGCGCTTGCCCGGCTGATCCAGCGCATCGGTCGAGATGATCAGGATCCGGTCGGCGCCGGCAAAGGCCTTGTCGAGCGAGGCCGGGTCGTCGAAATCGGCGACGCGGGCCTGAACGCCCTTGGCCGTGTAGTCGGCAAGCTTGGCCGAGTCACGGCTGGTGGCGATGATCCGGGTCGGCTCGACGCCGGAGCCAAGAAGCTGGTCGAGCACGAGCTTGCCGAGCTGGCCGGTCGCGCCGGTGACGAGCAATGTATCGGACATGGTCTTTCCTTTTCCTCTAAACCTGAGACGGGATGGCAGCGGGAGATCGCCCGCACTTTCCTCGCTCGTCGTTGATGCCGGCGGCCCGGGAGGTCGCGCGGCACATGGTCTCTTTTTGAGACTTGCTCTTATCTCGTAATCTCGGTACAGCTGTAAAGGAGGCAGTTTTTTCTGCTGTGGTTACAGGAAGGGTACCGCCTATGAACAAGCTGACCGGGGATGTGAAGGGCAAGCGCGTGGCCATCGTCTGCGGCGTTCCGATGGACATGGAGAACTGCCCGGTGCGCGACGTCATGGACAATATCGGCGGCAAGTGGAACTCGCTGATGATCCTGTCGCTGGCCGACGGTCCCTTGCGTTTCTCCCAGCTTCGCCGGCTCATCCCCGACATTTCCCAGCGCATGCTGACCCAGACGCTGCGCGACCTGCAGCGCGACGGCTACATCCACCGCACCGTCTACCCGACCCAGCCGCCGAGCGTGGAATATGCACTGACCGATCTCGGCCGCTCCCTGCTTGGCCTGCTCAAGCATTTCGTCGACTGGTCGTTGGAAAACCACGGAGCGATCCGCGCGGCACGCGAGGTGTACGACGCGGAGGCGTAGGGCTGTAGCAGCCGAATCCACCGCAGGGCTAGTCCGTTGCGCATGCGGCGCTCTCGTTGCGGGCCATCGCTAGCGGAGTTTGCCCCTCACCCTAGCCCTCTCCCCGCGGGCGGGGAGAGGGGACGTGGACGACGGCTGCGTTCCCGGCCGGGGCCTGCTGTCGAGAAGGTCGTGACTGAAAATCGTGAGGTGGAGCGAGCAGGTGCCACGGGTCTCCTTCGCCCCGCCTGCGGGGAGAAGGTGGCCGGCAGGCCGGATGAGGGGCGGTTGTGAGGCGCGACGCGCGACGTCGTGTCCTGTCTTGCAGACTTGCGCTAGCGCCTTGAATTTCCCTATAGTTTCGTCGACTTCCTACTCACCTCGGGGACCCATGAAGACACTTGATATCGGCATTGCGGGCGCTGGCCCGGCGGGGCTCGCGGCGGCGCTGATGTTGTCGCGGCAGGGGCATCGGGTGGAAATCCTCGAACGCTTCGACGTGGCCTCGCCGGTCGGTTCCGGCCTGATGCTGCAGCCGACGGGACTGACGGTGCTGAACGCGCTCGGCCTGCTGCCGTCCATGCTTGCCCTCGGCAGCCGGATCGACCGACTCTATGGCGCCGACGCAAAATCCGGCCGCACTGTTCTCGACGTGCGCTACGACGCAATTGCCGGTGGCCGCTTCGGGCTGGCGGTGCAGCGGGCGGCGCTTTTCAACACGCTGCATGATGCCGTGATCGCCGCCGGTTTGCCGGTTCGCACCGGCGTCACGCTCGCTGATGTTCGAATGGCCGGTGGCAAGGCCGTGCTTCTGGATGCAGAGCGGCGGGAGACGGGCGCCTATGATCTGGTGATCGACGCGAGCGGTGCGGGCTCGACGCTATCGGCCGGTTCCACTGTCGCGCCCAAGGTTCGCGAGCTCACCTATGGTGCCTTCTGGGCGACGCTCGACAGCGAAGGGCTCGTCCATGATCCTCACGCCCTGGTGCAGCGCTACGACCAGGCGCGGGTGATGATCGGCATCCTGCCGGCGGGCAGGGCGCGGGTCGGCGAGAAGGCGCGCGTCGCCTTCTTCTGGAGCCTGAGGGTCGCGGATGCGGACGCGGTGCGCATTGCCGGGCTTGAGCGCTGGAAGGCGCGTATCCTCGACTACTGGCCGGATTGTGCGCCCTTGCTCGATCAGGTCGCCGACTGGGAGCAACTGACGCTGGCGCGTTATGCGCATCGCACCATGCGCCCGCCCGTCTCCGGCCGTATCGCCTTCGTCGGCGACAGTGCCCATTCGACGAGCCCGCAGCTCGGGCAGGGGGCCAACATGGCGCTTCTCGACGTGGCGGCGCTGGCGCATGCGCTGGAGACCGCGCCGGATCTTGATTGCGCCCTTGCCACCTATGCTGCCGCGCGGCGCAATCATGTCGCGCTGTTCCAGCTTCTCTCGCTGGCCTTCACGCCGTTCTACCAGTCGGACTCGGCGCTGCTCGCCTGGCTGCGCGACCGGCTGGTCGCGACGATCGCCCGCACGCCGCCGATGCAGGCGCTGCTCGCCTCGATCGTCTCGGGCACGCTGATCGACCCCTTCGCGTCGGCCGGGCTTGCCGAATGCGATTGGCAGGCGTTGGGCGCGCGCCCGGACGGCCTGTTCCGGTCCGCCTCGGATGCGATTTCCGCCTGAGGCAGTCGGCGAATCCTGTAACGAGAGGGCCGGATGGAGGGATGGAGAAATTGCGATGACCGAAAGCGTGGCGGCCATACTGGTGCATGTTCCCGACACGGAAGCGGGACTCG
Organism: Ensifer sp. GW101-20A05; assembly: GCF_059424735.1. Classification (NCBI taxonomy): domain Bacteria; kingdom Pseudomonadati; phylum Pseudomonadota; class Alphaproteobacteria; order Hyphomicrobiales; family Rhizobiaceae; genus Ensifer; species Ensifer sp. GW101-20A05. Next base: position 384,668 of record NZ_JBWKZT010000001.1, on the reverse strand, counting down.
CCTGGTATCAGCGTGCTTTCCCAACGGCCGAACGCCAATGGCTTCAGGCGTTCGACTTCGCCTATCTCAAGGTCGGCACGGTGGATCTCGAAATCGTTCAGGCGGACGAGAAGGTGGCGAGTGGTGCCGCAGGTTCCGTCGTCTACTGGGCGGTCGAGGACTTCGACCGGGCGCTTGCCCATTTCGAAGCGCTCGGCGCACCTCTCTATCGTGGACCGATGGCGATCCAGGAGGGGCTCTGGATGTGCCAGGTGCGCGATCCCTGGGGCAATTGCATCGGCCTTCGCGGTCCAAGATCTGGACACAAGGGAGAGGAAGCCTGATGCCGGATGGTCCCGTCACCTGTGAAATCCGCTACCGGCTCGCGCAGGGCCGGATGACGGAGTTCGATGCCTATGCCCAAACCTGGATGACGCTCATCGAGCGTCACGGCGGCACGCACCACGGCTATTTCATCCCGCGCGAAAAGCCCGAGGGCATCGGCACGAGCTTTCCGGGTGTCGGCGAGGAGGGCGCCGGCGATGTCGCCATCGCGCTCTTTACCCTTCCGGACGAGGCGGCTTACCGCCGCTATCGCCGTGACGTTGCCAGCGATCCGGACGGCATCGCTGCCAATACACGTTACGCGGACGATCCGCCGTTCATCAGCTACGAGCGCATCTTCCTGCAACCGCTGCCAAGAAAATGACTGGACGCAAAGCGGAGGGCGGATTGCCCGCCCTGCGTTTGCACCCGTTTCTCGGTTCTGTTCAGGCAGCCCGTGCCAGCGCGGCGTCCATCAGCGCGAACTCGACGGCGGCGTCCGCGTGGATCGCGGTGGAATCGAAGCCCGGCAGCGGCAGGGCCCTGGGGTCGAGGGTCAGGCAGATCTCGGTGCAGCCGAGGATGACGGCGTCCGCGCCTTCCGCCTCGGCCTTGTCGATCAGGTCGATCAACGCCCTGCGGGAAGAGCGCAGCACCTTGCCGGCGCAGAGTTCGTCAAAGATGACGTTGTGGACGAGCGTCCGGCCATCCGCGTCCGGCACCATGATGTCGATGCCGTGGCTCCGCATGCGCTCTGCGTAGAAGCCGTGCTCCATGGTATAGCGGGTGGCGAGCAGCAGCGGCTTGCGGCTGCCGGCGGCCTTGAGGCGAAGGGCCGTCTCGTCGATGATGTTGATCAGCGGGATGTCGACGGCCGCCTGCACCGCGTCTGCGATCAGGTGCATGGTGTTGGTGCAGATCAGCACGCAATCGGCGCCGGCCGCTTCCAGGCCGCGGGCGACATCGGCAAGCCGCTTGGCGGCATCATCCCAGCGGCCGGCCTTCTGCAGGTCGACGATCGACTGGAAGTCGACGGAGTGCAGCAGCACCTCGGCCGAATGCAGGGCGCCCAGACGCTCGCGAACGGCCTCGTTGACCATGCGATAATAGACTGCCGAGCTTTCGAAGCTCATGCCGCCGATAAGACCGATCTTGCGCATCGCCATTCCTCTTTCCCTTTATGGCGCGCCGGGGCACGCCGTTGTTCGATGGCCAGAACTATGCGGCCGAAGCCGCCGGAATGGTTCGCTTTGTTCGCGAGAGGAATGCCGTTCGGCGCGAAAAATTTGCGCATAGAGGTAAATTTGTGCAAATATATACGGCATTGAATCGCAATGGGTGGAGGGATCGGCGTGCTTGACGAGAGAGACAGGAAGCTGCTTGGGCTGTTGCAGCAGGATGCCAGCGTCGCGGTCGGCGAATTGGCAGAGCGGGTCAATCTTTCGCTTTCCGCCTGTTCGCGCCGCATCCAGCGGCTGGAGGAGGCAGGTTACATCGCCCGGCGCATCGTCGTGCTCGATCGCGAGCGCATGGGCGTGCCGACGACCGTCTTCGCGCTGATCAAGACGGCGCATCATTCGGACGAGTGGATCGAGACGTTCCGCCGCGCGATCAGCGATATCCCTGAAATCGTCGAGGCACATCGGTTGACGGGGAACTATGACTATATCGTCAAGGTCGTGCTGCCGCGCGTCGAGCACTACGACGTGGTCTACAAGCAGATCGTGCGAAAGGTGGAGCTCTTCGACGTTTCCGCCTCGATCTCGATGGAAATCCTGAAGAGCGGCACGGCGGTGCCGGTCGATTATGCGGAGTAAGAATCAATGACGGATGAGGCAAACGACGCGAGCATGGCGAACGAAGGCGACGTTGCCGATGCGCTTGTGGTGGTCGATGTTCAGCGCGCCTTCATCGCCGGACCGGAGGCGGTGCCCGGCCACGTCGACCTTCAGCGTGCCGTCGGTCTTCTGCTGAAAAAGGCTCGTGCGGCAGGCGTGCCGGTGATCTTCCTGCAGAATGACGGACCCGAGGGTGCCTCCGACGAGCCGGAGACCGACGGCTGGCAGCTCTTCTTTTCGGCGGAGGCGGAAGAGGCGGTGGTGCGCAAACTGAAGGACGACGGTTTCGATGGCACCGACCTTGAGGATCTGTTGCGGGAGCGAGAGATCGAAACGATCGCAATTTGCGGCATGCTCTCGGAGATGTGCCTGGCGGCGACGGCCCGCACGGCGATCGCCAAGGGCTTCACCGTGATCCTCGCCAACGACGCCCATGCCACCTATGACGTGCCGCCCGGTCCCGGCCGCTCGCCGATGGTGCCGGCGCGTCTGGCCGCGCGCGCGGCCGAATGGTCGCTCGGTGACGAGATCGTGCTGGTGGACGCGGCCGACGAGATCACCTTCGCGACAAGGCCTTGATCGCCGGCCGTTCTTGACTTTTTGCAAGGGTGACATGAGGTGGCTGCGCTTGTCCTTGCTGACCACAACCCCAATCTCGTGGCATGTCCAATAGAAGGCCGGCTGGGAGCCAGCTGGAAGCAAACATGCAGGACAGGCATCATGTGGTCGTCGTTGGCGGCGGGTTCGGCGGATTGCAGCTCGTCAAAGGGCTCGCCGGCGCGCCGGTTCGCATCACCCTCATCGACCGGCGTAACCACCATCTTTTCCAGCCCTTGCTCTATCAGGTGGCAACGACGCTGATCGCCACCTCGGAAATCGCCTGGCCGATCCGCAGCCTTTGGCGCGACCGGCCGGAGGTGACGACGCTGCTCGGCGAGGTGACGGATGTGGACGCGGCCGAAAAGGCGGTCGTTCTCAGGGACGGCAAGCGCATCGGCTACGATACGCTGGTGTTGGCGACCGGGGCGACGCATGCCTATTTCGGCCATGACGAATGGGAGCCCTTCGCCCCCGGCCTGAAGACGCTGGAGGACGCGACGACGATCCGCCGCCGCGTGCTGCTCGCCTTCGAGCGCGCCGAGCTGGAAGAGGATCCGGATGCCCGCGCAGCGCTCCTGACCTTCACCGTCATCGGTGCCGGCCCGACGGGCGTCGAGCTTGCCGGCATCATCGCCGAGATGGCGCATCGCACGCTTCCAGACGAATTTCGCCGCATCGATACGCGGCAAACGCGCGTGCTCCTGGTCGAGGCGGGTCCGCGCATTCTCGCTGCGTTCAGCGAGGATCTCTCGGCCTATGCGGTCAAGGAACTGGAGCGCCTCGGCGTCGAGGTTCGCACCGGCACGCCGGTGACATCCTGCACCGAAGAGGGCGTGATGATCGGCGAGGAATTCGTCGGCAGCCGCACGCTCGTCTGGGCCGCGGGCGTCCAGGCGTCACCCGCTGCCCGCTGGCTGGATATCACGGCTGACCGCGCCGGCCGGGCGATCGTCGGCGCCGATCTGACTGCGCCCGATCATCCCGATGTCTTCGTCATCGGCGACACGGCTTCGGTTACCTATGACGGCGGCAAGCCGGTGCCGGGCATTGCGCCCGCCGCCAAACAGCAGGGCGCCTATGTGGCCGACGTCATCCGCGCGCGGCTTGCCGGCGACAAACCGCCCGCCGATTTCCGCTACCGCCACCAGGGCAGCCTTGCCACCATCGGCCGCCGCGCCGCGATCATCGATTTCGGCCGGTTCAAGCTGAAGGGCGCGCTTGCCTGGTGGATCTGGGGCATCGCCCACATCTACTTCCTGATCGGCACGCGCAGCCGCTTCGCCGTCGCCTGGAGCTGGTTCTGGACCTATCTCAGCGGCCAGCACAGCGCCCGGCTGATCACCCAGAAGGAGACGCTGAAGGAGAAGGGGTAGGAGGGGGAAGCCAGCAAGTCGCTATGCTGGTGGCATACGGCTTTGACCCAGTATGCCCTCATGCGCTCGGCTATGGTCTTACTCTTCGCCAATGCGATCCAGGGCTTCCCCAATTATTTGGTTGGCTGGGTCCTGCTCGCTCCGCGTTTCCCAATGTAACGCCTGTTCCGGATCTTTCGGCATTCCCACGCCTTCGCGGTAGTGGCGTGCTAGAGACAATTGAGCGAGCGAGAACCCACCTTCTGCTGCCTTCTTAAGCCAGTGAACAGCGGCTTGGGTATCTTGCTCGATACCGAGACCGGTCTCGTACGATTGGGAAACGGCATATTGTGCGCTGGGATCACCTTGATCAGCTGCGCGTTTGAACCAGTGATACGCCTTGGAGTAGTCTTGTTCCACTCCGCGGCCATATGAGTATAGGGATCCCACCATGCTCTGTGCCGCAACATTGCCGCGCTCGGCCTCTGGCAGAGACTGGCGATATGCTTCTCGATATTCCGCTCGCCTGAACGCTTCGATCGCTTCTTTCATCCCAGCCGCCGCAAAGTCGCCACTACCCAGCCCCAGCCCGATGAGCGTCGCGACTGTTAGGAGCGCACTTGTCGCTGTCTTCCGGAAATTTTGCATGCGGATATCGTGCCTATGTTGAGCAAGGATTTTCAAATCAGCGCGAGACATTCTCGTCGCCCCGGAGGCGGCCAAGCGGCCGGCAACTCCGGCTGTGGACTACTTCTGCACCTTCACGATCAGGATCATCGGCCGGTCGACTTCTTCGGCAAGGGCGGGGATCTCCGCGATCTGCGCTTCCGTCGGCCGCCATTCCTGAACGTGGCGGATGGCAAAGCCCGTTGATATCAGCGTGTTGAGCGTCGTGCCTGTCGTGCGGTGGTGCTTGATCACGCCCTTCGCCAGCCAGTCGGTGGTGCGCGGTCCCTCGGCCGAATAGTGATCGACCGGCCAGGTGCGCTCGCCGTTCTCAAGCCGCCAGCCGGGATTGAGCGACGCCATATAGATCGGGTGCTCGATGGTGAAGACGAAATGCGCGCCGGGCACGAGCGCCCCATGGATGGTCGTGACGAGCCGGCCGAAATCCTCGACATAGTGGAAGACGAGCGAGCTATAGGCGAAGTCGAAGCTCTCTTCGGGGAGGTCGAGCTGGTCGAGGTCGGCGATCCGGTAGTCGATCGCCGGATCGGACGTATCGGTCCTGGCGCGGGCGATCATTTTTTCCGAGAGATCAAGTCCGAGCACCTGGGCCGCACCAGCCTCGCGGGCATAACGCGAAAACCAGCCGAAGCCGCAGCCGAGATCGACGACGCGTTTTCCCGACAGATCCGGCAATTGGGCGCGAATCGCCGGCCATTCGGCAGCGCCCGCAAGGCCATGCACCGAGCGTCCGAGCTGGCTGTAGCCTTCGAAGAATTCCGGCTTGTCGTAAATGTTCTGGGCCATATCGGTCTCCTTCGGGGCAATGGGCAAGAGCGCGGTCGTCTGCCGCGCGCGATAGGGCGAGCGGGCATCGTTTGCCGTTACCTTGGGAACAGCATGCCGGCAAGGATCCTGCTCGAAACCTCCGGCATTTCAAAGTGCTAGCGCGTTGATCTGATAGGGCGTCGAGCGCCGCAAGGTCAAGTTGCGGCTGAGGTGCAAGGTTTTACTTGTGTTTTTTGGGGGTGTGTTAATGTACGATTCTCTTGGTCCAGTCCGTTTTGTGGAGGCGTAATGTCCGAGGCCATCCATCCCACTGCAATCCATCATTTGCCGGCATTCATCACGGCGCCGGGACAAAGCGACGTCCTGTTCAACGTCGTCGTCGTCTTCATGATCCTGGCGATCTTCGCCCTCGGCACCTTCTATCTCAGGCTGCATTCGCTGCCGGAAACCATGGCGCACAAGAGCCACAAGGTTCAGTACGAGCTGGTGGCGGTGCTGGGGCTGATCTCGCTGCTCACGCACAACAACATCTTCTGGATCGCGGCGCTGATCCTGGCGCTGATCGACCTGCCGGACTTTTCGTCGCCGCTCTCGTCGATCTCCCGCTCCCTGGAGAGGATCGCCGGCAAGGTGGATGCATCAACTGAACCGGTGCCGGCCGAGCCCGAGCCGGTGGCGAGCCATCCGGCCGCGCCTGCAGATCAGCTGTCGGTGGAAGGGAAGGCCTGAGCCATGTTCGAATTCATGCTTTGCTCGATGCTGACGATCCTTCCTGACTATCTCTTCCGCCGCTATGTCCAGGGCAAGAGGTTCGGGCGGGAGATCACGCTCTATTCGGTGTGGTTCGAACTGCGCTGGGGCATCACCGCCTGCATCATCCTGACGATCTCGCTGATCACGCTGATCTTCTACTTCCACCCGTCGACGAAGAATGTCACCGCGGCGTTCCGCACGGTCGCAATCCTGCCGGAAGCCGGCGGGCGCGTTTCGGAGATCTATGCGACGCGCTTCGAGAAGGTGGAGGCCGGCCAGCCGTTGTTCAAGCTCGACAGCTCCGAACAGGAAGCCGCCGCTGAGGTTGCCCGCCGCCAGATTGCCGAAGTGGAAGCGGAGATCACCGTCGCTCGCACCGAGCTGGTCGCCGCCGATGGCGCGATCGTGGAAGCCCAGGCGGCCGTGCAACAGGCCCAGGACGAGTACGACACCCAGGTCGAACTCAACAAGCTGAACCCCAATGTCGTTGCACGGCGCGAGATCGAGCGCCGGCAGGTCAACCTCGAAGGGCGCAAGGGCGCACTCACCGCTGTCCTTTCCAACAAGCAGACGCTGGAGACGAAGCTCTCGTCGCTGCTGCCCTCGCAAAAGGCGAGCGCCGAGGCCGCCTTGAAGGAGGCGGAGATCGATATTAGCAAGACCACCGTGCGCGCCGGTGTGGCCGGCAGGGTGCAGCAGTTCGCACTCCGGGTCGGCGAGGTCGTCAATCCGCTTCTGCGGCCAGCAGGCGTTCTCGTCCCTGAAGACGCCGGCCGGGCGCGGCTGGTTGCCGGCTTCGGGCAGATCGAGGCGCAGGTGATGAAGGTCGGCATGATCGGCGAGGCAACCTGCATCGGCAAGCCCTTCACCATCATTCCCTTGGTCGTTACCGACGTGCAGGAGGTGATCGCCTCCGGCCAGGTGAGGGCGAGCGACCAGCTGATCGACGTCACCCAGATCTCGCAACCCGGTACACTGACTGTCGTCATGGAGCCGCTCTATCCCGGCGTGCTCGAGGACATTCCGCCCGGCAGCAGCTGCATCGCCAATGCCTATACCAACAGCCATGACGAGCTCGAGTCGCCCGATATCAGCACCGCCCGCTGGGCCTATCTGCACGTGGTCGACGCCGTGGGCCTCGTCCATGCGATGATCCTGCGCATGCAGGCTTTGATGCTGCCGGTGCAGACGCTGGTGCTCGGCGGGCATTGAGGGGGCGGCGTAGCCTCTGAGGTGCCCCTACGGCAGTCAATATAAGGGCCCCGACCGGAACTGGTCGGGGCCCTTTCTCTTTTCCTGTTCCTCAAATGAACTGAGCCTCCGCGGGGAACGGAGGCTCAGGCGCGCAATAAAAACAAATAAAGCAACTGCACGGCAATAAAAACGCAACCACACTACTCTTCCGGGGATTGTATGTTCGCGGTGTGCAATTACAGGTGCAGTGTGACAAAAGCGGGGTCTGAAATCAATCAAATTTAAGGAGCATTTGAGTAGTCAATTCGAGCTAGGCAGGGCCGCGCGGCGGCCTGCCCAAGCGGATTAGAAAGGCTTTGCCGGGGTTAGATGCCATTTTTGGGCCCCATGGCCAGGCTGATCGCTAGCTTTCGCCGCCATCCGCGGTGATCTCCACCGGCATCGTCCAGGGTTCCCAGATCGCGTCGTGGCTGCCGCCTTCGCGTCGGTAAAAACGCTTGGCGGCGTCGTTGGTCGCAAGCACGGTCCAGTTGATGCGCGGCGCGCCGATCCTGGCGGCGTGGCGCTTCAAAGCTGCGATCAATGCGGCGCCTCCGCCCGAGGAACGTGCTGTTTCATCAACGAAAAGTTCCTTCAGCACCAGGGTCGGCTTCAGATCGTAGGTCCACGGGATGACATAGTGTACGGCGATGCCGACTGCACGACCGCCGAGATCCGCGACGAGCACGCCGAAGCGCGGGTTATCGCCAAGCCCGTGTTCGATGAGATCCGCTTCGGTCACGAAAAATTTGTCGATGTAACCTTCGAAGATTGCAAGTCCGCGCATCAGCTCCAGCACATCAGTCACGTCGTGGCGTTCGAAGGGGCGGACGGTGAGGGGTGATGCGTTCATCTCGACATCTCGTGCAAGGGGGGTACCCGTTAGGTGTGGGTTACTGAAGGCCGGCGGGGACGCCGGCCTTGCTGCAGATTCTTTGGATAGCAACCCATTTAGGGACAATTATCCAGCGGTCCAAAGTGCGTAGCGATTTTGCGCTGACCGGCGCTCAGGCGGCGAGCAGGGCCTGCGCTTCGCCCGGTGCTGCCCCGGTGGCGAAGGCGAAGCCTTCATCTTCCCAGCCGGTGATGCCGCCGATCATGATCTTCACGGGGCGGCCGAGCCGCGCGAGCTTGAGCGCGGCCTGATCGGCGCCGTTGCAATGCGGGCCGGCGCAGTAGGCGACGAAGATGGTATCTTCGGGCCACTCGGCCATGCGCTCGGCGCTGATCTCGCGGTGGGGCAGGTGGATCGCGCCCGGCACGTGGCGGCGAGCGTAAGCCGCGTCCGAGCCGACCACATGCAAGAGCACGAAATCCTGCTGCCCGCTCCTCAGCGCATGGGCGACGTCGGCGCAGTCGGTCTCGACGCTGAGGCGCCCGGCGAAATGGGCAATGGCAATCTCGGGGGAAGCGGCGGGGGTTTCGGTGACGTAGCTCATCGGGGCTCTCCTTGGCTCGGTGCGTGTTGGCGAAGAGATATGTAGCAGCGCCTGAGGAGGGCTGGCAGTTGGCAACATTGCCATATATGCTCAAGATCATGCCAAAGTCGTTTTCCGCTACCCAATCGCTCCAAAATCCGCTCGTCGTGGCGCTCGCCTATGACGGGCTCTGCACCTTCGAGTTCGGCGTCGCCGTCGAGATGTTCGGCCTGCCGCGCCCGGAAATGGGCGAGGGCTGGTACCGCTTCGCCGTCGCCTCGGTCGATCCCGGCGAGCTCAGGGCAACCGGCGGCGTGCGCTTTGTGGCCGATGGCGGCATCGAGCTTCTGGCCGAGGCCGGCACGATCATCGTGCCCGGTTGGCGCGGAGCGGACCAACCTGTGCCGGAGGCAGTCTGCCAGGCGCTGCGGGATGCGCATGATCGTGGCGCGCGCGTCCTTTCCATCTGTTCCGGCGTCTTCGTGCTGGCGGCGGCAGGCCTGCTTTCGGGCCGGAGGGCGACGACCCACTGGCGCTATACCGACAAGCTTGGGGCGTTATATCCTGACATCGAGGTGGTGCCCGATGTGCTCTATGTCGATAGCGGGCAGGTGCTGACGTCTGCCGGCAGTGCCGCCGGCATCGACCTCTGCCTGCATCTGATCCGCCGCGATTTCGGCAGCGAGGCGGCCAACCGCGTGGCTCGCCGCCTGGTCGTGCCGCCGCACCGCGACGGCGGCCAGGCGCAGTTCATCGAGCGGGCGGTGCCTGATGTGCATGAGAGCGCCCGGCTCGGGCCCTTGCTCGATCGCATGCGCGAACGGTTGGGTGAAGACTTCTCGATCGCCGTGCTGGCAAAGGCGGCGGGCATGAGCGAGCGCACATTCCTTCGCCGCTTCGAGGCCGCGACCGGCACGACGCCGGCGCGCTGGCTTTTGAACGAGCGGCTTTCGCGCGCCCGGCAATTGCTGGAGGAAACCGCGCTCGGCATGGAGCAGGTGGCCGAAGCTTCCGGCTTCGGCTCGACCCAGACGCTGCGCCACCACTTCCGCCAGCAGCTTTCGACGACACCTGCCGCCTACCGCGCGGCGTTTGGGCGGATGGCGGGGCAGGCGGGTGTGCCTGCCGAGGTCGCCGCGGAGTGAACCGGACGCCTTCCCTGGCCGCTACGCTTCCGATAGGGCAGGTTCGGTACCGTCCCTGCGGAAGAAGGACCGGAAGAACACGGCGTCCGGGGCCGAGACGATGACCCGGGCGACGATGGCTGTTGCCGCAATGGCAAAGACGAGACGCCCGACGAAGACGCTGGTGAAATCCGCGCCCAGCGCGACGACGACCAGCGTGTCCTCGATGAGGCTGTGGCCGAAACCCATGAAGACGCAGGCGAGGAAGACCTGGCGTGGCTCCACCTTGGCCTCACGCGCCTCGCGGATCAGCAGCGCACCGCCGTAGGAGATCCCGAGGAGCACGCCGACGGCGGCAAACGGCACCGTCTCAGGCTTTATGCCGGCGAGACGGAAGAGCGGCGCCATGCCCCGGTTCAGCCAGCCGAGGATGCCGACGAGCTTGAGAATCTCGATCGTCCAGCTCAAGGCGAGCAGCACCACCAGCATGGTGGCGAGCGTCTTCAGCGTGCTCAAGCCGAAGGCGAGCCAGCCGGAGCCCTCGTTGACCGGTATCCATGTGGGATACAGCGGCGTGGCAAGCCATCCGGTTACCGCGAAGACCTGGTGCAGCAGTGCCGCGAAGACGAGCCCGCCGCCGATCCTGAGTGCGCCTGTGACGAGGAAGCTCGGCCCGGCCTTTTGGATGATGCGCTGCTCGATCGGGATGGCATGCGCCACCAGCATCAATGCCGAAAAGACGGTCATGTCGGCAGTCGTCAGCTCCGAGACCGGGACCAGCGCGAAGACGACGACGACGGCGCCCCAGATGCCGACAAGCAGGCCGGTCAGCCAGGCGAAGGCAAGCTCTGGCGGCAGGCCGACGAGCGTCATCAGCGGCTCGAAGGCGGGTGCGACCGCGCGGATGACGCCGAGTTCCTGCAGCACATGGGTAACGATCGTGACCGGCACGATGATGCGGACCAGGTCAAAGTAGACTTCGAGTGTGGCGAGCGTCTTGCGGTAGAAAATGATGTGAACGGCCATGACGGTGTCTCCTTGAATGTGTTGTCCAAGGACTAGCGCGAGGCCCTTCGCAGTTGTGGTCAAAATATGCACTTTCATGCAATAAAATTGCACGGCGCCACAAGTGGGAGGATTCGGCATGGACAAGATCGACAGCAAGCTTCTGAGGCTGCTGCAGGAGGATGCGTCGCGCACCAATGCCGAGCTTGCGGCTGAAGTTGGCCTGTCGCCGTCAAGCTGCCTGCGCCGCATAAGGCGACTTCATCAGGCCGGCGTCATCGACCGGATCGTCGCTGTCCTCAATCCGGCAAAGGCCGGCCGAACGATGAAGGCGATCATTACCGTGGAGCTCGAGCGTCACGGCGAACAATTCGTGCGCCGCTTCCTCGACACGGCCGCCAAGGAGCCGGCGGTCGTCCAGGCCTATAGCGTCAGCGGCGAGACCGACGCGCTTTTGATGCTGCGACTGAAGGACATGGATGAGCTCGACGCCCTGACCGAGCGGCTGTTTCGCGAAGAGAGCAACGTTGCGCGCTATTACACGGCGTTCGTGATCCGCACCGGCAAGGAGACGACGGAGATACCGCTGGGGTAGCGTCGCTTCGGGACACACGGTATCGCCGCGCGCTTGGTTCGCGCCGGGGCAACGTGCCCCGACGCACAAGACTGTCGCGACCGTCACTTCACCGCAGCATTGCCACCGTCGGCAAAGAGCGCCGCACCGGAGACGAAGCTTGCCATCGGGCCGGAGAGGAAGAGGGCGGCCTGGGCGATCTCTTCCGGCTGGGCAATGCGCTTCATCGCATGCAGGCCGGCGGCCCATTCCTTCTGCTCCTTGCTGCCGCCCGCCGGCGTATCGACTCCACCCGGGAGCAGGGCGTTGGCGCGGATGCCCTTTGCGCCATAGTCGGCGGTGATGCCCTTGACGAGGCCCATTAGTCCGGCCTTCGCTGCGCCATAGGCGGCCATGCCGGGAATGCCGACGCTGGTGCCGACGAAGGTGGAGGTGAAGACCAGCGATCCGCCATCACGCGCAAGCATCGCCGGGATCTGGTGGCGGGCGCCGAGAAAGGCGGAGGTGAGGTTGGTGGCAAGCGATTGCTGCCATTCCGACGTGGTGATCTCGGCGACCGGTTTCATGACGTTGACGGCGCCGGCATTGTTGACGGCGATGTCGAGGCCGCCGAACTGTTTCAGCGCCTCCTCCACCAGCCGGATATGGGTGGCTTCGTCGGTGACGTCGCCGCTGACGGCGATCGCTTCGCCGCCATCCTCGCGGATCGCTTCGACAACTGCCATAAGCTGCGCTTCGCCGCGGGCATTGGCGACGATCTTCGCACCCTCGGCGGCGAAGAGCTTGGCGACCGCCCGGCCGATGCCCGAGGAGGCACCGGTGACGATAACGATCTTGTCTTGCAGCATGGTCATGGTCTTATCCCTTCTCTTAGTTGAAGTGCGCCCTGACTACTGAAGGGGGGCGGCAGCGCCCACCCGATTTCCGCCCACTCAATTCGGAAGACGGTTGAGGGACGACGATTTTCAATCGGCGGGGCCGGTGGCATAGTCCGAGCCGACAAGAGAGCGGGGAGGAACGGGATGCTGAAGACCTATCGCGGGAGCTGCCATTGCGGCGCGGTGCGCATCGAGGCGGACATGGACATCAGCGCCGGCACCGGGAAATGCAATTGCACCATCTGCTTGAAGATGCGGCTCTGGTCGGTGGTGGTGAAGCCCGAGGCTTTCCGCCTGATCGCCGGCGAAGAGGCGTTGACGGACTATCGCGGGCGCAACCCGGTCGCCCATCATTTCTTCTGCAGCCAGTGCGGCGTGCGGCCGTTCGAGCGCATCGACGCGCCGAACATGACCGACGAGACCTACTACAACATCAACGTCGCCTGCCTCGATGGCGTCGACATCGACGAGTTGGTGGCAGCCCCCGTGACCTATTGCGATGGGCTCAACAACAACTGGGGTTCGACGCCGGCCGAGGTGCGGCATTTGTAGGGCTGGAATTGATTGATGGTGGAAAAGACGTTTCCTGAGGCTTTCCCGATCGCACTTCGCTGTCAGTCCATGAATGCTGTTTCGGCACTCAGGTTGAATTCCGACTATGTATCCGGCCAGTTTTCGGTCAACGTTCTCGGCGAGACCTTGCGCATACCCAACCGAGTTCATCTATCGGCAAGGCCGGAGTTCCCGGGACTGAGCCTGTTCGAGCGGCAGATGGCCCTTTGCTTGCTCACGCGCAGCACGGACGGCTTCCAACGCCAGGCCGCTCTGCGAGAAATCCTTCACATCAACAAGCCCTGGTCCATTCCGTTCGTCATCGCGCTGATCGGCGAATACGTCGTCGAAATCATCCGGGATATCCACGCGGCTCTGCCCGGCCTGGAGCGGGACGTCGTCTCGGCATTTATCAGGGCGAACCCGGTGTTTTATAAGCTCACGTGTGATCGGGTGATGAGCTATTGGGACTGCTACTACCGCTGGCAGTTTTCGCGCAGCGATTACGTGGGCTTCAAACTCTTGCGGGAACTGGATGCAATGCGTGATCTCGAATAGCGGGTTGCCGCCCGCGAGAGGCGGCATCGATAGGGGCTGGTAGGCCCTTGTGAAACTTCTCAAGGACGATGAAGCTAGTCTTCGTCCAGATCCGCCAGCGTCCTCAATGCGGCCAGCGTTTCGCGCAGCGCCCGGTCGAGCCGCTTGTCGCGGCGAAGCACCAGGGCGGAGCGGCGTGAGAAGGGCGGCGTAACCTGCCGCACCTCCAGCCGTTCGCGATCCCCGGCGCGCAGCGCGATCTCCGGAACGAGGGCAGCACCCAGGCCGGCGGCGACCATTTCCTTGATCGCATCGACGCTGCCGAACGACATCAGCGGTTTGACGTCAGTGCCGCCCGACGCCAGCCATTCATCGGTAATCCGACGGGTGTTGGCGCCCGGTTCGTAGAGGATCATCGGGTACTTCGCCAGGGTTTTTGCGGTCACGCTCTCAGGCAGATCGGTTCCCAGAGGGGCGATTGCGACGAAGCGTTCGTCGAAGAGCGGCGCGACATCGAAGATGCGGCCGGTGACGGGCAGGGTGACCAGCCCGATATCGAGCAGGTTTTCATCGACCGCCCGGACGATGTCGGCGCTGTTGCCGGTCGTCACCGTGATGTCGAGGTCGGGGAAGCGGCGCTTCAGGTCGGCGAGCAGCGGCGGCAGCAGGAAGGCGCAAGGGGTGGCGCCGGTGCCGAGCCGCACCCGGCCAAGAACGCCCTTGGCATGGCGCGCCACCGCTTCGATGGCCTGGCTGGTTGCAGCCTCGATGCGGCCGGCATGGGCAAGCAGTTCCTCGCCGGCGGCACTTGGCCTTGCCGTGCGGCCGACGCGCTCGACCAGGCGCACGCCAAGCTGCTTTTCCAGCACCCGCACCTGCAGGCTGACCGCCGGCTGCGTCAACCCCAGCCGCTCGGCGGCCGCCGAGAAGCTGCCGAGTTCGGCGACCAGCGCAAAGGTTTTGAGATAATCGAGATCGAGGGTGCCCATATCAAAGTTTCTCTTATGCTTTGAATATGAATGCTAAGCTTCTTTTATGCAATGTCGAGGCGCAGACTGTGCCCATGGTGAGAAACAAAACATGGGTATTCGACATGTTCCGGGAAATCGGCCTCTATCTCGTCGCCTCACCGCGCTCGCGGTACTGGCAATTGCAGCAACTGCGCGAGCTGGACGCGGAGCGGCTGGCCGACATCGGCATCACACAGGCCGAGGCGCAGCTTGGAAGGCGCAAGGCAGCGCCGGTATGGGCGCGAGAAAGCGCAATGCCCACACGGCATGCCGAAGCTGTGCGGGCAGCGGCGATGTAGGCGCTGCAGGTATGGGCGACCAATTCGCCTCTTGGGGCGGTGGGGCGAGGGGCGCCGGCCAAACGCGTGAAAGCCTTGGCTCAATCCGACGCTAATCCCAGCTTTTGATCGTGAGGCCCGGCCAAAGGGCGCGCCAGCGATTGACCTTCCGCTCGTATATCTCTTGTGTGATCTGGCTCCTGTTGGCCCGCACGATGGGGGCCAACAGATCATCAAGTCCGAAGGGTGCACATGCATCCAGCCCGTCGCCGGCCGGGCGAATGCCGACGGCGGTTGCCGTGGTCGGGAATGTCGCGATGGCCTCTTCCATCGAACTATAGGGCTTGATCGGGCTGCCGAATTTCTCCTGATACCAGAGGTGAACGCGCGCCTCGTTCTTGACATCGATCCGGACGGGCAAGTCAGTGAACAGGTTTCCGATCCGGGCGGCGTGCGCGGCCTCCGCCTCTTCGGAAAGGTCGTCACCGTCGAAATAGACGACGTCGATATCGCTGATGCCGTGCGTGGGCGGCAATCCGAAAGCGTGGTTCCAGACGGTTTGCGCGATTGCCCCGGCCACCAGCCAGCCATCCAGCAGGGCAATCTTCTCCCAGTTTGCGAGGATCGGGGAAAGCAGCGGACTCTTGAGGACGATGGCCCGCAGCTCCTCGCGCTCGCGCATCGGAGGTTGCCTTCGGTATGAGAGGATCTCAGGATCTGCCATGTCGCGCCGTGGATATCGAGAATCCGTCGAGCCTGATATCGCCCGTTGTCTGCACGGTTCCAGCGGCGATCCACACGGGATCTCCAAAACATTCGATCTGCCCGCCTGTGACGACGATGCCGTCGCCGTCGTTGCAGGCAACGATCGGCCGCGGCGTCGATGTGCTGTAGCGAATGAGCGTGGGCAGGTAGGTGTCGTCGTCGCTGAGATGCGGGAAGAACTCGAACGGCACGAGATCGAGCGCATCGCCGTCCGTGATCTCCTCGGGCCTCAGGCCAATGAAGAGCGCATCGGTTGCGATCGTCGGGGCCATGAGAATGGCGCCGGCGCTGACGCCGATCAGGATGCCGCCGGCGAGCGCCCAGTCGCGGAGCGGCCTGAGCATGCGGCTTTGCTTCAGCCGTTCGAGAAAGCCGCCGGTATGTCCGCCCGAAAGATGAATGGCATCTGAGGCGAAGAGTGCTGTGATGTCTTCTGCCGAATGCGGCCCGTCGAGATCGTAGAACAGCGCGAGATCGAGGCCGTATCGGCCGTAATAGGACCGGGCAGCAAGGAAGAAGCTGCGGTCCGGTTCCGGGCCGGAGGCCATATAGGCGATGCGGTTTGCACCGTTACGGGCCTTCAGCATCTCTGCGAGCCTGAGGTCGATCGCCGAGCAGTCGGGGGACAACTGATCGCTGTAGAGGACGAGGTTGAACATGTCTTTCCTGTCGTGACGAAGGGGTACAGCCCGTTTCCCTCGTGGTCTAACCCGCGACCGCCTTCATCCGGCGACCGTAACGCCAGACACCGAGCCAGCTGAAATAATTGACGAGAAGCGACAGGGAAAGCCAGAGCAGGCTGGTGAGATCATCGCTCCTTTCGAACCGGGCGACGAATTGCACCACGCTGATCAACGACAGGCCGCCGAGCAGGATGCCGAGAAGCCAGCTGTACGGTCGCCAGAGACCGAAGGGCGGGAGTTGCAGGTTGAAGGCATAGGCGACGAGGCCGATTGCCGCGAGCGTTGCGATGGCCGTGCTCACGCCGCCCAGGATCACAATGGCCAACGACATCTGCCCCCATGAACTCAGCAGCAGGTTGGCAGCGATTACCAGGCAGAAAACCAAGCCAAGCACATAAAGAACCGCAAACGCCTTCCACATCGCGAATCATCCCCGGTTTACGCTGGTTCTATCCTGGGTGGTGACAGGCGGCCTGTCCATCGTCCAGCGACGAGATGTGTCACAACGAGGTCAGGCGTGTCTGAGGTCGCCCTCCTTCGCCCGGATGCTGTCTTCTGTGGTGGCACTCGATTTGTCCACGGCCCCGCTGAGGGCTGCGCGCCGCGCTTTAGTCCGCACTGAGCGCCACCGCCGGCTGCAGCCGTGAGGCGTTGCGGGCGGGCAGGAAGCCGAAGGCGAGGCCGGTGAGGAAGGCGCAGGTAAACGCGAGCGCCACGGGTCCGAGGGTGAAGGAAACGGGCATGCCGAACTGGCCGGCAAGCGCGCCGGTGCCGAGCCCGAGGAGCACGCCGATCGCGCCGCCGATCGCCGAGACGACCAGGGCCTCGATGATGAACTGCAGCAGGATGTCGCGCTGGCGGGCGCCGGTCGCCATGCGCACGCCGATCTCGCGGGTGCGCTCGCTGACCGAGACGAGCATGATGTTCATGACGCCGATGCCTCCGACCAAGAGCGAGATCGCGGCGACGGAACCCAGGAACAGCTTCAGCGTGTTGGAGGTCTCGGTGAAGGCCTCGCGCACCGAGGACATGTTGGTGATCTGCGTGTCCTGGCGCTTGTGGCGCTGGTCGAGCAGCGCCTGGATCGTCTGCTGGGTTATGTCGATCGCCGAGCCGTCCTTCACCTGCACGGTGATGGTTCTGATGTTGCGCTGGCCGAAGAGGCGGATGCTGCCCGTCGTCAGCGGCACCAGCACGACGTCGTCCTGGTCGTTGCCGAACGACGTTGCGCCCATTTCCGCCATCACGCCGATCACCTGGAAGGGGATCTTGTTGACGAGCACATATTGGCCGATCGGATTGTCGCCATCGGGGAAGAGCGTTTTCACCACCGTCTGGCCGAGGACCGCGACCGGCGCATAGGTGTCCATGTCGTTCTGGTTGATGAACTCGCCGCTCGCCATTTTCCAGGATTTTGCCGTCGTGAACTGAGGCACGGTGCCGTTGGCGGTCGTCTGGTAGTCGATATTACCGTGGCGAAGCGTGACGGAGCTCGTCATCTCGGGCACGGCGAAGGCGACGTTCGGCACTTCGAGGATCGCATCGGCATCGGCCGGGACCAGCGTCACGTTGCTGCCGCCGGCGCTGCCGCGAAAATTCGCCATGCTGGGGCGTACCACCAGCAGGTCCGAGCCCATGGAAGAGATGCGGCTCAGCACCGAATCCTGCGCGCCGGTGCCGATCGCCAGCATTGCGACGACAGAACCGACGCCGATGACGATGCCGAGCAGCGTCAGGATGGTGCGGAAGAGATTGGCCTTCAGCGCCCGGAACGCCATCTTCACCGCTTCGGTGACATCGGCGATCGCCGCCGAACCCTCGCTGACATGGTGGGCAAGGGCTGCTGCGCCTTCGGCATTGCTGCGGCTCTTCTTGGCGCGGTCGGCGACGATGCGGCCGTCATGGATCTCGATCAGCCGGTCGGCCTGTTCAGCGACCTCGCGCGAGTGGGTGATGACGATGATCGTGTGGCCCTGGTTGTTCATGTCGCGCAAGAGCGCCATCACGTCCGAGCCGCTCTGGCTGTCGAGCGCGCCGGTCGGCTCGTCGGCGAGGATCACCCGGCCGCCGTTCATCAGGGCGCGGGCAATGGAGACGCGCTGCTGCTGGCCGCCGGAGAGCTGGTTCGGCCGATGGTCGAGCCGCTCGCCGAGCTTCAGCGCTTCGAGCAGCGCCTCGGCGCGGTCGTGCCGGTCGCGCGCCGACATGCCGGCATAGACGGCCGGCACCTGGACATTCTCCTTCGCGCTTGCCGTCGGGATGAGGTTGTAGCTCTGGAAGACGAAGCCGAAGGTGCGGCGGCGCAGGGCGGCCAACTCATCGGTATCGAGGTCGGCGACGCTCTCGCCGTCGATCAGATAGTCGCCGCCGGTCGGCTGATCGAGGCAGCCGAGAATGTTCATCAGCGTCGACTTGCCGGAGCCGGACTGGCCGACGATCGCCACGAACTCGCCCGCCTCGATATCGAGGGAGAGGCCGTGCAGGACCTCGACGGCGAGATCGCCGTTGAAATAGGTCCTGCTGACGTGCCTGAGCGAGATGAGCGGGGACATGGCCAACCTCAGAACATCGGCGGCATGCGCATGCCGCGCTGGCTGCGGCCGTCCCGGGCGTTGCCGCTACTGCCGGAGCCGGTGGTGACCACGATCTTCTCGCCCTCTTTAAGGCCGCTCCTGATCTCGGCGCTGACGCGGTTGCGGATACCCACTTCGACGTCTCGCGTTTCGAGCGCGCCGGAGGCGGCGACGACGGTGACCTGATCCTTGCGGCCTTCACCCCGTGCGCCGCCCGCCTGGCCATTGCCCTGGCCGTCGCGTCGGCCGTTGCCCTGGCCGGCCGCTTCGCCGGTACCCTTGGCGGGGTGGCTCAGCGCGGCACTCGGCACGATCAGCACGTCCTTGGCGGCGGCCTGCACGAAGAACACCTGCGCGCTCATCGACATCATCAACTCGCCGTCGGGATTGGGGACGTCGAAGAGGGCGTAATAGAGCACGACGTTGTTGGTGGTGTCGGGCATCGGCTGGATCTGCCGGAGCTTGCCGACGAAGCGTTTGCCCGGCTGGCCGAGCAGCGTGAAATAGGCATCCATGCCGACCTTCAGCCTGGTAACGTCGGCTTCCGAAACCTGTGCCTTCACCGTCATGGTCGAGAGGTCGGCAATGGTGACGATGGTCGGCGTCGTCTGGTTGGCGTTCAGCGTCTGGCCTTCTTTCGCCGGGTTGGCGACGATGGTGCCGGTCATCGGCGCATAGATCTTGGTGTAGCCGAGATCGACCTTGTCGCCGGCAAGCGTCGCCTGCTGCTTGCGGATCTGCGCCTCGATGGCGTTGACGTCGGCTTCAGCGGCAGCGAGATCGGCGATCGCCTGGTCGAGCGTCGATTGCGCCACGCTTTTGGTTTCGACGAGATTGCGCTGACGGTCGATATTGGCCTGTTTCAGCACCAGCTGCGCCTTCTTGGAAATCAGCTGCGCCTGGAGATTGGCGAGCTCCGCCTGGTCGATCTCGATGCGATTCTCGATCGTTGCCGGGTCGATTTCGGCGACCAGTTGATCTTGAGTGACCTTGTCGCCGATCTCGACATGCAGCGCCTTCAACTGGCCGGAGACCTGCGCGCCGGCATCGACGGATTTGACCGCATCGAGCGTGCCGACGGCTGTGACGCTGTTTTCGATGTCGCCGCGCGTCACCAAATCGGTCACCATGGCAGCCGTTGCCGGTTCCTCGCCGTAGCGCACCCAGCCGTAATAGCCGGCACCGGCAACGGCGAGCACGACCGGCAGCCACAGCCAGCGGCGCGTGCGGCGCTTGCGCTTCACCTTCTGCACCGCACCGGGAATGAAGGTGACGTTGGGGGTCGCGTCGTCGCGGGGCGTGGCGTCGGCTCGCGCCGTCTTGGCTGTCTTGTTCATCGCATGCGCCTAACCGGCATCGTCGATGCCAAAATGGATAGGTCAAAAATAGAAGCGAATGGACGCGGCGAAAAGCATTGAGATCATTATATTTTCGTAATCTTCGTCATCGGCCGTGCGGCAAAGGCGCCCATGACAGGTGGACGCCCTCGGGTTTCGATTGCGAAGGGCGGGTTTGTCAGCCGCACGGGCCAATCAATGCGGCGACATCCACGACGGCGCCGTGGTGATCGGCAAGGCCGGCGAGCTCGGCATCATGCAAGGCGCGCGCCGGGACGGTTCCGTTCGGCGAGGGCAGGTCGCGGGTGGTGCAGGCGTCGGCTGCAATGGTGATGCCGCAGCCCAGGTCCTTGGCGGCGCGGGCTGTCGAGGACACGCAATTGTGCGTCATGAAACCGGCGATGATAACAGGCGTGCCGGCCGGACCGACGATCTCGGCAAGGTCGGTACCCGAAAAGGCGTTGGGCCGCGGCTTCTCGACGACGGTTTCACCTGCAAGCGGCGCCAGCGCATCGACGATCGCGCCGCGATGCTGCGCCCGGTCGAACACGCCGCCGGCCGAACCCCGATGGGCGACATGGATGATCTTGGCGCCCGCGGCACGGGCTGCGAGCAAGAGCTCGCGCGCCTTCTCGACGGCGGCTTCCGGTTCGAAAAGCCGCAAGGGGCCGGCCAGGTATTCGTTCTGATAGTCGATCAGGATCAGCGTCGCATCACCCAGCGGCGGCGGGGTGAGCGTGACGCCGGCGAGCGTGAAGAGGGTTGCCGGGGCGGCGGGCGAAGGGGTGGCGGAATCGGACATGGGAAGGCTCCTTGGTTTGGTCGAAGTGGCCGTTGTGAACCGGGTCGTCAAAGCGGTCTGTCGATGGGCTTGATCTTAGCGACTGCATTGATGCAGAGTGACCCGAAGTTTTCGGAGGATGATCTGCATGAATGCAGGGACGTGGGCAGATCTCGAGCTGCTGGATCATCTGGTGCGCGGCGCGACGCTCAGCCAGGCCGCCCGTTCGCTCGGCGTCGACCAGACGACGGTTTCGCGCAGGCTCGCAGCGCTGGAGCGGCGGGTGGGGGCAGCACTCTTCGACCGCATCGACGGCCGGCTGACGCCGACGCCGGTGCTTGCCCCTGTTGTCGAGCGGTTGCGGACGATCTCCGAAGAAGCGTCGCTGGCGCTCGCGACGCTTTTGCGGCGGACGGCGGAATTGAAGGGCCAGGTACGGGTGACAAGCATCGGCTTCGTGCTGAGCGCCATCCTGGCGCCGTCGCTTGCGCGCCTTGAGCAGCGGCATCCGGGCCTCACCCTTGATCTCGTTGCCGACAACCAGATGCTGAGCATTGAGCGGCGCGAGGCCGATATCGCCATCCGCATGGCGCGCACGGGCGAGGATTCGGTGCGGGTGAAAAGCCTCGGCACGCTTCGCTTCCGGCTTTTCCGGCCAAAGGGGCTGGGGACGGGGCCTTGCCCGGTCGTGCGCTATGGTCCGGCGCTTGCCCACGTGCCGGAGATGCAGGCGCTTGACCGGCTGCGGCCGGATGCGCGCGTAGCGCTGACCGCCGACAAGCTGGAGA
Organism: Ensifer sp. GW101-20A05; assembly: GCF_059424735.1. NCBI lineage: Bacteria > Pseudomonadati > Pseudomonadota > Alphaproteobacteria > Hyphomicrobiales > Rhizobiaceae > Ensifer > Ensifer sp. GW101-20A05. The sequence goes on along the minus strand of NZ_JBWKZT010000001.1, from coordinate 362,831 downwards.
TCCTGATGGAGGCGGCGCTTGCGCTCGGCACTGAGTTGATGTTGCCGGAGGTGTCGGCCTCACGTGATTCTCGCTTCGAGGCGGTGGACGAGCCCGGTGCGACAGCGGAGCGCCCGGTCTATCTGATGATGCATCCGGAGCGGGCGCGCGTGCCGAGCGTGGCCGCGGTGGCGGCCTTTATCGAGGAGGCGATGCGGGGCTGGAGGTAGGCGTTCGGCTTTGCCACCCTCTGCAACTCTTCCGAGCTAGGCTTGAAAGTTCTATGCCAAATGGGACAATGTCTTCAGTACGCGGCAAAGGAAGCGCCTGGACGGTACAGGCGATAATTGCTGCACAGCCCGGACACGGCAATGGATACCAACACCCCCAGCGGCCAGCTTGCTGCACTGTCTTTTCTGGTGTTCTGGGTGCTGTTCGCGATCCTGCTCTTTAGCGCTGTGCGTGCTGGACTCGGTGCGGGGCCCAGCGACGATGATCTGGCCCGCGCGCGGGACCGTTCCGGCGGACGAATAACCCGCTATATGAATGAAAATGCCCGGCAGGCTGGAGCCGCAGGTCGAGCCATCGAGGCGAGAGCCAGCTCCTATTTCGCGCGCCGCATCGGCAAGATCCACCTGGCAGCGCTGGCCTTTTTTGCCGTGACGACATTGTTTCTGACGATGTGGAATCTGCATGAGGCGAAGTTGAAACGGCCATCTCAGATCCAAGTCCCATTGCCGTCTCAGCGCGTTCAAATGACCGATTTGGCGGCGATTGCTACATAGTTCCGCTTTTGGGCCCGGACTTGTGGCCGCCCTTGTCCCCGCGGGCGGGGAGAAGATGCCGGCAGGCAGATGAGGGGCCTTTAGCTCTGACCGGCACCGTGCCCCAGTGACCGCCGACGGCCCAAGCGGCCATCACTCTTCGGCGATCAAGCCGCCGAAAACGCTTTCATCAACTTGTCAAGCGTTCCGGGTGCTGCGACATCGACACACCGGATGTTGGCCGCTTGGGCAGCCTCAAGCATGTCTCTATTTTCTCGGATCGAGCGCTCGATGAATTTCGCGATAATCGCGGCTGTCGCCTCGTCCGCATCTGAGTGTCCAGCTTCTTCCATCATCCGTCGACGCAGGAAATCCTCATCCGCGTAGAGGAACACGGCGGCAACGCTCCCCGGTTCGAGTTGAGCCACATATTCCGGTCTAAGCGCGGCGCCCTCCAGCACGAACGGCTTTGCCAGTTGGCGATGGCTTTCGATGATCTGGCGTATGCGCGGCCACATATTCTCATGGTGATCCTTCAGGAACCAATGAATGGTCTCGTCGGACAGGCTGGCATAATATTCGGCGACCTGCGGGCGGACCGATGGCCACGGCCTGCCGGGATGGCGCCCCAAATCGTCCGTCGAGATCAACTCGCGGCCGAGCGAACTTGCCAGAGCCCTAGCCAATGTCGACTTCCCGACATGCGAGCTTCCTGCAATCAAAATACCCAGGGGTGGCTGCTGCATGCGTTGAACTCCATCCATATCGAGTGGTTATCCGGTCAGCAGGCGTGGCATCTCTTTCGCCGCGGAAGTGCCGAAGGCCTTTGATGCATAAAGGCGCATAGCACGATCAGCACATAGCATTTTGATGTGGGGGCAAGTCGACCTCCCGCGGCGCCAATGGCCCTTGATAGCCCAAGGGCGATCCGATCGGATCTCACTACCTTGCGGTGTGGCCCCACTTCCGGCACGTTCCCGAACATGCAAACCGCCAGTCCGACTTGGCCCAACGAGATCAGTAAAAATGGCTTCGATCAACGACGCGCTTCCACAACCAAATTACAAACTGGCCAAGAAGCTTTCGAGGTCCCCGGCACTGAACAGGGCTATGTTGGCCGTCCTCTTTTCGCTCATTGCTTGCATGCGTCCGGCATCGGGAATGCAGCCATGCCCCAGCGAGAGCGAGTTGTTTTCACGGGCAAAGATTGTGGTCGAGGCGCGCGCAAAGTCGTTCTCAATCAGCGAGTCGGGTTTGCTGGTGGACGGTGAAATACCGACGAGAATGATAAGAACGGATTTGGAGATCAAGCGGGTCATCAAAGGCAGTTTTTCCGCCAAGGAGGCAACTCTATACGGGTCACCGCTTCTTCCCGGACCAGTAAGAGAATTGGCCGTTATGGCGACCATCTTCGGATTTGGTAACGAAGATACGTTCGAGATGGAGTTATCACGCCATCAATTGACTGATGGCTTCGCCGCATTCTCTCTAAGCGACTGCATTTATTACAAATTTGCAGATTTTGCCTCCGGGCGAAACTGAGCCGGCGCAAGCGCTCAACCCCAGGCAACATAGACGAAGCGGGCAAGAACAAGTGCCCCGCCAATGCCGGCGAGGCCGCAGCACCATGCGGCGATTGCGTCCCGTTCGTGCCGGAAATACCGGACACCCTTGATAGAGGCCGCGAGGAAGACGCACAGGGTCACCAGGATGTATGCCTTGTAAAATGGCGGCAAGGTCGACCTCTCTCCAAATCCGGGTCTTCAGCCTATGGGGTTCGGCTTTCGCCGTCACCGCCGAAATTTCGCCCCGTTGTGAGAATCGTCTTGACGCCTCCGGGGTGCTTCACTAGAAGAGTGCGAACCGTACCGTACGGTACTGATCGGGAGCGAGGCGACGTGCAGATGACTGCGGCGATAAGGGAGGCGAATGCCGGGGAGGGGCTGACGGAACGTCAGGGCGCCGTTCTCGAACAGGCATTGCGTCTTCTGGTCGACGGCGGCGAAAAGGCGCTGACGACGGCCGGCATCGCGCGGGCGGCCAATTGCTCCAAGGAAAGCCTCTACAAGTGGTTCGGCGATCGCGACGGGCTGATCTCGGCGATGATCGGTTTCCAGGCGAGCAAGGTGCGCACCCAGGACGTCGCCGCCAGGGCGCTCGACGCCGAGAGCCTTGAGCGTCATCTGATCGTGTTTGCCAAGGACCTGCTCGAGGTGCTCGCGGGCGACGTGTCGCTGGCGCTGAACCGGCTGGCGATCGGCCAGGCGAGCCGCGACGGCTCCAAGCTCGGCCACATGCTGCAGGAACGCGGGCGCCGGCAGATCGGCCGCCGCGCGGCGGCATTGCTTGAGGCCGGGCGCAAGGCGGGGCTGCTCACCTTCGACGATGCCGACGAGGCCTATGGTGCGCTCTACGGGCTTGTTGTCTCCGATTGGCATCTGAAGATGCTGCTCGGCGAAGAGGCCGGCGAGATGAAGAAGAGTTTCAGCCGCAAGGCGGAGCAGGCGGTTTCGTCCTTCCTCGCGCTTTACGGCACGAAAAGGTAACTGCAGCGCCGCGCTTCGCAAGAAGCGCAAAGGTCGCTGCAGCATAAGGAATGGCAGCGCCGCGCTTCGTAAGAAGCGCAAAGGTCGCCGCAGCATAAGGAATGGCAGCGCCGCGCTTCGTAAGAAGCGCAAAGGTCGCTGCAGCACAAGGAATTGCTGCATGGTTCCTGAGCCATGCAGCGGAGACAACTGACAACAACGGGAAGGACCACTAAAATGCGCGTCTATTACGATCGTGATGCCGATATCAACCTGATCAAGTCGAAGAAGGTCGCCATCGTCGGCTACGGCAGCCAGGGCCGCGCCCATGCGCTGAACCTGAAAGATTCTGGCGCCAAGGAAATCCGCATCGCGCTGAAGCCGGGTTCGGCAACGGCTGCCAAGGTCGAGGCCGACGGTCTCTCGGTTCTGTCGGTTGCGGAAGCCGCCAAGTGGGCCGACCTCATCATGATGGCAACGCCGGACGAACTGCAGGCCGAAATCTACAAGGCCGACATCGCCGGCAACATCCGCGACGGCGCTGCGATCGCTTTCGCCCACGGCCTCAACGTTCACTTCGGCCTGATCGAGCCGAAGGCTTCGCTCGACGTCGTCATGATCGCGCCGAAGGGCCCGGGCCACACGGTTCGCGGCGAATACCAGAAGGGCGGCGGCGTTCCCTGCCTCGTTGCCGTTCACCAGGACGCTTCGGGCAACGCCCTTGACCTCGCGCTCTCCTACGCCTGCGGCGTCGGCGGCGGCCGTTCGGGCATCATCGAAACCAACTTCAAGGAAGAGTGCGAAACCGACCTCTTCGGCGAACAGGTCGTTCTCTGCGGCGGTCTCGTCGAACTCATCCGCGCCGGCTTCGAAACGCTGGTTGAAGCCGGCTACGCTCCGGAAATGGCCTATTTCGAGTGCCTGCACGAAGTGAAGCTGATCGTCGACCTGATCTATGAAGGCGGCATCGCCAACATGAACTACTCGATCTCGAACACGGCCGAGTGGGGCGAATACGTCACCGGCCCGCGCATCATCACCGAAGAAACCAAGGCCGAAATGAAGCGCGTCCTCAAGGACATCCAGACCGGCAAGTTCACCTCCGAGTGGATGCAGGAGTACAAGTCGGGTGCCGCCCGCTTCAAGGGCATCCGCCGCGTCAACGACAGCCACCAGATCGAGGAAGTCGGCGCCAAGCTTCGCGGCATGATGCCCTGGATCGGCAAGAACAAGCTGGTCGACAAGGCGAAGAACTAAGCCTTATCGAACGATTGAATGAAGGAAGCCGGGGCAGTGCCCCGGCTTTTTTCGTGACGTGGGCAGGCCATTTGCAAAACCGCGTCATTGCTGCCGGATCGGCGCGAGATTGGTCGAGGCAGACGGGTGGCAGCCTGACGGCGTGCGGCGGCAAGATGCAAGCAGTCGGCCTGGAGCATCCTGCCTGAAGTGAAACCAGTTGAGACAGAAAGATGGGCTACTGCATGTTTCCTTTAATCGTGGCCGGTTAAAGGACAAAAACATGCAGCACTTCAAAGTGCTACAGCGACCTTTGCGCGTCTGATAAGACGCGCGGCGCTGTAGAACCAAAGCACTCGAGCGTGATTGGTGCGATCATCTGAACGCACGGCGCCCTAGACGACTTCCCAGAGAAACCGAAGCAGATCCAAACAGAGACTCCCAAGCAGATCCAGCCAAAAGCCAGGGAAGGCGACAAAGGCCGAACCGGCGCCGAAGCCGACCACGCCGAAACCGAGCGCTCCGTCCCAGCCGTGACCTTGCCAGCCGAGCAGGGCGCCGAAGGCGGTCGCCGCACAGACGACTGTGACCCGAACGATAAACAGGAACGTCTCGCGCATGCTTGCCTTCCTGGCTGAGAGCAGAACAATCTATGGTTCACTTCAGCATATAAGTTCGCGTATGCGTAATCGCCAGGGGCCAGGAGCGAGGAGGTCCGAAGAGAGGGCCGTTCCGTTTCGGCTACCGCATGTCTCCTTTAATCGGCTTCGATTAAGGGACAAAGACATGCAGCAAATCAAAGTGCTGCAGCGACCTTTGCGCGTCTGATAAGACGCGCGGCGCTGTACCTCGGGTGTCAGTCCCGCTGCGCCGCCAGGATGAGATCGCAGGCGGCCGTAATGTCGTCGACAACCGCCGAAGGCGCCGGCTGGAAACGCTGCTCATCGCCATCGCGATATTTGCCGCTGCGCACGAGGATCGCGGTGCCGATCCCGGCGGCAAGCGCACCGGCGGTATCGCTTTCGGCATCGTCGCCGATCATGGCCAAATCGGCCGGGTCAAGGCCCATGCTCGCTGCTGCTGCCAGGAAGAAATCGGCAGAGGGTTTGCCGAAGAGCTTCGCCTTGATACCGCTCGCATGTTCCAGCGCCTCGACAAAGGGGCCGGCATCGAGGCTCAGCTCGCCGTCGCGATCACGGAAGAACCGGTTGCGGGCGAGCGCCAGCAGCGGCGAGCCAGCCATCAGGGCGCGAAACGCGGCGTTGAGGCCCTCATAGCTGAGGCGCTCCGCGGCATCGCCAAGCACGACGGCGACGGGGCCGTCCATGCGGCAATCGGCGAAGTCTTCCTCAAGCGCGGGATGAATGAGCAGGTGCGGCTGGTGGCTGTTCGCCTTGAGCCAGGCGCGCGCGGCGGCAACCGGCGTGAACACCTCGTCGGCAGCGCAATCGAAGCCAAGGCGCTGCAGGTGAGCGACGATCTGGCGCTTCGACTGGCGGGTGGTGTTGGTCAGGAAGCGGACGGGGAGGCGAGCTGCGCGCAGCCGCTGCACCGCCGCGATGGCACCCGGCAACACGGTGTCGCCGTCATAGAGCACGCCGGAGAGATCGAGCAGCACGCCTCTTGCCATGGCAAGAGACTGCCTGAGCGCCAGACCATGGTCAACGTTGGGCGGCGGACGCCTCCCAATCGGTTCCCCTTTAGCGCTGGCACCTTGGGGACTGGTTGCTGTCTTCCCACGGCAGGCGAGCAGGGGCGGTGCCGCCTAAGGATCAGGCCTGCCAGGCCTGCAGCCGTTCGACGGTCGTCGTTGCGCCGCCGCAGACGATCATCAGCACGCGCTCGAAGCGCAGGAGTTGATCGGCGTGTTCGTAGGCGATGGCCAGGGCGGCGCCGCAGGCGGGTTCCACCAGCACGCGGTGGTCGTCGAGGAAGCGGGTGCAGGCGTCGACCGCCGACTGGTCGCTGACGACAACGCATTCGACCGGCCGGATCTGGCTGATCTCGAAGGCACGCTTGCAGACCTTTCGGGCGCCGAGCGAAGTGGCGACGCCGCTGATCGAGGGAAGCTCCACCAGCGCTCCCGCCTTGACGGAGGCGAGGTAGGACGCGGTGCCTTCGGTCTCTGCGGTGACAATAGGAATATCCCGTAGCCCGTTGCGCTCCAGTCCCTCGGCGACGCCCGACAGCAGCCCGCCGCCGCCGACAGAGAGCACGACCGCATCGAAGGCGAGGCCGGCCTTGACCACCTCGTCGATCATCGTCGCGTGCCCGGCCCACAGCAGCGGATCGTCGAAGGGATGGATGAAGGCGGTCTCGGCATCGGCGGATGCGAGCGCGCGGGCATTCGCTTCATCCCAAGCGGCGCCGTGGACGATCACCTCGGCGCCTTCCTGGCGGATAAGCGCCTTTGCCCGTTCGGTGGTCGTTTCGGGAACGAAGACGGAGACGGGGATCGAGAGCTGGCGGCCGGCATAGGCAACCGCCATGCCGGCATTGCCGCCGGAGGAGGAGACGAAACGCCGCTTGCCGTTTCGCGCATGGTGCTCGCAGGCAGCACCAACGCCGCGGATCTTGAACGAACCGGGCGGCTGCAGCGCCTCCATCTTCAGCCAGATGGAGCAATCGGATGCGAGGCTTAGCGGGCGGGATTCAAGGAGGGGAGTTTCGAGGTGAAGTGCCATGGGATGTTCCGTTGAGCGCGCGGTGCTGGAGGCCGGTTTGTTGCAATGGCTCCTGCGGGAGAATCTTGAAGCAATTTGCCCCTGATCGCTAGTTCAACGCAACACGGGAGGGGTACAGTCGCGGATGGCCGTGTCCTGTCGTGGGATACTATGGGTTTACGGCGCCCGTCACCAGAGAAGGCCGCTCAATGTCATGAGCGTGATGAAGAGAAGGGACAGGACGAGCGATGCCTTGATGGCTGCCAGAGTGTAGTCGTATCGGCGAAGTCTGTGTGTGAGCGTCTGGAACATGTGTTCGTCCAATCGTAAGGGATCTGCGGCTCCTCGCCGTTCGTTCAAGCGCAATGCGGCGCCCGTAGAATGTAGCGCCCGTAAATTGGCTGTGGCGAGAATGTCTGCTCAGCCCCCGAACACACCCGTTACACACCCGTTCGGCTCACGGTTGCCTCTCGCCTCCACGCAACGTCGCGGACGTACTGCTGTCGATAAAGGAGGAAATTGGCGGTCGGGAGCCCCCCACCGCGATATGCCAAGTCGGCCAGTGTCGATCGTCGAACCATGCGCCTCAAATGTGTCCAGCACAAGGGAGATCCCCTTCGAAGGGCATTCCTTCGACGTTCCGGCACTGATGGCCTGTCCGGATTTCGGGCCTATCAGGATTTCGGGGCCTTGCCGGATTTCGGGCGCTTGCCGGGACGGGGTGTCGGGTTCAGGGGCGATATCGCGCCCGGCCAGGGGAGGCGTCGGGCACCGGTGTAGCGGGTAATCGCGCTGGGTCTTTGCGGCGCGCCGCCGTCGTTTTCCCACTGTTCGAGATTTGCGGTTTCAATCTGCCGCGGGGTGCGCTGCCCATCCCGGTTCTGCAGTTCAGCAAGCAGGATATCCGCGGTGGTAACGCCCGCCTGGAACCTTCTGACAAGGAAGACGGCGGCAAGGCGAAGGCTGTCTTGATCGTCAAGGTCGACGCGCTGATGAAAGCCCGCGCGCCGCAACACGCCATCGAGCATTGCCAGGTCGGAGGGAGCCAATGGATGCCGCTGAGCGGGTGACATGAGCCACCTCCTGTTGACGGGAAACGTCGTTTTCGGAGCGTCCAGGGCGCCGTACGTTCATCTGAACGCACAAAGGACGCTCCGACAATTCTCTCCTACTGCATGTCTCCTTCAATCGATCTCGATTTAAGGACGAAGACATGCAGCAAGTCAAAGTCTACGGCGGCCTTTGCGCGTCTGATAAGACGCGCGGCGCTGTCGGTGCTTGCGCAAGGCCTTATGCCCATGTCCGGGCTTGCGCGTTCGGTTTCAGTCGATATTACGGCCGGCGCGATTTTCGGGATGGTTTGCTTGCGGGCACCTCCGCAGGCGGTTCGGCGGCGGCGCGCTCAAGGCGCTGGGCCTTGAGCTTCTCGGTCTTCTTGTCGCGGGCGATCTTTTCGGCAGCAACGATTGCTCTCGCCGTGTGATCGGTGGCGGAAGCCTTCTCGCTCGCGGAGGTCTTGGCCGGTTTAAATGCCGTGTTGGGGTGTGGCGTCATGACCTGTCTCCTGAAACGGGCGGATTTTTGCCGACCCCAAGCCTCAGCGCGATGGTCGCGCTGCCTTCTTGGGTCCCGGCAGCAGGCCTTCGCGCTGGAGCTTCTTGCGCTGCAGCTTGCGCTGGCGCCGTACCGCTTCTGCCTTTTCGCGGACGCGCTTTTCCGAAGGTTTCTCGTAGCTGCTGCGCGCCTTGAATTCACGGAACAGACCCTCGCGCTGCATCTTCTTCTTCAAGATGCGCAAGGCCTGGTCGATGTTATTGTCCCTAACGAGTACCTGCAAAAGATGTTCTCCTGTTGTCGGTCGCGGCTTTCCCTGCATCCGCAATTATCTGCCGGGTTTGGTGCTCAATTTTTTGAGCCAGGGCCCGGTGATGGCCGCCTGGGGGGCGTCCTCTTTCGAAGTCTCGGCATGCTCGATGTCAGTCTCCAGCACGCAGCGTTCGAACGTCTCGCCTTCGACCCTTACGCGAAAGCGCGCCTCGCCACGATCATTGGGCAAAAGGCCGACGATCAGACCAAGACGGCTGTTCAAGGTCGACTGGGCGGCACTCGCCCTCAGCGTGACCTTGTCGCCAATCTCATAGCTTTTGCGGCTCATGGTGGTCTCCTGAAAAGGGCCCTGAGACGCAAAAAGGCCGGGTTGTTCCCCGACCTCTTCCCGTCATTCAAGCGCCTCCCTGCCAGTACATCCGTGGTCAGAGGAGGGCGAATGACAAATTATTCGGCCCTGAGATTGTCGGCCGAGCTCTTGCCCGTTCTGCGGTCGGCAACAACGTCAAAGGTCACTTTCTGACCTTCGTTGAGCGAGCGCATGCCAGCGCGTTCGACTGCGGAGATGTGAACAAACACATCCGTGCTGCCGTCGTCGGGCTGAATGAAGCCGAAGCCCTTGGTGCCGTTGAACCATTTTACCGTGCCTGAAGCCATGACGATTTCCTTTCAATCGCTGAATTTACCAGAAATATTTCTCTGGCGGTGATCGATATTTGAGAGGAGATCTGGCCGCGCGGAAGCGCCGTGTCAAAGGTCACAAGCAATATTCGATGAGGTGATATATAGACGATACTTTTTGAAACTCAATGAAAATATTAAATTATTTGATTTTGAGCGATCGCGAAAACATCTGCAAAGGCCTGAAATGGCGGGTTTTCGTCCATTTATTTTTCTTGTTATTCAAGCTGATACGGCTTCTCGAGAGCCAGACGCTGTGCGCGTGAGCCACGCCGCGACCCGTCGTTGCGCGGTGCTCCGGACGCACAGCTGCTGAATGAAAAGGCAGGCGCTGCTTCGAGAGCGGGCGAGCGGATTCTTGGATGTTTCGGCAAGCGGGCTGTCGCTGGCCATTTCGACCAAAGCGGCCGGTCGCGACAGGAGGCGCGAGGGTAGAAGGCGGCGGCGCGCTGTCTTCGGCGCACCGCCCCCGCTTGTCAGGCGCTTGTAAAGGTCTGCGGCGAGACCTGCAATGCGGCGGCGATGCGCTGCAGCTTGGCGGGATCGGTATCGGCGCCAAGCTCGATCTTTGAGATTTCAATTTCCGTCAGGCCAGTCGTGACCGAGAGATCGTCGACCGTATAGCCGGCGGTTTCACGCGAATGCTTGATGGCGGCTCCGATATTGACGCGGGACAGAGATGCGCCGGGGGCCTTGGTTAGGTCTTTCTTAAAGGACATGAAGTGTCTCCTTCGTTGGTCCACCGACAAAGAACATTGTCGGTTGAAGGGGGCCCAAAACTGAAATGCGACTCGGACAGATGAGCGCGAACCTAGGGCGCCGCTAATATAAGCGAGAAGTTTCCGGGCGCAAGTTTGCGGCCGAAGTTTTGTGAAATGCCTATTTAAATCAATCGTTTGTCCTGTGATTTCCGCGCCCGGAGGCCGGTAAACCCCATGGGCCAGGGGCATCATCTCTACGACGCGCCGGTGCTCGACGCAGTGCAAAGCGGCACGGAAATTCACACGAGGCGAGCCTCGATCAGAAAGAGTCCACGCCGCGAGAGCGCGGCATCGAAGAGGGCGGCGAAGGCTTCGCAGGAGGTCGCGACGGCAGCTTCGACGCCGAAGCCGCGGGCGAGCGAAACCCAGTCGAGCGCAGGGTTGTCGAGGTTCAGCATGCGGCGCGCGTTGGTGCCGATCTCCTCGACGCCGACATTGCGCATTTCGGCATGCAGGATGGCGTAGGTGCGGTTGGAAAAGATGACGGTGACAATGTCGAGGTCTTCGCGCGCCTGCGTCCACAGGCCCTGAATATTGTACATGGCGCAGCCATCGGCCTGCAGGCAGATCACCTTGCGGTCGGGACAGGCGATCGCGGCACCGGTGGAAAGCGGGATGCCTTCGCCGATGGCGCCGCCGGTCTGCATGATGAAGTCGTGCGGCGCAGAGAAGGCCGAAAGGGCGAAGTAACGCCGGGCCGAAGTGGCCGCCTCGTCGCAGACGATCGCATTCTCCGGGACCTTATGGGCGACGATGAAGGCGATTGCGTCTTCCGTCAGCGCGCCCGAAGGTTCGCCTTCGTCTGTGGGGACGCTCGGTGTCGGCAGAGGGTGGGACGGGCTGATGCCGAGTTCGTCGCGCAGCGCTTCGAGCGTTCCCTTCAGGTCTTCACCGTGGCGGGCAAGCGTGACCACCGCGCAGCCTTCCGGCACCAGTCGGCCGGGCTTGCCCGGATAGGCGAAGAAAGCCACCGGTTCCGGTGCGCCGACAAGCAGCAAAACCTTGACGTCGCGCAGCGTTTCGAGCGCCATGTCGATCGGGTAGGGGATGCGCCGCGGCGCCACCCGCCCGCGGCCGCGCTGGGTGTGGGCGACAAGCACCTCGTTGAAAAGCTGGACGTTGCAGGCGGCCGCGATCCGCCCGGCGATGGCGAGGCTCTCGGCCTTTGCGGCGGCGCCGCTTACCACCATTGCCACGCCTTCCGGGTTTGCTCGGATGAGGCGGGCCACCTCGCGGACCGTCTCGGGGCTTGCCGGCGTCTCCGCTTCGACAAGCACCTTTTGCGCAGGCGCATCGGTGGAAAGCGCGCCCCAGGACGCGTCTGCCGGCAGGATCATGGTGGCAACGCCCGGTGGCGTCAGCGAAGCGCGATAGGCGGCCGCCGCCGTCGGTCCCACGTCGGAGGGGTTGTTCACCCGCCGCACCCAGTTCGACATCGGGCGGGCCAGTCCCTCGATGTCGCTCGTCAGCGGGGCATCGAGCGCAAGATGGTAGGAGGCATGGTCGCCGACAACGTTGATGACAGGCGTGCGGGCGCGCCGCGCATTGTGCAGGTTGGCAAGACTGTTGGCGAGGCCGGGGCCGGTGTGCAGCAGGGTCGACGCCGGCCGACCCGTCATGCGCGCATAGCCATCGGCCGCACCGGTGACGACGCCTTCGGAGAGGCCGAGAATACAGCGCATCTCCGGCTTGCGATCAAGGGCGGCGACGAAGTGCATTTCCGACGTGCCGGGATTGGCAAAACAGACATTCACGTCGTTTGCCAGAAGTGTATCGACGAGGATGTCCGCACCTGTGGTGCGAATAGGTTGGCCGCCTTCTCCCATGCGCGTGTCCCCCCGATGGCGTTCGCGCATGATAGCTGCAAGAGATGCGGGTGCAAGGTAGGCTTGCAGCGGCGCTCGATGCGCCGCCCAAGTGAGGTTACGTCCGCTGCCAGGCAAGATGGGCGCCGAGCCCGATCAGCACCGTGCCGCCGGCGCGCTGCAGCAGGCGCTGTGCCCGGGTGGAGCGGCGCATCCTGACGACGACGGCATCGGCGAGAAACACGCAGACGAGATCGGCGGAGGAGAACATCAGGTTGACGACGGTGCCGAGCAGCAGAAACTGCACCCACACCGGGAAGGCGGCGGAGGCATCGGTGAACTGCGGCAGGAAGGCGACGAAGAAGATCGCGGTCTTCGGGTTCAGAACCTCGACGGTGATGCTCTCGAAGAAGGCGCGGCGGGCCGATTTCGCCTCGACTGCGGGCAGGTGACCGTCGCCGCTCGCCTTGGCACGCATCAGCGTGAAGCCCAGCCAGACGAGATAGGCGGCACCGGCAAGCTTCACCACGAGATAGAGTGTCGGCACCGCATGAAACAGGATCGAAAGACCGGCGGCGGCCGCAAGGACATGCACGTAACCACCGAGATGGATGCCGAGCGAGGCCATCAGCCCGGCAAAACGGCCGCGCGCCATCGTCTGCGCAGCGGCGTAGAGCGTCGCCGGTCCCGGGATATAGGCGAAGATCGCCGTGGTGACGAAGAAGGTGAGGAGAATGTCGAGCGATGGCATGGGGTGCACCTCATCTGCTGATGCGAAGCCTCTTTCGAGAGTCGTTCTAAGGTCTTGCGCGGGAAAGTTGAAGGAAAATCGGAATGTCTCATCCATCGGGTGAGATGCTAGACGAGGCGCCCGTTGAGCGTCAGACCGGTATCTCCCCGGAGACGAGGCGATCCTCGGGCCGCGCGCTGGCTGCGAGCCCTGCGGCCACGCCCTGACGATCTTCAATGCTGCGGTTCTGACTGAACTTGCGCTTGCCGTCGAGGCGGTCGATCGGCAGCCGCAGACCGATGATGCCGCGAAGCTGGGCCTTGACGAAGGCGGGTGGTGCGTCGCTCACCTGCCAGGGTTCGGCACGCGCCGCCTCGTGACGATTGGTCAGGCGGGTGACGACATCGAGAAGCCGGTCCTCGTCGGTGAAGAACTCGACCTCGCCATAGGCATGCACGGCCGAATAGTTCCAGGTCGGCACGACCTTTCCGTGCTCGCGCTTGGAGGCATACCAGGAGGGGGTGACATAGGCATCCGGTCCCATGAAGGTCGCCATGGCTGCGCCGATCGGCGCGGTCGTCCCTTGCGGGTTGGCGCGGGCGAGGTGGCCGTAGAGTGTGCCATAAGGACCTTCGTCGCGATCGAGCAGCAGCGGCAGCGGCGTGGCCAGCAGGCCCTCGGCCGTTGCGTTGACGAAAGTGGAAAGCGATGCGGCCTCGATGATCGCGTGCAGCACGCTCAGTGTTTCCTCCTTGAAGGCCGGGGGTGTGTACATGACCTTGCTCCTTGTGCTTGTCCTGTCATAGATGCAAACTGGACCGGAACGAATATCCAGTTTTCGTATAAATGCGTGGGCCAGTTGGTGACGGAGAAGGACGAGGCGAGGGGCGGGACCACCCGGCGGATCTACGACGCGCTGAAGGCGCAGATCCTCGGCGGCACCTATGGCCCCGAAGATCGGCTGCCATCGACGCGGGCGCTGGCGGCCGAACTCGGCGTCTCGCGCACGACCGTGACTGCGGCCTATGAGCAGCTTCTTTCCGAGGGGTTTCTGGAGAGCCGGCAGGGTGCGCCTTCAAGGGTGGCGCTGCTGCATGCGCCAGAGGGTGCCAGGCCGCTTCCCGGCGGGACGGCTTCCCAGTCTGCGCCGAGACCGGCAGCCCCCGTTCGTCTGTCGCGCTTTGGAGCGGCCCTTGGCGACGGGCCGACCTGGGTGCCGCCGCAGTCCGGTGGGTTGATCGCCGATTTTCGCTATGGCGACCTGTCGGCCGCCGATTTTCCGGCGGAAGCCTGGCGGCGGTCGGTCAACGTCGCACTTCGGCGACGCCAGCCGCGGCTCGCCTATGACGACCCCGGCGGCTCGGCGGAGCTGCGGGCAGCCCTGCAGGCCTATCTCTGGCGGGCGCGCGGGCTCAGATGCGCGCCGGACCAGATCATCATCGTCAACGGTTCGCAGCAAGGACTGGATCTTGCCGCCCGCGTGCTCCTGGATCCCGGCGACCGCGTTGCGATCGAGGATCCCGGCTACGTTATGGCGCGCCGGGTGTTTGCGGCCGCCGGCGCTGAGGTGGTTCCGATTGCCGTCGACGAGGAGGGGCTGCAGACCGATGCGCTCGCGGGGCTCGACGCCGTCAGGCTTGCCTATGTCACGCCCTCGCATCAGTTTCCTCTCGGCGGCGTGCTCTCGGCCCGGCGCCGGCAGGAGCTTCTCGCCTGGTCGGACCGCAGCGGCGCCTTTGTGATCGAGGACGATTACGACGGCGAGTATCGCTATGACATCCGGCCGATCCCGCCGCTGCAGACCATGGCCCATGTGGAGAACGTCCTCTATCTCGGCACGATCTCGAAGAGCCTGTCGCCGATGTTGCGCCTTGGCTATCTCGTCGTGCCGCCGCCGCTTTACCCCGTCTTCGCCGCCGCCAAGCAGCTCGTCGACCGCCATTCGCCCAGCCTCGAGCAGGAGGCGCTGGCGGCGATGATTGCAAGCGGGGCCTATGAGCGCCACATCCGCCGGAGCCGGCGCAGCAATGGCCGCCGCCGCGAGGCGCTGCTCGCGGCGCTCAAGGCGGAACTCGGTAGCCGCGTGACGATATCGGGCGCCGATGCCGGATTGCACGTCGTCGTCTGGTTCGAGCGGCTGGACCGGACGCAGGAAGGTGAACTGATCGCGCGGGCGCGGGAAGCGGGCATCGGCCTTTATCCGATCTCGCCCCTCTACGGCGCCGATGAAGCCGTTCACCGGCCGGACCGCGCCGGCATCGTCATGGGCTACGCAAGCCTCGAAGTGCCGCAGATCGGTCAGGGTGTCGCGGCGCTCGCGAAGCTGCTGGGTGATTGGCTCGATTAGCACCGGCGGCACAAAACGCCATGCAGATCACCATTCGGCGTGGGCCGTTCGTCCACCTGTGATAGGGTGGGGCTATCTTCCGCCATCGCCCGGCTTCCGGGCGGGCGGCAATGGGAGCGAAAATCACGGGCAGGGACAGAGCGGCGCAGGGGCGTCGACTGGGGGAGCAGATGGCAGACCGGACAGTGCAGCCGTTGCAGCCGGGACAACCCGCACCCGCCTTCGAGCTTGCAAGCGCCAATCGGGACGGTCCGGTTTCGCTTGCGAGCCTTCGCGGCCGGCCGTTTCTGATCGGTCTGTTTCGCGGCCTGCACTGCCCGTTCTGCCGGCGCCAGATGCGGCAGTTTTCCTCCGTCGAGCCGGCATTGCGTGCCGTCGGCGTGGAAACGCTGGCGGTGGTCAACACCCCGGTCGAGCGGGCGCGCCTCTATTTCCGCTTCCAGCCGACGCCGGTCACGGTCCTTGCGGATCCGGACTGCCAGACGCACAGGGATTTCGGCGCGCCACAGGCCGCGCTGCTTCCGCCCGAAAGCACGGAGACGCCGGAATGGCCCCATCGCACACGGCCCGCCGATTTCGCCGCAGCGCGCATCAACCCGACAGGCGAGCTCGCCGAACCGATGCATCCGATGGAGGCCAATGAGCTGCTCAATGCACGCGAAGGCTTCGAGCCGGACGAGACCGATCTGCGCATCTTTGCCGAACACGGCACGCAACTGGTCGGCCACTTCCTGGTCGATGCAGCCGGCATCATCAGCTGGAGCGAGATCGAGGCGCGCTTCGGCCCCGACGAACTGGGCGTGTTCCCGAGCGCCGCGGAGATCATGACGGCCGTCAAGAGGGTCGCAACCTAGTACGGGCAACCGGCTTGCAAGCCGGGGCCTGCAAACAGGGTGCAGGCCAAGGTCGCAACCGGCCGCGCGTTACGGTTAGCCGCTTGCGCCCTGGCTGCGTCCGCTCACAGTGGCCAACTCTTCAGTATGGCGGTGTGGCCTTCATGAGATCTCTTCGCATCCATCCCCAGCTTCACGACGTGTTCGGCGAGGAGCAGCCGCCGGCCTATCTCGTGGTGATCCTCCTCTTCGGCGTTGGTGTCGCGGCCACCTTTGCCCTGTCGGCGGGGCCGATGCTGGTGGAGCTTGCCTGGTGGCGGGCGGCACTGGCGCTTGTCCTCGTCCTCGATATCGCCGCCGGCTGTGTCGCCAACTTCACGCCCTCGACCAATGGTTTTTATGCGGCGCGGCCGCGCAATCGCTGGATCTTCATCGCGATCCACTTCTATGTGGTCATCGTCGCGCTGCTCGTCGGCACCGGGGTCGGTGCTGCGGTCGCCGTCTGGGCCTATACGATCGCTGCGGCCGCGGTCGTCAATCTGCTTGCGGGACGCGCCGCACAGACCTTTGTCGGCGGGCTGCTGCTGGCGGTCGGCCTCACTGGCTTGCCGCTGTTGCCGGGCTTGACGCCGGCGATGGCGGCGGTGTCGGCCCTGTTCATGCTGAAGGTGCTTTTCAGCTTCGCGGTCGATCACTACCGCACTGTCGTTTCCAGCGGTGGGTAGCCGCGCTGGCATCCTTGCCTTGCAGGACCGCATTCAATAGCCTCGGAAGTGGCAAGCTCAGGGAGAGGCTCATGGCAGTTTCAGCGGCAGAGGCGGCATTGCGCCTTCCGACATTCGACGACGTGCAGGCGGCACGGGACCGCATCGCCGGCATGGCGCATCGAACGCCGGTGCTGACCTCGCGCACAGCCGATGCCGCCACCGGCGCGCGGCTTTTCTTCAAGGCGGAAAATTTCCAGCGCGCCGGCGCCTTCAAATTCCGCGGTGCCTACAACGCGATCGCCGCCTTGCAGGAAGGCGGCCAGAAGCGGGGCGTCGTCGCCTTCTCCTCCGGCAACCACGCGCAGGCGATTGCCTATGCCGCACGGCTGCAGGGTGTTGCCGCGACGATCGTGATGCCGAAGGATGCGCCCGAAATGAAGGTGGCGGCGACCCGCGGTTATGGCGCCGATGTCGTGTTCTATGACCGCTATACCGAGGACCGGTCGGCGATCAGCGCGAAGCTGGCGGCCGAGCGTGATGCTGTCCTCATCCCGCCCTTCGACCATCCTGATGTGATCGCCGGGCAGGGGACGGCGGTGCTGGAACTGATCGAGGAGGTGGGCGAACTCGACCTGATCGCCACGCCGCTCGGCGGCGGCGGCCTGCTCGCCGGTACGGCTCTCAGCGCCAAGGAGCGTTCGCCCGGCGCGGTCGTCGTCGGTGTCGAGCCGGAGGCTGGCAATGACGGCCAGCAGTCGCTCAGGAAGGGCGAGATCGTCCATATCCCGGTGCCGAAATCGATCGCCGACGGAGCGCTCACCAATCATATCGGCGAACACAATTTCCCGATCCTCAAGCGCGATGTCCGCGAAATCGTCACGGTGAGCGACGCCCAACTCGTGGAGACCATGCGCTTCTTTGCCGAGCGCATGAAGATGATCGTGGAGCCGACCGGATGCCTGGCGGCGGCGGCCGTGCTGCAGGGCGTGCTTCCCTGCGCCGGGCAACGAGTGGGCATCGTGATCAGCGGCGGCAATGTCGATCTCGCGACGTTCTGCGCCCTGCTGCGGTAGAGAGCGGCGGTCCCAGAGCAATTCCAGGAAAAGTGTGCAGCGGTTTTCCGTCCGGAATTGCGAAATTCCAAACCAGAACAACACGAAAGCGTGAATTGGGGGGGTGAATTTTTTGCGTGTATTTTGGTTGGGTTTCGTCATGCCGCTCAACCGCAATCCAGAGGGTTTGCTCATGAGAACGCTCATTCTTGCCATCGCCGCACTCGCGCTTACGGGCTCCAGCGCCTTCGCTGATCCAATTGCAGATCGCAAGGCTATCATGAAGGAGCGCGGTAGACTGGTCGGCACCGTCGCTCCCATGGTCAAGGGAGAAAAGCCGTTTGACGCTGCCGTTGCCATGACCGCCCTCAAGGGCCTTAGCGAGAACGCAGAAAAATTCGACGTGGACGTCTTGTTTCCCGCCGGCAGCGAAACCGGAGACACGGCCGCCTTGCCGGCAATTTGGCAAGATATGACCGCGTTCAAGGCGGCTGCCGAGAAATTCCGGGTGGCTGCGGCCGCTGCCGTCGCTGCCAATCCGCAGGATCTCGAAGCATTTAAGACGCAGTTCAACGCGGTAACCACGAATTGCGGCAGCTGTCACGAGAAATTCCGAATGAAGAAAGAGT
This sequence comes from Ensifer sp. GW101-20A05, assembly GCF_059424735.1. NCBI lineage: Bacteria > Pseudomonadati > Pseudomonadota > Alphaproteobacteria > Hyphomicrobiales > Rhizobiaceae > Ensifer > Ensifer sp. GW101-20A05. The sequence continues at coordinate 344,292 of NZ_JBWKZT010000001.1, read as the reverse complement.
AGCAGCGACAGGCATACGAGCCTGCTCAAGTCGCCCGTCGGATGCGAACCTTCCGGGATTGGCGGATGAAACCGGCGAGCGATGTCCGCATTGTCGAATTGCCAAGAATAAGATCAATGGCGCTTGGCGCGTCTGCACACGCGTGCAGCGGCGAGGCCGGCGTTGCGACAACATTTCGACGCGTGGCTGGCCTGCCGCGGCGACCGACGATCGATGATGCAAGCCTCGATCCGGCCGGTTGCAAGGCTGCGTCTTTCCGGTTGCCTTAAGCGGCAAAAGTGGCACACTGGACATCGCGCCTTGGCGCCGGGCTTCCCGGCGTGCTCCAGGGCTGCTGTAATGATTTGATTTTCTAAAGGAATTTTTCCTCCGGACGGTTGTCGCCGGAGCGTAAACAATGGACGAAAGCAGAGGATTGCAGCGGCCGTTGGGCGCCTTGCCGGACGCGGCGCTGTCAAGAAAATAGAGTGCTCCCATCGCGCCCGGCGGGCGCGGCGCTCACACACATTGGAGGGTATCGTGACGCTTGCAATCAATGACCTCGCACCGGACTTCGAGGTCGGAACGACCGATGGCACCATCCGGTTTCACGACTGGATCGGCGACTCCTGGGCGGTCCTGTTCTCGCACCCCAAGGACTACACGCCCGTCTGCACCACCGAGCTCGGCTACATGGCGCGCATCAAGCCGGAATTCGACCGGCGCGGCGTCAAGATCATCGGCCTCTCCGTCGATCCGCTCGACCGGCATGCCGGCTGGGCCGCCGACATCGAGGAAACGCAGGGCCATGCGCCGAACTTCCCGATGATCGCCGACGTCGACTACACCGTCTCGAAGCTCTACGGCATGCTGCCGGCGCCTGTTTCCGGCGACCCGACCAAGCGCACGCCAGCCGACAACCAGACGGTGCGCAACGTCTTCGTCATCGGTCCGGACAAGAAGATCAAACTCGTCCTCATCTATCCGATGACCACCGGCCGCAACTTTGACGAGGTGCTGCGCGTCATCGACTCGCTGCAGCTGACCGCCAAGCACAAGGTGGCGACGCCAGTGAACTGGAAGCAGGGCGACGACGTCATCATCGCCGGTTCGGTCAGCGACGAGGACGCCCGCAAGGTCTATCCGGAAGGCTGGCGCGCACCGAAGCCCTATATCCGCATCGTGCCGCAGCCGAAGGGCTGAGGCGTCGCATCGGCAAAGGGGTGAGGCAAGTGCCCCTCATCCGCGCGGTGAGGGGCAAACCTCCTCACCTGTGCGGATGAGAGGCGACCACCTCTCTTTGCCATCGCGCCCCGATTGGAAGCCGCGTTATCGTCAGCCAAGGAGCCGCCGATGATCTTCCGTCAATTGTTCGACAGCGTGTCCGGCACCTATACCTACCTGATCGCCAGCCGCCAGGGCGGCGAGGCGCTGATCATCGATCCGGTGCTGGAAAAGGTCGAGCGCTACCTGCAGCTCGTCCGCGAACTCGACCTCCGGCTGGTCAAGGCCGTGGACACCCATCTCCATGCCGATCACATCACCGGCCTCGGGGCGCTGCGCGACCAGACCCATTGCATCACCGTGATGGGCGAGCAGACGGCGGCCGACGTCGTTTCCATGCGGGTTGCGGAGGGCGACCGGGTGTCGATCGAGGGTCTAAGCCTCGACGTGCTCTATACGCCCGGCCATACCGACGATTCCTATTCCTTCCTGATGGGCGGTGACATGGGGCGGCGGGTCTTTACCGGCGACACGCTCTTGATCCGCGGCACCGGCCGCACCGATTTCCAGAACGGCGACCCGCGCCAGCAATATGACTCGATCTTCAACAAGCTCCTGAAGCTGCCGGACGAGACGCTCGTCTACCCGGCGCACGACTACAAGGGCGACACGGTTTCGACCATCGGCGAAGAGAAGCACTTCAATCCACGTCTCAGGGTGAAATCCGTCGACGAATATGTCGACCTGATGAACAACCTCAAGCTGCCGAACCCGAAGATGATGGATGTGGCGGTGCCGGCCAACGTCCACATCGGCCTGCACCAGGACGAGATCGCGCGGCGTGGCTGGGCGCTTTCGGCCAAGGAGGCGCTGGCGCTCTGCGGCCGGGCGAAGATCGCGCTGGTCGACCTGCGCGAGAAGGCCGAGCGGGAAAAGCACGGGGTCATTCCCGGCTCGCTGCACGCGCCCTATCCGGACCTCGAGCAGAACATCGCGACCGGCGGCGTGCTGCACGAACTGGCGGAGGCAACGGGCAAACGCATCGTCTTCTACTGCGCCTACGGCGAGCGCTCCGCCATGGCCGTGGAGGCCGCCCAGGCCGCCGGCCTCACCACCACCTGCCACATCGAGGGCGGCATCGCCGCCTGGAAGAAGGCGGATGGGCCCGTGACACATTGATGCCGACGCATTGACGCCGGGCGCGGGCGCGCCATCTCATAGGAGCGTTCAAAGAGCAGGGGTCGGCCATGCGCAAGTTTTCCGTCAGCGTTGTCAGGGAGTTCGAGGCCGATAGCGCCGAGGAAGCAGCACTTCTGATGTACCAGTATCTGACGCGCGAGCCGGCGCCGCTCACCTACGCCGTCACCGATGAGGCGAGGAACGCCACCAGCCAGACGCTCGACCGGGAAAAGGCCGACGAATTCGCCAGCATCGATCACAGTGCTGATCCGGGCAACTGGTAGCACCCGCTGGCAGCGGCGGCTGTGGGCAACAGCCACGAATCCGACATTTTCGGTTGCAAATCCTCAAGCATTCACGTCTCGACTGCGGGTGTGAAAGACGCGGTTCCGCGGGATTGCGCTTCAGGAGGAAACCTGCCTTGTTCATTGCCCATCTGCCGGCAGGCTATCTGCTGAGCCGCCCCTTTGCGCGTCGCAATCCCTCGCAGGCCCGCGCCATCTTCGGCATCGGGCTGCTCTGTTCCGTTCTGCCGGATTTCGATCTCGCCTATTTCTACCTGATCGACCAGCGCCGCACGCCGCATCACGACTACTGGGTGCATACGCCGGTCTTCTGGCTGGTGCTGGCGGCGGCGATCGCGCTTCTCCTCATCGCCACCGGGCGACGCAATCAGCTCGTCCTCGTCAGTGTCGGGCTCATCAGCGTGCTCCTGCATCTGGTGATGGATTCGATCGCGGCAGATATCCGCTGGCTCTTTCCCTTCGCCGATCTCCGGGTGAACCTGGTGCATGTGCAGGCGGTCTATAAGCCCTGGTATCTGAACTTCCTGCTGCACTGGACCTTTGCGCTTGAGCTGGCGATTTGGTTGGTTGCAGGCCAGTTCGCCCTGCGCGATTTCAGGGCGCGGCGCGCCATCGGGAAAGAGGCTGCCCGTGCGGCAGAGCCGTAGGCTCCACGAACTCCGGCATGCAATGCTTGCGGTCTCGCGCGGTGCTGCGACGTGAACGCCGATGAAGAGGCCCTCCCCATGCAACGTGCGGTGTAGCCGGATCGTTGACGAAGGCCGTCGTTCTATGCATCCTGCCGGCCAAGAAACGAAGATGCCGGCAGACGGCACAGGGAACACTGCAGCGCCGCGGTCTTACCGGACCCGCAAAGGTCGCTGTATCACTTTGATAGCATTCGCATAGCCGTGGCGCGCGCCTCGTGTTGCCCCGGAACTTGGACGCATTCCTGATACGCATTCACGACGTCATTCGCATCGATTAATCGAGGCCGGAGGGGACTGTGAAGGGAAAGTCGAGGTATCTGCCAGCGGCGCTGGCTGTCATGCTTGCCGCATCCGTGACCGTGCCGGCCACTGCCGCCGACCTGGTGATCGCCATGCCGAACTGGCCGTCGGGCCAGGCGACGGCCAATATCCTGAAGGTCGGCATCGCCAAGAAGTTCGGCCTCGATGCCGAGGTCAAGGAGCTCGGCACGCTCAATGCCTTCGTCGGCTTCGAGACGGGCACGGTCGATATCCAGCCCGAAGTCTGGCGGCCGAATTTCGAGGATGTCGTGCGCAAATACGTGACCGACAAGGGTGTCGGTCAGCTGACGGAACGCAGCGTGCCGGCCTGGCAGGGGCTTTGCGCCACGCCGGAAGCCGCCGCGACGATCAAGACGGTCGCCGATCTCAGCGACCCCGAGAAAACCAAGATCCTCGACACTGACGGCGACGGCAAGGGCGAGATGTGGATCGGTGCTGCGACCTGGCTTTCGACCGGTATCGAACGGGCGCGGGCGGCGGGCTACGGCTATGGCGAAACCCTGACGCTGTTCGAGGCGGAAGAGGAAGTGGCGATGGCGGCGGTGGACGCGGCGGTCGCGACCGGGCGGCCGATGGTGTTTTACTGCTACGCGCCGCACCATGTGTTCGAGCTGCACCAGATTGCCAGGCTCGAAGAGCCGCCGCACGATGCCGCCAAGTGGAAGATCGTGCCGCCGAGCGACCCGCTCTGGGTGTCGAAATCCAGCGCCTCGACCGCCTGGGAGGCGGCGCATTTCCAGATCGCCTATGCCACCGCCTTCGGCAAGAAGCACCCTGACATTGCGAAGTTCCTGGAGAAGGTGGATTTCTCGCCGGAGGAAGTGACGAAGATGAGCTACGCGCTGGAGGTCGAGCGGCAGGCGCCGGCCGACTATGCGAAGAAATGGGCCGAGGACAACGCAGCGCGCATCGACGGGTGGGCCAAGCCATGACCGCGACATCCGACCATAACCGTCCTGTCAGCAAGGATCAGCCGGCATGGACGCGGCGCAAGCTCGGTGCTGCCGTTCTTGCCGCTGCGCTCTGCCTCGGTCCGCTGGCCGCACTGGCACAGACGCAGATCTATGATGCCCGCACCAAGAAGTGGGTGAATTACGACAAGAAGAAAGCGCGGCAATACTTCGCCCGCAACAACCAGCTGCCGGAAGCCTTCCGCCGCCAGGTGGTGCCGTTCCGCACGGCGGAGCAACCCGGCACCATCATCATCGACGGCAACCAGCATTTCCTCTACCTGGTGCAGCCGGGCGGCCAGGCGATCCGCTACGGCATCGGCGTCGGCCGCGAGGGCTTCGGCTGGGCCGGAATCGTGCGCGTCGGACGCACGGCGGAATGGCCGACCTGGACACCGCCGGCCGAGATGGTGGCCCGCGACCCGAACGCCGCCAAATGGGCGGCCGGCATGCCCGGCGGGCCGGACAATCCGCTCGGCGCCCGCGCGCTTTATCTCTACGAGGGCGACCAGGACACGATCTACCGCATCCACGGCACGGTCGAGCCCTGGACGATCGGGCTCGACGTTTCGTCCGGCTGCATCCGCATGAACAATGACGACGTCACCGACCTGCATTCCCGCATCGAGATCGGCGCCAAGGTGATCGTGCTGATGCAGGGGGCAGCACTCTACAAGGGGGTATGACGTCGCTCGAACAGGGGTGGCGAGTGCTTTTAATTGGCCGCAGGGTCAGGCGTGGCCAATCCGTCCCGCAGGACCCAGTGACAGGCAAATACTCAAAGGGGAGAACAGATAGTGAGCGAGGGGATGTTGCGTTCGAAGGGGTTTGTTCCCGTGGCTTTGGCGCTGGCCATAATCGGTGGCTGCCAGTCAGCGCCCAAACCTGAGGATATGGCGCGCACGAGCCTGCAGACGGCGCCGGCCGACCTGCAGCTGATCTGCGCCAACGCGGTCGCGGGCACGGCGAAGCTCGAAAGCACCAAGGTGCTACCGACGAGCTCCCGGGCGCTCGACGCGACAAGCTACCGCGTCGATCTCGACGCAGGCGGCCGCAAATACAACTGCGTCGTCGATAGTACCGGCAGCGTGAAATCCGTGACGCCGGTTTAGGCGGGCAAGCGCCCGCGCTTGCGCGACCTTCGCTGATAATCAATCTCCAAGGCTGAACAGCGTCGCAGGGTCGGCGACGACCGGCGGTGCATAGAAGGTCAGCCGCGCGGCATCCATGAGAAGAAGCGGCTGGACCATTTCGCCGGCGAGCCTGGTGATCCAGTCCTGAAGTTCGCGCAGCTTGTCGCCGTTCTCTGCCGAGAGATCCTTCGTCTCGGACGGGTCGGCGGCGATGTCGAAAAGCTCCAGCCTGGAGGGCAGGGCTGCCTTCCAGACGAGCTTCCAATTGTCCTTGCGCACAGCACCAGCGGATCGACATTGTAGACGAGCTCCCCGCGCGGCGAAGGTTTGCCTTCACTCAAGGCCGGCCAGAGGTTCATGCCGTCGAGCGGCTTGTTCTTGCCGAGCGGCGCACCGGCGATGGCTGCGAGCGTCGGGTACATGTCGACGACATGGACCATGCCGCCGACCTTGCCCGGCTTGATCCTTCCCGGCCAGTTGGCAAGCGCTGCGACGCGGGTGCCGCCTTCGTAGAGCGTGCCCTTGCCGTCGCGGTAGGGGCCGTTGTTCGCCGGCAATCCGCCGCTGACCTTGTTGTCGCCGGCAAAGAGCGAGCTTGTCACGCCGCCATTGTCGCTGTGAAAGACAATCAGCGTGTTGTCGCGCATGCCGCGCTTTTCGAGTGCCGTCAGCAGCTTGCCGATGCCATCGTCAAGCACGGAAATCATCGCCGCGTAGGCGCGGCGGTTTTCATCCGCGATGTGCTTGTAGCGGTCGAGATAATCCTCAGGCGCCTGGAACGGCGTGTGCGGCGCGGTAAACGCGAGGTAGAGGAACAGGGGAGCAGCGGGATCGTGCCCTTCCACCACCCGCGCCGCCTCGTCGCCGAGGAGCGTGTTGTCGAAACCGCTTTCCTCGAGCGGCTTGTTGTCCCGGTACCAGTCCTTCACGCCGTGGGAGGAATGCTTGAAGTGATCGATTTCGCCGACCAGCGCGCCGTAGAACGTGTCGAAGCCGCGCTGCTTCGGCCAGTATGCCACCTTGGCGTGGCCGAGATGCCACTTGCCGACAAGCGCGGTTCTGTAGCCGGCTTCCTTCATCGCCTGAGGCAGCAGATATTCGTCGAGCGCCAGCCCGTAGGAGCCGGGCGAGGGGATGACCCCGGTCTGCAGTCCGTAGCGCAAGGGGTAGCGGCCGGTGAGGAAGGCGGCGCGCGTCGGCGTGCACATGGGCTGGGCGTAGAATTCGTCGAAGGTCACGCCGGTTTCGGCGAGCTTGTCGAGATTGGGCGTCCTGATGTCGGAGCCATGGAAGCCGACATCGGCCCAGCCGAGATCGTCGGCGATGATGTAAACGATGTTCGGCGGCGTCGTGCCATTGGCAAGGGCCGGGTTTGCGGAGAAGGCGGCAAGGCCGGCCGGCATGCCGGCGGCAACGGCAAACGCCGCGCCGCTCATGAGCGCCTCGCGCCGCGTCAAGCCGCTTTTGTCCTTGTCGGCGACAGCCGTTTCGCCGCCGCCCGCGCGGGCGTTGTTCGCTTGCAGGTCAGACATGCGCACCCCCTGGAAAATAGACCCGCCAGCCGGCGGATCTTTTTATTCGATATTACTAATATCTACATCTTCCGGTAGCGCCGTCAATCGGTTTGCCGCGCCGCCGGCGCTGGGCTTTTTCCTCAGAGCCGTTCGTCAACGAAGGCGACTGAAGGCCGCCACGGGCAGGACTGGCGTCACCTCCAAGCGGGCTGGCGCGTCTCGGGCAGTTTGAAGGAAATCAAGTCGTTCGGCACTCCGATCGAGAGCCGAATCTTCAAGTTGTGCCGGGTCTCGATGTTGAAGTCGCTATTGTGCGGTGCCGAAATAAATTTGCTGCGGAGCAATAATAATGCCGAGTAATATCAATTGAACGTCAGTATAGCCCGGTATTCTTCTTCCAAACCGTGGAAATATGTGCTCTCATAGGTTTAGTTGGAAGGAGGAAATGCCATGCTCTCGTTCTTCGAGCATTTTGCACTTTTCGACGCCTTGATCGTTGCAGCGATCTGCACGCTTTTGATCCTGAGTTACTTTAGCAGCGAGGCCTGAGGCGGCAAGCAGGTGAGCGGACCTGCCGGTCCGGGTGGGCCGCAGGGCAATGCCCGCGAGCGACGGGGCGCTTCAGGCTGAGCGGACTGCCGCCACATGCAGCCAGCGCGTCGGCTCGCCGTCGTAACCGCCGCCGTCCGCTTCGCGCATCTGGATGTCCGACCAGCCGGCATCTTCGAAACGGTCGCGCAGCCATTCTGCCGAAGGATAGTTGTAGTAGCGGCCGAAACGGTCGTGGCCTTCCACTTTGCCCGCCTTGAAGCTCGCTTGCAGAAAACCGCCCGGCCGGAGCGCCTGGCGAATGCGGGCAAGCACATCGGCAAGTTCGGCGCGCGGCACATGCAATAGCGATGCTTCCGCCCAGATGCCGTCGAAGCGCTCCTGCCAATCAATCTCCTGAAACCTGACGACCTCGACCTTGCGGTCGATCCGGTGTTCCGCTTCACGCGCCAGTTCCGCCGAGCCGTCACAGGCGGTGACGTCGAGACCGTGCCCCAGCATGGCAAGGCTGTCGTGCCCGCCGCCGCAGCCGAGGTCGAGCACGGCGGCACCCGGCGGAAGTTTGCGCATGAAGGCGTCGAGCCGGGCGGTCGGCGGTTTGCGTTCGCGCGCCGCATAGGTCGCGGCATTGTCGCGGTAGAAGGCAAGGGTATCGTCGGTGTCGGGTTTTGTCATGAATGTTCCCGGCTGTCGGTGCTGGGTCTGAGGTGAAGAGTGGGAGGGAGCAGCGACCTGAAACGGTAGAAGGGTTGCGTCGCCGCTTCGGCTAAGCTTTCCCGCCGATCAGCGGCAGCGCCCGCAGCATGTTGCGGATGGCGATCGCGTCCCAGGGCAGGTGTTCGGTGATGCCGAGCCCGACGACCTCTGCTTCGGCTGCCACGTCGTTCAGCAGGCGAACGACCTCGGGGATCGTCATCCGCCCCTGAGGGATGCCGGCGAAGGCGCCGGGGGCAGCATCCGGCCGTGAAAAGTAAAGCGAACGGAGACCGGTCGGGTCGAGGACATCAAGGTCGAAATGGATGGCCACATGCCGCGCGCCGGTGGCGTGGAGCCAGTCGAGCACCGGCTTGCTCGACCCGATCAGTTCGGACGGTGTCGCGATGTTGAGCCCCAGGCGGTCGACGGGTGCGCGTTCGGCCGGCGACATGTCGTAGAGGCCGGCATACATCACCCTTTCGGGTTTTATCGGTCTCGTGACCCTTTTCGTAAAATCCGGGTCGCCTTCGCCCATCAGTTGGGCGAGCACCATGGTATGCGCATGCGTGCTTTGATCGGGCGTCCTGATATCCGGATGGGCGTCGACCCAGAGAACCGCAAGCTCGCCTTCATAGCGTTCGTTGAGATAGGCGAAGGGTGCAAGGTCGACTGCGCAATCGCCGCCGAGGACGACGATCTTGTCCGGCGCTTCTTTCTTCAGGATCTCTTCAGCCGCATCGAGCTGACGGAGGAGGGCAGTGCGGGCGACGATGCCGTCCTCCACGGCAAGCTCGGTGCCATCCGGTTCCGGCACCTCGACGGTTGCCACCGGCCCGGTGGCGGCGGGCGCCAGAAAGGCGAGCAGTTGCGCGCCAAAGTGATAGGCTTCCAGTGTTCCGCCCTGCCATTGCGGGATCTGCAGGCGCAATGTCTTGCCGCTCAAGGCTGCCTCCTGTGCTTTGTCCGGGCCTTTCCACCACCCTAGGTCGTTCAAGTCTATCGCGCAAATCGACATATCCGCCGGTTCCGCGTAAGCATTCCGCATTCACATCCGGAACGCCCATGGCCGATATTGCTGTTCTCCTCACCTTCGTCGCTGCGCTGTTCGTTCTCGAAATCACGCCCGGTCCGGACATGATGCTGGTTCTTGCGCGCGGGATCGGGCAGGGGCGTCGGGTTGCGCTCTTGACGGTCGTCGGCATGGTCTTCGTTGCCGGCGTGGTGCAGGTGGGCCTGCTGGTGCTCGGCGTCGCCTCGCTGCTCAGCGCCTATCCGGCCGGGCTCATGGTGCTGCAATGGGCCGGTGCCGGCTATATGCTCTATCTCGGCGCGCGGATGGTCTGGTCGAGCTTCGGCGACCGGAAAAAGAAGAAGCTTGCGGCGGCCTATGTTTCCGATTGGACCGCAGTCCGCCAGGGAACGATCAACAGCCTGACCAATCCCAAGTCGCTGCTCTTCATGTTTGCCTGCCTGCCGCAGTTCGTCGATCCGTCCGCCGGCCCCGTTTGGCTGCAGCTTGCCGTGCTCGGCACCGTCCAGAAGCTTGCGGGCATCCTGTCGCTCGGGTCCGTGGCGCTCGCCTCGGGAACGGTTGGGCAGATGCTCTATCGCGCGCCGCGCCTGCTCGTCTGGCAGGAGCGTTTCACCGGCGCCGTCATGCTCGGGCTCGGTTTCCGGCTCCTGTTCTCGGGCAGCGGCGGCGCGCCGGCGGTCAGAACATAAAGCGTCCTTGCCCCGCTTGTGGCGAGGTTCGCGCGCTCGACTTGCCGCAATGGGCAGAGTGCGCCGGGCCGGGGCCGGGGCTCTGTCTCGTCGTGTCGATCGTGGCCGTGTGCGAGACCGGCTCCTTAACGTCTCACTTGGCGGCTTGGGTGGCGCCGAGGACGTAGCCTCCGTCCCAGTGCCAGATCTGCTTGTCGTCGACCGTGACCTTCACGATCGCCTGGAAACCGGCGAGCGTGCCGCTGCCCGCATGAAACGCACAGGTTCCAAGCGGCGGACTGGCCGATTCGTAGACGATGCAGTATCCGAGCGCCGAGTCGCCGTTTCCGACGGCGATGACCGCGTTGCTGCTGGAAAAGAGCGGATTGGTGATCACCGGTCCGTAGTAGAGGATCTTGGTGCCCGCCGGGATCGCCTCAAGGTTCGATTCCGTGATGGTGCAGAAGCTCGGCGTGTCGCCGGTGAACTGGCTGCACTCCTTGGAGATCTTCAGGGGTTGCGTCGCGGGCGCCGTGGGTGCCGCAAAGGCTGCGGATGCCAGCGCCAGGGTGGCGCCAGCCGACAGGATAAACAGTCTCATGGCCTAGTCCCTCCGGTCGAATGAAGGGCGAAATTCTACTCTTCAGCTCCTCTGTCCGCAATTTCGTTCCTTTGAACTCTCCGGCAACGGGTGCGGCTTCTTCCGCCGCCGCCATCCCGCAGAGGCTGCCCTGCGAGATGGAAGCGGCGAGGGGCATCATGCCTATTGTTTGCCGCCGGTCGAGAGCTTGTCCATCACCTCGTCGAGATTGAAGCTTGCCGGCTTCTGGCGGATCGGGAACTCCCTGAAGCTTTCCAGCCACTTGGCGACCAGCGCCTGCGAGGGCACGAGGATGAAGGCGCGCTCTGCCATCCAGCGGTCGTATTCGAAGGATTCCGGGCCGCGCTCGAAGGGGTCGGCGCGGATGTTGATGATCCAGGGGACGCGAAGGCTGGTGAATTCGCGCTGCCAGACGCCGATGCCGGTGTGTTCCTGGATCTTGAAGTTGACCTTCCAGTCCTGCACCCGGATCGCCACCAGTTCGCCGTCGTCGTTCCAGTAGAGGAATTCGCGCCGGGGCGAATCCATCACTTCGCCGCGGAAGAAGGGCATCAGGTTGAAGCCGTCGAGGTGGACCTTGAAGGTCTTGCTGCCGGCCTCATAGCCGGTGAGGCACTTCGCCACGATATCCGGCTCGCCCGCGGCGGCGCAGAAGGTCGGGATCAGGTCGTAATGCGAGAACATGTCATTATAGACCGTGTTCGGCTTGATGACGCCCGGCCAGCGGATCAGCATCGGAACGCGATATCCCCCTTCCCAGTTGGTGGCCTTCTCGCCACGGAAGGGTGTCGTACCGCCATCCGGCCAGCTCATCACTTCGGCGCCGTTGTCGGTCGTGTAGATGACGATGGTGTTTTCGAGAACGCCAAGATCCTCGAGCTTCTTGAGCAGCTCGCCGACATGGCCGTCATGCTCCACCATGCCGTCGGGGTAGAGACCCTTGCCGGTCTTGCCTTGAGACTCTGCCTTCAGGTGCGTGAAGATATGCATGCGGGTCGAGTTGAAATAGCAGAACCACGGCTTCTGGGCATTGTGCTGGCGGTCGATGAAATCGAGGGCGGCCGCCAGGAACTCGCTGTCGACCGTTTCCATGCGCTTCTTCGTCAGCGCGCCGGTATCCTCGATCCGGCCATCGGCATAGGAGTGGATGACGCCGCGCGGGCCGAAGCGCTTGGCAAATTCCGGGCTCTTCGGATAATCGGGATTTTCCGGCTCCTCCTCGGCATTGAGGTGGTAAAGGTTGCCGAAGAACTCGTCGAAGCCGTGGGCGGTCGGCAGGAACTCGTCCTTGTCGCCCAGGTGGTTCTTGCCGAACTGGCCGGTGGCATAGCCCTGCGCCTTGAGCAGTTCGGCAACGGTCGGGTCTTCCGGCTGCAGGCCGAGATCGGCGCCGGGCAGGCCGACTTTCGTCAGGCCGGTGCGGATCGGCGACTGGCCGGTGATGAAGGCGGCGCGCCCGGCGGTGCAGCTCTGCTCGCCATACCAATCGGTGAAGAGAGCACCCTCATTGCCGATGCGATCGATGTTGGGCGTGCGATAGCCCATCATGCCGCGGTGATAGATGCTCGGATTGAGCCAGCCGATATCGTCGCCCATAATCATCAGGATGTTCGGCTTGCCGCCGCCGGCGGCAGGCGCTGCTGATTGCTGCGCGTGCGCTGCGGGGGCGGAGACGGTCAGCGCCGCTGCGGTCAATGCACTGCCACCAAGCAGCAGGTCGCGGCGGCTGACACTCAAAAGCGGTTCGTTCTGAGGCTGTCCGTTCTGTTCGGGTTGATCGGATATTGGATGCTTGCTCATGGCATGTCGCTCCATATCGCCAGTGGATCGGGACCTTTGTGCCGCGTCATTGCTGCGATCGGGCCTGCGATCGGATCGAGCCGAGGGCAAATCATGCGGCACGTGAAAGCGCTGCAGCGGCCGTTGACGTCCGTCCGGACAGACGGCGCTGCCATGAAACACAATCGGTGGACGCATGACTGTGCGCCCGGCAGAGGCAGGCGGCAAGAGCGTAACAGTTACGCAGTGGCTTGCTTTGCCCGGGGCCGCGTGGCATTCGGCTTGGACTGACGTAACGTCAGGCCCCGGACGCAACGTGCAAAGAGCCCAAAAAGCCCGAAAAACGCACGGATTTAGGTCAATAATATTGACATAAATTAGCCATCGTGGTCCTGTCGCTTCGCCGTCCAGAGCGTCGCGCTCTCAAGTGGGATCGCTTGAAGTGGAAAGATGCTCTAGAACGAAAATGCCCGAGCGTCCTTTGTGCGTTCACCTGAAAGCACGGCGCTCTACAACGACGCGGGAGAAAGCGGAGAACCGCTTTCCGCACCAATAATCTCTGAGGAAACACCCCATGCTGGATTGGGAACACATCTTCGCGACGCGCTCGAGCCGGATGCGCGCCTCGGAAATCCGCGAACTTTTGAAGCTGCTCGATCGTCCTGACATCATCTCGTTTGCCGGCGGCATTCCCGACCCCGCGCTGTTTCCGGATGCGGAATTCAAGGACGCCTATGCGGAGATCTTCGCAGGCCCGGCCGTTGGCGCGGCGCTGCAGTATTCGGTCAGCGAAGGCTACAAGCCACTGCGCGAATGGCTCGCCAAGCAGATGGAAAAAATCGGCATTCCCGCAGGCGCCGACAACATCTTCATCACTTCGGGTTCGCAGCAAGGCCTCGATTATCTCGGCAAGCTGTTCCTGTCGCCGAACGATACCGCACTCGTCACCTGGCCGACCTATCTCGGTGCGCTGCAGGCCTTCAACGCCTATGAGCCGACCTACGACCAGCTGAACCCGAACGGCAACCGCACGCCGGAAGCCTACCGCCAGGCGGCAGGCGAAGCGGGCGGCCGCGTCAAGTTCGCCTATCTGTCGGCCGATTTCGCCAACCCCACCGGCGAGACCGTCGACCGGGCCGGCCGCGAGCGCGTGCTGGCGCTTGCCGAAGACCTCGACATCGCCGTCATCGAAGACGCGGCCTACCAGTCGCTGCGCTACGACGGCGAGCCGGTGCCGCCGATCCTGGCGCTCGAAATCGCGCGCAAGGGCGACATCAACAACACCCGCACGATCTATTGCGGCTCGTTCTCGAAGACGCTGGCCCCGGGCCTTCGCGTCGGCTGGGTCTGCGCCTCGGAAAAGGTGATCCGCAAACTGGTGCTTCTGAAGCAGGCGGCCGATCTCCATTCCTCGACGATCAACCAGATGGCGATCTGCACGGTTGCCGAGCGCGGCTTCGACCAGCAGGTGGCCAAGATCCACCGGGTCTACAAGCAGCGCCGCAACGCCATGCTGGGGGCGCTCGAAAAGTACATGCCCGAGGGTGTTTCCTGGACGAAGCCGGAAGGTGGCATGTTCGTCTGGGTGACGCTGCCGAAGGGCATGGATGGTGCGGCACTGCTGGCGAAATCGATCGAGACGGTGAAGGTCGCCTTCGTGCCCGGCCGCGCCTTCTTTGCCGACGGCTCGGGCGAAAATACGCTGCGCGTCTCCTTCTCCTGCGCCAACGACCAGATGATCGACGAGGGCATTCGCCGCCTCGGCGATCTCGTCCGCGGCGAAGCGGCGGCGCTGGCTGCCTAAGACGCCAAGCTTCCGGTCCAGAAAAAGAACGCGTCCGCTTCGGCGGGCGCGTTTTTCTTTTGGCTGGAAAACCTTCGTGTTTTGGTCAAGATGACGCATTGATCGAAGCGGCGTCCTCCGATAGACAGAAAGCGTGACATGACCGGGCGTATCCCGGCCACGTAAGCGTTAACGTCACTCAACGCGTATGATCGAACGGCTTGAAGCGGCTTCGATCTGCGCGACTGTGTCCTGCGGATCGAGGTTTTCGAGCCCCCTAAGGGATGCAAATGGACAATCCTCTCAACTATTCCAACCTTGCTGCGCCGCGCATCGAGCGTGTTCGCCATGAGCTCAGGCGGCGGTCTCTCGTCGTCTCCGGCATCGAGCGTATTACGCCCGGCATGCTCAGGATCACGCTTTCCGGCGAAGATCTCGCGGACTTCGTCAGCCTCGGGGCGGACGACCACATCAAGATCTTCGTGCCCGGAGTCGACGGCACCGTGGAACACCGGGACTATACGCCCCGGCGCTACGACAACGACGCACGCATCCTGGCGCTCGATTTCGCGCTGCACGAGGCGGGGCCCGTGACCGCCTGGGCGATGAATGCTGCGGTCGGCGATCACCTCGAAATCGGCGGGCCGCGCGGTTCGGCCGTCGTCTCGGGAGATTTCCGGCGCTGGCTGCTGATCGGCGACGAAACGGCGCTGCCGGCCATCGGGCGGCGGATCGAAGAGACGCCTGATGGCCACGAGATCACCAGTATCGCGGCTGTCACCGGGCCGGACGAACGCCAGGCCTTCCGCACCGAAGCGGCGCTCACGACCCATTGGGCCTATCGTCCGCTCGATAGGGCGAGCGACCCTTCGGCGCTGCTCTCGGTCGTGCGTTCGGTGAAGCTCGAGCCCGGCACCTTCGTGTGGATTGCGGCTGAGGCCGCGGTGACACGGGCGATCCGCAGCCATTTCGTCGAGGAGCGTGGCCTGCCGCTCACCTGGCTCAAGGCCTCCGGCTACTGGGTGAAGGGTAAGGCGGACAGCACCGAGAAGTTCGACTAGCGACCGCGAGAACGGAGGGCCACCGGTTCGAAAGATCCGCGCGGCCCTTCCGTCGCGGCGCCCTCATGCCCGCGCCCGCCTTTCGGTGCGCTCGCCGCCATTCCAACGGAACAACGCCCGCGAAAACTGTGAGCCGGGTTGGCTGCGGAATTGCCTTGTCCGGGAGAGTCAGGTCATTTCGCATTTCGATGCGGCGCTGGTCCGATCCCTCGGATCGCGATCGGCTGTTGCTGACTGTGGTCACTACGAGGGTAGGGCAGGCTTGAACCTCAACGACGAGACAGAGCAATCGGATCAGCCGACGCCACGCATGTATGCCTGGGCGCGCAATTCCGCGGCCTATCGGCTTCACCGCCAGATGCTGACGGAGAAGCAGCTTTTCGATGCGATCGCGCGCAAGGCGCGGGAGAAGTTCGAGGATATCAGCACCACCCAGGTAGAGTTACTGGCCGCTGCCGCCGTGACCTTCGCCTATGACAACGGCGCGCTCAACGATCAGGCCTATGCCGAGATCAAGACCCGCTCGGGCATGCGCGGCGGCAAGTCGAAGCGGGCGATCGCGCAGAAACTGTCGCAGAAGGGCATCGCGAAAACCGATGTCGCAGCGGCGGTTGCGGAGGCCGACGATCTTTATGCCGCCGTCGTTCTTGCGCGGAAGCGCGCTTTCGGCCCGTTTCGCAAGATCGATCTCGACGAGAAGCGCACGATGAAGGAGCTTTCCGCCTTTGCGAGGGGCGGTTTCAGTTTCGAGCTGGGCAAGCGGGTTTTCGCAATGTCCTTTGACGAGGCCGAGGAAATCCTGATCGCAGGCCGCTTGCTCTGACGGCAGGGCAAAGCCCGGTCGTTACCCGCGCTTCAGCGCGGGGTCGTCGAGGGCGGGATTGTAGAAGAGGGAAAGCGTCAGGCTGCGGGCAATACGCTCGGCCGTCGCCATGAACCAGGCCTTGGCCTCCTGGTTGGGCGCGATGTCGTCGAGGGTGGTGGAGAAGAGTTCCAGCCATTTCGGGAAGAGATCCGGCGTCAGTTTGGCGACGCCGACATGGGCCTGCACCGGCTTGCCGCCATAGGCGCCGTTGCGGAAGGCGACGGCCGACCAGAAGCTCTTCATCTTTTCCATATGCTCCGGCCAGCGGCCCGAAAGCCTGGCGTCGAAGACGGGCCCAAGCTCCGGATGGGCGAGCACGCGCCCGTAGAACGTATCGACCAGATGACCGATGAAAGTCTCGTCGACGCCGATCGCCTTCATCTCGGCTTCCGCCCGTTCGCGGATCGCCGCGACATGGACGGCGCGGCCCTGCAGTTCGTCGTTCATCCTATTACCCCGGCTTCGGCCCTCGGCTTTGCCGGCCTCATATAGGCGCTGTTGCGCCGGCGCCAAAGACCGAACCGCCGATTGCGGCAATCTGTCGTCAATGCGGGGGCGAGTGTTTGCGGTTTGGACGGGACCGCAGGAAGCCATCGTTCAGCGCGGCACGAATTCGACCAGCAGCGACTTCAGCTCGATTTCGCGGACACGGCGCGCCGCTTCGTCGGGACTGACCCAGGCGAGAACGCGCTCGCCGCGCTCCTTGAAATCATCCGCGATTTCATCGACTTCGATCTGAAAGATATCGACCACGCAGGGCACGACGTCGCCGTCATCGAGCGATTTCAGATAGGTGTAGCTGCCGACCGGCTTTTTCCGGACCTTGCCGCGTACGCCGGCCTCCTGCCAGGCCTCGATTTCCGCCGCCTCGTATGGCTTCTTGCGCTTCATCGGCCATCCCTTGGGAATGACCCAGCGACCGCTCTCACGCGAAGTGACCACCAGGATTTCGATGCCGCTGCCATTTTTCGTTGGGCGGAAGCAAAGCGCGGCGATTTGCTGGCGAAACGACCCTGAAAACAGCTTCTCGGGCGATCTTGCAAGTTGTTGCAAGAGCGTTCCGGCCTTGCCGGTCTTTTGCCCGCTGTCCTTCTTGGTCGATTTCATGCGTCCCTTTTCTGTCGCGCCCTTGTTGCGAGCGCCGGCAGTTTCGCGGCGAGATACTAATGGCAACCGCTTGTTACGCGGAAGCGGTGGCGGATGGCAATCCGATGATCGGGCGTGCTTCATCCACCGAATATTTGCCGCCGCGAGGCGCGCAACTGCGCGCGCCAAGCGTCCCACTTCGTAACCGTTACGTACAACTGTCGCCGCGCTAAGGCGCCATCCCCGCCGCCGGCGACCGCTGGCGGCGGGGATGGCGCCCTTTTGGGGCCCGCATTCCATCGTCATTGCGTGGATCGCTCAATCGCCGTAGGTTCCCGCGAAAATTGCGGAACCGGGCCATGCGAATTCGACCTGCGGTCAAGGATGACCATCCGGCGCTCTGTGCGATCGACACCGTTGCGGCGGGCGACCCAACACGATGCGCTGATATCGCCGGCTGGCTGGAAAATGGCTGCTGCCATCTGGTCCAGATCGATGGCGAGGTTGCGGCCTATGGCGTGCTGACCCGCCACTTCTTTGGTCACGCCTTCATCGAGATGCTGATGGTCGGAGCCTCCCATCGCCGGCGTGGTCTCGGCGCGGCGTTGATCGGGCATTTCCAGGCGATGTGCGCCGGCTCAAAACTCTTTACCTCGACCAACATGTCCAACCGCGTCATGCAGGATCTGCTGATCAGGGCCGGTTTTCGGCCGAGTGGCTATATCGACAATCTGGACGAGAACGACCCGGAGATCGTTTTCTACAGCCCTCTCAAGCCGATCGCGAGTTAAGGAAGCGGGACACAGGCAGGACCTATGCGGCTTCGCCGAGCTGCGTAAGGTGGCCGGCAAAATCGATGCCTTTGCCGCCGGCGTTGATCGTGTCGAAATACTCATGCCAGCCGGATTGCGCGATACCCGAAACGAGCGCTTCCAGCGCCGTCGCATCCGGACAGCGCCACACCGCGAAGAAGGTCTGCGAGGCCGCGTGCAGCTTGGACTGGTCGACCTTGCCGAAGGTGATCAGCTCCACGCCGAGCGCCGTCAGCGCCGGCATGGCGGAGCCGATCGCGGTGAAGAACTGCTGGCGTCCCTGCCTTGAAAGGGCAAGCCACGCCGGCTTGGCGCTGTAAAGTTCGGTCAGGTAGTGAGGCATAGTCTGCTTTCGTGTCTGCTTGTCAGTCTGAAATCGGAGTGTTCGGTCGGAGAGCCGTTTCATGCTCCTGCAATTTCAGAGTCAACACGTTGCCTGTTGTTGGCTGTGGATGGAGATCCCGGTCGTTGACTGAAGCGGCGCGCCTGCAACCGCGCTGATGGCGCATAGCGCCGCGTGCCTTAGCTGGCGCACCTGGCCCTCCGTCATGCTCGGGCTTGACCCGAGCATCCAGAACTGTGGCCTGAGTGTTTTACGTTGCGCGCATGGATCCTCGGGTCGAGCCCGAGGATGACGGGTGGGGATGTGGCGGACTAGAGCATCCTGCCTCCAAGCCGCATCACTTGAGGGCAGAAGGACGCTCCACGGCAACAGGGCAGCAAGATTGTGTCTACCGTCCGATCATCCGCTCCTGCATCTCCTCGCCGATGAAGCAATTGTAGCCGCTGCCGGCCTGAACCGGCCGCACGGTGGCCGGCTCCATGCGACTTACCTCCAGGCCGGAGATCTCGGTGATCAGCTTGCGCAGGATGGCGCTGGCGAACTCGCCGCTATCGGACACCTTCACCAGAAACGCACCGTCGCCGCCGATCACGCATTCGCGGTAATAGGCGTCGAGGTCGGGGATGGAGGCTGAGTCCGAGGCTGCGTGTGTTTTCAGCATGATCGGCAGGCCATCGATGACGATGCCGCGGGCGACGGTGGAATTGCGGGCGACCGGCGCCGGGACGCCGGAATTGTTGGGGCCGTCGCCGGAGATATCGATGACGCGGCGGCTGCCCTCGAAGGGGCTGAAATCGAACAGCCGTCGCGTGAACGCAAGGGTGTTGGAGATCGAGGTGAAGGCGATCCGCCGGATCGGTTGCCGACGCAGGAGCTCGGAATATTGCGCCGCCGTGCCGCGACCGTCGATCAGCGTCCAGGGGGTGACCTGCACCGCCGAGCCGCCCCACTCGACATAGGTGACGGCGATGCGGCCGAGCGGGCCGTTCTCGATGGCCTCGATTAGCTCGGGCTCGAGAAAGGCGGCGACATAACCCTGCCGCTGCAGCCGCTGCTCGTCGAGGTCCATGGAGTAGGAGACGTCGACGGCGAGCACCAGTTCGAGATCGACCGATAGCGGCTTGGCGGAGGCGCTTCCGCCGAGCAGACAGGCGCAGGCAAGAAGGACCGATCTGAGCGTCATTGCAGCCGATACCGAACGCAAGCAGGAGGATCATGCTACGCCCAAACCGGCTGTCCGCAATGAGGAGCGTTGGCAGCCTGCCGAGGGCGAGGTCAGCGGCGCAGCTTTTGCAGAAGCGGTTCCAGTGCCTCGATCAACGGTTCAGGCGTCACCGGTTCGCCGCCCTCCGACCAGGCGTTCTGAAACTCTGCGATCTCCAAGCCGACGACTTTGCTCTTGGCAAGGACTTCGCAGGCCGCGCGCAAGTCGTCGAGCGACAGCCCGTCGTCATGCTGATAATCGGTCGGGACGATGCCAGGGTTCAGCACGTCGCAGTCGAGATGGATATAGACAGGCCTGCCGGCGACGGCCTCGGCAAGCTTCTGCGCAAGGTCGGCGCCGGGGCGGATATGCGGGATGTGCCCCACAGCGATGAGGCTAACTTCGAACAGATCGAGGTCGCGCTGCCCGACCAGGACGACATTGCGAACGGAGACACCGTGCCCAAGGCCGGATTTCCAGAGGCCGCACGGCCCCGAAAGCGCCAGCCCGCCGAGATAGCCGGTGCTGCTGGTATCAGGTGTGTTCAGATCGCCATGCGCGTCGAACCAGACGACGACGGCATCGTCATGGTGCCTGGCGACGGCAGGCAGGGTTGCTAGCGACACCGCGCAACGGCTCGTCGCCGCCAGCGAGAACGATCCTTCGGCGTAAACCGCGTCGAAGCGATCCTGCATGCGCCGGAGTGCCGGCATCGCGGCTTCGAGCTCGACCGTCCAATGGCCGTTCAGCGCCGGTTCCGGCTCTCCGATCACGACGGTTTCAAGACCGAGCCTTCGAGCGAGATGGGAGGCGATCGATCGGGCGCCCGGAATGGCCAGGTCATTGTGGTCGCCGGCGCGACCCTGGAAGCAGGTGAGGGCTATTGCCATCGATCACTCCAACTTACGTTCGGACCGAACGAAGCACAGGGGCAGTCGATTTGACAAGGCTGGAAGCCGAACGACGCAGGGCGGATGCGTCCGTTCGGCTTCCACCGCAGGCCCTGCGGTGGCTGCTCTCTATCCGAAAACCAGCGAGCGGTGCAGTTGCGCCCCGGCCCAGGCGCCGTCGCCGACGGCGAGCGAGACGGAGTGGGGAACGCGGCCGACGTCGCCGCAGGCATAGGCGCCGGGAATGGTCGTTTCCTTGGCGGCCGTGGCCCGGATTTGCAGCCCCATCGGTGTTTCCTCGATCTCGCAGCCGAAGCGTTCGGCGATGTCGCTGGCGGGCGTCGTGCGGGTGGCGACGAAGAGGCCGGAGAAGGGCAGGCGGCGGCCGTCTGTCAGCACCACTTCCGCGAGGCCTTCGAGCCTGACGATCGGGGTTTCGTCGATGGTGACACCGCGTTTGACGAGGTCGGCGCGGCCCTCCTTGTCGAGCGCGATGGCGCCATTGGTGAAGAAGGTCACCTTGCCCCATTCGGGAATGAGCTGCGCCTGGTGGATCGACATCGGGCTTGCCGCGATGACCGCGATCTCGCCCTCGTTGAGCTCGTAGCCGTGGCAATAGGGGCAATGGAAGGCGCTTCTGCCCCAGCGCTCGGCCAGCCCCTCGATGTCAGGCAGGCCGTCCTTGACGCCGGTTGCAAAGAGCAGGCGTCGGCCCTCGAAGGACGCACCGTCGGCGGTGGTGACGACGAAGGCGTCCTGCTTGCCGCTGGCGGTCACGGCGCGGCCCTCGATCCAGGTGAGCGTCGGATAGGCGGAGAGCTGCGCCCGCGCGGTTGCGGCGATCTCGCCGGGCGCGATGCCGTCCTGGCCGAGGAAGCCATGGGAGTGGCTGGCAAACCGGTTGCGGCGAATGCCCTCGTCGATGATAGCCACGCGCCGGCGGGCGCGCAGAAGCTGGAGGGCGGCGGCCATGCCGGCATAGCTGCCGCCTATGATGATGACGTCCTGTTGCATCGTTCAAGTCCTTTCGGTTGCGCGCGGACCAGCCCACCGGTTCACGGAACCAGCGCCTCGACCCGAGCCTTTGGGCAATAGAATTCCGGCCGGAAAACCGCGTTTTAAGCGGTTCCGGGAGCCGCTAAATGCGGTTCCGGGAATGCCGGATGTATCGGGATCGATCACGTCATAACGTGGATCGATCGGCTGCTGTCATTGCGATCGAAGCCGGTGCCGCCTTGCGAAATCCTCGGCGAGATCGGCGAGTGTCACATGCGCGAAGCGCTCGAGCAGCAGTGCCTCGGCCTCGGCAAAGGCAGTGTCGAGGGCGGCATTGACCGCCTGCTCGACGAGACATTCCGGCATTTCCTGCCGGTTGCCGATGGCAAAGATCGCGGGTTCGCCGAGCGTCTCATGCAGTTGCCGGAGCGTCACGGTCTTGAGATCGGCGGTGATCGCCCAGCCGCCCGCATGGCCGCGGGCGGAGGAAACGATGCCGGCGTCACGCAGGAAGCCCATGGTGCGGCGGACGACCACCGGATTGGTGCGCATGCAGAGCGCAAGCTCGTCCGAGGTCAAAGGTTCGCCGCGCTCGGCCATGTGGAGAAGCGCGTGCAGAACGGAGGAAAGGCGGCTGTCTTTTTTCATGTAACTTCAATTATTACGAATCGAAGCGTGATGCAAGGGGGGTGTGACGGGCAGCGGGCCTGACGGTGTGGCAAGGCGTTTCTCCAGTCCTCATTCCTGTGCTTGTCACAGGAATCCAGCCGCGCCGCGTCCGCGACGCGAGGGACTTCTTCCCACAAAGCTAGAAGGCATCGCGCCGGGACCGCCTATTACGCCGCGCCGACGCACGGCTGCTGGATCTCTGTGACGAGCACAGAGATGAGGGTGGGTGGGGCTCCCTCACTCCAAACAGCCAGAGAAACTTTGGACGCAACTGACGCCAACAACACCTCCCTCATTCCTGTGCTTGTCACAGGAATCCAGTAGCGCCGCGTTCGCGGCGCTAGGGGCTTCTCCACAAATGTGGGAGTCAGCGCCGGGGTCACATCTCGCGCCGTGCCGACGCACGGCTGCTGGATCTCTGTGACGAGCACCGAGATGAGGGTGGGTGGGGGTCTCTCGTGGCAAGCAGACAGGGCAGCGATGGGGACCATGCTGACCCCAGGCTAAGGCGCCAGATGGATGGCGCCATAGGGGTTGTATTTGAACTCGTCCTCGTCATAGGCATCCACGGGCAGCAGTTTGGCGCCACGGCGCGCCACGACCTTTTCGACACCCTCGGCGAAAACCTCCTCGGCAACGCTGTCGATGATCGCGCTCAGCGCCAGTTCGTCGTCGGACAGGCTTCTTGGCGCGTAGACGTCGGGGATGCCGACCAGATGGAAGCCGATGCTGTAGAGGTATTCGGCGGTGCCGACCGGCCGCTTGCCGAAGGCGAGGCGGCAGGGGCGGGCGAGGGCGGCACCCGTCCAGCCTTCCGCGTCGCGGGCAAGCTGCTGCCATCTGGCAACACCGTGCGCGACGCCGGCGCTCTCGCCCTTGGCGGCCACGATGCCGTTTTCGAGCGTATGAACGACCAGCCGAAGCGCCACGGCCGAAGTCTTGACCGTATCCTCCGCCGTCATCGGCGGGCCGAGCACATAGATGACAGAGCGATGGTCGCCGACAGCCTCTTCGTCGTCTTTAGTCCACGCACCCTTCTGCACGCGATCCCAGCAGACCTCGAAGGACATCGGCATGCGGTCATCCGGCGCGTCCTCGGAAAACGTATAGTCGATCTCGAAGCCGCGGGCGAAACTGTCGATCGCCGACTGGATCATGCCGCACAGCTCGGAGAAGGGCCGCTCTCCGCCGAGCAGGCAGAGCACGTGACGTGGTTTGACTTCGGAAAAGCTCATGGACGTGACCGCTGCCCTGATTGTTTGGTGGAGAGCTTTCGCAAGGACCACCGCAAGATGCAAGCCGTCCTGTCAGCCGAGAACCGGCCGTTGTGCCCGTGCGACGATGATGATGCCGAGAAGCGAGACGGTGAGCCCGGCGGCCATGGCCCAGGAGAGAGGCTCGGCGAACATGACGAAGGCCCAGATCATCGTCACGGGTGGGCTCAGATAGAGGATCGCGGTGACGCGGGCGGGCGAGGACTTCTTGAGCGCCAGGTAATAGAGGCTCCAGGCGCCGAAGGTGGCGATGAAGACCAGCCAGAGGATGCCGCCGACGAAACCCGGATCGAGAACAGGCAGCACGCCGCCTTCGTGCCAGGCGAAAAGGGCAAAGATCGCGGCAGCCGACAGGCACTGGATGCAAAGGCTCTGGTGCACCGGCATGGCGCCTGCCGGGCTGCGTTTCTGCAGAAGTGTGGCCAGCGCCAGCGACAGGGTGCCGAGAACAGGCAGGCCATAGGCCCAGAGCGGAACTTTGCCGAGATCGAGCGACCAGCCGGAGGCGATGAGCACGCCGGTCAGGCCGATGAGGGAGCCGAGCCATTGGCGGGCGTTGAGCGCCTGGCCGAGAATGGGCCAGGAGAGGATCGCGACCGCCAGCGGCAGCATGTCGGCGATCAGCGCCACGAGGCCGGTCGGCACGCCGTAGGAGATGGCGAGCGCAAAGCCGGCGAGATAGCCGGACATGGCGAGTGCGCCGAAGAGCATCTGCGGCGCCGCATTCTTCAGCCGGATTTTCGGCCCGATCGTCAGCGCGAAGGGCAGCAGCAACAGGCCGGAGACGAGGCTGCGCCAGAGCAGGATCAGGAAGATCGGCGCATGGTCGATGGCAAATCGGATGCCGACGAAGCCGGCGCTCCAGGAGACCACCAGCGCCGCTTCGAGCAAGATCAGAATGACGATCGCGGAGAACCGGTTTGCCTGGCGTTGGGGCAGCGCAGCAACGTCGCTCATCTCAAGGCTTCCGGCTTCAGCGGGTGTGGAGCGCCGCGTCGATCGCGGCATCGGATCGCTCAGGCTTGGCGCGGCGATGCCGCCCCGGCACCGGAACGGTCAGGACGAAGAGCGAGCCGACGATCAGGCCGATACCCACCCAGCCCTCGGCCGGCAGGCGCTCGCCGACGATGACGACCGCAAGCACGGCGGCAATGACCGGTTCGAGCAGCGACAGCGTGGTCGCCATGGTGGCCGACACGCGGGCGAGACCATAGGCGAAGAGCACATAGGCGACGAGCACCGGCACGAGCGCCATGTAGACGCCGACGGCGATGTTCGTCCACGACGCGAGCAGCGGCGCGCCGGTGAAGGCGAGCACCGGCAGGAGAGCCACGCCGCCGACGCCGAAGATCGAGCCCATGGCGGCGCGCGGCGGGATGCCCGCCTGCATCAGCCGGCGCGCTACCCAGGAATAGAGCGCATAGAGCAGGCCGGAGACGAGGCCGAGCAGAACGCCGTAAAGGACCGCCGCCGCGTCCTGAGCGTTTCCGCCGCCGTGGCCGGCGCTTTCGGAAAAAGTGAGAAGCACGGCGCCAGCAAGGCCGGCGGCAGCGCCCAGTAGCCAGCGGGTCGTGAGCTTCTGGCCGTCGAAGATGCGCTCGATCAGCGAGGCTGCCAGCGGCGCCGAGCCGATGGAGATGACGGTGCCGATGGCGACGCCGCGAGGTGCATGGAACTGTAGAAGGCGAGTGGATAGATCGCGACCGAGAGCGAACCGAGGACCAGCATCGGCCATTGTGCAGCGATCCGGCTGCTGCTCTTGACGATCGAGTGCAGCGCCGTCAGCGCCAGGAGCAGGCCGCCGAAACCCATGGCGACGGCGCCGATGCCGAGCGGGCTGACACCTGCGGCAAAGGTGGCAGTGGTGCCGGTCGTGCCCCAGAGGGCGGAGGCGATCAGCACGCAGGCAAAGCCGACGAAAGAAACGGAATTCTGGGAGGTCATAGCTGGTCCATGATGGAGATGGCGATCCTGCGCGCGGATTTCAGCCTGATGTCGTTGCCGTCAAGGCCGGCGCGGGACATCGCGCCTTCGAGCAAGAAGGAGAGATGCTCTGCGGTTTCGTCGATCGCGGCCCCGGCGTCGGGCCGCATCTCGCTGAGATACTGCTTGAACAGCGTTTCGACCTCGTCCTTCTGCAGGGCGACGATGGCGCGGGCGGGGTCACCGACGGAAAGCTCGGCTGCGGCATTCAGCAGCCCGCAGCCGCGGAAGCCCCAGGAGTAAGCCATCTCGGCGTGGTCGACATAGCTATCGAAGATCGCCAGCACCCGGTCTCGCGGCGTTGCCGCGTGTGCCAGGCGCTCACGGTAAAGCTCCTGCCATTCCTTGTGCCGGGCCTCGATATAGGCATTCACCAGATCGGTCTTGGACGAGAAGTTGTTGTAGAGGCTCATCTTGGCGACGCCCGCATGCGCGGTGATTGCATCGATGCCGGTGGCACCGACCCCATCTCGATAGAACAATTCGGCCGCGGCCTTCAGCAGGCGCTCGCGCGCCGGCGCTTTCTCGCTCATCGCTTTCTCCAAAACGTTAGGTAGACCGATCTACCTAATTTGTCCTGATGTCAAGGGCCGGATGTAAGGGGCCGGATGCCAAGGGCGCTATGCCAAGGGCTCAATGCCAAGGCAGTGTCCGGTCTGAGGAGGAGCCGGCGATCACGGGCCTGGTTTTCTGATTTAGGTAACTGTTACGTACTTCCGCGGCGAAAAGGCGGGAGGTCTACTTCCCAGCGGTTCATCGCGGTGGAAAGATGCGGCCTGGCGTCACGCCGCATTGCGTTTCGCGCTTCAGATGGACATTGCCGAAAGTGAGGATCCACATGCTTCGGGTTGCCTTTACAGCGCTTGCGCTCCTTGCCGGAACGGCGAGTGTCGTCGCACAGGACGTTTCGCCGGAAAGTCTTCAGCGCCGCGCCGTCGAGCGCCGGGCGACGGAGGCGGTCATCTGGGGCATGCCGGCGGTCAACGCCGACCTGATGCTGCAGGAGGCGCTTTCGAAGACCAAGGCCAAGGTCAACGAGATCGTCTACTGGTCGCGGCCGGTCAACTGGAAGAACCAGACGCTGACGCCGAACCCGGACGCGATCTACTTCATGTCGTTCTGGAACGTGAAGGACGGACCCATCGTCATCGAAATCCCGCCGGCAGAAGGCGGATCGATCGCCGGCAACATCGTCAATGCCTGGCAGATGCCGCTTGAGGATGCCGGGCCGGAGGGAGCGGACAAGGGCAAGGGCGGCAAGTACCTGATCCTGCCGCCGGACTACATGGGCGAGGTGCCGGAGGGCTTCATTCCGCTTCGCTCGGACACCTTCACAGGTTTTGCGCTGCTGCGCTCTAACCTGAAGAGCCATGCCGACGCCGATATCGAAAAATCGGTCGCCTATGGCAAGAAGATCAAGATCTACCCGATGCCGGTGACCGACAAGCCGCCGGAAACGGTCTTTACAGACGCCTATGATGTGCTGTTCGACAGCACCATCCGCTACGATGCGAGATTCTTCGACAACCTGAACCGCGTCGTGCAGACGGAGCCCTGGCTCGAACGCGACCGGGTGATGATCGATCATCTGAAAACGCTCGGGATCGAGAAGGGCAAGCCCTACCAGCCAAGCGACGAGACGAAGAAGCTTCTCGACGCGGCGGCCGCCGAGGCCAAGGCCGAGCTTTCCGCACGCTATGACGCTGGCTTCCCTGTGATCAACGAGGGCATCCGCTGGTTTCCGGCCGGCCTGCCGGACATGGTGGCGGCCGCCACGGACGCCTATGCCGACCCGAACAGCTATCCGGTCGACGCCCGCGGCGTGACCTACACGCTCGGCTTCACCGGCATCAAGCATATCGGCACGGCGCAGTTCTACCTGACGGCCAACAAGGACAAGGACGGCAACGCCTTCGACGGCAGCGCCAATTATCGCCTCGTCGTGCCGAAGGATGCGCCGGTCAAGCAATACTGGTCGGTGACGGCCTATGACCGCGAGACCCATGCTCTGATCCGCAACATGGACAAGGCAAGTGTCGCCTCGATCGGGTCAGGCGTTCAGAAGAACGCCGACGGCTCGGTCGAGGTCTTCTTCGGCGCCAAGGCGCCAGCGGGCAAGGAGGCCAACTGGGTGCCGGTCGATCCGAGCCGCAAGTTCGAGCTGCTCTTCAGGCTCTACGGCCCGGAAAAGCCGCTGTTCGAAAAGAGCTGGAAGCTGCCCGATGTCGAGAAGATGAAGTGACGCGCTAGAAGAGGGCGCTGGCGCCAAACTTCTTGGAGCCCGGAGAGGGCCATGGGCTACGGCCGTTGACCCGGAGCGGCCGGGCTATACCTTTTGCCTGCGGCTCCGGCGCCTGTTGAATGCGCAAAGCCGATGCTGCCGTTCGTTTTGCCGCCGGTTCCAGAGGAGCGATCATGTGCGGACGCGTCTATCTGAAGACCAATCTCGAGGGATTGCTGCGCGCCTTCGGCTTTGCGACGCGCGGCGGCGTCGAAGCGCTCGCCAACCAGTTTCCGCGCTATAACGGCGCGCCGACGCTGATCTATCCAATCATCATCCGCGACGTGATCCGCGATCCCGATCTCTTCGGCCCGGTCTTCGTTTCGGCGCGCTGGGGGCTGATCCCGAGCTGGACGAAGGATCCGAAGGCAGGGCGGCCGCTCGTCAACGTGCGCAGCGACACGATCGCGACGAAGTTCCGTTCGTCCTATCAGCGGCGCCGCTGCCTGGTGCCGATCGACGGCTTCTTCGAGTGGAAGGACATTCACGGCACCGGCAAGGACAAGCAGCCCTATGCCATCGCCATGAAATCGGGCGAACCCTTCTGCCTTGCCGGCATCTGGGAGACATGGCGCGACCCGGCAACCGACGAAGATATCCGCACCTTCGCGATCGTCACCACCGATGCCAACGCCATGATCGCCGATATCCACGACCGCATGCCGGTGATCCTTCACCCTGAGGACTACGAGCGCTGGCTTTCGCCAGAGCCGGAAGCCCCTGACCTGATGAAACCGTTTCCGCCTGATCTGATGACCATGTGGAAGATCGGCAGCAAGGTGGGCTCGCCGAAGAACGATACGCCGGATATTCTCGATCCGGTGGAGTGAGAGAATCATCTTGCTGAAGAACGAAGACCCCGTTTACGTACTGTACTTGGTCGTACCTGTACTCGCCGCATTTCTGATCCGGGAAACCTATTGGTTCATCTGGTCATTGCGCTTTTACAAAGGCAATGGCTGGGATTTTACCGTCGATTTCGGGCCGAAGATGTACAAGGGAGATTCGACCGATCCTGACTTTGAGATGTCGCCTCGGGAAAAATTACTCTATGGCTATCCTATGGGCATACTTATTTGGGCTACCTTGTTAGCCGGTTTCTCCATCCCTTTGTTCTGAGCGAAACTCCGGTGGACCGAACCAACGCTTCCCTTTCAAAGTCGGCTGTGCCGACCGTGATCTACCTTCTGCGCCACGGCGAGACCGTCTGGAACACCCTTGGCCGCTTCCAGGGGCAGCAGGATTCGCCACTAACCGGACGCGGGCTTGAGCAGGCGGATTTCGTTGCGCGGCTGCTATTGGAGGAAATGACGGACGATCCGCATACTGTCGAGTTGCACGTCAGTCCCCTCGGCAGAACACGGGAAACAGCGGAGCGGGTGCAGCGCGTGCTGCCGCTGGCGCGTCGCGAGGACGCACGCCTGATGGAGGTTTCCGTCGGTTCCTGGGACGGTCTGACGATGTTCGAGATCGACAACGAGTTTCCGGGCGTGCTCGACGGTTCCGACGCCTTCGACTGGTACTTTCGATCGCCGGATGGAGAGAGCTTCGACGCAGCCTGCGCCCGGGCAAAGAGCTGGCTCGCCGATATCAAGGGGCCGACGGTCGCGATATCCCACGGGCTCTTTGGCCGGCTGGTGCGCGGCGTCTATGCCGGCCTCTCGCGGCGGGAAATGCTGGAACTGCCGGTTCCGCAGAACGGATTCTACCGCCTCTGTGACGGGACGTTCAGCCTCGTCAGCGGCTCGCCGGTGCGTGCCCCATCACTGCAAACGCAGTAAACGGGTGCGCCCGGCGGGACGACATGGCCTTCGGCCTTCTGTCGCGTGCAAGCCGCCGGCAAGATCCTCACAGATCGCGTGCCCACGTCTGGCCGGTAAGATCCTTGCCGAAACTGTGGTGCTGCTCTTCCTCGATCAGCGCGAAACCGGCCTTCTCATAGATGTGGCGGGCAGCGTCGAGGCCGGCATTGGTCCACAGCACCATGCGCCTGTAGCCCTGAAGGCGGGCGTGTCGCATGCATTCCTCGACCAGGCGGCGGCCGATACCGAGGCCCCGCGCGCTCGGCTCGACATAGAGTAGCCGGAGCTTTGCCGTCGTTGCGTCGTGCCGGACGAGAAACACCGAGCCGACCACCTTGCCATCCTTTTCAGCGATCCAGCACCGGTCCGAAGCGGGGTCGTAGTCGCGCATGTATTTGACGATGATTTCCGCGACCAGGGCCTCGAACTCGGTGCTCCAGCCGTATTCCTGCGCATAGAGCGCGCCCTGGCGATGGATGATCCAGCCCATGTCGCCCGGTTGCGGATCGCGCAGGATATAGCCTGGCGTCCGCTCGTCCCGCAGCAGGCTCTCGATCTCGCCCATCGCGGCGACCAGTTGCCGCTGTTCCGGCACCGAGAGCTTTTCCAGCATGGCGACGACTTCGCGCTGGGAGGCATCCTCCAGCGGCTGGAACGTCGCGCGCCCCGCTTCCGTCAGTTCCAGCTGTGCGACCCGGCCGTCCGCCGGCGAGCGTGTCTTTTCGACCAGTCCCTTCTTCTCGAAGCCGGCGATGACCCGGCTCAGATAGCCGGCATCGAGGCCAAGTTCGCGGCAGAGGTCGGTTGCCGTCAGCGCCGGCCGGTGCGCCAGTTCATAGAGAATGCGAACCTCCGTCAGCGAGAAGGCGCTGGCGAGCAGGTGCTCGTGCAGCAGGCCGATCAGGCGGGTGTAAAACCGGTTGAAGCGCCGCACCGTCTGGGCGCGGTCGTCGATTTGTTGCGGAGACATGCGGTGACGCCTTCATAAAGTTGCCGTGAGCATATAAATAGTTGCCTAAGTCAATTAATGTCAAGTGGAGACGGCACCGTAGGCCCCAAGGCTCGACGACCTGAACGGGAATCTGCTCTGACCCAGGCTTGCTTCGCGAGCAGCTTTCGAGAAGCCTCGACCGCCTGGTTCGTCGCTCGATGCCGCAATCGAATGATGCGCAGCGCCGGGTTGCTTCCGGACACTTGCTCCCTCTTGATTTGGTGAGTGCTAATTTAGGTAGGCGATCGCGTCGCCGTACGATAGTATTCTGCGGTGATCTCCTTGGTCCGGAAGCCCGGAACGGGCCGCTTTTCAAAGTGTTTGGCAAGCCCATGGAGCAGAGACTCGCCGCAGTGCTGGCGGCCGACATGGCCGGCTACAGTCGGTTGATGGAGGCCGACGAAGCGGGCACGCTTGCGCGGCTCAGAACCCACCGCATCGAGCTCATCGATCCGGCGATCGCCAAGAACAAGGGCCGGCTGATCAAGACCACCGGCGACGGAATGCTGGTCGAGTTCCAGAGCGTGACCGATGCGGTCAAATGCGCGGTCGAGATCCAGCAGCGCATGAAGCGGCGCAACAGCGACGTGCCGGAGGACCGGCGGATCGAATTCCGCATCGGCATCAATCTCGGCGACATCATCTTCGAGGACGACGACATCTTCGGTGACGGCGTCAACATCGCCGCGCGCATCGAGCAACTGGCCGATGTCGGCGGCATCTGCGTGACCGCCGCGGTGGCGACACAGGTGGCCGACCGCCTCGAACTGCCGATCGAAGACCTTGGCGAGAAGATACTGAAGAACATCAGCCGCCCCGTGCATCTCTATCGCATCGGGCCCGAAGGCGTGATCCTGCCGGCTTCGCCCGACGAGGCCGATGCGAAAAGGGCCGTCTGCAAGCCGACGATCGTGGTGCTGCCGTTCGACAACATGAGCGGCGACCCGGATCAGGAGTTCTTCGCCGATGGCCTGACCGAAGACATCATCACTGCGCTGTCGCGCCGCCATGAGCTCTTCGTCATCTCGCGCAATTCGAGCTTCGTCTACAAGAACCAGCCGGTCAACGCGCGCGAGGTGGCCGCACGGCTCGGGGCGCAATACCTGGTGGAAGGCAGCGTTCGCAAGATCGGCGAGAGGGTGCGCGTCACCGTCCAGCTCATCGACGCGCTCAACGACGCCCATATCTGGGCCGACAAATACGACCGGCAGCTGGACGACATCTTCGCCATTCAGGACGAGGTGACGGCGGCGATCGCCGCCACCTTGCCGGGCCGCGTCGAGGCCGCCCAGCGCGACCAGCTCTCCCGCACGAAGCCGGCCAACATGGCGGCCTATGAATGCGCGCTCGCCGCCAAGGTGCTGCACCATCGCAGCACCGTCGCCGACAACAGCCAAGCCCAATCGCTGATCGACCGGGCGGTGGCACTCGACCCCGGCTATGCCCATGCCCATGCCTGGCGGGCCTGCATCCTCGGGCAGGCCTGGGTCTACGGATGGTGCGCCGACAAGGACGCGACCTGGGTGGAGGTCAACGCCGAACTGGAACGGGCGCTGGCGCTCGACGACAACGACGCCGACGTGCACCGCATCCTTGCGGCCGTCAACGTCAACAACAACGAGCTGACGATGGCGCGCTATCACCAGGAGCGGGCGCTCTTCCTCAACCCCAACTACGACCTTGTCGTGGTGCAGCAGGGCGAACTCCTGACCTGGCTCGGACGGCCCGAAGAGGGGGTGGAATGGATCCTGAAGGCCATGCGCCTCAACCCGCATCATCCGGAGCGGTTCTGGAGCCACCTCGGCAAGGCCCATTTCGCCGCCCGCCAATATGGCGAGGCGATCGAGGCCTTCATGCATCTTACGAGCATGGACGAGACGCAACACGCCTTCGTCGCCGCCTGCCACGGCTGGCTCGGCGACAACATTGCGGCGAACGCGCATATGGAGAAGGTTCGGACGCTGGCGCCGACGTTTGGGATCGAGACGTTTCTTTCGACGCTGCATTATGCGCAGGAGAGCGATGCGCAGCATTTGCGTGAGGGGCTCACCAAGGCTGGGGCGGGGTGAGCTGTCTCGACGCCAGGCGACGGGCATTGCGCGATGACGGTCGCCCTGGTGGCGCCCGGAAAAACGACTGTAGCTCGCCACGATTTTCTGGAATTTTGACCGCCAAAGCCGGAAAAACTGCAATTCCAGTTAGCGACGCTGGTCGCGTTTCTAGCGACCAGCCCCAGTTTCAGAGGCCGCTCAAATGGGCAGCCTTGAGAATTCGCCACGGATCAGCCTGCGTTGCTCGGTATCGGCGTGTTGAGCAGTTGTTGCTCCCACAGGAACGCGATGCCGCTACCAGCGGCATGATGCTTGAGCACGTCCGTCAGCTCGGCGGCATGCTGGGTGCGGGCCCAGTCGCGCTGCCATTCGGACGCCAGCGCCAGCCAGGTCATCATGTTCGCACCGGCCGCGATCATCCGTTGGATAGCGACCTCGTGAGCCTCGACCGAAGTCCCTCCCGAAGCGTCGGTGATGACCGTCACGTCCCAGCCTTCGCCGAGGGCCTGGATCACCGGCATCGCGACGCAGATCTCGGTCCACAGGCCGGCGATGATCAACTGCTTGCGGCCCGTCGCCTTGACCGCATCCACCACCTTCCGGTCCTCCCAGGTGTTGATGAACGTCCGGTCGATCACTTCCTGGCCCGGGAACACATTGGTGATTTGCGGGAAGATGAGACCGCCACGCTCAGCGATCACGCTGGTCAGGATGGTCGGTACGCCGAAGGCCTTGGCGGCCTTCGCCAGAGCCGTCGAATTGTTGACCACCATCTGCGGATCGTGGCTGTTTAGGTTTGCGAGCTGGTAGGGCTGATGGTCAATCAGAACGAGTACGGAATCCTCCGGGCGAAGAAGCGAAGCAAGGCCGTTACGAAAGGTCATGAATACATCCTCTGCTGGCGTTTTGTGTGAGGTCGGCTTACCGGCAGACATGCGCTGACAGCGGCGCTGCCTACGAAACGGACACTGCCATTCCCATTTTTGATACGGTAGCCTTCGTTTGTGCCAAGCTGTGTCGCGAAATGGGGAACGCCAAAGTGGATATCGAAGATCTGCGGACATTCGTGGAAGTGGCTGATGCTGGGGGCGTTTCGCCCGCCGCGCGGCGGCTGGGCGTCTCCAAGTCAATGGTCAGCCGGCGGCTCGTCCGACTTGAAGCGGAACTTGGCGTGCAACTTCTTGCACGAACAACCCGCGGCGCAGCTCTCACAGAAGCCGGGATCACGTTTCGGGACCATGCAGCCAGAGTCTGTGCCGAGATCGACATGGCAAGGGAAACGATCCTACCCGCCGGTGACCTTTGCGGCCGCTTGAGAGTTGCTGTGCCGCTTTCTTTCGGCCCGACCCACTTCGCGCCCGTACTCGCGCAAATGGCGCAACGCCACCCGCAGCTCCATATCCATGCCGCCTACAGTGATCGCTTCGTCGATCTCATCGCGGAGGGCTTTGATTGCGCGATCCGGGTTGGGTATCTCCAGGACTCTAACCTGGTCGCAAGACGCGTCGGGCCGATCTACGGGAAGTTGGTCGCGAGCCCGGACTATGTCAAAACGCATGGTTCCCCCGAGACGCTGGAGGAACTCGTCGCCCATCAGGCCCTCATGCAAGGAACGGAGGGCTGGCAATTTATGGATGGCGACAAGATCATTACGGTTTATCCGCGGGGGCGCTTCAAGGCCGACAACGCCCTAGCTCTCGCCGCCGCTGCATTGACAGGACTCGGCATCGCGTGGCTCCCCGATGGCGTCACCCATGAATATATAGCCTCCGGCGCGCTGGTTCCGGTCATGACACGCCATCCGCCACCTCCGGCAGGTGTATATGTTATCCGTCCGCCGGGGCAGCATCCCGCAAGGAAGGTACGTGTCCTCACCGAAATGCTGATCGAGTGTTTCGAACAAACTCCGGACCCTGCGGGCGTCGGTCTCTAAGACACGACCGGTGCGCAGCCCCGGCCGATCTCAATCGATGTCAGGATGCGGGGATGATCGGTCGTGGCGAATGTCCACGTTGGTTTGGGGGCACTACGGCGCCGCGTTTTTTATCAGACGCCCAAAGGTCGCTGTAGCGCTTTGATTTGCTGCACGTCTTTGTCCTTAGATCGAGGTCGATTTAAGGAGACATGCAGTAGGGATAGCGCGGGATCTTCCGCTGACGATTCATCATCGCTGGCTCGACCTATTCCGCATCCGTTAGTCTGACGTGACCTAATTCCTCGAACATGCAAGTGATACGTCCATTGGTCAGGTGAGATCAGCCGCGGATCCCTCCAGCTCCACCCCCACACACCTCCCGCACACACAACCTTAACCACCGGTGCGCTGGATCCGCGTCGAGGCGGGGGTGCCAGATCAGCGAGATGGTGATCTCGGGCAGGGTGACCGGCAGGGGGAAGGTGAAGAGGTTTTCGCGGAGTGTTCCGGTGTAGCGTTCGGGGACGCTGGCGATGAGGTCGGTGGCGCGGGCGAGCGCTAAGGCCTCGGAGAAGCTGCCGACGGATGTGGCGATCTCGCGTTTGAGGCCGAGGGGCTGAAGGGCGGCGTCGATCGGGCCGGTGTCGTTGCCGCGTCGGGAGACGTGGACGTGGCGGCCTCTGGCGTAGCGGGCGGCGGTGATCTCGCCGCTCGAAAACGAGTGGCCTGATCGCACCACGCCGACGAAGCGGTCGTGGAAGAGGGCCTGCGCCCGAAGCTCCGGGCCTGTCGCTTCCCCAATCACGCCGGTTTCGAGGTCGACGCTGCCTTCGCGCAACGGGCTGCTTTCCCGGTCGAGTTTCTGCACGAAGCGAAGGCGCACGCCGGGGGCTTGCCTGGCTACGCGGGCAATCAGCGCCGGGCCGAAATTCTCGACGAAACCCTCGCGGTTCCTGAGCGTGAAGGTGCGGGTAAGCGTCTTCAGGTCCAGGCTTTCGGCGGGGCGGAGGCAGGCTTCGGCCGCTTCGACCAGCGGGCCGACGCGGGCTGCGAGTTCGAGGGCCCTTGGCGTGGGCACGAGGCCACGGCCGGCGCGCACCAGCAGCGGATCGCCGGTCGCCTCGCGCAGCCGGGCCAGCGCCCGGCTCATGGCGGATGGGCTGAGCTGCAGGCGCCTGGCGGCGCGGGCGACGCTGCCTTCCGAAAGCAGCACATCAAGGGTCACGAGCAGGTTGAGGTCGGGTCTGGTCATGGCCTTTCATAGCATGAGTTCGACCATGATGTGGCGTCAAACGCACGAATGAAGTGCAAATGCTGCGCCTTCCGCCCTATGTTTCAGGAGATTAGGTTCTCGGGGAACCGAATTTGGAGGGTTTCCCGATGCTTACACGCCGACTGGCGCCCATGGCCCTTGGCCGTTTTCCGATGTCCCCGATGCCCCGGTCCAATCGCATGGGATTGCCGCATAAACAGAGTCACGAAGTTGCTCTAACTCTTTATTTTCAAGGGATTTTCTGTGCGAGAACTGCGCGTCGCGAAGCCTTGTGCGCGGGAGGTGGCCGATGACCTCGACAGACACCACCATGCCCCCGGCCGCTCTAGCGCCTTCCGTTCGCTGGGTGCTCGCCAGCCTCTCGCTTTCCATGCTGCTCTCCTCGCTTGGCACCAGCAGCGCCAATGTCGCCCTGCCGGCGCTGGCGGACGCTTTCGGCGCGTCCTTTCAGGCGGTGCAATGGGTGGTGCTTACCTATCTGCTGGCGATCACCACGCTGATCGTCAGCGTCGGGCGGCTTGGCGATATCGTCGGCCGGCGGCGGCTGCTTATTGCCGGTATCGCGCTCTTTACCGCGGCTTCCGTCCTTTGCGGCCTCACGCCAGGCTTTGCACTACTGATTGCGGCGCGGGGGGTGCAGGGGATCGGCGCCGCTATCATGATGGCGCTGACCATGGCCTTTGTCGGCGAGGCGGTGCCGAAGGCGAGGACCGGCAGCGCCATGGGCCTGCTCGGCACCATGTCGGCGGTCGGCACAGCACTCGGGCCCTCGCTTGGCGGTGCGCTGATTGCCGGTCCGGGCTGGCGGGCGATCTTTCTCGTCAACGTGTCGCTTGGTCTCGTGGCGCTCTTTCTCGTCCGTCGGCATCTGCCGGCCGACCGGAAGACTGAGGGCGGGCAGCGCCCGCGCTTCGATGTGCCGGGCACGCTGCTGCTGGCGTTTTCGCTCGGCGCCTATGCGCTGGCGATGACGCTGGGGCGCGGCAGTTTCGGCGTGCTCAATGTCGTGCTGCTCTCGGCCGCGGCTCTCGGGCTTGGGCTGTTCCTGCTGGTCGAAACGAAGGTCGCCTCGCCGCTCGTCCGGCCGTCGATGTTTCGCGACCCCGCTTTAAGCGTCGGGCTTTCGACCAACGTGCTGGTCTCGACGGTGATGATGGCGACGCTGGTGGTCGGGCCGTTCTATCTCTCCCGCGGGCTCGGGCTCGATGCGGCGACGGTCGGGCTCGTCATGTCGGTCGGGCCGGTCATCTCGGCCTTCGGCGGCGTGGTCGCCGGCCGGATTGTCGATCGGCTGGGGGCGCGATCGGTGGTGACGGCCGGTCTCGTGGCAATGGTCGCGGGGTGTGCTGCTCTTGCGCTGCTACCGGATCTCCTTGGCGTCGCCGGCTATATCGCGGCGATCGCGATGCTGACGCCCGGCTACCAGCTGTTCCAGGCGGCCAACAACACGGCCGTCATGGCCGACGTCGGCCCGGACCAGCGCGGCGTCGTTTCCGGCCTGCTCAACCTTTCGCGCAATCTCGGTCTGGTCACCGGTGCATCGGTCATGGGCGCGGTCTTCGCCTTGGCCGTGGCCGCAAGCGATATCGCCAAAGCCGCGCCGGAGGCGGTCGCGGGTGGCATGCGGGTGACCTTTGTGGTCGCGGGTGTGCTGACCGTGATCGCACTGGCGATCGCGGCCGGGAGCCGGGTGTTGGGCGGAGCGAGCATGGGCTCTCGTAACGCCTCGTGACAAGGGACGGATGCGGGATCACGATGGTTTGGTCGTGCCAAACCACGTGCTCGTTCTCCTATCCCTTGCCGGCCCGGGATCAGGCGACCGGCGCGCTCGCAAGCCTGGCGCTGAGCGTCTCGAAATCCGGGACGAACCAGATGGAATTTCCCTTGTTCGTCTCGCGCACGAAATCGGTCAGCGCCTTGCTGCCTTCGAGCCTGGCGCTGATATCGCCGACGATGGCGAGCCGCATGCGGTAGTTGACGAACTTCTGGAACACGTCGCCGGCAATACGGGTCGAAAGATCGAGGAAATCGGCCCCAAGCCGTTCCACAGGGATCGCCACCAGGGTGGCCTCATGCGCCCAGGCGTCGCCGAGAAAATCATTGGCGTCGCCCGGCACCTTGAGAAGGGGGCCATCATTTGCGCATTTCAGCACGCGCGCGGTTCCGATTTCGAGAAGCTGTGTCATGCGTTCGGGATAGGGGATAAAGCCCTGGGTTGCAAGAGGGGTCGTGTCAGGCGCTGCGGCCGAGCAAGCGCCGCGTTCACCGTCCGTGAAATTCGCCCGACGTTTGCGCTGTTTGACTGGCTCGGGCGATCGGTCCTGAATCGATGTATTCTTTTAAACATAACGAATCTCGTAAAATTGTTTGTTCTTCGCGAGTTATTTCGGCGCGCGATCCGAGAGTTTCGGACGATTTTCCCGTTGGAATCCTGTTGTTTTGACCCAGATCAATGACCCGCTCAGTTCGCTATCTATTCTGCAACAGGATACATTCTTGTCATCTGCCGGTTACGGGATTGATTTTTATTTCGGGTGGCGCATCTTACCTTAGATTGTGTTGGGGGACGCAGAAATGCCAGAACTCGTTCAGCCACAGCCGATCGAAAGGCCGCCGCGCTCGCGGCGTGCGGAGCTGCTCACCTTCCTGGTGCTCGCCTTCGGCATCTGGCCGATCGTCGCCGTCGGCATCGTCGGCGGCTATGGCTTCCTCGTCTGGATGCTGCAGATCATCTTCGGGCCGCCTGGTCCTCCGGGACATTGAGGTTGGCCATGGGCATCGAACCTCTTTCCCGCCGTGAACTCTTTACCGGCCGCGCCGCCGCAAAGCCCGCCCGCATCCGGCCGCCCGGTGTTTCGGAGGCAAGCCTTGCGGCCTGCACCGGCTGCGGCGCCTGCGGGGAACGATGTCCCACCGGCATAATCCGTCTCGCAGACGGTCTCCCCTTCGTCGACTTTTCGCGCGGCGAATGCACCTTTTGCGGCGCCTGCGAGGAAGCCTGTCCTCAGCCGGTGTTCGAGGCAAAGGACGTGCGGCGCTTCCCCCATGTCGCCGCGATCACCGATACGTGCCTGGCGCGCCGCAACGTCGCCTGCCAGTCCTGCGGCGAAAGCTGTTCGGAGCAGGCGATCCGCTTTCGCCCGCGCATCGGCGGGCCGTTCCTGCCTGAGATCAACGAGGCCAAATGCACCGGTTGCGGCGCCTGCCTCTCGGGCTGCCCGGTCAGCGCGATCGCGGTCAAGGCAATGGAAGCGGAGGTGGCTCATGTCTGAGGCCGCAACGGCAAAGGCGGGCACGCCCTATCACATTTCGAGCGCCGTGGTCGCCACGATGCCTGACAGCACCGAGAGCATCCTTCAGACGCTGCAAGGAATGGAAAACGTCGAAATCCACGGCCACGGCGGCGGCAAGATCGTCGTCGTCATCGAAGGCAGAAGCACGGGCCAGCTCGGCGAGTGCCTGACGAAGATCTCGCTGCTTGATGGGGTGATCTCGGCCAACATGGTTTTCGAGCATGTCGAAATGGAAGAGGAAAGGCAGGAGCCATGAGCGGACAACTGACGCGGCGTGACATTCTGAAAGCCCACGCAGCCGGCATCGCCGCCGCCACGGCCGGCATAACGCTGCCTGCCGCCGCACAGCCGGTGCCGGGCGGTGTAAACGCGCTGGAGATCAAATGGTCCAAGGCGCCGTGCCGCTTCTGCGGCACGGGCTGCGGCGTGATGGTGGGGGTGAAGGAGGGCCAGGTCGTCGCCACCCACGGCGACATGCAGGCGGAGGTCAACCGCGGCCTCAACTGCATCAAGGGCTATTTCCTCTCCAAGATCATGTATGGCAACGACCGGCTGACGACGCCGCTCCTGCGCAAGCGCGGCGGCGCCTACGCCAAGGACGGCGAGTTCGAGCAGGTGAGCTGGGACGAGGCCTTCAACGTGATGGCCGAGCAGGCGAAGAAGGTGCTGAAGGAGAAGGGGCCGACGGCGGTCGGCATGTTCGGCTCCGGCCAGTGGACGATCTTCGAGGGCTATGCCGCGACGAAGCTGATGCGGGCGGGCTTCCGCTCCAACAACCTCGACCCCAATGCCCGCCACTGCATGGCCTCTGCCGCCGTCGCCTTCATGCGCACCTTCGGCATGGACGAGCCGATGGGCTGCTACGACGATTTCGAGAACGCCGATGCCTTCGTGCTCTGGGGCTCGAACATGGCGGAGATGCACCCGATCCTCTGGACGCGCGTCGCCGATCGTCGCCTCGGACAGCCGCATGTGCGGGTCGCCGTGCTTTCGACCTTCACCCATCGCAGCATGGACCTGGCCGACATCCCGATCGTCTTCAAGCCAGGCACGGATCTGGCGATCCTCAACTATATCGCCAACCACATCATCGAGACTGGCCGCGTCAACGAGGACTTCGTCAGCAAGCACACCAAGTTTGCCCGCGGCGTCACCGACATTGGCTATGGCCTGAGGCCCGACAATCCGGTCGAGGTCAATGCCGCCAACTCCAAGGACCCGGGCAAGACCGAGCCGATGGATTTCGAGGCGTTCAAGGAATTCGTTTCGGAATACACGCTGGAAAAGACCGTCGAACTGACCGGCGTCGAGCCGGAATTCCTGAAGCAGCTTGCCGAGCTCTATGCCGACCCCAGCCGCAAGGTCATGTCGCTCTGGACCATGGGCTTCAACCAGCATGTGCGCGGCGTCTGGGCCAACCAGATGGTCTATAACCTGCACCTTCTGACCGGCAAGATCTCCGAGCCCGGCAACAGCCCGTTCTCGCTGACCGGCCAGCCTTCGGCCTGCGGCACGGCGCGCGAGGTCGGCACCTTCGCGCACCGCCTGCCGGCGGACATGGTGGTGACCAATCCCGAGCACCGCAAGCATGCGGAGGAGATCTGGCGCATCCCGCACGGCATCATCCCGGAAAAGCCCGGCTATCACGCCGTGCAGCAGGACCGGATGCTGAAGGACGGCAAGCTCAACTTCTACTGGGTGCAGGTCAACAACAACGTCCAGGCGGGACCCAATACCGCCAACGAGACCTGGCAGGGCTATCGCAATCCGGACAACTTCATCGTCGTTTCCGATGCCTATCCGACGATCACGGCGATGAGCGCCGACCTGATCCTGCCCGCGGCCATGTGGGTGGAGAAGGAAGGGGCCTACGGCAATGCCGAGCGGCGCACTCATGTCTGGCACCAGCTCGTCCAGGCGCCCGGCGAGGCGCGCTCGGATCTCTGGCAGATGGTGGAATTCTCCAAGCGCTTCGTAACCGACGAGGTGTGGCCGAAGGAAATCCTCGACGCCAGCCCCGAATATCGCGGCAAGACGCTGTTCGAAGTCCTGTTCAAGAACGGCGAGGTCGACCGCTATCCGATCACCGACGTCAGCGCCGAGTACGACAACAACGAGGCGAAGGACTTCGGCTTCTACATCCAGAAGGGCCTGTTCGAGGAATATGCCACCTTCGGCCGCGGCCACGGCCATGACCTGGCGCCCTACGACACCTATCACGAGGTGCGTGGGCTTCGCTGGCCCGTCGTCAACGGCCAGGAGACGAAGTGGCGCTACCGCGAGGGCTTCGACCCTTACGTGAAGGCGGGCGAGGGCGTGAAGTTTTATGGCAACAAGGACGGCAAGGCGATCATCCTCGCCGTGCCCTACGAGCCGCCGGCCGAATCCCCCGACGAGGAGTACGACACCTGGCTGGTGACCGGCCGGGTGCTCGAACACTGGCACTCGGGCTCGATGACCATGCGGGTGCCGGAACTCTACAAGGCGTTTCCGGGCGCGCGCGTCTTCATGAATGCCGAGGACGCGCGCAAGCGCGGCATCAACCAGGGCATGGAAGTGCGCATCGTCTCGCGGCGCGGCGAAATCCGCTCGCGCGTCGATATCCGCGGCCGCAACCGCATGCCGCCTGGCGTCATCTTCGTTCCCTGGTTCGACGCGAGCCAGCTCATCAACAAGGTCACTCTCGACGCCACCGATCCCATCTCCAAACAGACGGATTTCAAAAAATGCGCGGTCAAGATCGTTCCCGTCACCCTCTAGGGTTTTCTCGGCTGAAGCGGATTTGCGGAAACGTCCTGTCTCTTTGTTTCGGGGCAGTTCCTCAGGCAAGTCCGCTTCGCACCTTTGCTGGCCCGAAGCGGCCCGTCTGGATGGCGATGGCCGCCGGGCTGATGGTGTTCGTCACCACCGCCGCCGTGGCTCAAGTTGCGGAAAAGCTGGTGCCGCAGCTCGAAGGCCCGACGCCGCAGATGGCCACCGAAGCCGCGGCACCGCTGCCGAAATGGGTGGTCGACGACAAGCGCAAGATGCGCGCCTATCCCGACCAGCCGCCGGTCATCCCGCATTCGATCGAGGGCTACGAGCTTTCGGTCAATGCCAACCGCTGCCTTTCCTGCCACAAGCGCGAATTCACCCAGGATTCGGGCGCGCCGATGATCAGCGTCACCCATTACATGACGCGCGACGGGCAGATGATCGCCGACGTTTCGCCGCGGCGCTATTTCTGCACGGCCTGCCATGTGCCGCAGGCGGACACCAGCCCGCTGGTGCCGAGCACTTTCAAGGATATGAGCGAGTTGGGTTTCAAGCCGGCCGGAAGCGAGTGACATCATGATCGCATGGATCAGGAAACTTATCCTCTGGGCCTGGCACATCATGGCGACGCCGGCCGGCACGCTGGGCTTGGGCTTCCTCACGCTCGGCGGCTTCATCGGCGGCGTGATGTTCTGGGGCGCCTTCAATACCGCGCTGGAGATCACCAACACCGAGAAGTTCTGCACCTCCTGTCACGAGATGCACGACAACGTCTACCAGGAGCTGACGCGCACCATCCACTTCTCCAACCGCTCCGGCGTGCGCGCCACCTGTCCGGATTGCCACGTGCCGCACCAGTGGACCGACAAGATCGCCCGCAAGATGCAGGCGTCGAAGGAGGTCTGGGGCAAGATCTTCGGCACCATCAACACAAGGTCGAAATTCCTCGAAAAACGGCTGGAGCTGGCGCAGCACGAATGGGCGCGCATGAAGGCCAACGACAGCCTGGAATGCCGCAACTGCCATTCCTCCGTCGCCATGGACCTGCAGAAGCAGACGCAGCGGGCGGCCGAGATCCATACCCGCTATCTGCTCTCGGGCAAGGCCACCTGCATCGACTGCCACAAGGGCATCGCGCATGAGCTGCCCAATATGGAAGGCATCGACCCCGGCTGGAAGATGCCGCCGGAGCTGGAAGGCAAGAAGATGGCGAACCAGACGCCGATCGACGATCTGAGGCAGGCGCTGGCGGAGCTGCATCAGCAGGTGCAGTAGGGTGCTGTGGCCGAGGTTTTCGGTCGGAGAGAACGCACGATGACAGGGGCCATGCTGGCGCGGCGTGGCCCTTGTTCGTTCATTGGGCAGTGGGACGCCCATCAAGGCCTCCTCATTCCTGTGCCTGTCACAGGAATCCAGCCGCGCCGCGTCGGCGGCGCGAGAGATCTTCCAAATGTCGAGTGTTGGCACTCCATCTCCCGCCGTGCCGACGCACGGCGGCTGGATCTCTGTGACGAGCACAGAGATGAGGGTGGAGGGTGCTGCGACCGCCGAGCCTACGGAGCCTACGAGGACGGGCGGCAATGGACAGGCTGGCCTTGGCTTTCCGTTCGCCTCCCTCCACATCATCATTTTTCCTGAAAAATTTCGCCAGCGATGTCGGACCCATCGTTGCCCGTTCGTCATTTAGCCAGGGAGGCCAATCTGGCTTCCTCCACCGGAGCGGGATAGGAAAAAAATCCGCGCGGGCCTTTCGCCCGCAAACCGCTCTCACTATCTGGGTTTCACCGCGCCGATACCCCCAGGGGTCGCAACGACCGGGACCGGCGTGACAGAGGAGATTGGACGATGCGCGTAGTGGTTTTTGTAAAGGCGACCGAGGACAGCGAAGCGGGCAAGATGCCGACGACCGAGCTTCTCGAAGCCATGGGCAAGTACAATGAGGAACTGGTCAATGCCGGCATCATGCAGGCGGGCGAAGGCTTGCATCCTTCCTCCAAGGGCGCCCGCGTCGCCTTCGACGGGCCCAATCGACTGGTCATCGACGGCCCCTTCGCCGAGACCAAGGAACTGGTCGCCGGCTTCTGGATCTGGACGGTCAAGGACATGGACGAGGCGATCGCCTGGGTGAAGCGCTGCCCGAACCCGATGCCGGGCCCGAGCGAAATCGAAATCCGCCCGGTCTTCGAGGCCGCCGATTTCGGCGACGCACTGACGCCCGAGATCGCCGCACAGGACGAGCGCCTGCGCGAGAAGATCGCCAAGCAGTAGGGACGTCACTCTGCTGACGGTTAAGGGTGGGCTTGCCCCTCTCCTCGGGTTTAACCCGAGGACTAACCCTCTCCCTGCCAAGCGGGGAGAGGGGACGAGCCCGGTTCGCGGCGTTTTCGAACGCGGCCGCAGTCAGGGTCAAACGGGGTTTAGTCGGGGGCAAACCAATTAGCCCGGAGTGAAACTGTGGCGCTTGTTGTCGAGGCGAGCGGGCGCC
This sequence comes from Ensifer sp. GW101-20A05, assembly GCF_059424735.1. Taxonomy (NCBI): domain Bacteria; kingdom Pseudomonadati; phylum Pseudomonadota; class Alphaproteobacteria; order Hyphomicrobiales; family Rhizobiaceae; genus Ensifer; species Ensifer sp. GW101-20A05. Next base: position 299,861 of record NZ_JBWKZT010000001.1, on the reverse strand, counting down.
ACGCGTGCCCTTCTCCCCGCGCGGGGAGAAGGTGGCCGGCAGGCCGGATGAGGGGCAAGCCCTCACCGGGCGGATGAGGGGCAGCCGCAAGTGTTGGGCGGTGAGCGGGAAGAAAGCAGCCCGCATGCCGGATGAGCGGCTACCACAGTGTCCGAACCGTGGCGCCGTTAGCGGTCCCCGCTCGGTCGGTTTCCCGTAGAGATTGTATTAACCATATTTGCTTACCTGTTCTCAGGGGTTTTAACCGGAGTGGGGCAATGGTCAGGGCGAGCGGTTTCGTCATTTTTCTTCTTTCAAGCGTTCAGCTCGCGGCGGCTGCCGATATCGACGGTCCGCTGGTCGGGACGCAGGACGCCTATGAAGTGCCGGTGGAGCAAGCATCCGGCGGCATCGTCGGCTACATCGAGGGCTCCTATGGAGCCGGCGTCGATACACCCGGTGATATCGATACGGATGCATGGGACCTGCGCGGCGCCGTGAACTTCGATGCCGGTGCCGGCCTGAACCTGCAGGTCGATCTCGGCTACACGCGCGCGTCCTATGAAGACGTCGATACCAACAGCTATGACGGCGCGCTGCACGGCTACTACCGCAACGATCTCTATGCGGCCGGCGTCTTCGTGCAAGGCGCACGCCTCGACCCGGGCATTGGCGTCGATCTCAACGATTACATGGGTGGCGTCGAAGGGGCCTATTTCCTCGATACCTGGACGCTGCATGGCGCGGTCGGCTACGGCCAGGCGAGCGTGGAAGACTTCGACGACATCGACGCCGATCATTATATGGGCTCGCTCGGTGCCCGCATTTACGCGACCGACAACCTGCGCTTCGACGTCGACGGCTCGCTTCATCGCATGAGCGAAAACGACCTGGATTACGATCTGCGCAGCCTGAAGCTGACGGCCAACTACCGGCTGGACGCTTTCCCGGTCACGCTCTTTGCCGGCTACAAATACACCAACGAGGAGCTGTCGGGGCTGAGCGCATCGGTCTCCGGTGACACCAGCACCATCTTCGGGGGCCTGCGCTTCTCCTACGGTTCCGCGACGCTTAAGGAAGAAGAGCGCCTCGGCCCGGTCTGGTCCAACAACCGCCTGTCGTTCTGATCGGCTGTTTCGCAGTCTTGGGTATCCATTGCTGCTACGGCATCCGGGGCAGCCGCCGCTCGGATAAAACGACCTTCATCCGAGCGAGCTTGTGGGCGCAGCGACAAAGGGGGCCCTCGAAGCCATGCCTTTGAAGTCATGTTCAGGGTGGCCTTGCCGCTCAACCCCAACGCTTCCCCGCGCCAAGCGGGGAAAGCGAAACCTCCGCATTATTCGCCGGGCAAACGGGTCCTTCGAGCCTCACCGCAAGCTCCTCAGATAATCGGCCCGATCGAAGGGGTTGCTGCCCAATCGGGGGTGGGACGGCTGCGCGCCTGAGATCGGCGCGTAGTGATCGAACGTGCTTTCAAGCACGCCGGCTCCGCTCGTGAGCCCCGGCAATTGTCGCTGGACGCTCTGGACGATTACCGATGGCACGATCCCCGTCAGCCTGGCGATACCGCCATCGATCACCGCATCCGTCGTCGATGCGCCAGACTTTGCGAGGAGCGCATGGATGGCCGTCAAGGTCGATGCGGGCGCTTCGAGGTGGAAGCGGTCGATCGGCTCGCAGACGACCGTGCCGGCGGATGATAGCGCCGCGGCGAGGACCAGGGGCGTCAACCTGCGAAAATCGACGGCGGTGCTGGCGGGCGATGTCTGGCGCGCAGCCGTCATGGCGACGTGGCAATCGATCACCTGCCAGCCGAAGAGGCCTGCCTTCAGCGTCTCTGTAACGGCCTCCTCGACGGCCCTGTAAAAGCTCGCCGGCATCTGGCCCACGTCGACTTCCAGCGCGAAGCTGTTGCCCGCTGCTGCCGGCCGCGGTTCGATCCTGAGCCCGACCGTGGCAAGGAAAGGGTTCGGCTCCCGGAAGATGATCTCGATGCCGCTTCCGGTTCCGACTGGTCTTTCGACGCGGATGACGGTGCTTTCCTCAAAGATGACGCCGAGGCCGAAATCGACGGACAGGGTGGCCTCAATCACCTCTTTCTGCACCTCACCATAGAGCGAGACGAACATTTCGCTGGCATCGTCGTTGGTGCGCAGGTTGATGAACGGGTCCTGTTCGGCCAGCTGCTGCAGGGCAAGCCACAGCGCCGTGTTGTCAGAGGGGCGCGTCGGCCGCACGAGGGTTTCGAGCGTCGGCGGCGCGAAGTGAAACCCGCCGGAGGTGCTTGTGCCGGTCCCGACCTGATCGCCGATGCGGGGCTGGGCGAGCCCACCGATCTTGGCAATGCGGCCGGCCGTGAACTGATCGACCTTTTGCAAGCGGCCCTGATCGAAGAGCTGGATGCTCGTGACCTTCGCCGCACCGGCGGGAAGGGCGAGATAGTCGCGCGCAACCACCGTGCCCGACGTCAGGTTGAGGAAGGCGAGTTTTTCACCGCCCCAGCCGCGCTCGATCTTGAAGATCCTGCCCGCGACCGGCGCATCCGACGCCGGCTGCTTGCTCGGCAGAAGCGTCTCGATCGCGGCGATCAGGTCCTTCACACCGACGCCGGTCATGGCGATGCCGCAATAGACCGGATGCAGAAGGCCGGCGGCAAGCTGCGCGGCGAGCGCCGTCCTCAGCCGCTCGACGGTCAGGCGCTCGGGCGCCAGCACATAGTCGTCGAGCAAGGTCTCGTCGTTGGCGGCAAGCGCTTCTGAGAGCGCGGAGAAATATGGCTCCTCTTCAAAGTCGATTGCCTCCGCTCTCGCGTTCCGGCTGCCGGCGTCGATCGCCACCGACATCGCGACAGGGCGGACCGCGAGCTGGCTAGCGATCTCGTCGATGACCTCGGCGGGACGCGCCCCGAGGCGGTCGATCTTGTTGACGAAGAACAGGAAAGGGACGCCAAGCCGACGCAAGGCGCGCACCAGCACGCGCGTCTGCGCCTGCACGCCTTCCACCGCCGAGACGACCACCACGGCGGCATCGAGTGTTTGCAGCACCCGCTCGACTTCGGCGATGAAATCCGGGTGTCCGGGGGTGTCGATAAGGTTGACGACCAGGTCGCCAAGGTTGAACGACACGACGGAGGCGGCAATCGTTATGCCGCGCTGTCGTTCCAGTTCAAGGCTGTCGGTCTGGGTGTTGCCGCTATCGACGCTGCCGAGCTTGTCGATCGCGCCGGTATCAAAAAGCAGTCGTTCCGTAAGGCTAGTCTTTCCTGCATCTACATGGGCGAGGATGCCCAGATTCAATGTGCGCATAATCCATCAGCTTCTCAAAAATTCGGATCTGGGTTTCTTGAGAAGTGACTCGGTGCATTGGGACCTCCAGCTTCGGCTTCTTTCCGGTACCGCGCCCTTTAATCGGCGAGGAGTACGCGTCGAATCTAATGACGCGCGGCTGCAGGCGTCAAGCGCTGCCGGCCAACTCTGAATTGGTGTTGCAGATTTGCGAGGGGGCGTGGAGGACGGAGGCACCAGGCATGACGTCGGGCTCGGACGCGGCCTGTACACTTGAAAGCGGTAGCCCCCAACGAAGGCTTCGCTTCAGCTCATCGAGCACTCTGCGCACCGCAAACCCGGTGCACATGTCGCGAAATACAATGCCTAGTAGCATTATTTAGTATGTGCTAACCTCTCGTCGCCATGAGGGCAAGAGGGAGGCGAATATGGACATGACACGCCGTGCCGTCGCTTTGGGAGGCGCTGGCCTGCTCGCAACGGTTTCAACTTTACCTGCGAATGCTCTGGAATCTCCGCTGATCGATCCGGTCGAGGCGGCTGACGAATTCTGGTTGGCGGTGGAAGCCTATATCTACGGCTATCCGCTGGTGACGACGGAAATGACCCGCCGCGTCGTCACCAATGTGGCACAGCCTGAGGGCAGCAAGGGGCCGATGGGGCATATCATCAAGCTTAGGGAGTATCCGAACGCTTCCTTCAAGGACGTGACCGCGCCGAACGCCGATACGCTTTATACGACGGCCTTCGTCGACGTCAGCAAGGAGCCCTGGGTGCTGTCGATCCCGGACATGAAGGATCGCTACTTCCTGTTCCCGATGCTCGACGGCTGGACGACGGTGTTTCAGGTGCCGGGCAAGCGGACGACCGGCAACGGGGCGCAGTCCTACGCGATCACCGGGCCCGGCTGGCAGGGCACCATTCCCGACGGCGTGACCGAATACAAGTCGGCAACGAGCGTCGTCTGGATCCTCGGTCGCATCTATTGCGATGGCTCGCCCGAGGACTATGCGGCGGTTCACGCGCTGCAGGATCAGTGCAAGCTCTCGCCGCTCAGCGCCTATGGCAAGGACTGGACGCCACCGGCGGGCAAGATCGACCCGACCATCGACATGAAGACGGCGGTGCGCGAACAGGTCAACCGCATGGACGCGGTCGAGTACTTCACATTGCTCTGCGAACTGATGAAGACCAATCCGCCGACGGCTGCGGATGCGGAAGCGGTCGCCAAGTTCGCCGAGATCGGCATCGTGCCCGGCAAGGATTTCGACAAGAGCAAGCTGGATGCCGCTTTCATCTCGCGCATTCCCGCCATGGCGTTCCATCGCATCATGCTGCATTTCAAGTTCAGCGATGGCGACGTCCAGGACATCAATGGCTGGGGCTTTACCACCAAGACCGGCATTTACGGCACGGGCTACCTGCAGCGTGCACTGATCACGGCGATCGGTCTCGGCGCCAATCGTCCTCAGGATGCGATCTATCCGACGTCGCTGAAATCCAAGGACGGCCTTTTCTCCCGCGCCTACCATGGCGCCAACAAATACGTCATCACCTTCCCGAAGGGGCAATTGCCGCCGGTGCGCGGTTTCTGGTCGATCACCATGTATGACGAGGACTATTTCTTCGTCGACAATCCGCTCAATCGCTATTCGATCAGCGCACGCGTCAGCCCCAAGGCCAATGCCGACGGGTCGACGGAGATCTACATCCAGAACGAAACGCCCGGAGCTGACAAGGAGAACAACTGGCTGCCCGCGCCGAAGGGCAAGTTCATCCTGATGATGCGGCTCTACTGGCGCGACGACAGCCCGCCGTCCATTCTCGATGGCTCATGGGTCATCCCGCCGGTGAAGAAGGCGGGATGATAGAGGCGCTATAGCACTTTGAATTGCTGCATGTTTTTGTCCTTTAATCGGGTACGATTAAAGGAAACATGCAGTAGCGCCGCGCGTCTTGTCAGACGCGCAAAGGTCGCTGTAGCACTTTGAATTGCTGCATGTTTTTGTCCTTTAACCGGGTACGGCTAAGGGAAACATGCAGCAGCGATCAGGCCACGGATACGCGCTTCGGCAGGACGAGATCGCCGACCGAGTAGGTGTGAAACTCGCTCCGGGAGACCTCGTCCAGCTTCCGGAACTTCTCCACGAACACCGGGTCGGAGAAGAACTCACCGACATTTCCGGTTCCCTGGATTGCCTCGACATTGACGACCGTCTGTCCGTCCGTGCTCTTCGCCAAGGTGCTCCACAAAAAGCCTTCCTTCCGTTCGGCGACGTAGTGCACGACGTCCTGGATGATCGCGAAGGCTTCCTCCTGCTTGCCGGGGTGAGCGTGGATGACGTTGACGACAAAGGTCGTCGGAGCGGGGGAAGCTGAGAAAGTGGGGGTAAGGCTCGTATTCATGGGGCTCTCCATTTGAACGTCGCAGCGCATCGACCGCGACGACATCTGGATATCGACGGAGAAATAGCGGATAAACGAGCGGGTATTCTCATCACTTCGGAAATTAATTCCGCAATCGGCAGACGATGGACAAGCTCGGAACGCTCAGCATTTTCATTCAGGTCGCAGAGGCAGGCAGCTTCGTGGCCGCCGGCCATCGGCTCGGCCTTTCGGGTTCTGCGGTCGGCAAGGCCATCGCGCGGCTCGAAGACGAGATGGGCGTGCGTCTCTTCAATCGGTCGACGAGAAGCATGGCGCTGACCGAGGACGGGAGCTTCTTTCTCGATACCTGTCGCCGCATCCAATCCGAATTCGAGGCAGCCCAGGCGCAGCTGTCGCGGTCGCACGCGACACCGCGCGGCCAGCTTCGTGTCAGCCTGCCCTTGGCCGGCATGCTCCTGATGCCGACCATATCGGATTTCATGCGAGCCTACCCATTGATCAACCTCGACCTCGATTTCACCGATCGGCTGGTCGACGTCATCGAGGAGGGCTTCGATGCCGTCATCCGAACAGGCGAGGTCAAGGATACGCGGCTCATGAGCCGCAAGCTCGGGACGTTCCGGCACAGGATCGTCGCGGCTCCGGAGTATCTCGCCGCGCACGGTCGGCCGAAGGTGCCGGAAGACCTGCTCGGGCATCGCTGCCTCCATCACCGGTACGCGAACTCCGGCCGCCTCGAACCCTGGCCGCTCTTTCGTCACGGGCACGAGGTCAAGCTCGATCTGCCCGTGACCACGGTTGCGAGCACACTCGAGCCCCTGATCTTCCTGGCGGAGCGATCCTTCGGCATCACCTGTCTGCCCCCGTTCGCCGTGTCGTCGGAACTGGCGGAAGGCAAGCTGGTATCGCTGCTGGAGGATTGCCTTCGCGAAACGGGCACATTCCGCGTGCTGTGGCCGACCAATCGATATCTCTCGCCAAAGGTCCGTGCCTTCGTCGACTTCATGGCCGCGAACCTGTTTGCCGAGTGACGGCCGGGCCGCACGGCAGGCGCCTTGTGTTATTCCAGCCGTTGCTAAAGCGCGACAAATGGCAGAAGCTCCGTCTACGCCCCTTTGGCCATGTGAGCCGGAGATGCAGACCATGACCGAAGCCTCTACCATGCAGCCGGCCAATCGCGGCGACGCCAGGATCTGCCGCGGATGCTGGGACCAGATGCACATGCCGATCCCCATTCGCGGGCCGCTGGCGCTGCCGTTTCGTGCCTTCGGCATCACCCGCAGCAAGATGAACCCGAACATCTGCACGATCTGCGAACGCTCCTTCCGTTACGTCAAGAAGCAGAGTCACGTTGCGGCAAGCGCGACCATTCTTTTTGCCGACATCCGCGGCTTCACCCATTTGTCCGAGCGCATCGAGCGCATCCGGCTCAGCGAAATCGTCAGCCTGTTTCAGGACCGCTGCGCCCAGGCGATCTGGGCGCATGACGGCATCGTCAACAAGCAGATGGGCGACGGGCTGATGGCGATCTTCAATTTTCCCATTATCAGGAAGGATCACGCGGAAGCCGCGATCCGGGCCGGGAGGGACATCCAGCGGCTCTGCGCGGCGGCACTTGGCAGCCTGCAGTTCGACGACCTCAAGGGAGAGACGCTCGGCGTCGGTGTCGGCATCCACTCGGGCGAGGTCGAGATCGGCGAGTTCTCGAGCTTCCGCAGCGATTTCACCGCGATCGGCGGCACGGTCAACCTGGCCTCAAGGCTCGAATCCCAGGCCGAGGCGGGCGAGATCCTGATCTCACCCGAGACCGCCGCCGAGGCGGCAGCGCTCACGATGGGCGCCGGAACCCGGCTGCTTGTCCTCAAGGGCATCGACCAACCGGTGGAGGCGCGGGTGCTGGCGGCGCACTGATCCGGCGCACCGTTGCAACTGGAGGGAGCCCACTCGCCGAAATGGTGTGTAGAGGGAGATTACACTGAGGCGATAGGGGTGGGCCCGGAGCAAGCTGCCAGCAGTTGGCGCGGATTTGCGCGACAACGTCCTTTGTGCCGCTGCCGCTGCGCCCTTGGGTGTCTCGTCGGGAAGGGAGCGCCTCGATGACCATTGCACACCATCAAGGCCCGGAACAGATGAAGGCCGAGCTGGAAGACAGCGAGCGGCTGCAGGCCATCAGCCTCGAACTGATCAAGGACGGGCGACCGCAGGCCGTCTACGAGACCATTTTGGATGGTGCGGCCGCCATCATGCGCTCGCAATTCGCCAGCCTGCAGATGCTGGATGCCGACCGGGGCGCCGCTGGAGAGCTACGCCTGCTTTCCCATCGCGGCTTCAGCGACGAGGCCGCGCAATTCTGGCATTGGGTCAGCATGGACCGGGCTTCCACCTGCGCGCTCGCCCTGCGCACCGGGCGGCGCGTCGTCGTTTCGGATGTCGAAACCGCTGCGTTCATGCAGGGTACGGCGGATCTGGCCCATTACCGGCAGAGCGGGATACGCGCCGTGCAGACCACGCCGCTCCATTCCCGCGTCGGAACGCTCATCGGGATGTTGTCGACCCATTGGGCGCATGTGCACCGACCGAAGGAGCGGGAACTGCGTCTCCTCGACGTGCTGGCACGACAGGCGGCCGACCTGATCGAGCGCGAGAAGACGGAGACGGCGCTTCGGGCGAGCGAGGAACGGTTGCGGACGGCGGTGGAGGTCGGCGGTCTGGGGCTCTGGGACTGGAATGTCCTAACCGGAGAGGTGCATTGGAGCGACGAGTATTTTCGCATGCTGGGTTACGGGGTGGACGAGGTGACGCCCAGCTATGAAAACTGGTCCGCGCGCATCCACCCGGATGACCGGGCGGAGACCGAGGCCTTGCTGCAGCACGCGCGGGAGGCCCGCACAGAGTTCGTCACGGAGTTTCGCACCCTGCATCCGAATGGCGCCGTTCGCTGGCTGCACGGCCGCGGCCGTTTCTTCTACGATCAAGGCGGGCAGGCGATCCGCATGGTGGGCGCGATGACCGACACCACCGAGCGGCGGCAATGGGAAGACCGCCAGAAGGCGCTGGTTGCCGAGCTGCAGCATCGCACCCGAAACCTCATGGCGGTTGTCCGGGCCGTTGCCGAAACCACCGCCCGCAGAGCCAAGGACCTGCCGGATTTCAGCGCGCATTTTCGCAGCCGCCTGTCGGCGCTGGCCAGGGTCCAGGGCCTGTTGTCGCGCCTGGCCAACCAGCAGCGGGTCACCTTCGATGAGCTGCTCCGGGCAGAACTGGCGGCGGTGGATGCGGATATGGGGCGTGTGCGGCTGGACGGTCCCAGCGGCGTGAAGCTGCGTTCGTCGACGGTGCAAACGCTGACCATGGCCCTTCATGAACTGGCCAACAATGCCGTCAAGTACGGTGCCTTGGGTCAGGCCGGTGCAGCACTTTCCGTTCGCTGGCATGTCGAGGCCGGGCAGGATCAAAAGCTCTGGCTTCACATCGACTGGCACGAAAGCGGCGTGCGCATGCCGCCGGCAACCGGTGCCGGCGAGGGCATCGGGCACGGGCGCGAACTGATCGAGCGGGCGCTGCCCTACCAGCTTGAGGCGAGAACGAGCTTCGCCCTTGGGCCGAATGGCCTGCGCTGCACCATCTCCATGCCGGTCTCCGAGCTCAACATGGCTCGATGAGGCAGGCTTCGACACTGTTCTGCAACCTTGCTCTGCCACTGCGAAGACACATCGCGAGGGGGGACGCGACTACCCGGCCAGAGGGGCTTCCATGAAGATGAGATGGTTGCGCAGTTCGGGAGGTGCTTTGTAGTAGGGTGCGATCTCCTGGAATCCCAGGGAGCGGTAGAGGCTCAACGCCTCATCGTGGTTGCGGCCGGTATCCAGCCGCATGGCGGCATAGCCCCGCTCGGCAGCCACGCGCACGGGGGCCTCGGCGAGACGGCGGCCCAGCCCCAAGCCTCGGCCCTCCGGGCTGATGAACATTCGCTTCATCTCGCATGTACGTTCGTCGATCCGCTGCATCATCACACAGCCGACCACCTTTCCGTTCAGGCGGGCAACAAGAATCTCCCCATCTGGAGCCGAATGGATTTTCGGCAGGCTGTCCAGGAGTGCGGCCCATTGTTCCGGCGTGTAGTACCGGTCGACGAACCAGGCGTTTTCGCCATAGCGCGATCGGCACCAGTCGAGGAAGCCGTTGCACAAGGATCGAATGGCAGGAAAGTCGTCAGCTTCGGCCGGGCCGATCTCGGAGTTCTGTTCCATCGCTGCGCTCCACTCACGAATTCTGCATCGGAAAGCGGGCGCTCCGTCCCGAGTTCCGCGGCCACCGAAAGGGAGGCCACAGTCGGGCCGGGCTCAAGGACTTGTCCGCTCTGACGAATGTCGTGGTTTCTGCCGCAACTGTAGTCGAAAAAGGCCCTGTTGACCATTTGCCGGTGCTGAGCGCGGCGCGCTTCTGCTTCCGCAAAAACGTGGGGCTTGCCGCGTCCCGCCATCCGGTGTTAATTGCATGCCATCGCGAAAAGCGACTGCTTCCCTTGATCCGCTCAGTGGCGGAGTAAACAGGTGGACGAATCCACGTCCAGGCAGTCAAGCACACGCCATCCCTGCCGTTTGAGCACGGATCGGCCAGCGTTTCCCAAAACCTATCGCCTGCATCGTCAGGTCACCCAATCGCAAGGCATCGGCGCCTCTTGGCGTGGGCGTGCTTGCGTTGATCGGAACGCATCATGAAGAAATCCCTCATCGTCATTTTTACTGCCATTGTGCTCGATGCCGTGGGCATCGGCCTCATCTTTCCCATCCTGCCTTCGCTGCTGAAGGACGTGATCCATGCCGACAACGTGGCGCCCTATATCGGCACGATGACCGCGCTCTACGCGGTCATGCAGTTCATCTGCGCGCCGGTGCTGGGTGCGCTCAGCGATCGGCTGGGCCGCCGGCCCGTGCTCTTGATCTCGCTCGCGGGTGCTGCGGTCAACTATCTGTTCCTCGCCTTTGCGCCCAATCTCTGGATGCTCTTTGCGGGCCGTGCGATCGCCGGGCTGACGAGCGCCAACATGTCGGTCGCAACCGCCTACCTCACCGACATCACGCCCGAGGACAAGCGTGCGCAGCGCTTCGGCCTGTTCAACGCCATGTTCGGCATCGGCTTCATCATCGGCCCGGTTCTCGGCGGCGTGCTCGGCGACCACTGGCTGCGTTTGCCCTTCGTCGCCGCGGCGGTCCTGAACGGCTGCAATTTGGCTCTGGCGTACTTCGTGCTGCCGGAGTCGCGCGCACCGAGCCGCGAGAGGATCGACCTTGCCGCGCTCAACCCGCTTCGGCCGCTGCGCTGGGTGTTCTCGGTGAAGAGCGTGCTGCCGATCGTCTTTCTCTTCCTGATCTTCAGCGCCACGGGCGAGGCCTATGGCACCTGCTGGGCGCTCTGGGGCAGCGAGACGTTCCAGTGGAACGGGCTCTGGATCGGCCTATCGCTCGGCGCCTTTGGCGTCTGCCAGACGTTTGCCCAGGCGGTTCTCCCGGGACCGGCCGTAAAACGCTTCGGCGAGCGCGGCGCCATTCTGGTGGGCGTCGCCGGCGTCTGCGTTGCCCTGACCGTCATGGCCTTTGCGACCGAGGGCTGGATGATCTTCGCGATCATGCCGGTCTTTGCGCTCGGCGGCATCGGCGTGCCGGCGCTGCAATCGCTCGCGACCCGGCAGGTCGACGAGAACCAGCAGGGCCAGTTCCAGGGCGTGCTGGCCTCGGCCGTGAGCCTGGCATCGATCATCAGTCCGCTCGCGTTCTCGAGCATCTACTTCGTCGTTCGCGCGCAATGGCCGGGCGCGATCTGGCTTTCGGTCGTCGTCGTTTATGCGCTGGGCGGGCTGCTGGTTCTCGGCCTGCGCCTGACGAAACCGGTGGCGGCCTCAGTCGCGTCATAACGCCCCGCGGGGCATGTGGATGGGATCGCAATGATCCCATCCGCTGCCGAGCGGGACGATGCTCCGAGGGGCTATTTCGATGGGCGATCCAGCCGCATCACCTTCTCCTCGCCGAGCATCATGCCGGTCTCGCGGAAACCGAAGCGGTGATAAAGGGCGTGGGCGCGGGTGTTTTCAGGGTAGACGCCGAGATAGATGTCGCCGCATTCGGGGATGCCGGCCATATGTTCCAGCAGGGCGGCAAGCGCCTTGACACCGTAGCCCTTGCCCTGGTGGCGGGCGTCGATCATCAGGCGGTAGATCCAGTGGTTGCCGTCATCCGGATCGAGCGCATACATGGCGAAGCCGACGGGGGCGCCTTCGGCTATCACAGCAAAGCCGACGCATTCGGGGCGTTCGGCGAGTTCTTGCAGCGACTCCTCGTTGCTGGCGATGAAGTCCATCTGGTTTTCATGCACGTCCAGTTTTCGGATGGTGTCGGGATCGACGGCATCGACTGGCAAAAGTGTGATCGTCATTCGTTTCCTCGTGTTTGACGCTCGGTGCCGGTATCCGGCGCGGCGTTTGCAGCACGCCCCTCATCCGCACGGTGAGGATTGCCCCTCATCCGCACGGTGAGGATTGCTCCTCATCCGCCTGCCGGCACCTTCTCCCCGCCTGCGGGGAGAAGGGACGCTGTGGCGCCTGCCTGTGTCCATCTCTAGCGTTCGCAGGTCGGGCCAATACGGTCTGGTCGCAGCCTTCAACCGGCTACGGCGAGGCGGGACGCTTACCGTTTCCCTCTCCCCACAGGCGGGGAAAAGGGGAGGGTGAGGGGCAGATTTGCGCGACGCGTGGCGCGTGTTCCGCCGGGAAAAGGCGTCAATAACAATTTGATTTATAAGTTGTTTCTGTTCAGGCCGAATCCGGCCCCCGGCAAGTCTAGCGCGGGAATCCGGAAAGGCGAGTCCTTGTCGTTAGGCTGCATTGCGGGAACATTGCGGGGCCGCTCTCGGCACTTCCGCCGGCTCCTGAGGATCAGTCTTCGTCCAGGATGCGCGGCTCGGGCGCGCCCGACCATTGAAAGGTGATGGTGCGGCCCTGGCGGATGTTCTGGATGACGGCGGGGCGGAAGACGGCGAGGCATTCGCCCTCGGGGTCGCGGGCGGAAGGGTAGATCAGGCCGTTGCCGCCTTCCGCCAGAATGGTGGCGGCGAGCGCCTGGCCGGCGGGGTAGGCGACCGTGGTATCGGGATCGAGATAGGCGGCTCCCTTTTCTCCGCGCGCATCATGAAAGCGGCAGGTGAAGCCGGCGATCAGTTCGCGGTAGCGGCCGATGTCGTGAAAGCTGCCGGCTTCGCTGAGCGCCCGGGTGCGGTGATAGACGATTTCCGCCTGGCAGGTTTGAAGCGCGCGCGGGCCGAAGGCGCAATACCAGGCGCCGCGCTCCTCGCCGTTGAAGCGGTTGCCCGGCGGGCGCGCATGGCAGAAGGCGGCATTGATCAGCGACCAGCCGTAGCCGAAGGTCTCGTTCAGCAGTTCGGCCGGATCGACGCCGACAGGCAGGGCGAGGGGGCTGAGGCGCGCCGAGGTGATCGCCTCCAGCCGGTTGAGGATATCGATCTCGTCGTCATCGTCGGCCAGCGGCTTGACGGCGGGCTCGTCAATATAGGCGGTCGAGATCAGCCGGACGGTCGCCGGCTCGTTGAAGTCGTTCTCTGATATCATAGGCCGCCGCGCAGGCCATCGAGATAGCGTCGCACCTTCAGCATCACCGGAATGCCGCCCTCGATCATGAGATCGACGGGCGAGTGGCCATTGAACAGCGGACCGGTATTGACCGCCTTCGGCCATTGATAGGTGAGCGGGCCGTTGAAGAAGAGCCGCAGCCCCTTGAAGATGCCGACGATCAGGCTCGCGCGCATGCGCTTGTCCTGGTCGAGCCTGCCCTTGAAGTCACCGGCCTTCATGCGGTTCCAGGTGGCGATCGGCACGTCGAAGAGCTGGGCGGCCTCCCTGTTGGTGAGGTTCCAGAAGTCGCAGGCTTTGACCACGGCCTTGACGATAACCGCCTCTTCCTGCCGGGCCGCTTGCCGATCGGGGGCGAAAGCCGGTTGAGCGCTGGCCATTTTTGTCTCCTATGCCGCGACTTAGTGTATCATATGATATGAAATGGCGATGCTGGGCGAGAAGTCAAGGGGCGATGGCGACGTTTGCTGTGCGGGGTGCTGCCGGAGAGACATCACCGCCGTGGCTCCGGCTGGATCGGAATTTTCCTGCGTGCGTGCCTCTGATGGGGAGCGATCGGTTCTCGAGGTCGATCCAACCCGTCAATTCAGGCCGGCACGGGCAAGTCCCTCGATGAGACGCGCCCGATCCTCGGCGCGAACGAAAGAAGATGTTGCTGCGACGGCGTCCCGTGAGATGTCAGGGACTAGCGACTTGAGCCGTCCGAGCAAGTCCGTGGCAGCCTCCTGGTTGTCCAGAAGTCCGGCACAGGCCGTGCCGATGATCAGCGGAACCGCGTGGCCGGACCGCAAGCGATGCGCCTCCCGTGCGTAACTCAATCCAAGTTCGTAATTCGCGCCCTGGAAATAAGCCATGGCGTAGTAAAACTGAAAGTCGCCGAGAAAAGCCTCGCGGGGGCTCAGTCTGAGGGCGTAGTCGATGCAAGGAATGGCGTCCGCCGCGCGGCCCCCGTTGGCATGCGCAAGCCCCAACTGGCCGTGCGCAAACGCGGAGTTGGGGTTGATCGCGACAGCCTGGCTGATCGCTGCCATCGCCAGGACATTGTCACGCGTCGCAAAGGCTATCATCGCCTGCGCAAGGTAAGTCCACTGTTCCTTATCGTCCGCGGCAATGGCTTGTTGGACGAAATCCCTGGCAAGGGCCAGGGCGTGTCCCATGTCCTCCCACCCCTGGAACGCGCGCCACACGGTAATCCAACCTTTCATCGCGAGCGCCTGGGCATAACCGGGAGCCAGTCCGATTGCCCGATCGAGCAGGGGGAGCATCTTGCCGCTGCTCTCCTCAGACAACTGGGAACACAGGAACACCGCCCGCACGACACATTCCCAAGCATCAAGGCCATGATGCGGCTTGGGGCTTTCGCGGGCATGCTCTGCCGCCAGGAGTTCCGGCCCGATGCGGCCGACGACGCTTGCAGTGATTTCGTCCTGAATGACGAAGATGTCGCCGAGGTCGCCGTCGTACCTCTCGGCCCAGAGTTGGACTTCGGAGGCCGCATCGATGAGCTGCGCGGTCACCCTTACCCGGTTGCCGGACTTGCGCACACTCCCCTCGAGAATATAGCGGATCCCGAGTTCGCGCCCGATGGCGCGCACATCCACGGGCTTTCCCTTGTAGGTGAACATCGTGTTGCGGGCGATCACGAAGAAGCCCTTGAGCTTGGATAGCGCGGTGGTGATGTCCTCGGTGAGTCCATCGCTGAAGAAGTCCTGCTCCGGGTCGGCGCTCATGACGTTGAACGGCAGCACGGCAATGGATGGTCGATCCGGAAGTGCGGGCCTGGGCGATACCGTTCCTGCGGTCGTCCTTTCCAGAAGGGGGCGGTACAGTCGCACCGGCCGCTCCATGTTCTTGAGCGCGCGTTCGCCGAGGTACTCATAGCCGCAGTCAAGCTTGCCCGGGAGGTGATCGTACGCCGTGCCGGAAATGCAAATGCCGCCTGGATCCGCCAAGGTCTGGAGGCGGGCCGCGATGTTGACGCCATCGCCGTAGAGATCCCCATCAACCTCATGGATCACATCACCGAGATTGACGCCGATCCGGAAGATGATGCGTCGCTCCGTCGGGATATCGGCCTGGTTCTCGGCAACCCCCTTCTGGATGGCGACCGCGCACGCGACGGCATCGACGACCGAGCCGAACTCCACGAGCGCACCGTCGCCCATCAGCTTGACAATACGGCCCTGATGGTCGGCCAGCAGCGGATCGATCACCTCCCGGCGCAGAACCTTGAGGGCCGACACCGTCCCAGCCTCGTCATGTTCGACGAGGTGGGAATAGCCGACGACATCAGCGGCCAGGATCGCGGCCAGCCGCCGCTCTGCTCTTGCAGTTGCCATGGCTGTCTCCCCCTCAGGAGATCCGCCGGATGAAGCCAGGCAATTGACGCGACATGCACCATCCGGCTGCCCGACACCGCGACCGTGCTGGTTCATGATACCACTGAGACGGTCGTATAGCGACGCTTCACGAGAGTACCGCCTTCAACAGGAACAGGATCCGCGAAGCGGTCACTGCAAAGGTCTGTTGCGGTCCAATGGAGAAGGGAGGTCGGTTTTCCTCACGAGATCGCGTCGGCCTTCATCGGAATCTTGTGGCACTTGCTCCATGATGCTGAAGAGGCGTTGGCGAGCCGGATAGGGCACCTTCCTCTACAAATGCGGCCCCAGCAGCGACAGATCCGCTTCGCCGAGCCGGTCCTTGGCGCTCCGGAGCTGGTGCCAGTAGGGGTAGATCACCGGCGGCAGGCTGACGGCGTCGAGCAGTTCCTTTTCCTCGTCGGAAAGCTTCAGGCCGGCGGCGGCGAGGTTGTCGCTGAACTGTGCTTCCGTGCGGCCGCCGATGATGACGGACGTGACGCCCTTGCGGCCGATCAGCCAGGCGAGCGCCACCTGCGCCGGGGAGACGCCGCGCTCGCCTGATATCGCCACCAGCATGTCGACGATCTTCCACAGCCGCGCCTCGTCGCGGATCGGCGGCTCGTTCCAGCCGGCGAGCTGGCGCGTTCCCTCTGATGTCTCGCCCGGCCGATGCTTGCCCGAGAGCAGGCCGCCTGCAAGCGGGCTCCAGACGAGCACGCCGAGCCCCTGATCGATCGAGATCGGCATCAGTTCGTATTCGGCCTCGCGGGCTTCCAGCGTATAGTGGATCTGCTGGCTGACGAAGCGCTGCCGGCCCTCGAGCGCGCTGATGCCGAGCGCCTTCATGATGTGCCAGCCGGAATAGTTGGAGCAGCCGATGTAGCGGACCTTGCCGCTTCGGACGAGGCTGTCGAGCGCTTCCATCGTTTCTTCGAGCGGCGTCTGGCCATCCCATTCATGCACCTGGTAGAGATCGATGACGTCGGTCTTCAGCCGCTTCAGGCTCGCCTCGCAGGCGGCGATCAGATGGTGGCGCGAGAGCCCGCCGTCGTTCGGTCCGGGCCCCATGGAGAAGCGTGCCTTGGTGGCGACCAGCACGCCGTTCTTGCGCTTGCCGCCAAGCACCTCGCCGATGATCTGCTCTGAGTAGCCGGTCGAATAGATATCGGCGGTGTCGATCAGGTTGACGCCGGCGTCGAGGCAGAGATCGACGTAGCGGCGGGCGTCCTTGAGGCCGACATTGCCGACCTCGGCGAACTTGCCGCGGCCGCCAATCGTCATCGTGCCCATGGTGATAACAGAGATTTTCAGGCCGGAGCGGCCGAGCAGCCGGTATTCCATGGTCTCGGATCCTTTGCTGATGCGCTGGGAAAGCAACGAAAACGCAAGCCTCCGTTGTGGAACAAACCGAAGGCGACAGGCGGTAAGGTAGCGGCCTGTGCCGGGCGGGCAAGATGTGTATGCCTGCACCGTCCTGCAATCGGATGTTGCGGTTCTTGAGGCTCCTGTTTCTTAGGGCTGGCTTGAAGATGGCGGAATGCTATCGTCTCTGCCGAGAGATGAGGGGGGTCACTCGATGAGCGTTGCCAAGAGTTTGCTGTCCGCATAGGCAATCGCTGCCGGCCTGTGTTGCGTGGTCGCGCCTTCGACGGCGAACGCGGCTGAAAACGGTGCCGGCTTCTATCTGCTCGGTGCCCGTGGCCCGATGGCCGGCCTTCTCGCACCGCCCGGAACCTACTTTCAGAACGACACCTATTTCTATGTCGGTGAGCTCAAGGGCAACAAGCAGCTTCCGCTCGGCGGCCAGATCGTCGGCGAAGTCGACGCGACCCTGATCGGCGTCTTCGGCACCGGCCTCTGGGTCATGCCCGAGGAGGTGCAAGGCGGCAATCTCGGCTTTACCGCGATCGTGCCTTTCGGCGGCCCCGACATCGATGCAACGCTGTCAGCGCCGAGGGCCGGCCGTTCGGCCTCCGCAAGCGACTCGATCTTCACCATCGGCGACCCGGTGGTTGGCGTCGTGCTCGGCTGGCACGAAGGCGATTTCCACTGGACGGCGAACGCCAGCCTCAACGTGCCGATCGGCGACTACCAGAAAGGCGAGCTCGCCAATCTCTCCTTCAATCGCTGGGCAGGCGACTTCACCCTTGCCGGCACCTGGTTCAACCCGGAAGCCGGTTTCGACCTTTCGGGTGCCGCGGGCTTCGCCTTCAACGGCGAGAACCCGGCGACGGACTATCGCACGGGTACGGAATTCCACGCGGAATGGGCGGTTACCAGGCACTTCGGCCAGGAATTCTCCGCCGGCGTGGCGGGCTACTTCTACCAGCAGGTGACGGGCGACAGCGGTCCCGGTGCAAGCCTCGGCGACTTCAAGGGCCGTATCGCCGCAATCGGCGGCACCATGGGCTACAATTTCAAGATGGCCGAGACGCCGGTCTCTCTGACGCTGAAGATTTTCCAGGAATTCGGCGCCAAGAACCGGCCGGAGGGTTCCGCCGGCTTCGTCACCATCGCCTTCCCCATCGGCACGCCGCCGGCGCAGGTGAAGTAGCATCGACTATAGAGGGAAGCCCCTCATCCGCCTGCCGGCACCTTCTCCCCGCGGGCGGGGAGAAGGGACATGTGGCAACCGCTCGTCTCAACAGCAAGCATCTTCGATTTTTCTCTGACGGCGGCTCCGCTCGACAACGCTGCGAAGGGGCACGTTCCCTCCCCCCGCAGACGGGGAGAGGGTTAGTCCTCGGGTTAACCCCGAGGAGAGGGGCAAGCTTCGCTCATGCTGGCGCTTTCAGGAGCGGACGGGGCGGTGGAAGGCGTCACCGCGTCTTTCCCATATCGATTCACGAAGGCGCTCTATCTCCCTGTATCCCCTTGTGTTTCTAGCGCTTGGCTCACATCTCGAAAAACCGCTCGGGCATCAGGTTCCGGTAGGGAAACATATGGAAATAAGGCCGCGCTTCGGTGAGCACGCGGCGCACGGAGGCGCGCTCAAGCAGGCGCTCGAAATAGGCTGCGAGATGCGGGTATTTCTCATCGAAGGGCTCGACGATGCCGCCATAGAAGAGCGCAGGCGTGGCCGCGCAATCGGCAAGGCTGAAGGCATCGCCGGCGGCGAAGGTGTTCTCAGTGAAATGCTTGTCGGCCATGCCATAGGCAACGGCAAGGGAAGCGCGGGCGTCGGTGACGCCGCGATGGTCGTTTTCGCCTGATGCACGCAGCGTATCGGTGACGATCTTCTGCATCGGCACATGGATGTAGAGATCGAAGAAGCGATCCCAGAGGCGCGCCTTGAGGGCCGTATCCTGATCGTCGGGGATCAGCCGCTGGCGGCCGGGATAGTGGCGGTCGAGATATTCGATGATGATGGAGGTTTCGGGCATCACGACATTACGGGCGCTGTCGGTCAGAACCGGCATCTTGCCGACCGGCCAGAGTGCTGCAAAGCGGGCCGCTTCCTCAGGATCGAGCAGATCGACAAGGCTGCTCTTGAAGGGGGTATCGTTCTCGTAAAGCGCGATCAGCACCTTATGGCAGAAGGACGCAAGCGGATGCTGGTAAAGCGTGAGGGACATGCGGACGGTCTCCGGCTCGGACGGTTCCAATGAATGGATGGCGCTTCGATAGAACTAGCGCCGCGCTTTCGATTGTCGATCTCGACAATGATATAATTTCACAACCGGTTTAAATTGACAATCAGATTATGGGCATCCGGCGACGCCGATTGTCGACGCAGCGGGCACCGGAACTGTGCCGAATTTGCGCATAGCCATTGAAAGCGCAAAAGCTGCCCTAGAATTAATAGAGTAAGGGCGTCGCAACGCTCGGCGCCTTCTGGCAATCGCGACAGGGGAGGATCGCCGATGCGCTGCTTCACGGTACTTGGGCCCTCACAGACCGGAAAAACCACGCTGGCAGAAAAGCTGGCCGGTCTGGAGGGGGCCTCCAGAAAAGCTGTTTCGCCCTATGGACTGAACCTCACGGAATTCGAGTTTGGCGGCGAACCCTGGTGCGCGCTCGATGCACCCGGCGGAACCGAGGCGCTTGGCCACGCGCAGCATGCGCTGATTGCCAGCGATGCCTGCGTGCTCTGCGTCTCGCCGGCGCCGGAGGAGGCGGTGCTGGCCGCGCCCTATCTCAAGGTGATCGAGGCCTCGGGCACGCCCTGCATTCTCTTCATCAACCGCATGGACGAGCCGCGGGCGCGGCTGCGTGACGTGATCGCCGCGCTCCAGGACTATTCCGGCCACATGCTGCTCCTGCGCCAGGTGCCGATCCGCGAAGGCGACAAGATTGTCGGCACCTGCGACCTGATCTCCGAGCGCGCCTGGCGCTACCGCGAAGGCCAGACCTCGGCGCTGATCGAGATCCCCGATACGGTGATGGAGCGCGAGAAGGAGGCGCGCACCGAACTGCTGGAACATTTCTCCGAGTTCGACGACTGGCTGCTCGAGGAGCTGATCGAAGATCGGGCACCGGCAAGCGACACGATCTACGCGATCTCCACGCGGCTGCTTAAGGAAAACCGGATCATCCCGGTGCTGGTCGGCTCGGCGAGCCATGCCAATGGCATCATGCGGCTGATGAAGGCGCTGCGCCATGAGGCGCCCGCTGTCGATGCGCTTCGAAACCGGCTGGCTGCGGCCGGCTCGATTGCCGAAACCACCCTTTCGGCTGTCAGCTTCCATGCCTACCACCGCGCCAATGTCGGCAAGACCGTGCTGGTGCGGGCGCTGACATCGGGGATCAAGCAGGGCGCAACGCTCGGCGGCGGCAGCCTCGGCTCGCTGCAGGACCCGGCGACCGGAAAACCGCTGCCAAACGCCACGCCGGAGGCGGGCGCGATCATCGCGGCGGTCAAATCCGAGCATCTGCCGGTGCCGGCGCTGCTTGCCGGCAATAGCACGGCCGAGGCGCCGGACTGGACGGTGCCGCCGACGCCGATGCTGGAGCGCATCCTGGTGCCGGACAGCGAGCGCGACGAGACCAAGCTTTCCGGCACGCTCGCCAAACTCGCCGAGACCGACCGCGGGCTTGCGGTCATGCAGGAGGAGGGAACCGGCGCCCAGCTCGTCTGCGTGCAAGGGCCGATGCACCTGCGCGATCTCTGCAAGACGCTCGCCGACGTCTTCCACGTCGGCGTCACCGACAAGCCACCGAGCCCGACCTATCGCGAGACGGTGCTGAAACCCTCCGACGTGCATTATCGCCACCGCAAGCAGACGGGTGGCGCCGGGCAATTTGCCGACGTCAAGCTCAGCGTGCACCCGAACGAGCGCGGCACCGGCTTCTCCTTTGCCGAGACGGTGAAGGGCGGGGCGGTGCCGCGCAACTTCATCCCGGCGATCGAGGCCGGGGCGCGGGAGGCGATGGAGAAAGGCCCGCTCGGCTTTCAGGTGATCGATGTCGGCGTGACCTTGACCGACGGCCAGCACCATTCGGTCGACAGCAACGACTTCGCCTTTCGGGCGGCGGCCAAGATGGGCGTGCGCCAGGCGCTGTCGCAGGCCTCCGCCGTGCTGATGCAGCCGGTCATCCGCATCGAGATCCACATCCCCTCGATCTATTCCGGCAGCCTGGTGCCGATTGTCTCCACCTACAAGGGCCAGGTGCTCGGCTTCGACCGCGACGAGACCGCCAAGGGCTGGGACATCTTTCGCGCACTGGTGCCCGGATCGGCGCTCGACGATCTCGCCCGGGCACTGCGGGCGGCCACGCAGGGGATCGGCTACTTTTCCAAGAGCTTCGACCATTTCGAGGAGCTCTACGGCAAGGAGGCCGATGCGGTGATCCACGCGCATGGGGCGCAGCAGGCGGGGTGAGGCGAGCGGCCCTTCGGGCAGATGTCGGTGTTCATGGGGTGGTGCGGACGGCTCAACTCGATTGCCGGGCTCTACGGCGCCGCGCGTCTTATCAGACGCGCAAAGGTCGCTGTAGAACTTTGCTTGGCTGCATGTCGCGCAAGAGCGCCGCGCTTCAGGCTGCCAGGCTGGCGATCCTGGGAATGAACCAGAGCATCGCGCTGGTGCCGATGCCGTAGGCGATTGCCCGGCGCGCGAAGGCGGCGTGGTAACCAACCACCGCGCGCCCCGCCCAGGCAACCGCCAGAGCCGCGGCAACGAAGATGATCTGTCCCGCCTCGACACCGAGGTTGAAGGTCAAGAGGCTCAGCGGCACATCCGATTGCGGTAATCCGATCTCCTTCAGCGCGCCGGAGAAGCCGAAACCGTGCAGCAGGCCGAAGGCGAAGGCGACGACCCAGGGATAGGTTTCCGACAGGCGCGCTTCGTTCGGTCTGGCCTTGAGCAGTTCGCTTGCGACGAAGGCAATGCTGAGGGCGATCGTTGCTTCGACCGGCTTCTGGGGAAGGCTGAAATAGCCGAGCGACGCTCCGGCAAGCGTGATGCTGTGGGCGACGGTGAAGGCCGTGATCGTCTTGAACAGCATCCAGCGGTCATGGATCAGCAACATGAGCGCGAGCACGAAGATCAGATGATCGAAACCCAGGAGTATGTGCTCGACGCCGAGCAGGAAATAGGTCCGGGCCACTTCAAGACTGGGCTGGGTGCCGGCCGCAGTGAAGGTGGGCGCCTCGGGCATGAGGCGCCCAACCTCGGTGCCGCCATTCTCGTATTCGATGCGCACCAGTGCTTCGGTCAGCGTGGCCTTGAGCCCGTCGATGACGATCGTGCCATTCCGCAATCCCCCCGCGCAGTCGACGGTCCACCGCTCCAGATAGGCGCTGCCTTCGAACCACCGGATCGGCGTGGCCCTTTCGATGCACTGTTTTGGCAGATGCGCGTCGAGCGCCAGCCGCATCCTGCCCTGCGCCGGCACCTTCCAGAGAACGGCGAAGGTGTCGTGCGCCGTTTCGCGTATGTCGAGATATGCCGGCCGAACCTCATGAGCGATAGCGGAAGCGCCGAGCAGCAGGAGGATCGGCAAGGCGAGAAGCGCGCCAAGCGGTCTCATCAGTTGTCTCCTGCAGCGGTGGCGGCTTCGACGCTCACCTGGTAGCGAGCGAGCAATTCACCGAAGCGTTGCTGCTCAAGTTGGGCACGCTTGGCGTTTTCCCACTCCCTTGCCACTTCGTCGCGGACGTCCTTGAGTTGCGGCACCCGGCCCGGCGCATGCTCGGACACCCGGACCAGATGGAGGCCGAAGCTGCTGGCGATCGGCCCCGTCCACTGACCGAGCGGAGCCTTTTCGAGCCCGTCCGCAAGGTCGCCGCCGAAGGTCTGGTCGATCGCCGCCTTGCTTGTGAGCAGAACTGCCGCGGGAAGCAGGGAGACATCGCCAAGCGAAGCAGGGTCGGCCATTTCGTTGCTGCGGAGCTCCGCGAGCAAGGCGGCGGCGTCCTCAGCAATCGTGTCGCCGTGCCGGGCGGGATTGAGAAACACCTGCTCGAATGCCAGCTTCGCATCGGTGGCGAAGGTTGCCGGATTGGCCTCGAGATAGGCTTCCAGTTCCGGATCGGTGACCGTCACGGGGACGGCGTCGGCGGCGTTCAGGAACTCCATTTTCTGGCGCAG
Source organism: Ensifer sp. GW101-20A05 (assembly GCF_059424735.1). NCBI lineage: Bacteria > Pseudomonadati > Pseudomonadota > Alphaproteobacteria > Hyphomicrobiales > Rhizobiaceae > Ensifer > Ensifer sp. GW101-20A05. Next base: position 276,676 of record NZ_JBWKZT010000001.1, on the reverse strand, counting down.
GCGGCGGCGCACGACCGTGTCGTCCCGGTCGAGCCCGAGTTCCAGCGCCTGGCGGACCAGAATTTCTTCCTTCACATAGTCGTCGATCATGCCTTTCAGCTCGTCCGCCGTCGGCGAGCGCTGCCAGGTCTTGGTGAAGACCTTTGCCATCTGCTCGATCTTCGACGCACTGACGACGATTTTTTCCGGCGCATCGGCGCCGGTGCGCAGAAGGCCGTGCGCGGCGAAAATCAAAAGTGCAAGTGCCAGGAAATGGACCAGCGGCTCTCGTAAGATGCGTTTCAGCATGGCCGTGCTCGCTCGCTTGACGGAGGGCGGCGGGCGCATGGTCTTCGTGCGTCCGCCCGCATGCGGTCATCCATCTCCCGGATTATGGCGTGTACCAGATCGGAGAGGTGTAGGCGCGCTCGGTCACGGTCATGCGCGTGCCTTCCAGCGGCCTCGTCCCGAAACGCTTGGCGTCATAGGCCGTCCACCGGGGCGTCGGGATCTCGATGACGCGGCCGTAGTAGAAGGCCTTCTGCTTCGGGTCGAACTCCGGGTCCTTCCAGACGGCGATCAGCTCGGGCGCGCCGATGGTGTTGGTCCATGTGGCGTTCTCGATGTCGACCGTATCGCCGACAGACGGCACTTTGCTGTCCGGGCCCGGCTTGCGGTCTCCGCCCCAGGCGACATCGTAGACCTGTTCGTGCGTCTCGCCCTTGTCGTCAAGCCAGCCCTTGACGACCTGGTAACGATCGAGATTGGCGCCGATCGGGTCCCTGAGCGCGGCAACGAGAAATGTCGGTGCCTTGCCCTCAGGCGCCGCCGTCAGATCGCCACCCATGGGCACGCCCTTGGCATAGCCGATGGCGCCGGGATTGCGGCCTTCGGCATCGGCCGGTTCGAAGTCCCAGCCGCCGAAGAAGCGCACGAGCATGCGCGGTCCTGTTGTCGCATAGGTCTCCTTGCGCTGCATGGCGTCCCAGATTGACTCGCGGGTGTTTTCCACCGCCCAGACGGCTGCGTAGCCAGACGCCCCGACCTCCCAGTCCATCACCGTTATGTTGGTCTTAGGGTTCTTGACGAAGGTTGCAGTCAGTCGTTCCGGGCTCGGTTCCTGGGGGGTCGTCTTGCCGAAGAAGTTCTCTTCCTCCATGGCCGACAGACCGGTATGCGAGTCCGAGCTGCCCACCAACCCGAACTTGTAGGGATTGGTGCCGAGTTGAGCCTCGAGCTTGAGGCCGTTCTTGAACGCCGAGCGCGCATATTCGAATTCGAGCATGTCCGGCGTCTTGCGCTCGCTGGCATCGAGGTTGCCGAAGTCCCAGATCTCGAAGTTTGCGAACTCGTCATTGGGCGCGAGCGCCGGGTGCGCCTCGCCGGTGCCCTTGGTCTGGGTTGTCTCATAGAGCCGTTCCCAGCGGGCGCGTTGCTCGACATAGTCCTTGTCCACCGGCTTGCCGGTGAAGGATTCGATCATCGGGAACATGCGCCCGTTGGACAGGTTGCCGTTGTGGGCGATCGCCAGCACACTGCCACCGGTCTTGTCCTCGTAGGCCTGCATCCACTTCCACAGGTCGCGCGGATTGTCGCTGCCGAGCGGCTTCAGCGTCGTGTAGGGCAAGACCTCGTTCGCCTTGTCGGCATTGTCGCGGAAGATGACGTTGCGGTGCAGGTTGTTGCCCGCTGTGTTCGATGTCCATTCGTAGCCGATGAAGGCGGTGAAGCGGCCGGGCTCGTTATATTCCTCGGCCGCCTTGATCGTGTCCTGCCAGGCGTTCTTGTAGGGGCGGGTGTCGGGCCCGTAGATCATCGACTGCGGCAGGGTGCCCTCGCTGAACCCGACGATGATTTCCATCGCCGCCTTGCCGCCCTGGCCCGACTTGATCATGTCGTACCAGGTCTTGGCCTGCGGATCGGAGATAACCTCCGGCTTGCCGGCGAAGAGGTCCGGAAACATGCCCATGTTGTCGGAGTGGTCGGAGACCACCAGGAAGTCGAGCGGGCGCGACAGCTTGGCGGGCTGGCCGCTCGACGCCATGACCTCTTCGCCGCGGGCGAAGCGATAGGCGTCGCGCGGCGTCAGCCGCGCCCCGAACGCGCCGGCGTCGAATGAGGCTCCGGTGTGAAGATGCGTGTCGCCGAACAGGGGGCGGGTCGGAAAATTGCGGCCTGCGTAGGGCGAATAGAGCGGCTTGGCGGCAAAAGCCTTTTCGGCCTTGGCCGTGTCCAGCGTGCCGGTGTCGTTATGTTCCTGTGCGGCTGCCGGGAGCGCCGGGCCAAGGCTCAGAATGCTTGCAAGGATCAATTTGGCAGACTTGTTTCTCATCGCTTTCCCCTCCGTGCGGCACGGCCGCTTCGCGAAAGACTGAGCTACTGCACGGAAACAATCGCACGGCGCTGCGGGGATTTCCTTGACTTTGATCAAGATCACCAGGGCGATGAGGGGGCGGGCCAGCGAGCAGGACAAGCGGGCAAAAGCTCGCCCGCCGCCCTCCGATGCCAGCTAACGGTCAGTTGGCAAACTCGGCGTTGCGACCTTCCCGTTCCTCTGACTGCAGGCGATCGCCTCCGGGCAGGCGCGCGTCTCCGGCACGGCGGTGGCGCCGGAGGCGGTATCGGCCGCACCCTTCATCGTGCGGATCAGGCTGGATGACGAGGCCTTTGCCGCAAGGCTGCCCGCGGGCGCGGCAGGGGTTGCCGCTGTATTCACCGACCGGGTAAAGGCGGCGCATGTGATCCGCCGGGTGCTTTTGCGCCAGATCGCGATCACCAACTATATCAACCCGTTCTGATGGAGCAACGGAAGCCTGATCTGGCAGCGGAAGCAAAGGTGGCGATCAACTGCGCGCCCGCCGTTGTTAAGCCGCCTGTTGCGACGTAGCATGGCCACCCCATGCCGAGGTCCAGGTCGCAGCAGGTCATGTCACTTTCTTCCATTCAACCATCGCCACAGATCCTGCTCACCAGTGCCGGGCGGGCATGGAACGTGCTTTCGGCCGACTTCATCCATATTCCGCGCGGCCGGGTGCATGTGCCGGGCGGCGAGATGCACCGTCTGGGCATGCATTTCGGTCCGCCGGTCAACGCCGATTGCCAATGCGGCGGTCGGCGCATGCGGCGGGTGCAGAAGCCGGGCGATATCGACATCATTCCGGCCGGCGTCGACGGTTCCTGGGAGGATGATGCCGACTGCCGGATCCTGCGGCTCAGTTTCTCGCGATCGCTGCTCGACCGGGTCGCGGCCGACCTCGGGCGGCATGGCGACAGGGTGGAATTGATGCCGCAATTGCAGCTGCGTGACACCAGGCTCGAAGCGATCGGCTGGGCGATCAAGGCGGATCTGGAGGCCGACACGCCATCCGATCCGCTCTATATCGACCTTCTTGCCAATGCGCTTGCCGTGCGGCTGATCGAGACCGCGACGGGCGGACCGCAACGGCCGGAAGGGCGGAGCGAACCGAAACTCTCGGCGCGGCAATTGCGGGTTCTGACCGAGTTCATCGAGACCCATCTGGACAAGAGGCTTCATCTTGCCGACCTTGCCGCGGTCGCGGGCTTGAGCGCCACGCGGCTGAAGACGCTCTTTCGCAACAGCACCGGCCTGCCGGTGCACCAATATGTGATCCGCCGCCGCGTCGAGCATGCCCGTGCGCTGATGACCACGACGATGATGCCGGCGAGCGAGATTGCGGTCGCCGCCGGCTTCGCCCATCAAAGCCATATGGCTTCAACGATGCGCCGGCTTCTGGGCGAGACGCCTGGCGAGATCATGCGACGCGCGGCCGAAATCTGACCGAAGCTGCAAAATCCTGGCCGAATCTGTGCGACGAGGGCCCTCGCGGTCCCTAGAACTTGCCGATCTTCAGCAAGGAACGAGATCATGTTTGTTATCCTCGGGGCCGCCGGAAAGGTGGGCTTTTCAACGGCATCGGCACTGCGCGCGGCGGGCCTGCCGGTCAGGGCGGTGCTGCGCGACGCGGCCAGGGCGGACAAATTGCGCGCGATCGGTTGTGACGTCGCGCTCGCCGATTTGCAGGACCCGGCGGCACTCCGTCAGGCATTCGCGGGTGCGCAAGCCGTGCAGATCATCCTGCCGCCGCCGCTCAGAGCCGAGGACGCCAGAGCTGAAATGCGCCGGATGACGGCGAACATGGCCGAGGCGATTGCGCGCGCAGGGCCGGAACGCGTGCTGGCGATCTCCGACTACGGCGCCCATGTCGACGAAGATATCGGCATGCCCACTGTGTTCCGTCACTTCGAGGATCGCCTTCGCGAGCTCGCCATGCCCAAGGTGTTCCTGCGCTCGGCGGAGCATATGGAGGGCTGGGCCCGCAGTATCCCCACGGCGATCGCGACGGGCATTCTGCCGAGCCTGCACCACCCGGTCGAGCGGACATTTGCCGCCGTTTCGACCGGCGATGTGGGCCGATCGGCAGCCGACCTCCTGCGCCGCCCGAGCATGGAAAAGGTCGAGCGTATCGTTCACGCCGAAGGACCGCGCCGCTATAGTGCCGCGGATGTTGCCGGCGCCCTCAGCCAGTTGCTGGGCCGCACGATCACCGCTCAGGCCGTGCGGCGCGAGCATTGGCAGGCGGCGCTTGAGCGGGCTGTGAGCGCGAGCACCGCCGGGCTCCTGGTCGATCTCTACGACGCGCACAACAAAGGCGGGCTGATCGACATCGAGCCGCAGGGCGAGGTTTGCTACGGCACCACCGAACTGGTCGAGGCTCTCCGGCCGTTCGTACCGGCATGACGGGACAGGGCGACAGGTCGAGGTTTCCGCGATAGCCTGACGGCGGGTTTTCGAATTCGAACCGGGTGGCGTCATGGATAACCGCGCAGGCGAGATGATGGTCTTTGTCCAGGTGGTCGAGGCCGGCAGTTTTTCCGAGGCGGCGCGGCAGCTCATGATGACGCCGTCGACCGTATCCAAGCTCATTCAACGGCTGGAAGCTCGGCTCGGCATCCGCCTGGTCGAGCGTTCGACGCGGCGGCTGCTTTTGACGGATGAAGGCGCGTTCTATTACGAGCGGAGCCAGAGGCTGCTTGCCGATCTCGACGAGACCGAGCAGCAGATCGCCCAAGGAGGTGCAGCACCCGAGGGGCTGATCCGGGTGAGTTCGTCCGTCAGCTTCGGCACGGCGGCGCTGGAGCCGATCCTGCCCGCTTTCTTTGAAGCCTATCCGAAGATCGTCATCGACCTCTCGCTGTCCGACGAGGTGGTCCACCTCTATCTCGAACGGACCGATGTCGCGATCCGGGTCGGGCGCCTGCCGGATTCCAATCTGGTGGCGCGCAAGATCGGCACGACAAAAAGGCGCATCGTCGCTTCACCCGCCTATCTCGCCAGGTGGGGCGTGCCGAAAACGCCGGAGGATCTGCTGAGGCATAATTGCCTGGGGTTCAATTTTCGCCGGGCAAACCCCGTCTGGCCGATGCGCGAGGGCGGGCGGATCGTCGAGCGGATGCTGAGCGGCTCGCTTCTGACCAATCACGGCGAAACCATCCGCCGCATGGCGATGGCAGGCGTCGGGATCGGGCGGATCGCCGACTATCACGTCCGCGGCCCGATCGCCCGCGGAGAACTCGTCGAGGTGCTTGCCGACAGCGCCATTGCCGAGGCTGATGAAATTCATGCGCTCTATCGCGGTGCCCAGCATCTGCCGGCGCGCGTGCGCGCGTTCCTCGATTTTGCCGTGCCGCGCCTGCAGCGCTTTCTGGCGGAGGATCCGGTAGCGGCTGCCCCGCCCGCAAGATAGCGGGCGGGCACAGTTCACGCTCTCGCTCAGGCTATCGGCAGGGGAGCGGCGGGATTGACCAGGCCGGCTGCCCTGAGTTCGCGCCAGAAATCGGCGGGAATGACCTCGTTCAGCGCCGCGCGGTCTTCCGCAATGCGGCTCGGCTGGCTGGCGCCGGGGATGACGGCGGCGACCGCCGGGTTGGCGAGCGCGAATTGCAGACCCGCGGCCTTCATGCTGATGCCGTGGCGGTCGGCGATCGCCTTGATGCGCGCGACCTTTGCAAGGATTGCGGGCGTGGCCGGGGCATATTCGAAGTTCGGTCCGCCAACCAGGGCACCCGAGCTATAGGGGCCGCCGACGATGATGCCGAGGCCGCGTTCGGCGACAACAGGCATGACGCGCTGCAGGGCGCGGTCGTGATCGAGCAGGGTATAGCGGCCGGCAAGCAGGAAGCCGTCGGGGCGGGGGCCTTCGAGCGCGAGCAGCAGTTCGATCGGCTCGACACGGTTGACGCCGAGGCCCCAGGCCTTGATCACGCCCTCGTCGCGCAGCCGGTCAAGCGCCTTGAACGCCCCCTTGCGGGCGGTCTCGAACACATCCAGCCATTCGTCGCCGTAGAAATCCTGGGCGACGTCGTGGACGAAGGCGATCTCGATCCGGTCGGTCTTCAGGCGCTTCAGGCTGTCTTCGATCGAGCGCAGCGTCGCGTCATAGGAATAGTCGTTGACGATCTTGTTGGGCCGGCCATAGCGGAAGACGTCGCCCTTTTCCCCGAGATCGCGGGCGCTGACATCCTCGATCTCGTCGAGGATGACCCGGCCGACCTTGGTGCTGATGACGTATTCGTCACGCGGACGGCCGGCCAGCGATTCGCCCATGCGGATTTCGGCGAGGCCGGCGCCATAGAAGGGGGCGTTGTCGAAATAGCGGATGCCGTCGTCCCAGGCGGCCTCCACGGTGCCGAGCGCCTCCTGTTCCGGGATATCGCGGAACATGTTGCCGAGCGGTGCGGCGCCGAAGCCGAGCGTGCCGGGAAGAATGTCCTTGAGTGCCATTTCACTGTCCTTTGCTGATCAATGGGGCAGGCCCTGCCTGCGTCGAGGGTGGACAGAGAAATAGGTCAGCCCGTGGATCGCCGGTAGGCAGACCGGGTTCGCAGGTATTAGGAAGCAAATTCACAGATGCCGAGACGGTCGATCTGTTGGGGGCGGCATGGCGCTCGCAATCTTGCGCCGCAGGGTCGATGCCGAATGGGACCGCCCGGCCAGCGCTCCAGGCGCAGGGTGGGGGCGATCCGTTTGGCCGCGCAGGGTGCGCTCTCTCGTCAGCCTGATGCAGCGCGCCATCTCCATGAGACGAACGGCTGTAAGCCGGCCGGGCAAAGCTCCGGCGGGAAATAGGGAAAAAAACTGCTTGGGAGGTTCACAGGGTGCGAGGCCGAAACCTCGTGAGGGAGCACAGACCTTCACGCTGTCACGGTGCTTGAAAAGCGCCAGTATCGTCCGTCCATGAACGCCTGACGAGGTTCACCGTCCGGGCCGGCCCCCCGTTTTCAGCCGGGGGCGGGGCCTGAGATAGCGGGCCGCCGGGTTGGGGCGGAGATCGCCCCAACCGTCGACGGAAAGCCCCGCAATGCATTTTACCAGTTGTTGTAGCCGCGAACCGGGCAGTTGGGCTGAAGGCCGAAGACGATCGTGCGACGGTGCGACCCTCTAATTTCGATCCATTGATTGGTGGTTCGACCGACTCTGGCGCCCTGCAAGCCCTCGGCCCGCGCTATAGCCAAAGCGCGTTGCGGGGTGCAAATGCGGCGCTGGGCGCGGCGATCGCGATACTGGCGGTCGCGATAGTAGCGGTCGCGATAATAGTCGTCGCCGTAGTCCTCGTCGTAATAGCGTCGGCCATCGTCATATCTTGGCCCACCGTCATCGAGATAGAGCTCTACGCCCTGGGCCAGTGCTGTGCCCGGCATCAGTGCTGCGCCCGGTATCAGCGACGCGAGCAGCAGGCTGATTGAAATGATCTTCTTCATGTATGTCACCTCCTAAACGTCGGTCCCATTTAGCGCTCGTAATTATGAACGCAGCCAGAACGGAATTGTTCAGGCAACGAAAGACGCGACGCCCGCGTCGATCGCTGGGATGCTTGCATCGCTATACGTGAGTCCCGCTCAAACGAGCATGTTTTTGCGTGATTCATGTTTGCCTGTGTCGGCATCAGCCGCCTTGGGACATTGAACCTAACGCGCGCGAGTTTTACGACCGGTCTTTTACCTTTCCCACACGCAGTGATATGCGTATATTAGACCGTTCTAATTCGGAGAGAATTCAACGATCTGCAGTAGAGGTGTTCGCCATGACCATTGGCCAGAGCATGCTTGCGGGTGCAGCCTTCTTCGCGCTTGGTTTTACGTCCGCATGGGCACAGCAGGTTTCAGGGACGCTCGGCGCACCCGGAGCGACCACGACAATTACGGGTAAGCAGCTTCCGTCGCCAAGTCCGGCTTTTGGCGGCGTGATCAAGGAAAAAGCCTCGGAATCGACGCCCTGGTGGACGCCGCGTGTCGTGCCTCCGAAAGGCGCTCCCAATGTGCTGCTCATCATGACGGACGACCAAGGCTTCGGCGCGCCGAGCACCTTCGGCGGGGTCATTCCGACACCGGCGATGGACCGCATCGCCAAAGAGGGGTTGCGCTTCACGAACTTCCACTCGACATCGCTTTGCTCGCCGTCCCGTGCGGCGCTGATCACCGGGCGCAATCACCATTCCGTCGGTTTCGGCGTGGTCGGCGAAATCGCTACCGGGTATCCCGGTTACGATTCGATCATTCCCATCGAGAAAGGAACGATCGGCACGATCCTCAAGGAAAATGGCTACGCCACCGCGTGGTTCGGCAAGAACCACAACACGCCGTCCTATCAATCGAGCCAGGCGGGGCCCTTCAACCAGTGGCCGACGGGCATGGGCTTCGACTATTTCTACGGCTTCGTCGGCGGCGATGCCAGCCAGTGGCAACCGAACCTGTTCCGCAACACGACTGCCATCTATCCGTTTGAAGGCAATCCCAAATGGAACCTGGAAACGGCCATGGCCGACGACGCGATCCAGCACATCAAGCAACTGAGCGAGATCGCCCCCGGCAAGCCCTGGCTCGTATATTACGTGCCTGGCGCCACCCATGCGCCGCACCACCCGACGCCCGAATGGATCAAGAAGATCAGCGACATGCACCTCTTCGACGAGGGCTGGAACAAGGTTCGCGAGACGATCTTCGCCAATCAGAAGCGGCTCGGCATCATGCCTGAGAACGCGAAGCTCACGCCTTGGCCCGACAGTTTACCGCAATGGGATTCGCTCAGTTTCGAGCAGAAGAAACTGTTCATCAGGCAGGCCGATGTGTACGGCGCCTACCTTGCCTATGCTGACAACGAGATCGGGCGGGTCATCCAGGCGGTGGAAGACCTCGGAGAGCTCGACAACACCCTGATCATCTACATCGGCGGCGACAACGGAGCGAGCGCCGAGGGCATGCTCAACGGCACACCGAATGAGTTCACCACATTCAACGGTGTCGAAGTTCCGGTTAAGGACCAGTTTCTCTGGTATCCATTCTGGGGTTCGGAGCGGACATTCCCGCATTTCGCAGCCGGCTGGGCCTGGGCAATGGGGACACCGTTCAAGTGGGTAAAGCAGGTGCCGTCGCATTTCGGCGGGACGGCGCAGGGCATGGTCATGTCCTGGCCCGGCCATATCAACGACGCGGGCGGCATCCGCGCGCAGTTCCACCATTTCATCGACATCGTGCCGACGATCCTGGAGGCGGCCGGCATCCCGCAACCGGAGACGATCAACGGCATCAAGCAGGAGCCGATCGAAGGCGTCAGCTTGGCCTACACATGGGACAAGGCGAATGCCACTGCCCCGACGCAACACCAGACGCAGTACTTCGAGATGCTTGGAAACCGCGCGATCTACCACGAGGGATGGGTCGCCGCGACGACGCCCGCAACACTGCCGTGGGAACTCAGCACCAAGACGCCTCCCGACGTGATCACCGGCTACAATTGGGAACTCTACAACGTCGACGAAGACCCGACGCAGTTCACCGATCTTGCCGCCAAAATGCCTGACAAGCTCAAGGAATTGCAGGACCTCTTCTATGCCGAAGCGAAGAAGTACAACGTGCTGCCGCTCGACAATTCGACGCTCGCACGCTGGAACGCCCCTCGACCCAACCTGACGGCCGGACGGACGGAATTCACCTATCAGGGAGAATTGAGCGGTGTGCCGGGCAGTGCTGCGCCCAGCACCTTGAACAAGTCCTATACGATTACTGCCGACGTCGAGATACCGGACGGCGGTGCGCAAGGCATGATCGTCACCGAAGGCGGCCGCTTTGGCGGTTACGGCCTCTTCCTCAGCCAGGGAGACTTCGGTGTCGGCAGTGGGAAGGTCGTGTTCCTCTACAATCTCCTCGACCTCAAGCGCACCATGTGGGAGGGACCGGAACTCGAACCCGGCAAACACACGATCGTCTTCGACTTCAAGTCGGATGGAAAGGGACTTGGCGCCGGCGGCACGGGCGTTCTGTCGGTCGACGGCCAGGAGGTCGCCACGAACAGCATCGACCACGGCATCCCGGTTACCTTCCCCGAGGATGAGACCTTTGACGTCGGTCTCGACACACGCACCGGCGTCGCCTTGCTGGAATACCGCTACGACACGCCCTTCCGCTTCACGGGCAAGATCGACAAGCTGACTTTTGAGCTGAAGCCAAACGCAACGCCCTAGAGCGCCGTGCGTTCAAGCGAACGCACAAAGGACGCTCTAGTACTTTGAATCTAGGCCATCTTTCCGCTTCCAGTGATTCCACTTGAGAGCGGGATGCTCTAGCGCCGGTGCATCGCAAGGCTTGGACATAAACGGCTAGCAGAGGTGCGTTCCTATGATACGCGTGCTTGATCTCGCCGCCTTCGCGGAGATGGCAACAGGCCTCGCGCTGGTGGTGCTGCCTTCGTTCGTGGGGCAGGTATTGCTTGGCGAGGCACTGACCGGGCCCGCTATCCCGACGGCCCGGGTGGCCGGTATTGCCCTGATCGCACTCGGCGTTGCCTGCTGGAGGAACTCAGGTCTCCTCGGCATGCTGATCTACAGTGCGGCAGTCACACTCTATCTGGCCTATTTCGGACTAACTGGCTCCGCGGGCGTCCTTCTGTGGCCCGCGGTCGCAGTTCATGCGGTGCTGTCGGTCTTGCTCTGGCGCAGTCGCAACTAACCCAACGTCACCTAGAGTGCCGTGCGTTCGACTGAACGCACAAAGGACGCCCTAGCACTTTGATTCTAGAGCATCTTTCGCCTCCAGTGCTTCCACTTGAGAGCGGGATGCGCTAGGCCGTGAACCCATAAATCAGCCGGGCGGACGACTTGCCGGCGTCCGCTATGCACCGAAAGCGACCAACGTTTGCAGCGCAGCTAAAAGAAGCAATGGGCCACAAGCAGAAGTTAACTCAACTTGCTCGTAAGGGGCGCACATACTGCTCCGGCAGCCCCGCCTTCCGCAGGGCATCAATCAAGTGTTGCTGAGCTTCAGGGCGTGCGTAGTGCAGTACCTGGATCACATTTCGAAGCGATAAATCCGGTTTCACCAGCTTCACCTTGGCGATCACCTCACTTGCACCAGTTAAGTCGCCTAATTGCGCGCGCGCGGCGGCTAGGTACAAGAGGCCACTGGAGCGTTGTACAGGGACACTCTCGAGCGCTTCGACTGCGTCAGCATATCGAGCGAGGTCAAAGAGCGTCAGGCCGCGAACCGCTGCAAACCAATCGGGCACGAAGGGACCCAAGCCTATGGCGGCATCGATTGTGGCCAACGCATCGGCCGGCCTGCCACTGGCGCGCTGCCAGTTCGCGTAGTCGCCCTTAATCTGTATATCGGCCGGATTGAGTGTCAGCGCCCTGTCAAAATGGAAGCGTGAACGGTCATGGTCTCCTGTCCAAAGGTAGTAGAGCGCTCTTGCCCAATGAGACGTGGCGTCGTTGGCATCTAGTTCCAGCGCTTGTTTCGAAGCGCTCTCGGCCTTGGCCATCTGATCGTCATCGAGCACAATGATATTGCTGATGGTAAGAGCTATCGCCAGCCAGGCATGCGCAAGTGCAAAATGCGGATCGACGGCAATTGCCCGCTCAAGTAGGGGTACGGCTTCGGCATCACGCTGATGGTCACATAGATTGCGGCCTTGTAACAGACAGTCATAAGCCGACCAGCTAGTAGTTGGTTTTGCACGGGCTTTTGCTGCTTCTGCAGCGTACATGCGGCCCTCCAGCATTGTTACTATTGCGGCCACAACAAGGTCCTGGACAGCGAAGATATCCTGCGCATCGCGATCGTAGCGGTCGGCCCAGACGTGAGTGCCGGTTATGGCATCGACCAACTGGGCTGTGATGCGTATTCGGTCGCCCAATTTGCGTAGACTACCCTCAACTACATAGGCAACGCCCAGTTCCCGCGCTACTTCGCTATGACTTTTTCCTTTGTTGGCAAAATGAAACGACGCGTGGCGAGCTACTACGGATAGGCCGTGAAAGCGGGCGAGTTCGGTAATGATATCCTCGGTGATCCCATCGGAAATGTACTGTTGCCCGGGATCACCACTCATGTTGGTAAATGGCAGTACTGCTATGGACGGTTTGATTCGTTCTACCGCTGTTGGTCGCACCGATGTTCCTGAGGGAGCTCCCAGACTATAGACCCGGACCGGCTGGGCGATATTCTTGAGTTGCTGCTCACCCATGTCTTCAAACGAGAGATCAAGGCGACTTCCTACGTTGTCGTGAACCATGCCGGTGACTGCAATGCCGCCCGCCGGGGCAAGTCCCTCGATCCGCGCAGCGACGTTCACGCCTTCACCGAAAACATCGCCATCCTCAGCAATCACATCCCCCAAGTTGACGCCAATGCGGAGTTGGATGGCTCGGTCCTCTGACAGCTCTGCGTTCCGTGCTGCCATATCCTTCTGTAATGCGACTGCGCAGGCCACGGCCTTCACGACGCTGGGGAATTCCGCGAGAAAGCCATCCCCCATAGACTTAAACAGCCGACCTTGGTGCTCGGCGATCCTGGTTTCGATCACTTCGGCGCGGAGGTTCCGCACGACCGCCAAGGTGCCGTCCTCGTCCACGCCCATGAGGCGACTGTAACCGACTACATCGGCGGCAAGGATGGCAGCCAGACGGCGCTGAACGGACTTGTCCACCACTCGATAGTGTCCCTGTTGGTCACCTGGGCTCCCTTGCAGAGCCTGGTTGATGACAGGATAGCATACATAGCCGCGCCTGGCCGCAACCAGTTGTCCCAGAGCGAAGTCAGGCTGCTACGCGTCAGGTCTGCTAGGAGTCATTCGCGACGAAGCGGCGGTCGATTTTTCTTTCGTACCTGTCGGCGCGCGGCGCCTTCGTTCGTCTTCATGACGTGCACCAACGGAGAGCCACCGCATGAAGCTCTACTTCAGCCGCAATCCTAATCCTCGCCTGGCGGTTGCCGTCGCGCGGTATCTGCAGGCCGGGGTCGCGTTCGAATTTGCCGAACCCATGGCGCCGGGCCAGGCCGAACGTTTCCGGTCACTCAATCCGAACCTGCTGCTGCCGATCCTGGAGCGCACCGGCCGGTCGCTCTGGGAGGCGGATGCGATCGCCTGCTATCTTTCCCGCCAGACCGGTTCCAATTTCTGGCGGACGGATGACGACGAGCCGGAGATGATCCGCTGGATCAGCTGGGGGAAGGAGAACTTCGTGAAAGCCTGCGACATGGTGCATTGGGAGCGCGGCACCAAGCTGCGCTACGGCATCGGCCCCTGCGAGGAAGCGATGGTGGAGGAGGGGCTGCGGGAGTTTCATAGGGCGGCGAGGATACTCGAGGCTGAGCTCTCCGGTCGCGCGTGGCTGGTCGGCGACACGGTGTCCTTCGCCGATTTCCGCATGGCGACATTCCTGCCCTTTAACGACGCGGCGCGGCTACCGATCGGTGATTATCCGGCGCTCATGCGCTGGTCGCGGCGGCTTGAAGAGATCGAGACGTGGCGTGATCCTTTCCATGGTCTGGTCGCGCCTGAACTGCCGCCGCTGCCGGGGTGAAGGGTACAGATTTTGCCTTTGGTTCGGACGGCGCTGGCAGCGGCCCGCGTGGTGATGCCGGCGGTCGCCGCTGCCGAGCTTCATACCCTCGGCGCCTATTCGACAGGTGTCGCTTTGTGGACGACAACGCCCGCGACCAGTCCTGCGGTTTCTTCGCGCCACTGTTTGATCGAGGGGCCGTCGAGATGCAGGTCGAAAGCGGCTGCATCCTGATAGACCTCGTGGATGTGGATTTTCGCCTCGTCATCGTTCGACGTCATGATGTCGAAGCGGAGCGTTCCTTTCTCATCACGCAGGCAGCGAGCCCGATGGGCTTGCAACAGGGGGATGAGCTGTTCTCGATGGCCGGCAACGGCTTCGATTGTTCCAAGTACTACGAATTTTGACATGGTCATTTCCCTGGTCACTGGGGACGGCGCGACAAACCGGCGTGCCGTCCGTGTCTCTTCGTTTCAGAGCAGCGGGCCCGAGGCTCTCGCCGGCGCCTTTCGTCACGAAGCCGGCAGGGCCTCGAGCAGTTCGCCCGTTGTCAGGATCGCGTGCGCGAAAGTGGGGCCGTTCAGATCGTGGGCGGCATGCATCATTTCATGCGTGAAGGCGGCCGTCGCATCGCGCACAAGGGTCACGTGATAACCGAGCTCCATGCCGTAGCGGGCCGTGGATTCGATGCAGGTATTGGCGAGCAGGCCGACGATGATGAGATGCGTGATGCCGCGTTGCCGCAGCTGCTGGTCCAGGTCGGTATTGGCAAAGCCGCTCTGGCCCCAATGCTCCTTGGCCACCACGTCCCCCGGCTTCGGCGCAAAATCCGGATGCCATTCCCCGCCCCATTCGCCGCGGGCGAACGAGTGGCGGTGCATGATGGCCTGCTGGGTCGGACTGGGATGCGCCCAGTCTTCGTAGTCGCCCGGTTCCCAGCGGCGATGCGGGGCGATGAAGACGCGTATTCCGGCGGCGCGGATTGCGGCATCGATCGACTTCAGGTTCTCGATCAGCCCGACGTCCTCGGCGATCGGCTTGATCCGGTCCCAGATCTTGCCGCCTTCCGAAAGGAAGTCGTTATAGGGGTCGACAAAGAGCAGGGCTGTCGTCTCTTTGCTGTAATTCGGCTTTGACATGGTCGTCTCCATTTTTATTGGTTCATAGAGACCTAGTTTCGAAGCGCCGCACGCTCGATGCTGGCAGCAAACAGCGGTGTCTCGCCCTTGTTGTGCGCAATCGACATCGGCTGTCGCTGCGCGCGGAACACGTCGAAGGGGATGCCTTGCCGGTCGAGCGAGGCCTTGAATTCCTCCGTCGCCCTGGAGCGAACGTGGTTGGTGAATTCGCACGTGTGCTCGTCAATGCGCCTGACGCTCAGTTCCCAAAGCACATGGATCGTGGTCCGGCCCGAAGGCGGGAAGAGATCCGAGACCGACTCCAGCACCAGGTGATGCTTCTCGCTCAGCGTCTCCACATAGTGCTGCACCATCAGGGTGCCGCCAATCGTTTCGACGTTGATCGACATGCGTCTGCCGTCGGGCGCTGTGGTAACGCCGGCGGCAATATGGGCCGGGGAGCAAAGCCGGTATTCCTCCTCGGCAAGCGTAAAGCACCAGCTCGGTATGTCGACCTTCTCGAAGGGGGCGTTGATGATGGCGCTGAAGCTGGAATCGACGATCTCGAGATCGCCGGTCTCGTGGCTGTTCATGGCAGACTCCTTTTCATGTCTGGCCTTTTCATGCTTGGCCTTTGAATGCCTGGCCGCATCGCGGGGGCCCTCATGGCCCGTTGCATTCCGTGCGACATCGCTTATATTAGATATGAAAATCATAGTGACAAGTGCCTATGAAAAAGAAAGTGACAAAGTGGAAAAGAATTCTGCCGAACGCACCTTGTGCCCGGTGGCGCGCTCCGAGGCCGTCGTGGGGGACCGCTGGACCGTGCTGATCCTGCGCGAGCTGTTCATGCGCGGACATCGCTTCGAGGAGATCCAGGCGCAGACGGGGGGCACGCCTCAGATGATCACCGCGCGCCTGAAGGCGCTGGAAACGGAAGGCATGGTGGAACGCCGCCAGTACAACCAGCGCCCGCCGCGCTTTGAGTATCACCTGACGGAAAAGGGAAACGCCTTCTACCCGGTCATCCTGGCGCTGCGCGCCTGGGGCGAAGCCTGGGTGAAGGCACCCGAAGAGGGGCGGGCGGTCAACTACACCCATCTGACCTGCGGCAAACCGGCAGGGCTGGGTCCGCTCTGCGAGAGCTGCGGCGAGCCCTTGAAGCGGGCGGATCTCAGCGCCGAGCTCAATCCGGCCTATGCCCAGGAAAGGGAAGAGCGGTGGGAACGGTTCAAGGAGAGCCGGTAGTCCGCATTCCGCTGCCGGGCGGGCGGCACGCCTGAGACACCACTGCCAGGCCATTGCGGAATGCGATCATCTCTGCTCTCCTCTGGACGTGCCGGGTGACGGCGCCAGACCGCCCGGGCGGTCGGACGCTTGCGGCTGCAATCGCCGGAAATGGCCGAGAAGCGGCCTGTCTCGCCGACTTTCCCGCCCAACCATTCCCGCCCAAAATCCGAAAGGTGTTTCGCGTTTTTTAGGCAAGCGCGATTTGCCCTCCTTCAGTAGCCTTTGCCTTGTCCCGCTGGAGACGGGACGCGTCGCAAAGGGATGGAGGAGAGACCCTTGGCAAGCATTTCAGAGGACACTACGCGTACCCAGAATCTGGCCCAGAATCCGGCCCAGAATCCCGAAGACGAACGCCTGAGCATCGGCGCCAACCTCGCCTATGGTCTGCAGCACGTTTTGACCATGTATGGCGGCATCGTTGCCGTCCCCTTGATCCTTGGCCAGGCGGCGGGCTTGAATTCCGCCGATGTCGGCCTGCTCGTCACCGCATCGCTCTTTGCTGGCGGTCTCGCAACTATCCTGCAGACGATCGGCTTGCCTTTCTTCGGCAGCCGCCTGCCGTTGGTGCAGGGCGTTTCGTTCTCGGGCGTCGCGACGATGATCGCGATTTCAGGCAATGGCGGCATTCCGGCCATTCTCGGCGCCGTCATCGCGGCCTCGCTGATCGGTCTTCTGATCACGCCGATATTCTCGCGCGTCACGCGCTTCTTTCCGCCGCTCGTTACCGGCATCGTCATCACCACCATCGGCCTTACGCTGATGCCGGTGGCAGCGTTCTGGGCCATGGGCGGCAACAAGGCGGCGCCGGACTTTGGCAGCACCGCCAACATTCAGCTTGCGGCGGTGACGCTCGTCATCGTCTTGCTGCTCAGCAAGCTCGGCAGTGCTTCGATTTCCAGGCTTTCGATCCTGCTTTCGATCGTGATCGGCACGGGCATCGCCTACGTCGCCGGCATGACCGACTTTTCGCAGGTGGCAAACGGCCCGGTCTTCGCGCTGCCGAAGATTTTCCACTTCGGTTATCCGACCTTCGAACTGGCGGCGATCATCTCCATGCTGATCGTCATCATCGTGACGCTGGTCGAAACTTCGGCGGATATTCTCGCCGTCGGCGAGATCGTCGAGACCAAGGTGGATTCGCGCCGGCTCGGCGACGGCCTGCGCGCCGACATGCTGTCGAGCATCCTGGCACCTGTCGTCGGCTCCTTCACCCAGAGCGCTTTTGCCCAGAATGTCGGCCTCGTGGCGGTCACCGGCGTCAAGAGCCGCTATGTGGTGGCAACGGGCGGAATGTTCCTGGTGACGCTCGGCCTTTTGCCGATCATGGGGCGCGTCGTTGCTTCCGTCCCGACCTCCGTTCTCGGCGGCGCCGGCCTCGTGCTCTTCGGCACGGTCGCGGCTAGCGGCATCCGTACGCTGTCCAAGGTCGAGTACAACAACAACATGAACCTGGTGATCGTCGCCACCTCGATCGGCTTCGGCATGATCCCGATTGCGGCCCCCGGCTTCTACGAGCATTTCCCGGCCTGGGTCGCGACGATCTTCCATTCGGGCATCTCGTCGGCCGCCGTGATGGCGATCCTGCTCAACCTCTTGTTCAACCACTTCACGGCAGGCAATTCCGATCAGCAGTCGGTCTTCGCCGCGGCAACGGAGCGCACGATCCGCTACCAGGACATCGCCCGTCTGCATGACGGCGACTACTTCCTCAACGGCAAGCTCTACGATGCCAAGGGCGCGGAAGTGCCGCTGATTGCGGCGGAGGCGCACTGAGCCGGCCCGATCTTTGGAACACGCAATCCCGGGCGGAAGTCGCTTCAGACTTTTCCTGGGATTGTTTTGAAACACGCAATCCCGGACGGAAAACCGCTTCGCACTTTTCCTGGGATTGCTCTGAAATACGCAACTCCGGACGAAAAACCGCTTCGCACTTTTTCTGGAGTTGCTTTGAAACCCGCCATTCCGGGCAGGAAGCCGTTTCCTGTTTTTCCTGGCGTTGCTCTCAAAACCCAACAAAAGGACACTGGGAATGACACAGCAGACCGATAACTACCAACTCCTCGATGCACTGCTTGGCACGATGGAGCGCGGCATCATCCCGGCAACGGAAGCCGGTGTTGCTGCCGGCAACAAGATCTTCGGCGCGGCACTGATGCGCAAGTCCGATCTTTCGACCGTGCTCGTCGAGACCAACAACGAAACGGAAAACCCGCTCTGGCACGGCGAAGTGCACACGCTGAAGCGCTTCTACGAGATCGAGGGTACTGAGCGCCCGGACTCCCGCGATCTCATCTTCCTCTCCACGCATGAGCCCTGCTCGATGTGTCTGTCGGCGATCACCTGGGCGGGCTTCGACAATTTCTACTACTTCTTCAGCCACGAGGATTCCCGGGACAGCTTCTCCATTCCGCACGACCTGAAAATCCTGAAGGAGGTCTTCACGCTGGAGCCCGGCGGCTACAACCGCACGAACGCGTTTTGGAAGGGCCAGTCGATCCACGCGCTGATCGACGGCCTGCCCGAGCCGCAGCGCAAGGATTTGAAGGCTCGCGCAGACGCGATCCGCGCGAAGTACGACGAACTCTCCTCCACCTACCAGGACAGCAAGGACGGCAACGCCATCCCGCTGAACTGAGGCCTGAAAGACGGCCTGCGCATCGGACCATTTCATTGTCTCCTGCAGCGCCGCGCGTCCTATCAGACGCGCGGCGCTGTAGCGCTTTGAAGTGCTGCATGTTTGTGTCCTTCAATCGGCTACGATCGAAGGAAACATGCAGTTGATTCAATGAAATGGTCTATTTGTTTGAAAGATTGCGCATTCCTGCCGGCCCGAGCAGGTGATAGTTTCGCCGAAATAAAGTCACGTTTCGGGGGAGTTGCGTGAACTGGTCCAGGCCTCTCAGGGTGCACCTCAGCGTTCTGGTCGTCGCCTTGCTCATCTGCACGGCGACGCCGATCATCTGGATGGCGTTCAGCCAGGGCAGGGCGGCGGCCGTTCTCGGCGGCGCCAAGCACATGCGCGAGATGAGCTTTCGGCTGATCGAAGGCTACAGGAATGCGTTGGAAGGCGGACATGAGGCCGTCGGACTGGCGTCCGCGGTACCTCAGCTCATACCCACGCCGCCTGCGGAACTTGAGGCAAAACAGCAGTTCTTCCTGGAGGTGCTTCGAAGCGTGTCCAACGCGACGAGCATCTATGCCGGTTATCCTGACGGTTCCTACGTGCAGGTGATCAACACCGAGAGGGATTATGTCCGCCAGAGCCTTTCGGCGCCGGCGGAGGCGAACTTCGCCATCCGGACGATCACGCCCAGGCAGGGTTCGCAGGCTCAGTCGACCCTTCAGTTTCTCGACCGCGAGACAAGGCCGATCGGAGAGCCGAGGTTTGAGCCGACATCCTTCGATCCACGGCAACGTCCGTGGTATCAGGCCGCCGTTTCAAGCGGTGCGCCGGTGTCCGTCGGGCCCTTCGTCGCGGGAACGCTCCGGGTTCCGACGCTCGCTTTGGCCGCGCCGATGAAGGGCGACCACCGGGTCGTGGTTGGCGTCAACATTCACCTGCAGACCGTCAGCCGGCTGCTCGATCCGCGGGAGATTTCGCCGCGCGCCCGGTCCTTCATCATCGGCGACGGCGACACGATCGTCGCCCATTCCGACCCGGCGATCATGGGCAGGATCTTGGGAACCTGGTCGGGCGGGCGCGCCGTCGACATGGGCAGCCTCGACATGAGCGTGGAGGCCGTGGCGCGACTGCGCAAGGATCCGCGCTATGCCAATGGTGGCCTTGCCGAGATTGATCTTGAGGGCGAAAGCTATCTGGCGCAGGTCGCGCCGGTCAGCGTTGACGGCCTGTTCAAGGGGAGCTCGGTCGCAATCGTCGTGCCGCTCGACGATCTCGTGGCGCAGGCCAACCGGTTGCTGGTGCGCAACCTGTTGATTGCCGCCGGCCTTCTGGTGGCCGGCGTGTTCGGATCGCTGATGCTGTCGCGGGTGATCAGCCAGAAGCTTTACCGGCTTGCCGACGAGGCGCGCCGGATCGGCGATCTGAATTTCACCGGCAAGGGCGTGGCGCATTCGTGGATCACCGAGATCAACACGCTCGGGGGCGCGCTTGCTGCCAGCCGCCGTGCCATCGTGCAATTTGCGCTCTACGTGCCGCGCGAGGTGGTGCGGCGGATCATAGACCCTCAGGGCGGGGCGGTGGTCAAGGGCAGGCGGCAGGAGGTGACGGCACTCTTCACCGACATTCGCGACTTCACCACCATTTCCGAGCAGCATTCGCCGGAGGATGTGGTCGACATTCTCTCTGCCTATTTCGAGCTCCTGAACGGCATCGCCGAAGAGCATGGCGGGACCGTGGTGCAATATCTCGGCGATTCCATCTTCGTCGTGTGGAATGCGCCCGTCGAGGATATCAGGCACGCCGAACACGGCTGTCGTTGCGCGCTGGCGATGAAGGCGGCGGTCGAGGGCCTGAATGCTGCCAACCGCCAGGCGGGCCGGCCCGAATTGTTCACACGCTTCGGTCTGCACACCGGTCCGGCCGTCGTCGGCAGCATCGGGGCGGCCTCGCGCCAGCAATACACGGCCATGGGCGACACCATCAACGTCGCCTCCAGGCTCGAAGGGTTGAACAAGGAGTTCAATACGTCGATCCTGGTGAGCGTCGCCGTGCACGACGCGGTCGCCCGCAGCTTTGTTTTCCGCGAAATCGGGCTAGTGCAGGTCAAGGGACGCGCTGCGAAGATCGACCTTTGGGAACTGGTGGGGGAACGCGGCGGGTAGGGCCGGCGGATCGCGCCGCCTGCCTCATCGATCCGCCAGAAAGCCCGAGACCAGTGCGCGGAAAGCATCAATCGCCTTCGGCAGCACGGCCTGCGGATCATCACTGGCGGCGACCCATAGGGCGGCGTTGAGCGCGGCACCGCTCAAGAGCCTTGCGGCGGCTTCCGGATCAACCGGCTTCAGCACGCCTTTCTCCAGCAGCTGCTCCACCGACCGCTTCGTCGCCACCAGGCAGCTGTTCTGGCTCGGCCATTTCGAGGGGTCGCCGAGCACGGCGGGGCCGTCGAGCAGCACGATGCGCTGGACCTCCGGGTCGAGCGCCATCTCGATATAGGCGGCACCTTCCGCAAGCATGGACTGCCAGGCGTCGTCGTTTGCGCCGCCGATCTCCTTGGCGCGCGCGGCCATTTCGCCGTCGATCTCATTGACGACGGCGGCGAGCAGCCCGCGTTTGTCGCCGAAATTATGGTAGAGCGCGCCGCGCGTCAGGCCGACATCGGCGGTGAGCTCATCCATGGAAGCGGCGGCGTAACCCTTTTCGGCGAAGGCCTTTCGGCCCGCCGCTATCAGCTTCACGCGGTTTTCTTCCATCGTTTCCTGGCGCGTTCTGGCCATGTTGTCCTCAAATTCATATACGATGCGTATATGAATTTGACATACGCGCCGTATTTGGTTAGTTCATATACGTGGCGTATATCAAATGAAGCAGGTTTTGTGAAGTTCTGCCGGATCGGGCAGCGCTCGCCCGTTTCTGCGCCCTGGATTTAGCAAAGGACCAGACAGATGACTTCACGCGACGCAATCTTTCCCGCAAACAGGCACGCGCTTTACGAGGCCCACGGCTATTCGGCCGCGATCCGCTCTCAGGATCTGCTGTTCGTGTCCGGGCAGGTGGGGAGCCGCGAGGACGGCTCGCCCGAACCGGATTTCGCCCGCCAGGTCGAGCGCGCCTTCGACAATCTCAAGGCAACGCTCGCCGCGGCCGGCTGCAGCTTTGACGACATCGTCGATGTCACCACCTTCCACACCGACCCGGAAAACCAGTTCGAGACGATCATGACAATCAAGAACCGGATCTTCCCGGAAAAGCCCTATCCGAATTGGACCGCCATCGGCGTCAACTGGCTTGCCGGCTTTGATTTCGAGATCAAGGTGATTGCGCGGATTCCGGAGAGTGCTGGAGTTGGGCGCGAGCGGGCGGCCTGACACCGCCGGTAGACCGCTGACAAAGCCGAAATGCTTTTTGGCGAGGGTTGTCCCATTCTCCCTCATCCTCGCCCCTGTTGTTCAGTCCGGGGAGATACCTGACAGGTGTTCGGGGAGATAGCTGACACATCATCGGCTGGATTTGGTCTTGAGGAGATCGGTCCATGCCCTGGCGAGAGGTGTCGGCGATGGAAGAACGTCGCGAGTTCGTTCGTCTGGCGATGATGGAAGGAGCGAACCGGCGGGAGCTTTGCCGTCGGTTCGGCATCAGCGCGGATGTTGGCTACAAGTGGCTGGCGCGATGGGCGGCAGGCGATGGCGATCTGGGGGACCGGTCGCGTCGTCCTCATGCCAGTCCCGGCCGCTGCAGCGAGAGGATCGAAGCTGCGGCGCTTTCGGTGCGCGACGCTCATCCGGCCTGGGGCGCCCGCAAGATCGCCGCCTGCCTGCGGCGCGACGGGCTGGAGCCGCCGGCGGTCTCGACCGTCCACGCGATATTGCGCCGTCACGGCCGGATCGATGGCTTCCCGACTTGTCCCGGCAAGGCCTGGCAACGCTTCGAAAAAGCCGAACCCAATCAGCTCTGGCAGATGGACTTCAAGGGCTGGGTCAAGCCGACGGGAGGCGAGCGTTGCCATCCCCTGACCATCGTCGACGATCATTCCCGCTTCTCGCCCTGCCTGAGGGCGTGTGCCGACCAGCAGGGCGTGACGGTCAAGGCTGAGCTGACGCGGACCTTCCGGCGCTATGGCCTGCCCCAGGCCTTCTTCGTCGATAACGGCCAGCCCTGGGGCGAACCGGGCGGCGAGCGGTGGACCCGCCTGTGCGTCTGGCTGCTCAAGCTCGGCGTCGAGGTGTGGCACAGCCGGCCCTACCATCCCCAGAGCCGCGGCAAGATCGAACGCTTCCACCGAACTCTGGAGGCCGAAGTCCTCGATCTGCGCGGCTTCAGCGATCTGGGCCAGGCCCAGATCGCCTTCGATCGCTGGCGTGAGATCTACAATCACCAACGGCCCCACGAAGCCCTGGGCCAGAACCCGCCAGCCAGCCGTTACCGACCGAGCGCACGGGCCATGCCCGGCTGCCTCCTCGACCCGCATTACGACAGCGGCGACGTCGTCTCCACCACCAAGGCCTATGTCAGCTTCAAGGGCAGGCTATGGCGTGTGCCAAGAGCCTTCTGCGGAGAACGCCTCGCTATCCGCCCCCTGACCCGGGACGGCACCTATGGCGTCTTCTTCGCCTCACACAAGGTCGCAACCATCGACTTGACCAAACCCAAAACTGTCAGTCATCTCTCCGAACAGGTGTCCGCTATCTCCCCGGACTGAACACCTGTGGCGGGGATCCAGCGGCCCGACGTCGGTCGGGTCAAAAGACCTTTCAGCCCAAGGACTTGGGCTGGTCCGCAGTTCCATTGGAACTGCTAGAGATTCCTGTGACGAGCACAGGAATGACGGAGATTTTGGCTGACGCACCGGCTTCTCCCGCAAGCTTACAATGATCAAACATAGTTTTGTCAGCAGTCTGTCGGGTGGCTTAGTGCCGCCCGGAACAGTAACGCCGGATAATGCCCACGCCTAATGCAGATGCACCAGCTTGTCCGGGTTGCGCACCACATAGATCGCCACCACCTTGCCGTCCTCGATCTCAAGCGCGGTCGTCTGCAACTCGCCGTCGGCTTCCCTCGTTACGAAGCCGGGGAGACCGTTGATGAAGCCGGTGCGCACCAGGGTTGAGCCGTGTTTGGCAAAGAGGGCGGCCAGTTGCTGGTGCACCTTCATGACGGCATCGAAGCCGAGGATTGGCCGCATCGCCGCCGGGCGTTTGCCGCCGCCGTCGGAATGGACGCTGACATCGGCCGCCAGCATCGCGCCGAGCGTCTTCATGTCGCCGTTTCTGGAGGCCGCGAAGAAGGCATTGGCCAGTTCGAGCCCACGCTGTTGTTCGATCTGGAAGCGCGGTCGTTCCTCGCGCACATGGGTACGGGCACGGGCCGCGAGCTGGCGGCAGGCGGCGGCATCGCGGTCGATCGTCGTTGCGACTTCGTCGAAACTCAGGCCGAAGACGTCGTGCAACAGGAAGGCGGCGCGCTCCAGCGGGGAGAGCCGTTCAAGCGCAAGCATCAGGGGCAGGGTGACGTCATCCTCCGGCTCCTCCTCGACCACGGGGTCGGGCAGCCAGGGGCCGACATAGGTTTCGCGCTTGAGCCGCGCGGATTTCAATTGGTCGAGGCAGAGCCTGGTCACGGTACGGCGCAGGAAGGCTTCGGGTTCGCGCACAGCCGCACGGTCGGCCCCCATCCAGCGGATGAAGGCCTCCTGAACCATGTCCTCGGCATCGGCGACCGAGCCGAGCATGCGGTAGGCGACGCGGATCAGCTTCGGACGCAGCGGGTCGAAAACCGCCGCTGCGTCCTCTTGGGGGGTGCCCGTCATCAGGCGGCCTTCTCGGCTGCGGCCTTTGCCTCTGCCGGATCGACCCAGAGGCCAAAGCCGACGGCCAGGCGGTTCCAGCCATTGATGACGTTGATCATCAGCGTGAGCTTCACCTGTTCCTCCTCGGTGAAATGGTCCTTCAGCGCTTCGTAGGCCTGTTCATGGGTGTGGCCTTCCGAAAGCCGCGTCAGCGCTTCGGTCCAGCCTAGCGCGGCGCGCTCGCGATCGGAATAGCACGGCGCCTCGCGCCAGGCCGCAAGCAGGTAGATGCGCTGCTCGGTCTCGCCCTTGGCGCGCGCTTCCTGGGTGTGCATGTTGATGCAGTTGGCGCAGCCATTGATCTGCGAGGCGCGGATCTTGACGAGTTCGATGATGGTCGGGTCCAGGCTCGCGGCAACGGCGACGGAGGTGCCCATCCAGTTTTTCATCAGCTGGGGGGCGGCAGCGAAAAGGTCGATCTTGGCAGTCATGGTTCCGTTTCCTTTCGTTGGTTCCGATACCATGACGAGCGAGCTACGGCCGGTGTGACATCGGCGCGAAATTTTTTACGGAATCTTTTGCGGCGGGCTCGTCGGTAGCTTGGTTGATGCAACATTTGAAGGCGCATCTGGCGGCATCCTTCCCCGTCCGATCACGCCCTTTCCACCCGCGATCGACACGGTCGGCAGCGCCTATTCGGCGGAAGGTTGGCTGCGGCGTTCCAATATGGACTGAAGCAGATCGGCCTGGCGCTCGGCGGCGAGGCGAATTTTCTTGAGCTGTCCGAGCAACGAGCCGAAGGCCGCAAGCGCGATGCCTGCGCCGACGGTCGGCAATGCCGACTGCACGGCAAGAATAATGCCCAGCCAGCCGAAAGACGGCACGATTGCGTGCAGCGCATCCGCCAGCGATACGACGATAAGCACCGCTCCGGCAATTTTCAGAAAAGTGTCCATGGCAGTTTCTCCACTCGCATTCCGTGCAAACTTTCTCCGTCTGCACGTCTTGTCAAGGGAGCGTGCGTTCTCTCGCTAAGGGAGCGCGACAGGGGGCTTGCGGTTCTGGTCTGTCATACCCCTGTAAAACGTCCTCTCTATCCCTCGGCGCCAGTTTCAACACGAGGGTATATCCATGAAATCCTTTGTTTCCGTCCTTGCCGGCGCTCTCGTCGCGGGCCTGCTTTCGACCGCGGCCTACGCCGAAAGCCTGGTGCTCTATACCAGCCAGCCGAACGAGGACGCGCAGGCGACCGTCGATGCGTTCCAGGCGGCCAATCCGGGCATCGAGGTCGAATGGGTGCGCGAGGGCACGACGAAGATCATGGCGAAGCTGATGGCCGAGATCGAAGCCGGCAATCCGGTCGCCGACGTGCTCTTGATCGCCGACACCGTGACGATGCAGCGGCTGAAGGAAGCCGGGCATCTGGCCGACTACAAGTCGCCGGAAGCGGGCAACTACGATGCTTCGCTCTATGATGCCGACGGCGCCTATTACTCCACCAAGATGATCACGACCGGCATCGTCTACAACACCGCGGCCGCGATGAAGCCTGCCGGCTGGCAGGATCTCACAAAGCCGGAAGCCAAGGGCCTCGTGACCATGCCGAGCCCGCTGACCTCGGGCGCGGCGCTGATCCATGCGCAGACGCTGACCAACATCGATGGTCTCGGCTGGGACTATTACAAGGCGCTCGCGGCAAATGGTGCCACGGCCGCTGGCGGCAACGGCGGCGTGCTGAAGGCGGTTGCGACCGGCGAGAAGGCCTATGGCATGCTCGTCGATTTCATGGCGATCCGCGAAAAGGCCAAGGGCGCGCCGGTGGAATTCGTCTTCCCGGCCGAGGGCGTTTCGGCTGTGACCGAACCAGTCGGCATCCTGAAGACTGCCAAGAACGTCGACGCCGCCAAGAAGTTCGTCGACTTCCTGCTTTCCGAGGAGGGCCAGAAGACGGCGGTGAAGATGGGCTACATCCCGGCCCGCAACGGCGTGGCGCTGCCCGAGGGCTATCCGGCCCGCGAGACGATCAAGGTGTTGCCGGTCAACGCCGCCGACGCGGTGAAGAACTCCGACGCCGACCTCAAGACTTTCTCCGGCATCTTCGGCACGAACTGATATCGGGAATGCTTGAACGCAATGACCTGCGCAGCCGGCCCCGCTGGCTGCGCTTTCCCTTTCAAAGCCGGACGCAGGACGTGCCGCAGGCGAGGGTGGGTGCCAGACCCGCCGCCGAGCCGCGCTGGCTGGTGCCCTTCGTTTTCGCCTGCCTGTTTCTGCTGTGCCTGCTGCCGCTCATCAGCCTGGCCAAGGCCGGCTTTGCCGGGCTCGTCTCCGGGCAGTCGATCGGCGTGCTCACCGAACCCGCGACCTTTGCAGCGATCCGCAACACGCTGATAACGGCGACCGGCGGCATGATCGTCTCCGTCGTTATCGGCGCTATCTTCGCCTTCGCCGTGGCGCTGACGGATGTGCGCGGCAAGCAGAGCTTAAGCTTCGCCTTCATGCTGCCGATGATGATCCCGCCGCAGGTGACCGCACTCGCCTGGGTGGAGATGACCGGGCCGGCGAGCCCGCTTCTGAAGACGCTGGGGATCGCGCCGCCGCTCGGCAGCCCGCAGCCGCTCTATTCGCTCGCGGGCATCTCGCTGCTTCTCGGCGTACAGCACGCACCACTGGTCTTCTTGGCGCTGAAAGCCGGGCTTTCAGCTTCCCCGCGGGATGGAGTGGAGGCGGCACGGCTTGCCGGTGCCACGCCGTTCCGCGTTTTCCGCGATATCGTCGCGCCGCTGTCGCTGCCGGGGCTGATTGCCGGGGCGGCGATCGCCTTCGTTTCGGGTGTGGGCAATTTCGGCATTCCGGCGATCCTCGGCATTCCCGCTGGGATCGAGGTGCTGCCGACCTTGATCTACACGAGGCTGGCAAGCTTCGGTGCCGGCACCTTCGGCGAGATCGCGCTGCTTTCGAGCCTCATCGCCGTGATCGCCGCGGCCGGGCTGATCCTGCAGCAGCGGGCGCTCTCAGGGAAGGACTACCGCATCATCGGCCTCTCCGGCGCCAATGCCGCTTTCGCGCTCGGGCGTTATCGCCTGGTCGTGGAGATGGCGCTGGTCGCGATCCTGTTCTTCGTGCTGGTGGCGCCGCTGGCTGCGCTTGTCGCAAGCTCGATGGTGCCGGCCTATGGCGTGCCGCTCAACCTTCAGACCGTGTCATTGCGCGCTTACGAAGAAATCCTCTTTCGCCAGTCGATGACGCTGAAGGCGCTTGGCAATTCGACGTTCCTTGCGACCACCGCAGCACTTGGCCTGCTCGCGGTCTCCGTACCCGCGGCCTACCTGATGACCCGGCGCAAGGGCTTGCTTGCCAATACGCTCGGCATCCTTATCGAGATCCCCTATGCGCTGCCCGGCATCGTGCTGGCTGTCGCCTTCATTCTCACCTTTGCGGCTCCGTTGCCTCTCCTCAGCGTCTCGCTCTACGGCACCATCTGGATCATCCTGATCGCCTATTTCTCCTCGTTCCTGGCCGTCAGCCTGAAACCCGTCATGAGCGCCTTTCTGCAGATGGATCCGTCGCTCGAGGAGGCCGCGCGTCTCTCGGGTGCCGGCTTCCTCAGGCGCATGCGTGACGTGATCCTGCCGCTGGTGGCGCCCGCCGCCGGGGCTGCGATCATCCTCGTCTTCCTCATCGCTGCCAACGAACTGACGGTCTCCGCACTGCTCTGGTCGGCCGGCACCCAGACGCTCGGTGTCGCCATCTTCAATCTCGACGACAGCGGTTCGTCCGATCTTGCCGCAGCGCTCTCGGTGCTTGTCGTGGTGATGGTCGTGCTGTTGATGGCGGCGCTCGAGGCGCTTGCGAAATATCTTCCCGAGGGCGTGCTGCCGTGGCGCAACTGATCCTCAATCACCTCACGAAACATTTCGGCGGCGGGCGGCCGGCGGTATCGGATGTTTCGCTGACCGTGCGGGAAGGCGGCTTCCTGGCGCTGCTCGGTCCCTCGGGCTGCGGCAAGACCACGGTGCTGCGCATGATCGCCGGCTTCGAGCAACCAACCGACGGCTCGATCGATTTCGGCGAAAGGCGGCTTTCCGACGCATCGCGGGCGCTGCCGCCGGAACGGCGCAACATGGCGATGGTGTTTCAGTCCTATGCGCTGTGGCCGCATATGACGGTGGCCGAGAATGTCGGCTATCCGCTGAAGGTGCGCGGCATTTCCGGTGAAGCCTGGCGACGAAGTGTCGGCGAGGCGCTGGCGCTGGTGAAGCTCACCGATTATGCTGATCGCCGGCCCGCGGCCCTTTCCGGCGGCCAGCGCCAGCGCGTGGCGCTTGCCCGCTGCCTGGTGACCTCGCCGGATGTGGTGCTGCTCGACGAGCCGCTCGCCAATCTCGACCAGCATCTGCGCAAGTCGATGGAGGAGACCTTCCGCATCTTCCACGAGCGCTCGGGCGCGACGATGATCTACGTGACCCACGACCAGGCCGAGGCGATGGCGCTCGCGACCGATGTCGCCGTCATGTCCGAGGGGCGGCTGATGCAGATGGCGTCGCCGGCGGAGATTTACGCGAGGCCTGAGGGTGCCGTCGTCGGCGGTCTGATTGGCCGCGGCTCGGTGCTCAGGCTGCCGCTGTCCGAGGGGGCGCCCAGGGCGCTGGAGTGGCCGGCGCTGCGGACCGCACTTGGCGGCATGCGCGAGGCGGGTGCGAGCAATGGGGCGATCCGTGACGTGCCAATGCGCGATGTGCTTGTGCGGCCGGAGCATGTGCGCCGCGACGGCGAGGGGGTGGCGCTTCGGGTCATCGCCTGCTCCTTCGAGGGCGAGCGTTTTGCGCTGACGCTTTCGCTGCCCGACGGGCAGGCGTTGAAGGCCTATGGCGACCAGGCGATGAAGCCCGGAGAGACCGGGCGCTTCGTTGTTGGCAGGGGCTGGCGGCTTTAGGGAAGGAGGTTGCGCCTTCTTGGGAACGCCACTTCCAAATGCTATATCGTAGCTATGGTCAAGAATGTCAGGAAGACAACGGGAAGAGTTGCGGATGCCGCGATAAGGCGTGAGCTTTACCGCGACAAGGACGGCATTTTTCACGAACGGCTGAAGTACAATAGCGAAGTTATTTCTCAATCCGTAGTCGGATCTTCGCGGTCCACTTCGAACCTACGACCGCAGACGGTTGTCGTCAAACAGGAGCAAGCGCCTGCGGCAGACAGTAGCGACGAAACCTACGACATCTCAAAGGAGGCGGCAGAAGACGTGTTCGCCCGCTTTGATTGGACGCTCTCCGAACTCGCCAAATGAAGCCAATATCCTTCGACGCCTTGGTGCAGGCCCATGACCTGACCATCAAGCGGCACGGCGGTGTTTCGGGCATCCGGGATGAAGGGGCCATTCGAGGCGCGATCGCGCGTCCCGTCAACATTGCGCTCTATGAAGGTGAGGTCACCGTCGGGAGGCTGGCGGCGGCCGTATGCGTTGGTATCGCCAAGGCGCACGGCTTTACCGACGGCAACAAGCGTGCAGCGCTATTCGCACTCGCCATGCAATTGCTCATCCTCGGCTACCGGCTTGACGCCACCCAGAAGGATATGCGCGATGTCATCTGGTCTGTCGCCGATGCCGATTGCCCGCTTTTTAGAGTGCTGTTCAATCACAATCCGGCTTGTCGAGCCGGACCTCGAATTGGCGCGGGCCGACCAGTCCGGGTTTCGACGGCAGGCCGATGATCCTTGCGATGACGGTGCATTTGCCCGCAATCACCGCAAAGCGGTCGCGGCCCTGGCTGATGATCTTGTCGATCGGATATCTGGGAACCGCGGCGGCAACCGCGTCGATGACGGCGGTGAGTTCGCGGGCGCGCTGATAGTTCGGCGCAAGGGCTGCAGCCGCCTGACTGGCGGCAAGAAGGAGGGCGAGGCAGCAGACGGTCGATCGGGCGAACATGGCAAGGCTCCTGTTTGGGAGAGGCAAGCAAGATGGCTGAGCAAGTTCAAGCATATCGGGTTGATCGGCACGCCGAGGGACGCGATCCGTTGACAGTTGCTACAGCGCCGCGCGTCTTATCAGACGCGCAAAGGTCGCTGTAGCACTTTGAATTGCTGCATGTTTTTTGTCCTTTAATCGGGTACGATTAAAGGAAACATGCAGTAGCCTGAAGCCGATCCTCGGCCCGACTTCGTCTCCAGCCTCCCGAACGGTCCGATGACATCCGAAACCTCGGCACAAGAAACGCCGCTTGCCGGCGGCAACGTCAACGCAAGCGTCGTGCGTGTGAGCGATACGGTGCGTCGCGCAACCGCGCCGCAGAGCGCAAGCGTCCACCGGCTGCTCCTTCATCTGGAGGCAAGGGGCTTTCAGGCGTCGCCGCGCTTCCTGGGCCTCGATGATCGTGGGCGCGAGGTCCTGAGCTTCCTTGATGGCGAGGCCGGCGTGTCTTCCGAGATCTGGCTTTCTGAGCGTGCCTTGACCGCCGCTGCCGCGCTGCTCAGGGCCTATCATGACGCGACTGCCGATTTCGAATTCACGGCGGCCGATCTCTGGGCCTTCCGGGATCCGGATCAAAGCCGCTCGGAGGTCGTCTGCCACAATGATTTTGCGCCGTACAATCTCATTTTCCGCGGCGGCGAACCGGCGGGGATCATCGACTTCGATCTCGCTGGGCCCGGGCCTCGCCTGCGCGATCTGGCCTATCTCGCCTACTGGATGGTGCCGCTTTCCTTCCATGCCGAGGAATTGAAGGCGGCGGCGCTCGCGGATCTCGGCGACGGCAGCCGGCGGCTGAAGCGCCTGTGTGCGGTCTATGGTCGTGCCTGCGACGACGCGCTGCTCACAATGGTGGTCGAGGTGCTTCGACATATGGGCGACGAGGCGGCAATGCTGGCGATGATCGGCGCGGCCGCGACCGAGCGCCTGAAGCGGGACGGGCATCTCGATCACTGGCAGCGGGAACGGGAAGCCTTCGAGCGCCATAGGGCATTGCTGTCGCTAAACATTGCGTAGCGGCCTTTGACGCACCGAGGACAGGCCGATGGCTCAGTGAAAAGATTTGCTGTCCTTTGAAATAAACCATTGAGTTAAATGAAACCGGTTGCTATATACAACCAGTATCCCGCGTAGATGCGTTGGGGAAACGAGGCGGGTGGCCTCATCGACAGGAGGATAAGATGAAGCTTTATCAGGGCATGGGGCCGAATTCGTATCGCGTACGCATCTTCATGGCGGAGAAGGAGATTTCGGTGCCGATGGTGGATGTCGATTTCGCCAAGGGCGAACACCGGGCGCCGGAGTTCCTGGCGGTCAATTCGCTCGGGCAGATCCCAGTGCTGGAGCTCGACGACGGAACCATCATCACCGAGAGCGTTGCGATCTGCCGCTATCTCGAGGAGACGAATCCCGAGCACCCGCTCTTCGGCCGCGATGCCGTCAGCCGTGCCAAGGTGGAGATGTGGAACCGTCGCGCCGAACTGGTGATCCTCGGCACCGTCGGCAATGTGGCGCTGCATTCGGACGCCTTCTTCGCCGAACGGCTGACGCAGTTTCCGGCTTTTGCCGAGACCGAGCGGGAGGCGGTGCCGAAGAAATGGGGCTGGCTCGACGACGAACTTTCGGATGGCCGGCCGTTCCTCGCCGGTGATGAGTTCTCGATCGCCGACATCACTGCAGGTGTGACGGCCTGGCTCTGCGATGTCTTCGGCATGGAGATCCCGGCTTCGGCCCGTCATGTTCAAAGCTGGCTGGAGCGGGTGCGCTCGCGGCCGAATTTTGAGGCTTAGGGCTCAACAAAGGGCAGGGCGGTTGCCTGTACTGCGGATCTGCCCCTCATCCGGCCTGCCGGCCACCTTCTCCCCGCCACGCGGGGAGAAGGAGACTCGCGGCGGCCGCTCGTTCCATCTCGGCCAGTCTCCGTTGCCGCTTCTTGCACGGACAATGTCAGATCGTGAGGCGGCGTTGGTTCTCGTCCCCTCTCCCCGCAGCCGGGGAGAGGGTTAGGGTGAGGGGCAATTGCCTAGGCCCGGGCCTAGGCAAGATACTGATCCGAATATCATTTTTTGGTCTGGCGCGGCGCGGGGCAGTGCGCCAAGTTGCCACCGAAAGGACCCGCTAAAATTCATATGTGGATAGGCGTTCTGTCCTTTTTCCTTGCCTTCTCCATGGCTTTTTTCAATTCCTAAAATAACAGCTGCCCGATTCGCCCGCCGTCGGCGCCTGCAGGGCGTCGGCTCTAGGAGACAAGCCATGAACGATTTCAAGAAGCCCACGATCACCGAAATGCGCCCGAAGATCACCGTCATCGGGGTCGGCGGCGGTGGCGGCAACGCCATCAACAACATGATCAACGAAGGGCTGCAGGGCGTGGAATTCGTGGTGGCGAATACGGACGCGCAGGCGCTCGCCATGTCGAAGTCGTCGCGCATCATCCAGCTCGGCGCTGCCGTGACCGAGGGCCTCGGCGCCGGCTCGCTGCCGGATGTCGGCCGGGCGGCGGCGGAAGAATCGATCGACGAGATCATGGATCACCTCGGCGGCACGCATATGTGCTTCGTCACCGCCGGCATGGGCGGCGGCACGGGCACGGGGGCGGCACCGGTCATTGCGGCTGCGGCGCGCAAGGCCGGTATCCTCACGGTCGGCGTCGTCACCAAGCCCTTCAGCTTCGAGGGCAAGCGCCGCATGGAGACGGCGGAGCAGGGTATCGAGCGGCTGCGCGAGGCTGCTGACACCGTGATCGTCATCCCCAACCAGAACCTCTTCCGCATCGCTGACGCCAAGACCACCTTTGCCGATGCCTTCGTGATCGCCGACCGGGTGCTTTATTCCGGCGTTGGCTGCATCACCGACCTGATCGTCAAGGAAGGTCTGATCAACCTCGACTTCGCCGACGTAAAGTCGGTCATGAAGGGCATGGGCCGGGCGATGATGGGCACCGGCGAGGCAACCGGCGAGGGCCGGGCGCTGAAGGCTGCCGAAGCGGCGATCGCCAACCCGCTGCTCGACGAAGTGTCGATGCGCGGCGCCAGGGGCGTGCTGATCTCGATCTCCGGCGGCATGGACATGACGCTGTTCGAAGTGGACGAAGCCGCGACCCGCATCCGCGAAGAGGTCTATGACGAGGCCGATATCGTCGTCGGCTCGATCTTCGACCGCACGCTCGACGGCACCTTCCGCGTCTCCGTCGTCGCGACCGGCCTCGATTCCGCGCGTTCGGCCAACAATGCCGCCGGCGCTGCCGCTGGCCAGCCCGCACCGGCCCCGACCCGCACGCTGCAGTAGGGCTCACACGCCCCAAGCGGGCGCTGCTTCAAGACAACAGGACGCCATGCGCTCATCCGGGTGCATGGCGTTTCCTGTATGAGCCCCTCATCCGCCTGCCGGCACCTTCTCCCCGCAGGCGGGGAGAAGGGACGTTGCGGCATGCTCACCGTTTCCTCTGCTCGCTTGCAGCCGCAGGATACCTTGAGGGAGCACAGCCGGCTTCTTGTTTCCGTATGCCAGAGGTGGCGGAAAGGAGACGTGGGAGCTGCGCGCGGTTCCCTCTCCCCGCAGGCGGGGAGAGGGTCAGGGTGAGGGGCGGGGCCAACCGGAAAGGCTTCGTCACGGCTTTATGAAAACCCATGTCGCGCGCCCATGAGAGCCGCAAACGCGCCGCGACGGGTGAAGCCGAGCGGTTCAATTCGAAGCCGCCGCATCCGCCCGAGGCGCCAGCCGGTAGATCAGCATCGTATCGTCGTCGACGACGCGCTCGGCTGTCCGGTCGAGATGCGCGATCAGGCCCTTATTGTATTCGAGGAGCTTGCGCCGCTGCATGTCGCGGGCGTTCTTGGTGATGCCGAACCAGGTGGCGTTCCGGGCGCGCAGCTCCTCCAGCGCCTCGATCGCATCGTTGTCCTCCATCAGCATCGACCATTCGGTTTCGCCGCCGCCGGGCGGGAAGACCCAGCCGCGGCGGCGGCTGTAATAGATCGCCACGGGATCGCCGATCGTCGGCGTTGCGGTGATGACGAGATCGCCGGGCTGGCTGAGTTCGCTCAGCTTCGTGCCGAGCTTTTCACCATGATCGGCATAGGGCGCCTTCATCAGCGAGAGGCCGGGGATGCTGCCGCCGATGACGACGACGGCGGCGATCGCCGCGAGGCGCAGAGCGCGCGTGCGAAATCCCTGTTCGCGGCCGATGCCGACCAGCAGGATCAGGCCGCGCCCGGCAAGTGCCGCCATCGGCACATTGAAGATATGGAAGTTCCAGGGGTTGGTCTTGATCTCGCGCGCGGCAAAGACATAGACGATCGCCGCCCCCAGGAACCAGACATGGAAGAACCAGGGCGCGCCGGCGGGGGAAGCGTCGTCTGGCGCCGCTTCGTTTGCCGCCGGCGGCGCGGTCAGGAGCGCGATGCCGGTGAGGATCACCACCGGCAGGGTGAAAAGCCAGCTGCTGGCGATCCTCCACGTGGCGGGAATGTAGAAGGCTTCGTCGAGGAACCGGGAAAGCCCGTCGCTCCAGAGATAGCCGCTGCCGGCGACATGGTATGGCGGATAGTTGGCGCCGAGATAATGCGCCCACCAGTAATAGCCGAGAATGAGCGCACCGGCGGCGAGTGCGACGGGCAGGATTGCCAAGAGCCGGCCGACGCTGAGCCTGCCGCGCTGGTGCAGAACGACGAAGGTCGCGTAGGTCATCGGCACGACCACGGCGATGCCCGGGAGCTTGGCAAGCACGCCTGTCGTGGTGAGGAGGCCGGCCGCGATGAGAACGGGCAGGCGATCGTTCTGCAGATAGGCGACATAGGTCCAGCCGCCCGTCGTCACCAGCGCCAGCATGGCCGGATCCGGCAGAAACGAGCGGTCGATCATGACAGCGCCCGGCATGATCGCCAGCAGGAAGGCGCCGGCATGGGCGTGGGCCTCGTCCCAGAGCCGCGCAATCAGCCGATGCAGCGCGAAGACGCCAAGGACGCCGAAGGCGATGGCGACGAGCCGGCCCCAGGTGTCGTCCCAGCCGAAGACGGCATAGAGAAGGGCGGTGATGTAGGAGACGACCTGCAGTTCGCGGCCCTGATAGGAGGGGTCGGGACCGGTCCAGCTCACCTCTGGAAAGAAGATGTTCCAGCTGCGCAGGAAGAAATTGTCGGCCATCATCGCCGTGCTCGCCTCGCGCCAGCTGAAGGCATCGACCAACGGCTGCTGAACGTCATGCAGGCGGAACAGGGCGGCGAGCACCAGGATCGCGGCGAGTATCGCGCCATTCATGTGCCTGTGATCGAACCCCGACATATGCCTCCCCAGGCGCGCCGAACGACCCTGACGACGACCGCGAGCGAGATGGGTGCCCTGCGGTAGGCTTCCGCCATGCGCCGTCGCCTGTATCCCTTAGTCTAGGACGAATATAATTAAGTAATCGCTGATTGTCTTGGTGGGAAAAGCTGGAAAACGGCCCCGTTTTCGGGCCTCGATGCGTCGCCAAGACTAATCCCTGGCGTGTGCCGTAGCCCAAAGGGACAGCTTGTCCAGAAACGCGCCCGGTCCTATAAAATTAGTACAAGCAAACTGTTGAGCACGACGCTCGCAGTTGCGCGTTGCTTTCGACCTTGACCACGGATGTACTGGCACGCGTTTTGAGAGCGAAAGAACAGAAGGGCCGGAGCCGCGCGCTCCGGCCTTTTTTTGTTGGGACGGGCCGATCGCCCTCCTGAAGTCCGCCGGCTCGGGTAACAGCGCGACGGCCAGGCCGCCGGCAACAAAACGAAGGTTCAAGATGGTGATCGGTTAAGTTGTCTCTTGTGATCTTCTATCGCAACTTTGCCGTTTGGCAAGGCGCCTGAGGATCGTGACACCAAGTGGAGGCGTGAACGCCGAACGGCCGACGCGCAAGTCTCGCGCGGTCGCTTTCACGAATTGTTCCTCACCCAATTGGGGGAAATGGTTAGAGCGAGACCGCTTTCGTGCTTGGAGCGTTCTCTCATCGTTCGTCGCGTATTAGTCATTGCGCAATTGGGCGCGACCAATTTCCGGGTGGCGGAACGATAGACAGGCCGCGGCTGGGGCAGGCGCGGCCACCCTGTGACGGCCGCCCGCGTCGCGGGCAAGGGGAAAGGTTTACAGGCCCAGCAACCAGAACAGCGCGCCGAACACGAGGATGAAGGCGACGACGGCGCCGATGAATCGCAGCATGCCGGTGTTGGTGTCGCCCGTGCCGACAAGACAGTACCAAAGATTGTCATTGTTCATGTTGCAGCGCTCCGTTTTGCACGTTCCGGTCTTACCAGAACCACCCGGGGATGCTCTTACCAGAACACCCCGGGGATATTCCTACTAGAATACCCCGGGGATGGAAGCGCAAGCCGGGCGCGCGGCAGTCGGGGTGCGCCCCGGCTGGCCATGTTTGCGGGATCCAGGGAGAGTTCCCGCCGGCGGCACGAAACCGCGCGCCCAGGGGCGCGGTCGTCTGCCGCGGTCGCGGCTATGCGGACGGAGCCTCCTTCACCTTCGGCAGTGCGCAGAGGATGGCGACCGAAAGCAGGTGAATTGCGCTAACGACGAGGGCGAGGGCCGGCAGTCCTTTGGTGATGACAGGCGCTGCCGCCATCGTGCCCAATGTGGTCGTCATGAAGATGAAAAAGACGATCAGCGCCGAGCCGCGAGCATCATTGCCGCCGGAAGCGACGATGCCGCGGTAGAAGCCGATGGGGCCACGCAGGCCGAGGCCAATGCCCATGGGCAGGAAGAGAACGGGCACGAGCAACGGATTGGTTCCGCCTGAGAGGCCATAGGCGAGGAGAGCGAACGCGCTTGCGGCGGCCATCGCGCTGCCGGCCATGATGACTTCTTCCGTGCCGAAGCGCTCGGCGATCTTCGCGGTCAGATTGGCGGCGACGATGAAGCCCGCGACGCTGACGATCTGCACGATGATGAAATCGTTGAGCGTGCCGCCCATCGTCTCGACGATCACCATGGGAATGCCGAACACGAAGGTCAAAACGCCACCGAGCGTCATGGCCTGGCTCAGTGCGTAGCGCATGAAGACGGGATCCGTCAGCAGCTGCAGATAGGTTCCTTGGGTGCCGCTTCTTCGTTGTTCGCGCGGAAGGCCGATCGCCAGCATCAGGACGAAGACGATCGCTCCGGCGGCGTCGAGAAGCTCGAACGACGATTGCCAGCCGAAATGCGCAAGAAGTGCCACGCCGGCGATGGGCACAAGCGCCGGAACCAGCGACTCGACGCTTCCGAGAAAGCCGATGGCGCGCACGGCCGTCTTCTCGCTGAACAATTG
Organism: Ensifer sp. GW101-20A05; assembly: GCF_059424735.1. Classification (NCBI taxonomy): domain Bacteria; kingdom Pseudomonadati; phylum Pseudomonadota; class Alphaproteobacteria; order Hyphomicrobiales; family Rhizobiaceae; genus Ensifer; species Ensifer sp. GW101-20A05. The sequence continues at coordinate 238,775 of NZ_JBWKZT010000001.1, read as the reverse complement.
CCGGATGACGCCCGGCGCAAACACGGGCGCAGCGCTGGCGGCGATACCCTGCAGGAAGCGCAGGCCGATGAGGACGGCGATATCAGGCGCAAAGGCGCCGGCAAGGGAGGTGGCGGCAAAGGCGGCAAGGGCTGCGACCATCAGCGTCTTGCGATCGAAGTGATCGGCGAGGTGGCCGAAGAGCAGGAGGCCGAGTGCACTGCCGCCGACATAGGCGGCAAGCACCATCTGCGCGGTCGCTTCGCTGGCGGAAAACACGCCCGGCAGGATCAGGTCGGTGCCGGCAAGGGAAAGCGCGGTGCAGTATGAGCAGGATGAAGGTGAAGGAAGCGCTGGATGATCCTGTCATAGCAGGATCACCAGGCTGCGGGAGAGCGCATGTCGCATCGTCAACGTCTCGATATCAGTTGGAAGGATCGGCCTGATCTCCCGCCCCTAGAGCGAGAAGGTCGGCCAAGCCGTTCCCGCTGCTATCCAGAGACGCACATAGGGAGTGGGGCCGCCGGGGCGGTCAGACGTTTGGCAGCAATGATGAGCCGATACGATCGCATGCGATGAGGATTGCAGAAGACGGAGATCGCTGCAAGACGGAATGAAACCTATGCGGGAGGGGCTGAACGACTTCTGCGAGCATCGCCCGAGCCGGTCCGGTGGTCAGGACCCGCTGGGAGCGGGAGGGGGCGACCGGTCTATTTGCAAAGACCGCTCAGAGGGCGGCAAGTTCCTCGGCCGTCGCAACGATGTGCGTGTTGCCGATGGAATGATCGGCATATTTGAACGCCAGAATGCTCATGACTGACGCGACGAGGGCTACCAGGATGATACGCATTGGGGCGCTCCGAGCTCTTGCTGCCTGACCATGATCTTTCGTTGGGCCAGGCGTTGACCGAACCGGAACCGATGCCCCGATTGAAAGGCCACCGGCCTTTGTGCATTTGTTTTAGCAACGGAACCGGGTGGATGTTGTTCCCGCGGGGACAGGGGGCAAGGGACCGCGACGGCGGCCACGCCTTGCCGCCGGATGCGCCTGTGATCTGCCGTGATGGAGCGAGGAGGACTGGTCGCGCCTCACCCCAAGGGGCGCGTGAGAACTCAGGGCGGCCAGGCAACGCCAGCCTGGAAGCGTGGTTACGGTGTCTGGTAGCGCAACAGCAGAGTGCCGAGCCGCGGGTACCTGCGCAGCACCAACTCGATTGCGCCGCCGCCATAGTCGCGCCCCTCGAAGATGTCGACTTTCTCGCAGGTGCCGCAATATGTTCGGCGTTCGCCATAGCCAAGCGAGCATTCACGCTCGGGGCAGGTGATCTCAATTTCGTTTTGCCGCCTGCTCAACTTGAAGGTCATCTTGCTGGCGGGGGACGGCGTGAACTCGCACGGTTCCCCGACGACACAGGCGACCTCGCCTGCCACGGGCTCCTCACCGTCCAGCATCAGCGCATAGTGCATCGCGTAGGTGGGCGGTTCGGCGTGGACGGTGGCCACGGGCAGAAGCGAAAGGACAAGGGCAGACAGGGCTAGAGCAGACGGGGCGAGGCGCATGGATCGCATCAGGCAACATCCTCGGTGGCAGCGGCAACATGGCAGCGTCGGCAGGGTGCTGCAGCGCCTAAGCCTCGTCTGTGCGTTTGAGGTAATGCAACAATGATGTCAAAACTGTAGCGGGTGTTGGCCGTCGGTCGCGCTTTTTAATTGCGCGGTCTTGCTTGGCCTGATCGGGCCTACTTGGTTGGCCCTACTTGGTTGGCTTGACGAGCGAGATGAACCGCGGCTTTGCGGGGGCGTCCAGCCAGTCGATCCATTTGTCGCGTTCCATCGGCAGCAAGCCGGATGACCTGGCCGGTGCCGTAGGTTCCATCGGGATCGTCGACCGTGAAAATGCATGCCGGTCAAGCTGTCGAAGGCTTTGTCGTTGATAGGGTTCAGGCGTTGCCCGATGGCAAGGCCATGCTGACACCAGCCGCGACGAACGCAGGAAGTCTGTCGCCGCGTCGCGCCGGATTGACCGTTACCCTTCCGCGTCTGCTGCTTCCGGTGCCACCGGCTTCTTCGCCAGCGCCAGGTTTGCCGCCGCAGCCTCCGCTTCCGCCGCACCGGCCGCGCCGGAGCGTACGGTGACGGCGTTGGAGGCGAGGTCGAGGCCGGCTTCGCGCAGCGCCGGAAGCAGGCGCTTCATCGCCTCGCGCTGGAGGATGCTGGGGTTGCCGGGGCGGGCGGTGAACTTAAGGCGGACGACGAGGGAGTTTTCGGTGACGTCCTGGATGCCCTGCATCTTCAAGGGCACCAGGAATTCGCTGCCGATCTCCGGGTCCTCCAGCATGGCGAGGCCAACCTTCTTGATGGCCTTGCGGATCTTTTCAGGATCGGCGTCGCGCTCGAATTTCAGCTCGAACTTCACCGTGCTCCAGTCGCGGCTGAAATTGGTCACCGCCTGAAGCTGGCCGTAAGGGACGGTGTGGATCTGGCCGTTCTGGTGACGCAGCCTCAGCGAGCGCAGCGAGATGCGCTCGACCGTGCCCTTGAGCTTGCCGGTATCGACATATTCGCCGACGCGGAAGGCGTCGTCGGCGATGAAGAAGATGCCGGAGACGACATCCTTCACCAGCGTCTGCGAGCCGAAGGAAAGCGCCAGACCCAGCACGCCGAAGCCCGCCAGCAGCGGCGCGATGTTGATGCCGAGTGCTGAGAGGACGACGAGGCTGGTGACAGCGAAGATGGCGCCGAAGATGAGGTTGCGGACGAGCGGCAGGATGGTCGACAGCCGGCTTGTCTGATGAACCATCGTCTCGTCCTCGCTGTCGCCGGGCATGGCGACGCGGGCAGACGGCGAGAAGGCTTCGAAGCTCCGCCAGAGGAAGCTGCAGATCACCCAGGCGGCCACGACCGCAAGGCTGATGCGCTCGAGAACGACGATCCAGCCGACGGCGGCGGCGGTGTCGTCCTGGACCATGATCGGGCGCCAGAGCTCGATGATGATGTGCAGGCCGATCAGCCAGGTGGCGCCGGCAAGCGCCGTCTGGATGCTGCCTGATATCGCCGCATGCAGGGCGTGCGAGGCCGGCGTGCGCCGACGCGCGGCGGCCGCACCGGCCAGCGAATGGATGCCGAAGGCAAGGATCGGCAGCGCAAGCAGGATGATCTGCGTGGTGCCGCCGGCAAAGCTCCAGGCCGCGCTATTAGGGCTGCCGGCAACGATGACGCTCATCAGCCAGAGCACGATGGCGCTCAGCGCATAAAACTCCGGCACGCCGAAGGCGATGGCGCGACGCACGGGGCCGGGGTTCTCGCCGGCAAAGAGCGCGCGGATATCACCCGCGCCACCGATGAACCAGTGGAGCTTCACCACCGTGAGGATGCTGACGCCGATCAGCAGCCAGCCATCGGTGGCGGAAAGGTCCAGCCCGCGCTGATGGGCGAAACGCATGCTGGCGCCGACGACGGCGCTGGCCGCGCCATAGGTGGCAAGCATGTTGGCGTGGAAGCGCGGATGGGCGATATCGAGCAGGCGGATTTCGGGTCGCGTCGGCGCGAAGAGGAAGCGGGCGCCGACGGCATAGACGGCGGCGACGACGGCGATGGTGATCAGGGCATGGGCAAGCTCGGCCGAGCCCGTACCGCGCGTCAGGAGCAGCTGGGCGATCGTGTGGCCGACGGCGGCGAAGATCACCAGATAGGCGATGTCGAAGCCGAGCCGGATCACCGAGGCGCGCACGCGGTGCAAGAGGTCGACCACCTCGAAGGAAGCGCCAAACAGCCGATGGATAAGGGAGCGGCTGGCGAAGGCGGCGGCCAGCCCGGCGGCAATGGCCAGCACGGAAATGGCGGCAACCGAGACGACCGACCAGCCTTCGGCGCGGATGCCTGCCGCAACGTCAGCCATCACGCCGGCGATGCCGGAGATGCCCGCAAAGCCCATCTGCAAGCCATTGAGAAAACGGGCGGAAAGGGTGTCAAAGGAATCCTCGGGGTCAGCGAGTGGAGCGGCTTGCTGTGGCGTACCCGCCGGCGTCGCGGCGACGGCCGGTGTGGCGGCGTGGGTGTTGTCAGGTGTCGCCGCGCTGGCCGGCGCTGCGGCCTGATTTGCCGCGTCGCGCCACTCGACCGTGACCGGACCGCCTGCTTTCGCCGCGGCGCGCAAGGTTTCCTCGATCTCGGCAGGGCTTTGGCCGGGCGTGAGAATGACGGTGATCGGCGCTGGTGCCGTCTGGGCAAGGGCGGGCAGGGCGAGCGCGAGAAGCAGCGCCAGGCTCGCCAGCAGGTGGCGGCAGAAAAAGCAGTTATATGCCATGAATTTCACTCATCGAGCCCCGTCGCGCGCCATGCGCTCATCCGCATCACATTACACAACGTCCTAAAATTCCAATCCTATTTTGAATGGAAGGGGCGTCAGCAGCACGCACGCTCTGCCAGATCGCTTCGGGTTGGAAGCGAGCTCGGCCGGAATGCCCGATGGGTAAAGCCGACCAAGAGGTGGTCGCCTGGCCGAGCCGCGCAATTCCCCACAAGCATATGTGCATGAGCACTTTAACGGACCCGGCTGCTCCAGCCTTCCGCGCACCCCATCAACCAAGCAACTTCCTTGCCCAGTCCGAAACATCATCGCCGCTGCTGACGTCCGGTTGCACGATTCCGTCGATCATGAAGGTCGGGGAGACGTGGATGCCGTTCTGTCGCGCAAATTTGCAATGCCACTTGATTTCCCGGTCGAGATCCGGGATCGCGAATGCGGCCTTGAGCTTGACGCCGCTATAGCCTTCCAAGCGCTCGATGATCTGGTTGGGTGTAGCGTCCAGATTGGGGCCGCCGGCATGATGGACGAATTCGAACTCTTCCCGATGCGCAGCGACTGCAGCGATGACTTTCTTCGCGGTATTCTTGCCGCCCTCAAGTGTCGAGGCCGCGATGATGCAGCGAACGATGACACCGGAATACATATGCCAGGGCTGCGACTGCAGGCGGATCTTAATAGTGACGTTGTCTTCGCCGGCCTGGTCGAGCAGGGCGTCGAGCTTGCTAAATGCCTTGGTGGAGTAAGGATCGGTCGGCTCCAGAAAGACCTCGAAGAGATGTGGACCGGTGCCCCAGGTGAGTGGATCGGCGTGCCAAGCTGAGTTGGTCATGGGACTTCCTCTCTTTTCAGGGTCGACGGGTTGGGATCGTTGAATTTTCAGAGTTTTCCAGTTTCGATTGTCGCTGAACCGTCCATGGGCAGAGCATGCATCAGGCTTGTGTGCCACGCTAGGTGATATCATTGGGGCGGGGCATCCCTGACAGCCGCTGCCCCTCTCCTCGGGTTTAACCCGAGGACTAGCCCTCTCCCCACAGGCGGGGAGAGGGGACGGCGCCGCGTGTGCTGCACTCTCGTCTTCTTGCCTTGGCCGCGAATACAGCCACACGCGGACGTCCTGGTTCCCGAGGTATACCGTGGCACGACGCCTCGCGGTGCGCCGAAGTAGAGCGCGGAGAGAGCCACGTGTCCCTTCTCCCCGTGATTACGGGGAGAAGGTGCCGGCAGGCGGATGAGGGGCGTTTCACTCACCGCGCGGATGAGGGGCCAGTCACTTACTTCGTCGTGTAGCCGCCATTGACCAGGATCGTCTGGCCGGTCATCCACCAGCCGTCGGAGACGAGGAAGCGGATATAGGGGACGATGTCCTCGATGTCGGTAAGGCCGGTCTTGGAGAAGCCCGAGAGGGCCGACGCGGTCTTGTGGTAGGCGACGGCGTCGGCGCCTTCGGCCGGGTAGAAGAAGGGCGTATCCATCGGGCCGGGGCCAATGGCGGTAACCGAGATGCCGCGTGCGCCGAACTCCTTGGCGGCTGCGCGGGTGAAATGCTCGACCGGGGCCTTGGTGCCGGCGTAGGCGGCGTAGAAGGGCGTGAAGGCGCCAAGCAGCGAGGTGACGAGCGTGCAGACCTTGCCGTTGTCGTTCACATGTTTGCCCGCTTCGCGCAGGAAGAAGAAGGCGGACTTGGCGTTGACCGCGCTCATCTCGTCATATTCGGCCTCGGTGATCTCGACGAAGGGCTTCTTCAGCACCTTGCCGACGGTGTTGACGGCGATATCGATGCCGCCGAGCGCCGCCTTGGCATCGGCGAAGAGCTTTTCGACATTGGCCGCGCTGGTGAGATCGCCGGCATAGGCGTGGGCTGCAGCACCGGCTGCCTTGATTGCCGCCACGGTTTCTTCGGCTGCCGCCCTGGTGGCGGCGCTATTGTAGTGGATCGCGACGCCGCGGGCGCCATGTTCGGCGAGATCGCGCGCCAACAGGCCGCCGAGGTTCTTTGCGCCGCCGGCGATGAGAACGGATTTACCATTGATGCTGTGGTCTGCCATGGGTTTCTCCTGTTATCGGCCGCTTGCTGCGGCCGGTTTGCGGCGAGCGGGAACGCCGGCGCGAAAGGTGCGCAGGTTCCCGGGCTGCTCTGGCGCTGACGGCCTGTCCCGAACACGTTGTCTGTCCTGAACGCCGCACGCCGCGTTTCAAATAGCGCGGGCCTTGCCGCCGCCAACGCGAGAGGTCAGCGGTGCGACAGGCATCGCAGGGTTGAGAATACCGTCCGCGCCGCTGGTATAAAGCGCCAGTTCGTGACATGACTTGTCAGAATTGACGAACAATTGGCGTGGCCCGGCATGGACAGGATCGAGCTTTTCCGCATCTTCACGCGCGTCGTCGAAAGCGCGAGTTTTACCCGCGCGGCCGACACATTGGGGCTGCCGCGCTCTTCCGTTTCGGCCGCGGTGCAGACGCTCGAAACCCGGCTCGGCACACGGCTGCTGCACCGCACGACCCGTAAGGTGGCGCCGACGCAGGATGGGGCCGCCTTCTACGAGCGCTGCCTGCGGCTGATTGAGGACATGGACGAGGCGGAGAACCTGTTCCGCCGCAGCGCTTCCGGCCCGACCGGGCGGCTGCGCGTCGACCTGCCGAGCCGCATCGGCCGGCTGATCGTGGCGCCGGCGCTGCCGGAGTTCCTGACGCGCTACCCCGGCATCGACATCGATCTCGGCATGACCGACCGGGCGGTGCACCTGATAGAGGAAAGCGTCGACTGTGCGCTGCGGGTCGGGCCGCTCAGCGATTCCGGCCTGATCGCCCGGCCGTTCGGCACGCTTCGCCTGATCAATGTCGCAAGCCCCGACTATCTCGAGCGGTATGGCACGCCGCGAACGCCCGCCGATCTCGCCAGCCATTTCGCCGTCAACTATGCCTCGCCCTCAAGCGGCCGGGTGGAGGACTGGGAGTGGATCGAAGGCGGCGAGGCGCGCACGGTTGCCGTTCCCGGCCGCATCAGCGTCAACAGCGCCGAAGGCAGCATCGCCTGCTGCCTCGCCGGCCTCGGCCTTATCCAGATCCCGGCCTTCGACGTGATCGACCATCTGAAAGAGGGGCGCCTGGTGGAGGTCATGCCAGACCATTCAGCCGCACCCATGCCGATGGCGTTGCTCTACCCGCACCGCCAGCACCTATCGCGCCGATTGCAGGTGTTTGCCAATTGGCTGGAAGGGCTGATGCGGGAGGTGATTGCGGCGTGAGGGAGCGGATATGGATGCGGCCGTCAAGCGTGCCGCATCCTGTGGCTCAACTTCGCCTGCGCATTCTAGACCGCGATGCGTTCAGGTGAACGCATAAGGATGTTCTAGCTGATCGTCTGGTTGCAGCGCCGGCCGTTCCACGGCAGGAACTCCGATCCGCCGGCGTTCCATTTGCCTTCGAACTCGGAGAAGTCCGGCGTGAAGGTCACGACCAGCTGGCCGTAGCCGTATTTGTCGCGCCACATGAAGGTACGGGTCCGATCGCTGCCGTCGCCGTCGTCACCGGTCTCGGCAAGCTCGCCGTGAACGGGCTGGCCCTGATCGGAGAACATATATTCCCCAATGATCGTGCCGCTCGCATCGGTCTCGAAGTGCGTTTGCGCGTCCGACAGGACGCCGGCGGACGAGAGCTGGCCGCAATAGGCTCCCGAGGGGGCTCTCTCGCCGGCCATCGCGGCAAATGCGACCGAGGCCGCGAGCAGGCTTGCAGCCGTCCATGAAATGCTTGCTATCAACGCGGCACCTTTGGCGTGTCGGGCATGTTGCCGTTACCTCGCGCCGCGATCGTGGCGCGAACGAGTCGTGACGGCTGCTGCCATGGGCGATCATTCGGGACGCAAAATCAAGATGCTCTAACGCCCGTTGCCGGCACGCTCCTCACCGTCGCCGACCGGGTGGCCTTCTCGGCGACGGGTTAACGGGCGAGCACGCAAGCGCCAAAGAGGCAGAGGTTCACGTTGAAGAGTTCCTAGCGATGCGCGCTCGCGGCAATTGGCGGGGTTCGGCTTTGCGCTGAGTTCATCCTCATCGTCCAGGCTCTTTGCCTGAGCCCTAGTTTTCCTGAACCGAAACGCCGTCCCGGCCGATCTTGATCTCGACGCCCGGCTTCGTCTCTTCCTGATAGACGTAGAGGCCAAGGCCGACGACGGCGACGGCGAGCAAGGCGATGACGAGATAGAGGCCGTTTCGGTTCATGCCGAGCTCCTTTATGCGGTTTCGACAGGGAAGTAGGCGCTTCTGCACGAAAGACAACAGGATAGCGGCGGAACTCACGCAGGGACGCCAGTCCAGCCGATCTTTGCGGCTGCGTCGAATTGCATGGCGTGGCACGTCACTGGTGTTGACGAACTATTGGCCTCAAGCTTTGCAACCGCCGGCGGACATCGGCAGGCGCGAAATCGAAACCGGTTACCGTGGCGCTGCTCCAATTTGTGCCGATCACCAAATTGTCCTTCTCAAGGCCCGGTAGCCAGCGATCGACAAAGACGTCCAGTGACAGTTGATGAGGCGTGAAGCTGCGATAGGTGGGTATCCGGTCGATTATCAGCCGGGCTCTGGAGAGCGACGACCAGAACGGCATCGCGGTTTCATTCGACTGGTTCGTCGAGGTCGGGAAACCTGTTGCGTCACGAATCGTCCAGACGAAGCCGGCCTCCAGGACTTCTTCGAAGAAAGCATGTGTGTGGAGGGGCGCGACGCTCATCGCGCGACGTAAGCAGTGATATCAGGTGTTTGCAACCCTGTGAGGGTCACGGATCAGAGCGGGATGTCTCTCCTCATCCCGCTCCGACGCGTTGCCGCAACGTCATGTGACGCCGCGGCAAGGCCGTCCGATGGCGTCCGGTCGTCTCAGCGTCCGGGATGGCGAGCGCCCGTCCAGCGGCCGGGCGCCGGGTTGCTTTAGAGAAAATGCAAGTTCCCGAATCGGCAGGGGTGACGTAACCTGCGGCCATTCGGTCGAGGTGTGGTCCGGTGCAACTGAGACTGGCGACGCCGCCGCGGACGCTGCAAGGGGGAATTGCGCGTGGGGCAGATAGGAGCCAATATTTGGGTGGCGATGCTTGTCGCCGCCGCTATGCAGGGGCAGCAGGCGCTGGCCCAGGATGCGGACGACCTCGCAAAGAAGCTCTCGAACCCGGTCGCCGACCTGATCAGCGTACCGTTCCAGAGCAATTTCGATTTTCGCGCCGGCGCCGAGGAGGATGGCTTCTCCTATACGCTCAACGTCCAGCCGGTCATTCCCATCACGCTGAACGCGGACTGGAACCTGATCTCGCGCACGATCCTGCCGATCGCCTATCGCGACTACCTGCCGCCGCCCGACGGCGATACGTTCGGGCTCGGCGACATCACCCAGAGCCTCTTCCTGTCGCCGGCCAATCCCGGCCCTTCGGGCATCGTTTGGGGTGTCGGTCCGGCCTTTTTGATCCCGACCGCCACCGACGATTTCCTCGGCACCGGCAAGTTCGGCATCGGCCCGACGGCGGTCGTGCTGAAGCAGGAGGGACCGTGGACCGTCGGCGCGCTAGGAAACCACATCTGGAGCGTTGCCGGCGAGGGTGACCGGGCGGATGTGAGCCAGACCTTCCTGCAACCCTTTCTGTCCTACGGCCTCGGCCATGGTGCGACCCTGACACTCAACACGGAGTCGACCTACGACTGGGAGGCCGATCAATGGACCGTGCCGATCAACCTCAGCGTTTCGCAGGTCTTCAAGGTGGGCGACCAGATGCTTCAGGCCCAGATCGGTGGGAAATATTATGCCGAGGCGCCGCAGGGCGCGCCGAGCTGGGGCGTGCGCGCGACGCTGACCTTCCTGTTTCCGAAGTAAGTCGTTCGCGCCGACGCTATGTTTCAGCGGCGCCGCGGCTTCCGCCGCCGCGCCGCTCTCCGGCGTCTTCCGCCCTCACACCGAGCGCGTCAGGCCGCCGTCCACCTTCAGGTTCTGGCCGGTGATGTAGCCCGCACCTTCAGAGGCGAGGAAGGCGACGGTTGCGGCAATTTCGGCGCTGGTGCCGTAGCGCTTCATTGGCACGGCGTCGCGGCGCTCTTCGGTCGCCGGCAGGCTGTCGATCCAGCCGGGCAGCACGTTATTCATGCGCACATTGTCGCCCGCATAGGTGTCGGCGAAGATCTTGGTGTAGGAGGCAAGGCCGGCGCGGAAGACGGCGGAGGTCGGGAACATCGGCGAGGGCTCGAACGCCCAGGCGGTGGAGATGTTGACGATCGAGCCGGACTTCTGCTTCTGCATGATGGGTGCGACGAGGCGGACCGGGCGGATGACGTTCATCAGGTAGACGTCGAGGCCGGTGTGCCACTGTTCGTCGGTGATCTCGAGGATCTGGGCGCGCGGGCCGTGGCCGGCGCTGTTGACCAGCACGTCGATCCGGCCCCACTTCTCCACGGTCAGGTCGACCAGGCGCTTCAGGTCGTCATTCGACTGGTTGGAGCCGGTAACGCCGATGCCGCCGAGTTCAGCGGCCAACGCCTCGCCCTTGCCGGAGGAGGAAAGGATCGCGACCTTGAAGCCATCAGCGGCAAGACGCTTCGCGCTTTCGGCGCCCATGCCGCTGCCGCCGGCGGTGATAACGGCTACTTTTTCTACTGCCATGGTTCTATCCTCTCGTGTCGCATCCGGCGCAGTGCCAATTGTGCTGGTATTGCGATTGAAATACCATCTCTCGGATGCAACGACGAGGCAGTATCGCTTTCCTATGCCAGTAGAAAAACTATTCGATGAGTGACGCACCGGGAAGGCTCCCTTCGCTGAATGGGCTGAAAGTGTTCGAGGTGGCGGCGCGCCATCTGAACTTTCGGCTGGCGGCCGAGGAGCTTGGCGTCACGCAAGGGGCGGTCGCCCAGCAGATCCGCGGGCTGGAAGCCGAGCTCGGGGTGAAACTCTTCGAGCGGCTGCCGCGCATGCTGGCGCTGACCGGCGAGGGGCGGGCCTATATCGCCGATGTCAGGCGCGCCCTCGACATCATCGCCCGGGCGACGGATGAGCTGAAGCCGCAGCCGGTGCGGCTGACGATCAGCACCACGCCATCCTTCGCCTCGAAATGGCTGATCCCGCGGCTGCCGGATTTCACCGCGCGCCATCCGGACCTCGACCTGCATATTCTCGCGACCGATCGCATGTCGAATTTCCAGGCCGATGGCGTGGACCTGGCGGTGCGCTACGGGCGGCCGCCCTTCGGGCCGGGGCTGGCTGTCGAGCTGCTGTTCGAGCAGGAGATCGTCGCCGTGTGCAGCCCGATGCTGATGGCCGGCCGACGCGTGCCTGAGACTGCGGACGCGCTTGCCGGCTATACGCTGCTGCACGACGCGCATAATTTCTGGCCGGAGTTCATCGAACGGCATTTCGGCGGGAGCCGGCAGGCCTCGTTCAAGGGCATCAGCTTCAATCAGACCTCGCACGCGATCGAGGCGGCGATCGCCGGCCAGGGCATCGTGCTCGCCAACGGCGATTTCGTGGCGCAGGATATAACCGAAGGTCGGCTGATCCGCATCTTCGCGGGGTCAATGTCGGGGCCTTCGGATTTCTACCTCGTCTGGCCGCGCTATCGCAAATCGCCGGCGCTGCAGACGGTGATCGCGTGGATCAGCGAGGAAGCCGGCAAGGCACGCGAGCGCGCCCTGGCGTGATCTGCCGCTTCGCCACGCGTAAAGTCAGGGGCGCAGGGCGGTATCGAGCCGGTAGAGCAGGGCGTGAAACGCGCCCTTGCTGGGCTTGCGCCCCGGCATCTTCGCGACAATGCGCCGGATCTCTTCCGATGCGGCGGTAATCGCCCAGCGCAGTTCGGTTTCGCTGGTACCGGCTTCGTCGTCCGCTCCGAGCGCCAGCGCCTGGACGGCATAGGCGGCGGGTCCGAGGATATGATTGATCTGATGCGGCGTTTCGATCGGGTGGGTGTAGGGCGCACCGGCAGCGGCAATGGCTGCGCGGGCGGCAGCCTTGGCGGCGGGATCGTCGACCGCGCGCGCCGCTGCTTGAGCGCCCCACGCGGCCTTGCGCAGATGCGCGGTGCGCGGGCCCCCTTGCGCAAAGGCGCGGGCCGCCGCGATCGCCTCGCGCGGGCGGTCGTCGCCCGGCACGGCCGCCTCGAAGACCGGGAGCGCCCGCTCGGCTGTGAGCACCGCCCATCCGGTAATGTGGCGTAGGTCGTCTTCGGTGAGGAGCGGTGGCAGTGCGTCGTTGGTCATTGGAGGCGACATCGGTGTTTTGAGCGAGCCTGCGGCGGCAGATCCAGCGGAAAGCCGGCGGCTTTGTTGACGGGCTTCAGGGATCCGAAACGGAGAGGACTAGCGCTCCCAGCCGGGCGTGAAGGGGAAGCGTTCGGCCCACAGGGTCGCCAGCCGGGGATCGGCGTCGACGCGGCGGACGGTTTCCGCGAGCCCCGGTGCAACCTCGTAGAAGCGCCGCCGACCGGGAGACCAGCGCGACGCCGTTGCCACATAGAGGTCGAGCACCGACACGTCGTCGCCGAGAAGGTATCTGCCCGGGCGCAGCTCCGCACCCATCCGCGCCCGGCAGTGGGCGATGCGCTCGAACAGGCGCGCCTTGACGGCGGCGTGGTCCTCTTCCCGTTCGACGATGCGGGATGGGTCGTCGGCAATCCAGTAGAGGGCGTAGATGGCCGCCGATACGAAGGTCATCCATCGCAGGAAGGCCGGTCGTGCCGGGTCTGTCGGCGCCGGTGCGAGCCGCCCGTCGGGGTGGGCATCGGCCAGCCAGATCAGGATCGCGGCGCTTTCGGTCATCAATTCGCCCGTCGGCAGCGCCAGGGCCGGAACCTGGAGTAGCGGATTGATGCGGGCGAGCCTGTTTGCTTCCTGCTTGCCCTCCCAGGGCGCGTGTTCCTCGACGCGATAGGGCAGGTTGAGAAGGGTCAGCGTTGCCTCGATCGGAACGGATCCCGAGGCTGACGCGCCATAGACGATAAACGGTTCGGCCAACGATCTTTCTCCTTCGCATGACGCAGCAGGGCTTCGGGCTCAAGCCTGCCCAGGTCCGTTCGAGACTCACCTGCACGTTCCCTCAAACGCGATGCGATTCAAGGGAAAACATGCAGTAATACCAAAGCGGTGCGGCGGCATTCGCGCCGCTGACACGTCGCGCGGGCGAAGCTCTCCATCGCATCGCTGTCGCATAGATCCCGGCTTTCGCGATACAATCAAGGCCTTGAGGTGCAAAGGCATGATCGCTTGCAAACCCCGGTTGCGAAAGGGCGCGCGCCGGGTCCTGTCCACGGGCTGCCAGCCTGGTCGCCTGTCGAGGCCGCGCCGGGCGAGGCGAGCGCTCGTGCGGCCGCGCCGCAGAAGCAAGACACGAGGACCAATTCGATGCCACCAGTGACCGCATCTGCCACCCTCGATCCCGATCTTTTGCTCAGGCAATCGCAGGCGCGTCTTTTGCGCGCGGAATGGTCGAGGGAGCGATTACTGGCCTTTCAGCGCAGCGAGTTGCAGTCCGCCTTGCGGCACGCTGTCGGGGCATCGACCTATTACCGCGAGAGCATTGGCGAGCTGGTGGCTAGCGGTGCGCCGTTTCATGCCTTTCCGGTGCTGACGAAGCGGGCGCTGATGGAGAATTTCGACCGGGTCGTCACCGATCCGAGGCTGAGTCGCGGCCTGATCGAGCAGCACCTGGATGGAGACGATCCCGGGTCGCTTCTTCTCGGACAATACCGTGTGGTGGCAACCGGCGGCACGACGGGCGAGCGGGGTATCGCAGCCTTCGACGATGCCGCCTGGCTTGCGGCAATCGCCAACATGGTGCGCTTCCAGGCGATCGTCGGCATTGACGACACCACGCGCAGCGTTGCCATCTTTGCCTCGTCGCCGGTGCATATTTCCTACCATATCGGCGTGGAGCTTCGCGCGATCCGGCCGGCTGCGCCACGCTTCAACGTGCTCATGCCGATCGAGGAGATCGTCGAGGGCCTCAACCTGCACCAGCCGGAGGTGATTTCGGCCTATCCTTCCTTCGTGCGGGTGCTGGCGACGGAGCAGCAGGCCGGTCGCCTGCGGATCAGGCCCCGGCTGTTTCGCACCAGCGCCGAAACGCTGACGCCGGAGGTGCGCGACCTCGCCGCCGAGACGTGGCAGGCGGCTATCGCCAACAGCTATGTGTGCACCGAGGCGGGGCCCATGGGCCACGAGTGCATCTTTGGCGATGGGCTGCATCTGGCCGAGGATTCCTTCGTCTTCGAGGTGGTGGACGAGAATGATCGCCCGGTGCCGGATGGGACCGAGGGCGCAAAGCTTCTGGTGACGACGCTCACCAATCGCGTGCTGCCGCTGGTGCGCTACGAAATCTCCGACATCGTTGCGATGGCGACGGAACCCTGTCCGTGCGGCCTGCCGTTCTGGCGGATCGCATCGATCGCCGGACGCAGGGAAGAGACACTGCATCTGCCCGGGCGAGGCGGCGGCGTCGTGCGCGTGCACGCGCACCGGCTGCGCTCGCCCCTGACCGGCACCGCCGGGGTGCGACAATTCCAGTTCGTGCAATTGCCCGATGGGCTGGAGATCACCATCGCCGTGTTTGGAGGCGTGGATGCTGCCGCCGTCAGCGCTAAGGTCGATGAGGCCGCCAAGGCGGCGCTCGATGCGGTGGGCGCCGAGGCGGGCGGCGTGCGGGTGAGGGTGGTGGATGCCATCGAGCGCTCGGGGTCCGGCGCCAAGCAGAAACTGGTTGTCGCCTCGCCAGCCATCGAGTAGCCAGGACCGGTGACGGGAGCGTGAGAGGCGGCTACGGTCGGCCTTCTCGAAGACTTGCAGAATGGACATTTGCACCGCGGGACGCATCCTGAGGCGTTTCGCCCATGGCTGCGGCCGGAGACCCTTCGATGGTGGGGCAAGGTCGATGAATTCTGGGCGAGTGGAAAGCCGATCGTCTGAGATCCTTCGCGAGGCGGCGCCGTTGTTCTTCCACCCAGCGACCGCAATTGCGTATAGTGTTGATTGGCAGGCAGCCGGCCGATAAGGACGCTGCGTGCCATACTGCCAGACGGAGTTCCAGAGATTGAGCGTTGCCTTCACCAAGGAAGAAAGTGCAGAGACCGCGGCCGAAACATTGCTGCCGGATCGCCCGATCTCGCCGCATCCGAACCTCGTGACCGAGGCGGGCTTGAAGGCGCTGGAGGCGCAGGTGCAGGAGGCGCGTGCGGCCTATGAGGCGGCGGCCACAGTCGACGACGTGAACGAAAAGCGCCGTCAGCAGGCCGGCCCCTTGCGCGACCTGCGCTATCTCGCCGAGCGGTTGCGCACGGCGCAACTGATGCCGGAGCCAGCGTCCAACGATATCGTCGCCTTCGGCAGCACGGTCACTTTCAGCCGCAACGACGGGCGGGTGCAGACCTACCGGATCGTCGGCGAGGACGAGGCCGATCCGAAGGCCGGGTCGATCTCCTATGTCTCGCCGGTGGCGCGGATGCTCCTGGGCAAGGCGGTCGGCGACGTCATGAGCGTCGGCGACCAGGAGCTGGAAATCACCGCGATCGCGTGAGCGCGCTCTTGCAACCATCGGGCGGAACCTCAGCCCCGCGGCAATCCCTCAGGATACCCACGCTTTGGTATAGCTATCTTCGCCGTGATTATTATCGTATGCGATTAAATCGCATTGTATTGACATTGTGACACGCTTCAGTATTTATATCGCATCCGATTTAATGTGAGGCGGCAAGCCCATGGATGCCGGTGCGCCTCAGAGCGCTCGGGCATTCCCTGGAAAAGCCCCGTCCACAGCGATCAGTCCGTCGACTGGAGGAAGCTGATGCAGTTTGAGCCCCAACGCGTACAGGCCTATAGCGAGTTTTCGCTGGTGCTGGACCCAAAGGCCTATGAGCCATTGCCCGACGACTGGCTGGTGGGGATCACCGATGTCGTCGATTCGACCGGGGCGATCAGGTCCGGGCGCTACGAGGACGTCAACTACACGGGCGCCTCGGCCATCGCCGCGATCGGCAATGCCTGGGGCAATTTCGATTTCCCCTTCGTCTTTCGGGGCGATGGCGCCGCCTTTGCGCTTCCGCCGGAAGGGGAAATGACGGCGACCGCGGCGCTCAGGCAGATTGCAGCCTTCGTGAAGGATCGATTTCGCCTCAACCTTCGCGTCGGCCTGCTGAGCGTCAGAGAAATTCGCGCCAACGGGCAGGACGTGACGATCGCACGCTACGCCGCTTCGAAAGATGCCACTTACGCAATGTTTGCCGGCGGCGGGCTCAAATGGGCGGAGCAGCAGCTGAAGAGGGGACGCTACCAGCTTGAGCCGGACAAGGATGGCACCAAACCTGATCTGACGGGGCTTGCCTGCGAGTGGCGACCGTTTCCGAGCCGGCGCGGGCAGATTCTGTCGCTGCTGGTCGAGCCGACGGACGATGTGGCGCCGGCGCGTTTCGCGGCGCTCGCCAGAGACGTGATTGCCGTCTTCGACGAGGCGGCGCGGCAGTCGCATCCGTTGCCCGCGGAAATGGGCGTGCCGAAGGATGAGCGGGTCTATATCGCGCCAGAGCGCTGGCTGGGCGTTGCCGCCAATTCGGACTTTCGCAAATACGACGATGGTCTTCGCCTGACGGTGGACGCCGCAGTCGGGCAGATCGATCGGGTCGAAGCGATCCTCCTTGCGGCAAGGGCAAGGGGTGAGGTCAAATTCGGGCTGCACCGGCAATCACATGCGCTGATGACCTGCCTGGTACCGTCAGCCCGGCCGGATGCGCATCTGCATTTTCTCGACGGCATGGATGGCGGCTACGCGCGGGCGGCCGAAATGATGGAGTCGCGCAGGCGCGTCGAGGCGTAAGTGCGATCGAAACGGGCCGCTTCAAAGCAGCCCCGAGCCGGCGAAACGACAATGGGCGGCCAGCGGCCGCCCTCAGACTGCTGACAAGGATATCTCTGATCATCCCAGGCATGCTGAAAAAGCCCGTCGCCAGCCAGCGGCGCCGCGTCGGTGGCGCGGGAAATCATCCTGATGTCGAGCGTCGGCATTCCGGCTCTGCATCTCCTGCCGTGCCGACGCACGGCTGCTGGATCTCTGTGACAAGCACAGAGATGAGGGTGGAGAGGACGGGCGGTCTCATGCCGCCCGTCGTCGTTGGTTGCCGGCCATAGGGATCGAAGCGACGGTTATTCCTTCTGGGATCCGCGTTGTATCGAGTGCAGCAGGTTGTCGCGCAGGCTTGCCACCGATTGCTGCACGACCGGAAAGTCGTCGCCGAGGCCGGTGGCGTCAAGGAGCGCCGAACCCGGCTCCGCGTCCACCAGTTCGCGACCGGCCGGCGTCAAGGTGAGGCGCACCTGCCGCTCGTCCGAAGGGTCGCGACGGCGCTGCAGATAGCCGTCCGCTTCGAGCTTCTTGAGGATCGGCGTCAGCGTGTTCGATTCCAGGAAGAGCTTTTCGCCAAGCATGCTGACGGTCTGGTCGTCTTCCTCCGACAGCGCCACCAGGGTCACGTATTGGGTGTAGGTCAGGCCCAGCTTGTCGAGCAGGGGTTTATAGGCGCGGCCAAAGGCGAGGTTTGCGGAATAGATCGCAAAGCACAGGAAGTTGGAGAGCTTCTTGCCGCCCTGTGCAGGCGTGGTCTCAGGGCTCGCTGTTTTGGAGGCGGGCATGGGGGTGTCCTTTTTTCTCTTTCCGTATCTGCACTTAATATAAATCGTATCCGATTAAATCGCAATGGTGTTGACGTCGCATCCGGTTTCATCTATATACATCGCATCCGATTGAAGCGGATCCGCTTAATAAATCAAACAGAGAGGAAATGACATGACCACGAAGCTCGTATTCACTGGCAAGACCCACAACACCGGCGGCCGCAACGGCGGCACCCGCAGCCAAGACGGCATGCTGGAACTGAAGCTGTCGCAGCCGCATCCGGCCGCGGAAAACCTGTTCGGTGCCGCCTGGTCGGCCTGTTACATCGGCGCGATCGAGCTTGCTGCGCAACAGCACAAGGTGAAGCTGCCGGCCGGCCCCGAGGTCGAGACCGACATCAATCTCAACGTCGACGACGGTTCATACTTCCTCAGCGCTCGGCTGAATGTCAGCCTGCCGGGCCTCGATCGCGACCTCGCCCATGAAATTATTCACGCCGCCCACGAGATCTGCCCGTACTCCAAGGCGACCCGTGGCAACATCGAAGTCGAGACCAATCTCGTCTGATCTCGCCCTCCGAAAATCCTATTGATATCATCGGGATGTGCCGGACCTGGATCTCCAGCCGCGGCGCATCCCGATACCGTTTCAGGGGCTTCGTCCTTGCGCGCCGATCGCGGGCGGAGGCGGTCTTCCGGTCCGACCTCAGGGGAATGTAATTGGGCTGATCGGCAGAACTCCCGTTGTATGGAACGTGTCGCCTCCCGGGCCGATGCCCTCCGTCGCCGCTTGACAAAGATGGAGGACTGTTCGAGTTTCGCCTCATGATCTGCCGTCTCGCCAAACTGACGACCTCGAAAAAAGCCCCGTACCCGGGGCTGTCGGTCGTTGCGCGCAGAGCATAGCAAGCACAAGGATCAGATCGACCCCGCCGGTTCGGACGGGGTTTTCGCTTGCGCTCCGTCTCCGGTTTCTTGAAGGAGATGGAATTTCATGGAAACCACATATTCAATGCCGAGCGGCCTCTGGCTGCCGCTGATCACGCCGTTTCGCGATGGCGAACTCGATGAGCGCTCGCTGCGCCGGCTGGTGACGCACTATGCCGCAGAGCCGATCGACGGCTTCATCCTGGGTGCTACCACCGGGGAGGGCATGGCGCTCGGCGAGGCGGAAGGCGAGCGGCTGGTTGGGATCACCAACGAGACCCTGGCTGCGGCGGGCAAGTCCATACCGGTCTATTTCGGCCTTTCGGGCAGCGACACGCTGAAGACGGTAAAGGCGCTGGAGCGGACGGCGCCTTGGGATATCACCGGCTATCTGATCGCCTGCCCCTATTACACAAGGCCGTCGCAACGCGGGCTCTTCGCCCATTTCTCGGCACTTGCCGATGCCACCGCACGGCCGATCCTGATCTACAACATTCCCTACAGAACCGGGGTGAACCTCGGCAACGAGACGATGTTGCAACTGGCGGAGCGGGAAAACATCGTCGGCGTCAAGGATTGTTCGGCGGATGCGACGCAATCCTTCGATCTGCTGCGCCACAAGCCCCAAGGTTTTTCGGTGCTGACCGGCGAAGACCCGCTGTTCTACACGGCGCTGACTCAAGGGGCGGAAGGCGGGATCACGGCTTCGGCGCATGTTCAAACGGCAGCCTTCGCCGCCATTCGCAACAGGCTGATATCCGGCGATCAACCGGGGGCTTTGGCCGACTGGCAGCGTCTTGCCGATCTGCCGTGGCTGCTGTTTGCCGAGCCGAGCCCGGCTCCGATCAAGCACTGGCTCTGGCGCTCAGGGCTCATCGACAGCCCGGAAATGCGCCTGCCGATGGTGCCGGTCAGCCACGAGCTGGCAGCACGGATCGACCGGGCGATCGCCAGCCAGGACAGCGAAGGCTGACGGGCTTGCTGGAGCCCGGCCATTGTCGCTCGGCTAGAGCATCCGCTCTCAAGTGGAATCACTGGAGGCGGAAAGATGCTCTAGAATCAAAGTGCTACAGCGACCTTTGCGCGCCTGATAAGGCGCGCGGCGCTGTAGTGCATCTTTCCGCTTCAAGCGATCACGCTTGAAAGCGGGATGTTCTAGCCAGGGCCTTCAGCGCGCTGCAGTCACGGACGCCGCTTTGGTAGATCGCAACAAGCCGCTTTGCGATCCGCTCTGCGGCTTCGCAGCGTCGCGTCAGCCCGCGATCACGCAGGATGTCGTCGAAGATGCGCTCGATCTCCTGCATGTCATGGGGGTGTATCGCCTGTTGGCGGGTCGTGGAATGCATCGCGCGACCTCCAGAACTGGGGCGAAAGCGCGAATGAACTTTCAGCCGTTGGAGCCCGTATAAACAGTCCAACGATGGGCGTGAGTATGCGCCGTTTCGCGGCGAATACAATGAAGCCTTGCGGTTGTGTGCGATGGCCGGGTCGGCGCGGCCGTGGCTCAGCGCCAGAAGCGCTTGGCGTCGATCACGTCGTCAAGTGCGCTCTGCGCGTGGTCGATCAGCTTGTCCTTGTCGGCGTGCACAACGAGCGTTTCGGCGTCCGGATGATCCTCAAGGCCGATCTCGCCGAGCACGAGCGGACCGGACACGAGATCGTTCAGCGTGCCGAGCCGGTCCTGCAGTCCGGCCATCGCATCGATGAACCGCTTGTGGCGCCGCGTGCCCCGCTTGTCGTCAAACAGCGCGGCAAAGAATTCGGCGGCGTAACGCAGCTTCTTGGCATCCTTGCGGGCCTCGTGCCGCTCCTCGTCGCTGACCTTGGCGAGTGCGCGGCCATGTTTCTTGAGCTTGCGGCGCGCGCGGTCGAGAACGGCTTCGGCGAAATCGGCCACCGGCCGGTCGCGAAGCTCGGCGGGCGGCGTCGACAGATAGTCGCCGCAGTGCAGCCATTGCTGGATATCGAGAAGAAGGGCGCGGCCGCGTGCGCCGTCGAGGGCCTCGAAGACTTCGACGTAGCGGGCGGCGCGCGCCGTCTTCAGGCGGTCGCGCAACTCCGGCTCCGGATCACGCGTCAGGAGAACGTCAACATCGCGGACCTTGCCGAAAACGCCAGCCAGCCATTTCAGCTCGCCGTTGATGCGCGCGCTCTCCTCATCGCCAAGCATATCCTTGTAGAGCGAGATAGCCGAGCGCAGGCGGCGAAGGGCGACGCGGACCTGGTGCAGCGCCTCCGGGTTCTTTCGTTCACGCAGCACGTCCTCGTTCAGGCGGTAGTGCCTGAGACAGGCAAGCGCGATGGTGCGGAAACTCTTCGTCACCCGCATCTCGCGGTCGAGCACGACCGGCTCCGCCTTGAAGACGATCGGCCTGGCGTCGATCAGACGGAAGCCGCGCTCGGCCTTGGAAAGAACGCCCAAGCGGAAGGGAACGATCGCCTCGATGCGGCGGGCGAGGGTGAAAAGCGCCTTCGGGTCGCCATCCTTCAGCTCGAGATCGATTTCGCCGACGGCGGTCTGGCGATTGCCTGAGGCGATCATTCCACGGTCGAGGGCCACTTCGATCTGCGTGCCGTCCTGGTGAACCTCCCAGGTCCTGCGCTCGACCTCGACGGTAAAGTGCGGCTCCAGATCGTCGGGCTCAAGGTCAAACGCGGCGGCAAGCGGGGTGGTGTGATCGACGACCGGCTCATCGGCGGAAAGCGGCTGCTCCCATTCCGGACGGGCAAAGACCGATGCGCCGGGGCCGGTCGCCTTGATCGTCTGGGTGCGTGCCGCGCCGACCGTGCGGATGCGCAGCGTGAAGCCTGACTGATAGAGATCACGGCCGCGCGTATCGAAATAGACGGACCGTTGCTGCTCCGTGCGCGCCGGCTCACCAAGGAGGCCGGATGCGGCAAAGCGGTCAAGATCTTCGGGAGAGAGCTCGAGCTTGAGTTCGATTTCGGTGTTCAAACCATCCTCCATGAGCGCAAGGTCATACACTAACGCCATTTGAGCACATTGGTTCGCGTTCTGGATGACATGGATCATATTGCGGGCGCAGAGACGGAAATCCGATCGGCCGGGAAGTCGCGCTCGCCGAGACGTGACTGGCCGACAAGGAAATCAGGCTCGACATTTGCCGCTCGATGCCTGGATCATCTGCGCAATTCCGGACGGAAAACCGCTTCGCACTTTTCCTGAAATTGCTCTTTGTATTGGACGCAATTCCAGGCGGAAAACCGCTTCACACTTTTCCTGGAATTGCTTTAAGCTCCCGGCATTTCATGCCACGGAATTGATAAATGTCGCTTCGCCTTGCCACCTTCAATATCGAGAACCTTTTGAGCCGCTTCGATTTTTCCGGCTTTCGCAACCAACTCAAGCAGGACCGGGTCCTCAGGCTCTTCGACGTGAAGACGGAAGCCGAATACCAGCGGCTGGAGGAGGCGCGCACCATCGCGCACACCGATGATACGCGGCAGATGTCGGCGCTCGCGATCGCCGATTGCGATGCGGATATCCTTTGCCTGCAGGAGGCCGACAACATGGCCTCGCTGCAGGCCTTCGAATACAACTATCTCTTCCGCATGGTGGGTAACGGCTACCGGCAGAAATACCTGATCGAAGGCAATGATTCGCGCGGCATCGACGTGGCCGTGCTGATGCGCGAGGAGACACGCGACGGCCAGCCGATCGAGTGCCTGGATGTGAAGAGCCATGCGGGGCTGACCTATGAGGATCTCGACCTCTTCAACGACCAGCTCGCGCTCACCAACCGGCCGGCCGACCGGATCTTCAAGCGCGATTGCCTGGAGCTGGACCTGCGCATCGGCGGGCGGCCGCTGACGCTTTATGTCGTGCACTTCAAGTCGATGGGGCCGGCGCGCGAAGGGCTCGACGGCCGGCAGGCGACGATGCCGCTGCGCGTGGCGGAGGCGAGCGCCGTGCGCCATATCATCGAGAGCCGCTTCGGCCGCGGGAAGACCGCCGACAAGATGTTTGCGATCTGCGGCGACATGAACGACTACCAGGAGAAGGTGAACATCCTCGGCGACCGGCGCAACGGCTACCAGTTCGTGCCGCACGAGGAGGAAACGAGCTCGCTCGACGTGTTCAGCCATGACGGCTTCGTGGAAAACCCGATGCTGCGCCGGCCGGTGATGGACCGCTGGACGCTGTTTCACAGCCGCGGGCCGCAGGAGCGGCACCTCTGCCAGCTCGACTATATCTGGCTGTCGCCGGCGCTTGCCAAGCGCAACCACTCCCAGGTGCCCGAGGTCATCCGCGGCGGCCAGCCCTTCCGCACGATCTTTCCGCCGGGGCTTGACGTGGAGCGCTACCCGCGCACCGGCTGGGACCGGCCGAAGGCGTCGGACCATTGCCCCGTGGCCATAACGCTGGATGTGTGATCATGGGCGCTCTTGAAAGCAATAGGGCAGCGTGGCCGGCCGAGGGCGTCATCATCCCGATCGACGACGTCGATATCCGCGTCAACGGCGCGGCGCATCCGTTTCACCTCGACGAGGTCGAGCGGGCGCAGGAGAACTGGCAACGCGAAATCGCGGCCAACCCGCATCTCTTCGATGGCCGAATGGTGCTGCAGCGGGTGCTCCGCATCGAGGATGGGCGGATCCGGGGCGAGGGGCATGTTGTGCCCTATTCGACCTTTCTCTGGTGGCGGAAGACGCGGGCCGAAGGCGCCTTCCATCTCTTCGCCATGCCGGCGATCCTGTCCTCCGACGGCGCGTTGATCCTGGTGCGCATGGGGTCGCACACCGCCAATCCGGCCCGCGTCTACAGCCCCTCCGGCTCGCTGGAGCCCGAGGATATCGTCGACGGCCGCTGCGACATCGCCGGCAACATTCGCCGCGAGGCGCTGGAGGAAACCGGCATCGACCTCGCGCTTGCGACGGCCGAGCCCGGCTATCACCTCCTGCATATGGACCGCGCCGTGACCGTGCTTCGCGTCTACCGCTATCCGGAAACGGCGGCGGCGCTGGTTGCCCGCGTCGCGGCGCACATCGCTGGTGATCCCGAGCCGGAGATCGACGAGGCGATCGCCATTTTCGGGCCGGACCCTGGGGCGCACAACTATCCGCCGTTCATCCTGCCTATCCTGAAGTGGCTGTTTCGGTAACATCCGCTCGCCACGGCCTTGAATCAATAAATCGCGCTATCTTTTTGTATTTGTAGTGCTTATGCCGCGCGCGTCTGCTTGCGCCTTAGGCCCTGTTGATGCGCAGGAAGAACTGCCACGCCTTCACACATGCCCGCGCCCCTCGGTCCTCACATCCCAATAATCAGGAAGGACCGCGCAGGGTGGAAAGCGGACTTCCGCCGGACCGGCCACCGACACTGCAGTCTCACAACGTGAAAGCAATATCGTCGGCAGATAAGTCCGCAAGCGAAACGCCTTCGATGAGGATACCTTCGGTTTCACCATGAAAGGCTACATAGAGACCCTCCTCTGTGTCATGCGAGGCAGCCACAAAGGAATCGAAATTATAGATGTTGGTGTCGCCAGGATAGAAGCCCCCCAACTCGATCACGTCGCCACTTTGGGTGTCAAAATCGACGATATGGTCGATGCTGCTATGGCGAACCTCAAATCCACTCCAGTGGAATGTGTCAGCGCCCTCACCGCCGATCAGACGATCCGCACCGTCGCCTCCAGAGAGGTGGTCATCGCCTTCACCCCCACTAAGTGAGTCGACTCCGGCACCGCCTTCAAGGCGGTCATCATCGCCTTCGCCATAGAGATAGTCATTATTTTCGCCGCCAAACAGGCGGTCGGCCCCATTGCCGCCGAAGAGGTTGTCGCGACTGAGGCCACCGAGCAAAGTATCATTGCCGCTGCCGGTATGTGCGTAAACCCGCTCAAAATTGTGAAAGGCCGTACCGGTCGATGTAACGCCATTGACCACATCGACCGTGACATCATCGGTCCGATCCGCATCCTCGAACCGTAACGTGTCGTCACCGTCGCCGCCGTCGAGTTCGGCAGATGAAAGTGTCGTTGTGATGCTGTCGTCGCCACTGCCGCCAGAAAGATGATTGGCCCCGAACCGATCGATTATCGTGTCGTTGCCCGCACCGGCGTCGATAACATCAGCACCCAGGGAACTCATTTGATTATGGGTGTTCGGCAATGACTGGCCGCCGATGATGTCCGCGCCGTCTCCGGTCGAGATCACGTCGTCACCCGTGCCACCCTCAACAATGTCCTTGCCGCTACCGGTCGTCAGCTCCAGCCGCTCAATGCCGCGGTAGAAGATGTGATTGTCGGTCTCAGCCGGGTCACCGAAGGTTACGTGGCGGTTCATGCCGTTAAACGTGACTCGGTTGCCCGTCCCTGAAAGATTGATGACCAGCGTATCGATGCCGGCACCTCCCCGCGCCACGCCGCCCGTTCCGTTGAGTTCCAGCCGGTCATCGCCATCGCCGCCATCGAGCTCGTCATAGCCGCTGAAACTCACCAAGCCGTCGTTACCGGCCCCGCCATAGAGAAAATCGTTCCCAAGCCCGCCGTCCAGCGTGTCATTGGCGCCGAGACCCCAGATATTGTCGTTTTCGTCTGTCCCGAACAGGGTGTCGTTCGCATCAGTGCCGACTATCTTTGCCATTGTTTTCATCCTCCTGAAAGCAATCTATAAGCAAACAACAATTGCAAACAAGTATTATATTTATTAAGTGCAGTAATTTATTGTATTTCAATTATAATTCAAAACTTAAATTAATATCCATCACTGTCATTCAAATAACTGAAAGCCGGCGCGATCCTGGAACAACTGGCGTTGAGATCGATGACGCTAGCCCGAAGCGCCCGAGCCAGGCGCGGGACGGCTGGCAAGACTCGGATCTACGATTGTTAGTAGTTGCTGATGTTTCCTTCAACTTTGCTACTGTTGTCGAGATGATGGAAAGTAGCGCGGTAACTGTGTGCCGCAGGCTGTTGAGCAAGATGGGAGAGCGCTCATGGCAACGGGGACAGGTTTCACGCCCGGGGAATGGGGGCAGGTACACTGCGTCCAAGACGTCGGTTGGTACCGTTTCCGACTGGGGGTATTCGAGGGGACGGTTGTCTGGGATGGTTATATCCATCACAGCTACGAGGGCTTCTACCCAGATGCTGATCCGGCCGAAATCGCCCGCCTGAAATCCGTCCATCGGTTGCCCATCGACCACATTCCAATGGATATCAACCCAGTCGTGATGAACACGGGCGACAGATTGTTTCTCATCGATGCGGGCGCGGGGCGGACACTTACATGGCGTGGCGACATGGGTCGTCTGATAGACAATCTCGGCGCGGCCGGTATTGATCCGAAAGACATCGACGCGGTCCTGATGACCCACCTGCATCCGGATCACGCCTTTGGCCTCATCCATCCCGACGGTAGCGCGACCTTCCCCAACGCGAAGCTTTTCTGCACCGATCGGGAATGGGCTGAATGGACCGATCCGGAAAACTTGAATCGGAATGACTTCCGATCGGAGTGGACGGGAGGAGCACTTGAAGCAGTGGCTCCTTATCGCGACAGGCTGAGGCTTTTCTCAGTCGGGGAGACCCTGTTCCCGGGAGTGTCCACGTTTTCCGTCGCGGGTCATACCGCCGGGATGTGCGCCTACATCTTCGAGAGCGAAGGGCAAAAAATTGTCTTCACCGGTGACGTCTGCCACCATCAGGTATACGACCCGGCTCATCCGGAATGGTATTTCCATATGGACTACGATACCAACCCGCAGCAGGCCGCGGATGCGAAGACCGCGATTTTCGCCAAGGTCGTGACCGAGGGTATTCGCTATCATGGCTACCATTTCCCTTTCCCGGGAATTGGGGACGTCGTGCCATTGGGCGACGGCACGTATCACTTTCATCCGGAGGCTGTTGCACCGCGCCATTAAGAGCCAAGTTCAGCCGTCGGTGGCTCGCAACCGGCGAACGATTGGTATTGGATTTTCCCGAGGAAGTCCGACGAGGGCTTACGCGGAAGACAGCAAATAAGCTCGGTCAATGTCTGCAGGTATTGCGACATAATCCCGGAAGTTTGGACGGCTCTCGTGAGCTTTAATAGAGGTGCGTAGCGCTACGAACCCATGACACCTGCTCCGAGTTGTGCACGGGTGCTTTTTAACCCTTGCCGCCCGCGCCCCGACGCTGCAAAGTTCGGGGCATCTTCGCAAGGGGACATGAATGACGCTGAGTTACGCGATCTACGACGTCTTTACCGACAGGCAACTCGAAGGCAATCCACTGGCTGTGGTCTTCGGCGCCGACCGGCTGGACGACGAGGCGATGCAGGCGATCGCGCAGGAATTCAACCTGTCGGAGACGGTGTTCATCCGCAGGCCCGGGGGTGCTGCGCATACGGCGAAGCTCCGGATCTTCACCCCCAGCCAGGAACTGCCCTTTGCCGGACATCCGACCGTTGGCGCGGCGATCGCTATCGCCGAGGCGCAGCATGGCGCGATCGAGGAGGGGATCGACCTTGTGCAGGTGCTGGAGGAGAAGGTGGGTCCGGTGCGCTGCGCCGTCCGCCTCAAGTCGAGGGCTGCGAGCTTTGCCGAGTTCGACCTGCCGCGCAAATCGGTACGGCTCGATGCCCGCTTCGACCGGCAGGCGATCGCCGATGCGTTGAGCCTGAAACAATCACAGATCGGCTTCGAGAACCACGTGCCTTCGTTCTGGAGTGCCGGCGCGCCCTTCGTCATGGTGCCGGTGCACGATGTTGCGGCGGTTTCTTCGATCGAGTTCGATTCGCAACGCTGGGAGCAACTGACGCCGATGGCCGAGGGGCGGCTGGCCCCGGCCTATGTCTATTGCCGCGGCGGCGTGAACCACACGGCGCGCTTCCACGCGCGCAAGTTCGGCCCCGGTGCCGGCAACCTCGAGGACCCGGCGACCGGCTCGGCCGTGGCCGCTCTCTCCGGTGCCATCCATTTTTTCGACCAGTTCGTCGACGGTCATCACCCGGTGCTGGTCGAGCAGGGGGTGGAAATGGGACGGCCGTCCTTCATCCACCTGCATCTGGATATCGCCGGCGGCGAGATCAGCAATGCCCGCATCGGCGGCCACGCGGTGAAGATCGGCGCAGGCGAACTTTTCGTCTGAAGCGGGAGCCAAGCCTTTTGGAAAAGAGAAATTCAATCAGCGTTTTAGGAGAATTTGGTGGGTGATCACGGGCTCGAACCGTGGACCCGCTGATTAAGAGTCAGCTGCTCTACCAACTGAGCTAATCACCCATCCGCGAACGCGTCGGTCAAGTCCCGTCGCTGTCGTGAGGGGGCGTATAAAGGCGTTCGATTGGCTTGTCCAGCGCCTTTGTGAAAATCTTTTGAAAAACTTCATGGGGCCAAGGCGCGCCCTGTGGAGAACGCCCCGCACACCGCCGTGGTTGTAGGGAACACGGGAGTCACGACGAAAGACGCGTTTGACAACTGCCGCTTTGACCTGGGCGGCCGCTTCATCGGCGTGCGCTGATGGCGCGGCCAGGCGAGAGCAAACGCAATCAACTCGGAGCCGGATGGAAACGCTGTGGGTTTATCGTCGCGTGACGCAAATACCCTCTTGAGTGTCATCGGCCCGTGCGCTAAAGCGACGCCACGGATGGGTGATTAGCTCAGTTGGTAGAGCAGCTGACTCTTAATCAGCGGGTCCACGGTTCGAGCCCGTGATCACCCACCAAAACTTCTCCTAAGACGCTGATTAAATTCCAATTTTTCCGGCAGGCATATTGGTGCGCTTTCCAGGTTCTGGGAGGTATCCACGGCCCGTTCCTAAGCATCCGGCGTGACCGCGTGCCGTCCTGTCCGCCGACACTTGTTGCGATGGCCTACGAGGCGCATCAGCGGCGCCATAATCCCGACCGGCGATATGTGCAGCGCTCGACCAGCGCGATTGGTCGCCTGGTCGAGCCGGTCGCGGGCGACGCCAACGGCACCGACCACGCCCTCATCAAACGGTGCGCCGAACATTCATAACGGCGTGACCAATATCGTCGTCAGACGCTGCTGCCGTTCATTTGGCGGGAAAGTATCGGAGCGTTCCGGCGAGCCGCGGGCCGGTCGATCCCTGGGCGTCCATCGGGTGATTGATGCCGTCGTTCACGGGCAATTCTTCAAAATCAAAGGGGCTCACGCCTTCGAGACACGCTGCATTGACGCCGTAGAAATCGGGGTTCGCGCGCGGCCTGTGGAAGGTGTAGATGCCGCATTTTGAGCAAAAGAAATGCTCGGCCGCCTTTGTGTTGAACTGATACCTGGTCAGCGCCTCACCGCCTGAAAGCACAGTGACGCCGTCCTTTGCGGCGGAGACGGCAACCGCGCCCTTCAACTGGCAGTAAGAGCAGGTGCAGCGGCGGGCCGTATGAAGACCGTTCTTCAATCGAACATTGAAACGAACTGTTTTGCAGTGACAGGCGCCGTTGAGGTCCTGAACGTCGAGATTCATGGAAGCATCCATCTGATTTTGAAGCGCAATTGACGTCCTTTTCTTAGGGGCTGGATTGCGGATGCTCAAGTGCGGGCAAAGCGAATGGCATGCCGGGCGGAAGGTGAGGACAGCCGTGACGACCCTTGGAGGCCTCTCCGCCTCATCGCGGCAGCGCCTCGACGTCGTGGCGTGAGGGGCGTGGCTCTGTGGTCGCGATGTCAACGATGCTGCCGATGCAGATCAGTGCGAAGAAGACGGAGAACGAGACAATGACAATCAATCGCTCCGTTTTGAACTCTTCGCCGCGGTGGAAAAGCCGCGTCTGTTGGCGATAAAGGCCGGATCGACCCCTGCGGCACGCTCGCACCCGTCACCTGTTGCTCCCGTGCAACAGGCGCTTCGTCATTCCGACAGTTTGCGATTGTGCTCTTGCCGCAGAAGTAAACTCGTGTAATTTTCACCAAATCGGAGCTCAAACTAGAGGAGGCATACGATGAATCATAATTTTGTTCAGATGCTCGCCTCTGGTGGAATGGCTTGCTCGTCACGACGAGTGTGCCACAATTCTGTGAATTACTTCGGCGCATAAACGCGACCCGAGTTCCGCCTTTTCGTATTTTCCATTTTGACTTGATGTGACCGGTTCCCGGAACGCGTTTCCGTGTCCGCGCGCATCCATAATCTAGAGGACCCGGCCGCTCGCGGCGGCGGGAATAAACATGCGCGAATTGCAACTCACCTCCGCCGGCACCCTGCTGGCGATCATGGACGACCTGTTTCGAACGTTCGGCTTCCGGCGGACAGTCGGTGCCTTCATTCTGGCTGCCTGGAGGCGTCGTCGGACGCTCAACCAGCTCAGCCATCTCTCGGATCACATGCTCCGCGATATCGGCGCGGAGGAAGGCGTGAAGAAGCCCGAGATAGCAGACATATCCCTCTGGCAAATGCCGGTCG
This sequence comes from Ensifer sp. GW101-20A05, assembly GCF_059424735.1. Lineage (NCBI taxonomy): Bacteria > Pseudomonadati > Pseudomonadota > Alphaproteobacteria > Hyphomicrobiales > Rhizobiaceae > Ensifer > Ensifer sp. GW101-20A05. The sequence goes on along the minus strand of NZ_JBWKZT010000001.1, from coordinate 208,566 downwards.
GCTATCCGGTTACGAGACAGAACTGAGGCCCGCGTCAGCGGGCCTCAGGCTGCTGGCAAACCCTAAAGATGGCTTTCTGCCGCGAAGGGTGTCCCATTCTCCGTCATCCTCGCCCTTGTGGCGGGGATGTGAGCGACCCGACGTCCTTCGGGTCGAAAGACCTTTCGGCCCAAGGACTTGGGCTGGTCTCGCAGTTCCAGCGCACAATTGGGTGGCAGCGCCGCTTGTGTGTGAACGCGGCTGATCCTGCAACGCCGCGCATCTGCTCAGGCGCGCAAAGGTCGCCGTAGCACTTTGAATTGCCGCATGTTTTTGCCCTTTAACGGGCTACGAACAAAGGAAACATGCAGTCGGCAAGTCATCTCTCGTCACCAGCGCGTTGCAGGCCGATCGGAGATCAGGGTGCCAGCGCGGTCGCCGCCGATTGTTGTTCGGCGGCGAGCTTGGCGGCGCAGTCGTGTTTTATCATCGCCGCTGCGAGGTTCGCTCGCCCGGTACCGGTGGCCTTCGCCTTTGCTGCCGCCATGTCCCTGCACCAGTTTGCGTCGAGAACCTCTTCGGGGATGTGCGGCATGCAGGACGAGAGAAGCAGCAGCAAACATAGCAACGCGACGCGCATTCAAGGCTCCTTTGCGGGTGCCGGATTCTTATCATCAGCGAACCGAAAGGAAACACGTGCTTGTGCTTGGGGGGCTGCCTGATAGCCCTTGTTTCATGCGACCACCCGCTGGCCGGCGGTGCGGCAGGGGTGGTCGCGTTTCGTGGCCGTTACGGTGTCGTTGCCGGCTGCGTCGTGGACGGCTGCGTCGTTGACGGTTCGGTCGTGGACGGCTGAGTGGTCGAGGGCTGCGTCGTCGACTGGTCAGTCGTTGCCGGCTGCTGCGTCGTTGCTGGCTTCTGCTCGGTCGTCGCGGGCTCCGTCGTCGTCGTCGCCGGTGCCGTCTCGGTGGCTTGCTTGGCCCCCGGTTTCAGGTACACGACGCCAAGAATGATGAGCACGATCACAACCACGATGCCGATGACTGTGTTTCGATTCATGCAGGCTTCTCCTCAGGTTAAGTGCCTCAGAGGTGTAAATGGAGCGGTCGGTCGAATAATCAACGGCCAAACTCGCGGATCGGTTGAAAAACGATCCATCCGGTCGCGCAGCGACCGGCCGTGCCGTTGATCTTCGGCCTGGAGACATAGCCGGGAGCGGCGCGGTGATGAGTTCTCGAGCGTGCCTGTGCCGGGAGAGCCGGTGCTTTTCCGGTGTGTGAAGGCTGACTGGTAAGGGCCGCGGACCGCGAGCCTAGCGCTCGCCGCCGGCGGTGGATTTGGGCACGGGGGTGATGAAGCCGAGCCGCAGCAATTGCTTCGAACCGCCGAATTTCACCGAGGAATGGGAAAAGAGCTGCAGCGCGCCGGTGCCGGCGAGGGCTTCCGTCATCTTCGCATAGGCCGCCGAACCGTCGAAGTATTGGCCGTCGGCGACGGCATCCTCGATGACCTTTTCGTAGTCGGCGAAGAACTTGAAATGCAGCAGCGCGCCGAGCACCGAGGAGAAGTTGCGTTGATAGGGCAGCGGCTGATGGATGCTGGCGCCGAAGCGACAGTCCTCGTCCCAGAAGATCAACGGATACTTGATCAGTTCCAGGTCGGATTCAAACTCGCGGTGGCGCGCGCCGCCCTTGACCGTGATCGCTCGCGCGGTCGTTGCCAGCGAATAGCCACGGCTATCGAAATGATCGGCGACCTCCCACGGGGCTCGGGTTTTCAGCTGATTGACGTCTGCCGTGCGCAGATTGACCGGATACATATCCAGCATCGGTGCGGGCAGCCGTGAAATCTTCAGATTCTCGAGCGTATGGATCACCGACCACAGCGTGCGGTTCTCGCAATCGTCGTAGATCAGGAACTCATCGGAATCGACGTTGACGTACCAGCGGTCGCCGCCATAGCGCGCAAACAGCGCCTCCCTCCAGAGGCGGCCGCGCCGGGCTTCCGCGTAGCGAAGCGCAGACGCCCACAGGTCGACATCGGGCTGGCCCAGCAGATATTCACGCGTCCCATCGGTCGAGGCATCATCCACACAGATGAAACGGGTAACGCCCAACGACCGGTAATGCGCCAGAAAGCCGGGCATCAGCTTCGCGTCATTGCGGCTGAGGAAAACCAGCGGGAGATCATCAGGGTAGAGCGACGTTTGCCCCTGCGGGCTGACGCAGCGCAGGTCGACTTCGCGGCCCTCCGTCCGTTCGCGACGCTCGACCTTGGCGGATTCGTACCAGGTGATGAGGCGATCGAAGAGGTTTCGGTCCGAGATCATCTCGGCGTCGGATTGATCCCTGAAGGGATAGGTAATGTCTTTCATTCCCATTCCGATATGTATTCTTCATACATAATATGGGGCGACTTAGATCAAAAACACCGGTGAGGCAATTGCCTGATGGCATCGACCCGGCGATGCCGCGAGTGGCGCATTGCCTGTCTCTGGAGCGCGAAATCGCACTAACTGGCGGTGAAAAGATCCTTGAGGCAAGGCATGAAGCGTCTTCTTCGTTCGATCCGAAAGAGAATTCGTTACTTCACCAATGCGCGCACGGTGACGATCGACGGCATCCGGCTGGTGTCCGACGCGGCGCGCGTTCCGGCCGTCGTGCGCGACCTGATGTATCGCGAAGTCTACGAGGATACGGAGCGCAACATCCTGCTTCGGCTGCTGAAGCCCGGCTCGAAGGTGCTGGAAGTCGGCACCGGCGTCGGCTTCATCGCGCTGCTTGCGGCAAGGATCTGCGGCGCTTCGAACGTGCTGACCTATGAGGCCAATGCGTCGCTGGAGCCGCTGATCCGCGAGAACTTCCGGCTGAACGGCATCGAGCCCGCCTTGCGGCTCAGAGCGATGACGGCCGAAGGGCGCAGGATCTCCTTCTTCCGGAGCGACAACATCATTTCGTCGAGCGCCTACGACCGTCAGCTGCCGGGCGCGAAAGTGGAGCGACGTCTTCTCCGAGGTACTCCAGACCTATCGCCCCGATGTGCTGATCATGGATGTGGAAGGCAGCGAGGATGAATTGCTGCGCGTTGCCGATTTCGGCTCGTTCAGGGATATCCTGGTGGAACTGCACCCGCATGTCATCGGCGAGGCGAAGGTCGAGGAATTGAAGGCGATCCTGGCGGACAAGGGGTTCCGGCAAGGCGAGACCGACCGCAAGACCTTCCATTTCCACCGGAACCGCGCTTGAACGCAGCCGATTTCGCTCGCCATGACGCGACCATCGCAACTTTTTGGCGGGTCGTTGGTTACTCCTGCATTCACGTTCACTGGGCTAGCCTTGAGGTCCTCTCAATGGGTAGCGGGTGGAGGAGACTGATATGACACACAAGATGAGCAAACTTCTGGCCGTGCTCCTGGTCGCCGCAGGCGCCGTAGGCGCCGTCACGGCGCTGCCTTCGGTATCTCCGGCGCAGTCCCTTGATCTCTACATCGGACCTCGCGGCGACGATGGCGACTGGGATCGGGACTATCGGCGCGAACGCCGCTATGACGACGATTACTACAGCCCGCGGCGCGGCTGCAGCGCCCGCCAGGCCATTCGCCGCGCCTATGGCTATGGCATGCGTGATCCCGAGATCGCCGGAATGAGCCGCAACCGAATCGTCGTCGAGGGCATCGGACGGCGTGGACAATACGCCAGGATCTATCTCGCCAACCGCAGCGGTTGCCCGCGCATCCGCTAGATCACTTCATTGTTTCATCGAAACACTGAAGTGATCTAAGTCTTTGAAATTACGCAATTCTGGACGGAAAACCGTTTCGCACTTTTCCTGGAATTGCTCTAACGTGTCTCCCTGTCTCGACCGCGCGCTTGGTGCGGTCAGGGGGCGCGGTCGAGGGCGCAGTCGGGAATTGCCTGCGCCGCGCAAAGGACACGCGGCAAATGCTCCTCGTTCCGTATTCCGCAGTGCGAGGCGGCGGCGTGATGCTCGTGCCTGGCTCGCCGCAATGGGGTGAACGCCGCTGGTCCGTTCCCTTGAGGAAGGGCAATGTGATATAGCGTCCGCCGATGATCATTCCGACCTCTTCGACATCCACACCGCTCGGCGAGCGTGCCTGCGGCACCTGCACCCTTTGCTGCCGGCTGCCGGATATCGACGCGTTGGAAAAACCGGCAAACGACTGGTGCCGGCATTGCATCGACGGTGAGGGGTGCCGGATCTATGAGCAGCGGCCGCAGCTCTGTCGCGACTTCCTCTGTCTTTGGCGCACGGATGAGGGCCTGGACGACACCTGGGATCCGGCGCGCTCGCGCATGATGATTTATCGGCAGGGGCCGCAGGTCACCGTTCTCGTCGATCCCGATTATCCGGAAATCTGGAAGCAGACGCCCTATGCCGAGACGCTGCAGCGCTGGGCGCGCGCGGGCGAAGGCGGGCAATATGTGATCGTCTTTGTCGGCGACGCCGTATTCAAGGTCGTCTGACGCGCGCGACAAAGCGCGAAAAAGAAAGAGCCCCGCACGAGGGCGGGGCAAGCGAGCACCCAAAATGGCTCGGGGTGCGGGGAAGCGCAGTCAGAAAGAACGTACTGCGCGGTACGGAAGCTAACGCGCATCCGCCAGCCGGGGGAAGGCCTGATTCGGCGATTCCGGTACGCTCGCCAAAATAAATCCTGAGAAGAGCCGAGCGGCGGGCCATGGCCGCCGCGCCCGTCTTTCGCGGTCCCGGTCTTGAGCAGCGCCGATTGACTTTGCCGCGTTCCGCCTCATTTCCGAAAGGAGAAACTGACGGAGACGATGATGTCAAAGACGATGCTCATGGTCCTCTGCCTACTGCATGTGTCCTTTAATCGTACCCGATTAAAGGACAAGAACATGCAGCAATTCAAAGTGCTACAGCGACCTTTGCGCGTCTGATAAGACGCGCGGCGCTGTAGCGCTTCTTGCCCTTTCGGCCTGTGGCAACACGGCGCGCGGCTTTCGGCAGGATGGAGCCGAGACCGGCCACGCACTCGACGACGCGACGCACCGGGTACTGAAGTCGACCTCGAAATAGAGCAAATCCAGGAAAAGTGCGAAACGGTTTTCCGTTCGGAATTGCGTAATTTCAAAGACTTAGATCACTTCAGTGTTTCGATGAAACAATGAAATGATCTAGGGCGCAAGAACCCGATGCAGGAAAGGCACTTCGGCCTTTCCTGTGTTCGCGCTCGATGGTGGTGCGGTCGGTGCCCGGACGAGCGTTATCGCGGCCGCAAGGCGTTCGGCTGAGCGACCGTTTCGCTGCTCGAAAAGATGACGACTGCAAACAGCAGCACGCCGACGAAGGCGACGATCGAGGCCGCGGCGACGATGGGCTCGATCTCGGGCCTGCCGGTGACCATCAGATAGAGCGACGGCACCAGCACGGCGACGCCTGAGGTGTAGACGTAATATTGGATCATGGCGAGCCGGCGCTCGGCCTTGGCGGGATTGAGCGCATAATAGATGCCGAAGATTGCCATCGTGACCCAGCCGAGCAGGTTTGTATGGGCATGCGCCGGCGTGGCGGCATGATCCTGACTGATAGCCATGTGCAGGCCGATACAGAGGCCGATGATCAGGAATATGATTGCGGTCTTGAAATACAATTGAGCAAGGCGCGGCATCGATTCTCTCCTCTTGATGCTCCCCGCTTACTTTATTAGCATTTTTGCAAATTAATAATGATTGCCAATATTGGGCACTTTGCGCCGTCGTCATGCCCGCGAGCGGATCCATGCGACCGGGCGGTTGCCGCGGCCAATGCGGCGCGCTTGCGCGTGGCCATGTCGTTGAAAGCGGTGAGGTTCTGGCGCTGCAGATAGGCGGATATCGCGGCTTCCACGCCGCGCTCATTGCCGCCTTCGGCTTCCCAGAAGGCTTCCATGGCGGCGAAGAGGGCGGACTTGTCGAGCGTCATGGTCATCTGAGATCGGCACCGAACTGCTGGCGGTGGTTGAGGGTGCCGTGGACGGCCTGGCTGTAGGGGGAGCGTTCCGCGTCGAAATCCGCGCACCAGCGCTCCCAGGCGTCGGAGGTGCGGACAAAGGCCGGCAGCTTGTGCTCCTCTTGCGGGCTCTGGTCGTAGCCTTCGAGCCAGGCGTCGGCGACTGTCTCGGTCACGTCTTCGCCGTGGAGGACGTCGAGATCGAAGCGGATCAGCTTTGCGACATGCTCGCCATCGTGGACCCGAAGCCAATCGGCAGCGGTGCGGTAGGTGGTGCCGACCGTGTCTGTCTCCTCGCAAAAATAGCCGGTGCCGAGCGTCATGACGGCGAGAATGACCTCGCGCCCGTGAAGGAACGGGGCGGGGCCTGTCACAGCATCCGCGATCAACACGTCGGGCATCGTTCACCTCGGCCTGTTCGAGGTGCGCGCTGGCGCGCCCTTGCGGGTGCCATCGGTCCCTCCGGTTTCGTTCTGTGGCAATATAGGAAAATTCCTATTTATACTTCAATAGGAAAGGCACTGCCGGCAGGAATTTTCTTCGCGCGGCCGCTTTTAGTTGTCGATAGGCGATTATTTGTTCTTGTTTTGTTCGATCGATTGCGCCACCTTGGAGCCGCCATTCCAGGTGGCGGAAAAGGAGCATGGGATGATCACCTATTTCGTGGTTCAGAGCTTCACGCTGGGGAGCCGCGGGGCGCTGCTTGCCGACAATCCGGTGCAGGCGACCGGGGCCGAACATGCGGTGCGGCTGGCCGAAAGGCTGGCAGCGACCAAGGTGGGCGTCGTGGCCTTCAGCCGCTCAGGCGATCTCGCGACCGGGGAGTTCGAGGACGCCACGCTGCTCTTCATGTCGGGCGACCTGCCGATGGAGATCGAGGAGGGGATGGCGGCCTGAGTGTCAAGTGGCAGGAGGCAGCGGACCGAACGCTTTGTGACGGCATGCGGAACGGCGGCGATTGCATGGCGAAGTGTTGAGGACTGCCCCGAGGCGATGCCTTGCCCGCGGCATCCTCGCCTGGCGGTGAGGGGCGAACCAGCCAGTGCCTGTGGCGTGCGGGATTTGTCCCTGGATCGGCTGGCACTTGGTGCAGAATTGACGTGCCTGTGGTCGGGACTCGCTACCCCACTGCCAGTCGTCGAGACAAGCTGGCGCCCATCGCGGCCCTGTTCAGGGGGTGAGCAGCTATGTGGTCGGCATGCTGCTTTGAATCAGGTAAGCGATATAGCACGTTGAATATGCAAGGATATCGTCGCTTGGCCCTGCAGGCTCTAGCGGGCGCTGTATTTGCCGACCACCCGGTGGCAGAAGGACCACTCGACCCGGCTCTCGGTGAATTCCAGGAAAGGGTTGTACTGCCGGAGCGTCCATTCGCGGTCGTTGAAGGAGACCAGCCGCTTGATGATCGCTTCGGCGTCGTTGGCGGGCGGCACGTGATAGAGCACCACGTCCTTGTCGCGCGCCGGCGGCAGATGCGGGTGGACGAGCGCCATGTCGCCGGGCTCGTATGCCGGGATCATCGAGCTGCCGGTGAGGTAGATGCCGTAGGCGCCCTTGACGCCCTCAAGCACCGAGGGGCGCTTGACATATTCGACCGCATCGAAGGTGACGATCACGTGGCCGTCGCCGCCTTGCGCGGCGGCGAAGATCGGTAGGTCGCGATGGCCGACGAGCTGTTCGCCGGGCACGATCTGCGGTGCGAAGCCGGGCGCACGTCTCGGTGCCGCTTCGGCGGCGGGGGCGCCCTGAATCAGATCGACGATCGTGCGCGCGTCGCGCTCGCGCAGTTCCCGCGGTGTCTCGCGCTCGACGAATTGCTGGATATAGGCGTGGTTCTTCGCGATCGCGATCGACAGATCCTTGTAGGTCGTCTTCTTCGCGTCGACTGCTTCCCGGATAAGGCGGCGCAATTCGTCCATGGCACTGGCATCCCAGATTCCGTTTCTTACGTCCAATAGGAAATTTCCTCTTGATGAGTGTAGGAAATCCTACTATGAATAGGATGTCAACGGAAATGAGCGGTGCAAATCGCCTGAGTTTCCGGCGGCGGCCGGCATCGCCAGCGTTTTTAAAAGACGCGCGGCGCTGTCAATGGCCCCACAGATCGGTCTCCGCAGCAATTGCGGTGAGCATTTTGAGAAAAGCTGCTGTCTTCCCGATCGGCAACGATTTCGGGGTGCGCAGCGGGCGAGAGGTTCCGCTTCCTCCCCGGAGCCTCTCGCTCTTCGATTACGATGATCTTGGGTCGGCTCGGCCCGGCAACATGAGCGCGATCGAAATTGGCGCGAGCGGGAAACCGTCAGCACTTTTCCTCCTCTCGCTGCAATTCGTCGCCGGCAAGCCGTCACCGGCGCATGCCTCCGGAACTGGCAATGGTTGCGGCTGGCGGCGTGCGCGGTCCGGGCGCCGGGAGCAGGCGGCTGCGCTCCTTGGGGGTGCGGTGCCGGCTCACGAGCCCGAAGTGGCGCCCGTCGTCCCGCCTGCATTCCTTTGGGATGCGCGGCGCAAGGGACCGAAGGGCCTGACCGGTCCGCCCATCAGGGGCGGATGCTGGAAGCGGCTTGTCGGCGGGGTGGGGAGACAAGCGGATTTGGCGCGCGATGAGCGCGATGGAATGGCCGTGCCAGACGGGGCGGCCAAAGGCGAAGGCATGGGAAAAGGCATGGCGCAGGACAGTCTGACAGGAAGGCCTGGAGCTTCCCGCTTTCAAGTGGAAACGCTGGAGGCGGAAAGATGCTCTGGAATCAAAGTGCTGGAGCGTCCTTTGTGCGTTCGGTCGAACGCACGGCGCTCTAGAGGACAGGCGGAAAGCAAGGGCGCGGGCGTCCTGCCGCCTTTGGTACGCGTCTGCGGCAGCGCTGTTGCCGCGGCGCCCGGCAAGGCCAGGGCCGGGGCCGCATCCCGGCCGAGCGGGGAGTAGCGGCCATGCGCATCACCGCGATCGTCGAGGCGCTGGTTCAATCCGGTGCGTCGCCGGAGATGATCCTTTGCGCCGTGCGCGCCGCCGAAGCCGGGCAGCAGTCGGAGATCGAGCGGCGCCGGGCAGGCGATCGCGAACGGCAGCAGCGTCACAGGGCGCGCGTGACGTCACGCGATGTCACGGCGACAGCGGCGGGTGTCCTCTAACTCTCCCGACACGACTCCGGCCGGGAGCGGCCCTCAGCTCGATCTCCACCTGGGGGCGGAAAATGCAGCGCGGTCGGGGCGCGGCCGCAGGGCCAGCCGGCTGCCCGCGACCTTCGAGCCCGACTGGGCGTTTGCCGCCGGGCTCGGCTTCGGGCCGGCCGAGGCAACAATCGAATTCGACAAGTTTCGCGACTACTGGACCGCCAAATCCGGCCGCAATGCCACCAAGCTCGACTGGGCGGCCACCTGGCGGAACTGGATGCGCAATGCCGGCCGACCAGCCAGGGCTGGCGGCCCCCAAGTCGCGAGCCGATCAACCGCGGCGGGCCGGGCCGGAGACGCCGGACCACCGCGACGCGGACATCGCCAGCAGGCGCCGCCGCACGAGACCGCCTTTGCCCGCCACCAGCGGGAATGCAGGCAAGCGATTGAAAGCGAAATCAAAGGAAACCGAAACAATGACCCTCTTGGAAATGATGAGTTTGCCGGCGCAGGCCCGGCTTTCGACCTTGAGCCGGGAGATTACCGCGCTCACTGAACGGCTGGCGCCGGCCAGCGAGGCGGCGGTGCTGCGCAGCCTCGACGCGATGCAGACGGCCGGCATGACGATGCCGCAGGGGATCGAGCCGAAAAAGATCCTCGCCGTCTACCATTATGCGCTCTCCGGCGTGCCGGGCTGTGGGCTAACGGCGGCGACGCAGAAGCTGATCCGCGGCGACTATGCGGCCAACGCCAATGTGCTGCTGGGCACGATCCCGAAGCCGCCGGTGCTGGCGGCACTGGCAAAGGCAGAGGCGCTGAGCATGCGGGCGGAGCTTGCCCGCAAGCGTGAGACGATCGCCGCCCTCAAGCCCCGGGATACCGGCCGTTCCGAAGCCAGTCGTGCCCGCGTTCGCGCCAGGCTCGAAGCGTTTCGGCGGACACACGCAGCGGCCAAGGCGGCCGCCCAGAACGTAAGCGCGCTTGCAACCCGGGAGATCCACCATGCAGCCTGAGGCAACGGAATTCATGACAGGGCAGACAGCTGCAGGCGGCAGGACAAGCGCCGTTGCGGCGCGGGCGAGGGCCGTGCCCGGGGCTGGCGGTGACGACGATACGGGAAAGCGCCACCGTGGACAGGCGCGCGCGGAAAGCGGCGCAGAGGCTATGGCAATGCGGATGACGGCAGGCGACGAGGTGAGGCAGAAGGCGGCCGCGCGTGGTCACGCGCAAGCCGAAGGTTCCGTGGGGATGGCCGCGGCTGACCGCGAGGCGGCGCCCGCCGCGACGCTGGAGGATCTGGCGGGCATGGTCGCGGTTCAGGTGCGCACGCAAACGCGGCGGATCGCGGAGCTGGAACTGGCGCTCGCCGATGCGGAGGCGCGGCTTCTGTCGCAGGCGCGGATGATTTGCGGCGCGGCGGATGCGGCAGGCGGCGATCTCTTCAGCCGGCGGCCGGTGCGCGAGATCATCGACGACGTGCTTGGCGCCTATCCCGGCATCACCTGGGAGGAGATCATCGGCGTTGGCCGCGAGCGCCGCCTGGTCGAGCCGCGCCATCGCTGCATGGCGGCAGTCTACGAGGAGCGCAAGGATCTGTCGCTGCCGGCGCTCGGCCGCATCTTCCACCGCGACCATACGTCGGTGCTGCATGCGGTGAACAGGCGCGGCGCCAGCCGATGACGGCAGCCTTTTGATTTTTGGATTGATTTTGCGTCAGCGCGAAGCCGGGGCCGGCGGTACGGCCAAGCAGCGATGACGAATGAATGAAACGAGGAAACGATACGATGACATCCAAGGCAGAACGCATCCGCATCAAGCGCGCCAGCCGGGCCGGCCGGCCGCGCAAGGCCGACGTGGCACGCTATCCCGGTGGGCAGATCAAGCACGGCGAGACCGAACGGGAGGTGCGCTCCGTGGCGCTCGACGCGCGCAAGCGCATGCATTTTTCCGGCAAGCGCGACGTCGATGTTGCGAGCCCCTTTGCCGGCTACACACTCGGCCGCATGTTCCTCGACGGCAAGCTGACGGCGCATGAGCGCGAGGCGGGCGACGAGTACGCCCGGCAGATGGCGCGCTATTACAGCCTCACCGGCATTCCCTTTCCGAGTGTCAGGGCGCAGTCGCTCTTCAGCGTCAAGGGTTTTGCCGGCGAGACCTCCGCCGAGCGTGCCCGGAGCGCCCGCCAGGCGGCGAACCGGATGATGGAACTGGAAGGCGTGCTCCTGAAACTGCAGGACGGACCGCAGGTGAAGACGACGGTCTTCAACGTCTGCATCATGGATTACGAGATGCTGCGCACCATGCCGGAACGGCAGCTCGCCTGGCTGAAACGCGGGCTGACCGAGCTGCACTGGCACTTGGGGCTGTCGCGGGAGAAGGAGGGGTGAGGTAGATGGCGCCCATCTTCTGGACCGCTCGTCCGGCCTGCCGGCCACCGTCTCGCCGCAGGCGGGGAGAAGGGACATATGGCGACGCCCCACCTAAATCGCTTCGTCACACCCGGCCGCGGGATACTTTTGCAGTCTAACTCCATCGGGCGCGCCGCATCAGCGGCGCCAGAAGGTCCGGTGGGGGCTGAGTAGTTCGTCCTCGATCTCGGGGAAGGGGCCAAAAACCTCGATCGGCTTCTGGCCGGAGGCAAGCACCGTGCGCGAGGCGAGGTTCATGGTCGGGTTTTCGGGGTGGTCGCTGGTTTCGGCAAGGAGCTTTTCCTCCTCGAAGCCGTAGACCAGGCGACCGATATTCGCCCAATAGAGCGTGCCGGTGCACATGGCGCAGGGCTCGCCGGTTGAAACCAGCGTGCAGGACCATAGGAATTTCGCCGGATAGGCGGTCGCGGCACGCCGGCTAAGCTCGGTCTCGGCGTGGCGTACGGTGTCGATATTGCCCTGGCGCATCAGGATGCTGTCGTCGGGGCCGACCAGGACCGCGCCGAAAGGATGATGGCCGTGCGCGGCGGCCTCGCGCGCGACTTCGTCGGCGGCGCGAAGGTGGGCGAGCATCTGATCGCGGGTCATGGTCTGTCGCTCCCCAACGTCGTGGACGCCACCGATTGGACGGTGCCGTTCGGACGATCGTAGCTCGAAAATCGAATGTCCGATATCGCCGCTGCCCGCAATTTCGCAAGACATCCGCCATGCCAGCGGGTGCTGCGCTTGCAAAGGGGAGTGTGTCTCCGTTCTCCTTGCGACAGGTGAGGCGGTCGCATTGCCCGGTCTTTCCCCAACCGCCGCAGCCTGCGCTGGCGGCGGGTCAATCTTGATCCGACCAGTCGGCAAGCAGGGTGATGCCGAACTTCGGCGCGGCCCTCCGAAGCCGATCAAGCTCTTCCGATGTCGGTGGCTTGACCGCTTCGCCCGGCCCAAGTTCACGGCCGGCTTCCTCCAGAAACCGGTCGAAGATGGCTGGCGTGCCGATCAGGATGTAGCGCGCCGGCCGGCGGCTGACGTTGAGGAGCTGGTGGGGTACGCGGCGCGGGAGAAAGATGCTCTGGCCCACGGTCAACCGGTGCGCGGTCCCGCCGATTACCGCAGTCAGTTCGCCCTCGAGGATGTAGACGGTTTCGTCGTCGCTGGCGTGGACGTGAATTGGCGTCCTGGTGTCGCCGCCGCTGACGTTTTCGAAGAGGCAGAACTGGCCGTCGGTCTGGCTGCCGGACAACAGACGCTTCATGACGACGCCGGCGAGGGCGAATGCTTTCGGTTCTGTGCTGCTCATCGCAAATACCCCATCGAATTTCGCAGGAGCGGTCCTGTCCGCTGCGCTCCCGAGGAAGCGCGGCGGCATGGTTGCATGCGTCGGCGGCGACATCAGGACGAAGGGTGAGGTGCGGCACGGTCCGATCCGGCGCCGATGGAGCCGGGGCGGCGCCCTGTCTGGCCGGCTTACCGAGAGGATGGCGAAATATCCACCGCGCGCGAATGGCGATCGGTTCCGCATGCCGGGGATCGGTCTCGAACCCGGTAAACCGATCGACGCGGCAGTTTGCCAGCACCGATGTCTCGGCTTGCCCAGCCTGTGGTAGAGTTCGCCCGTTCAGCTGGCTGGAGTGTGCTGTGATGGCTGCATCGACGTTCAATGCCAACACTGGCGACGGATATGAGTTGCAGATGGGGCGCTGGAGCCGAAGGCTGGCCGTGCCCTTCCTGGCATTTGCCGGAGCCGCGGCGGGCGAACGGGTGCTGGATGTCGGCTGCGGCACCGGCAGCCTGACATTCCTGTTGGCCGCGCGGCCCGACCTTTCCGCCGTCTGCGGGGTGGATTGCGCAGCGCCCTACATCGAACACGCCAGCCGCAGCAATCCGGATCCGCGCGTCTCCTTCCAGATTGGCGACGCATGCGCTCTGCCCTTTGAGGATGCGGCGTTCGATCGGGTCCTGTCGCTGCTGATGCTGCATTTCGTTTCTGAGCCGGAACGGGCCGTGGCGGAGATGCGCCGCGTTGCGCGGCCTGGCGCAACGGTCGCTGCCACCGTGTGGGACGGTCGCGGCGGTTTCGTTGCCAGCCGCCTGTTCCTCGATACGGCGGCAGCCCTTGATCCCGCCGCCCGCCGGCTTCGCGAGCGCGCCTTCACCCGCCCGATGACCCGGCCTGGCGAACTGGAGGCGGCCTGGCATAGGGCCGGCCTTGTCGAGGTCGAGACGGCTGAGCTTGCGATCCGCATGGAGTACGCTTCCTTCGACGACTACTGGACGCCCTATCTCGGCAAGGATGGCCCAGGGGCCGAATATATCGCGACACTCAATGAGCCGGCGCGCACGCGGCTTCGCGATGCGGTCCGTTCTGCCTATCTCGATGGCGAGGTCGATGGTCCACGGTCCTATGTCGCGGTCGCCTGGGCCGTCAAAGGTGTGGTGCCAGGTTGAATTCAGGGCGGCGGCTCATACCCCTGGGATCGCTGGAGACTTGAAGAAAGAGGTCAACCGGGTGATGCGGCTCTGTCAGAGTGACGCAACTCGGTTGCCGCTTCCGGGTTAGCCTGCCGATGCGGAGGTGAAAACCGCCAACTGGGCCTCGAAGGCGCGCTTGTAGGCCGGCCGTGCTTCGCCGCGAGCGACATAGGCAGCAAGGTTCGGGTATTCCTCAAGAATCCCTGATCCATGCAGCCGGCGCAGCACCGTCACCATCAGGAGGTCGCCGGCGCTGAAGGCGCCATCGAGCCAGTCGGCATCGCCAAGGTGATTGGAAAGGCCGCCAAGCCGTCTGCGGATGGTTTCGTCGAGCGCACGCAGGCGGTGCTCGTACCAGGGCTCGTTGCGTTCGAGGATCTGGACGAGATTACGGTCGAAGACCGGCGGCTCGATGGTGTTGAGCGCGGCAAACATCCAGGCGATCGCGCGCGCCCGGGCATTGGCTTCGTCTGGCAACAGGCCGGCATGGCGCTCGGCGATATGGAGCACGATCGCTCCGGACTCGAAGAGGGCGAGATCGCCTTCCTCATAGGTCGGGATCTGGCCGAAGGGCTGAAGGGAGAGATGCGGCGGCTGCTTCATCGCCTTGAACGACAGAAGGCGAACCTCGTAGGGCAGGCCTACTTCCTCGAGCGCCCAGCGGACACGCATGTCGCGCGCGAGCCCCTTGCCGCGATCCGGTGACCGTTCGAAAGCGGTAATGGTGATCGTCATCGTTGTCCTCCATCGCTTGGTCTCCCTTGAAGACGGATGGCAGCCCGCGATCCCGACACGTCGTCGCGAAAGTCGCGCCTGGACGGGCCGCTCAGGCCGCTCCCGTCACCGTTCCCTGGTGGAACAGCATCTGCCACCTGGTTCCGTTTCGCTTCCAGACAGAGCTTCTGAGTGCGTGCCGCTCCGATCCATCGCTTTCTCTGCGATGGGTTCTGTAGGTCAAGAGCAATGCTTCCGGCGAAATGGCGGTCAGGCGGTAATCGCTCGCGCGCAGTTCGCCATCGTCTTGCTCTGGCTCCTGCACAAGCAGATCGATGATTTCCGCACGATGATAGATCGTACCGGAAGCCCCGAACTCGACGAAGCCTTCGGCGAGCAGCGCCTCGACGGCTGAACGCGACCGGCGAACCTCCGGGCGGTGCAGTGCTTCTTCAAGCGCACGGATTTCATCGAGAGGGGGCAGAGCGTGCATCATGATTGTTCCGCTGTGGGCGAGGGCTGCCGGTACACTACTGCATGTCTCCTTAATCGACCTCGATTTAAGGACAAAGGCATGCAGAAAATCAAAGTGCTACAGCGACCTTTGCGCGTCTGATAAGACGCGCGGCGCTGTAATCTGCTGAGACCTCGGACGGCAACTGCCAGAGCGCCGTGCGTTCAGATGAACGCAAAGGACGCTGTAGCCGTGGCGCACCAGTTCATCCGGGGCGGCGCGAGCCAGCCGTTCAAAGAGGAAGCGGCCGGTTCTGGAAGATGCTCTTCATCACAAGGGTAGAGGTCAGGCGCAGCACGCTCGGCAGCGCAAGCAGGCTCTCGTCATAGAGCGCCTGGAAAGCCTTCAGGTCCTCAGTCACCACGTGCAGCATGTAGTCGGGATCGCCAAACAGACGCTCGGCTTGCGTGATTTCCGGTATCGCCCAAAGAGCCTTTTCGAAGGCATGCACGTTCTCGCGGCTGCCTTCCCTGAGCGTCGCAAAGACGATCGCCGAGAAATTGAGGCCGACCTTGGCGGCATCGATATTGGCGCGATAGTCGCTGATCACGCCGGATTGCTCGAGCGCCCTGACCCGGCGATGGCAGGGGGAAAGGCTGAGCCCGATGCGGTCGCCGAGCTCGGTAACCGACAGTCTCCCGTCCTTCTGAAGCTCAGCAAGAATCTTGCGGTCCGTATCATCCATGAGGGAGATATTACCTCAATATGCCACATCTCGGCAAGAGATATGGAGCTAATCCCCGTGATGCAACGCTATTCTTCCTTTGATGGCGCGGGTATCCGAAGGAAGGTGGCGCGAGATGGAAATGGGTCTGTTGACGGCGTTTTGGGCGATATCGTTTTCGCTGGTGCTGACACCCGGCGCAGACTGGGCCTATGCGATCTCGGCGGGATTGCGAGACAGGGCGATCATGCCGGCCGTTTCCGGCATGCTGCTTGGCTATCTTGCGATCACTCTGGTGGTCGCGGCCGGCGTCGGCGCGCTCGTCGCCGGCGTTCCGGCGGTTCTGACGGTGCTTACCGTGCTGGGAGCGGGCTATCTCCTTTGGCTCGGCGTCGGGGTTCTGGCCCATCCGCCTGTTCCGGTGGCCGATGAAGATCAGGCGGCCAGGAGCTGGACCGGGTGGATCGTCCGCGGTTTCGCGGTGAGCGGCATCAACCCGAAGGCGCTACTTCTTTTCCTGGCGCTGCTGCCGCAGTTTACCAGCCGCGACGGGAGCTGGACGATCCCGAGCCAGATCGCGGCGCTCGGGGCCGTGCATATGCTCAACTGTGCGCTGATCTACTCGCTTGTCGGCACGGGTTCGAGCATGGTCCTCAGGACGCGCCCGCGCGTGGCCCGTCTGGTGAGCCAGTTCTCAGGCGCGGCGATGATTGCGATCGCGCTGTTCCTGCTCGCCGAGCAGCTTGTCATGGTCCGATGAGGCGTGGCGGCCGCCTCAGGACGCTTTAGCCAGCTTTTCTTCGCGACCGATGCGGGCGTCGAGGTCGCGCAGGCGAAGCGTGACGGCGGGGTGGCCGGGCAGGAGCGACAGGGCATTCGTCAGCATGTCGCGCGCCGTGACGAGGTTGCCGTCGCGGATATGGCGATTGGCGCGGTGGAAGAGGAAGTTGACCTGCTCTGTAGGGGCAAAGCGATCGCCGAAGCGGGCGTGCAGGCGATCGGCCCAGGCCGGGTGGCGGGCCATGGCGGCGACGGCGTTCTGGTAAGGCCGCATCGGCGCGTCGATCCGCGCGGAGCGGGCAAGGGCGCGCAGGGCAGCAAGGTCATTGGCGCGGCAGGCATCGATCAGCGAAAGCGCGCGCTGCGTTCCGGTGAAGACCCTGACCGTGCCATGACCGGTCATGTGTACGGGCACGAGATGCGTTTCCGCCTGCAGTTCCGCTATGCGCTCGGCATGCCTGCGATCGATCGCGTGGAACGGGTCGTAGAAGAGATAGGCGCGGCCGGCGGCATGGTCGGGGGCGATACTCATATTGGCGTGCAGGTCGGGCGAGAAATGCCTGAGAAAGCGATTGTCGTAGGGAACGGCTTTGGGATTGATCGAGATTTGCGGGCAGAAGGCGATGGCTGTCGTGGCGTTGAAACGCCGGCGGTAGCGAAGCGCTGCATAACCGCCCTGAGAATGGCCGTAGAGGATGCGCTCGGGTGCTGCCTTCAGGATCGGCGCCGCAGCCTCGACCGCCTTGACCACGCTTTCGGCCGGAAACCAGTTGGGACGCTTGCTGATGAAGCCGAGGGCGGCGATATCCGCCTTCTCGCAAAAGCGCTGGCCCCAGTAGCGGCTCCCGTTTGCCTGGATTTCCATCTCGTTGAAGGTGATGAGGAGGTAAGCCGAGGCGCCCGGGCGATGGATGACCTCAAGGTTTTCGTCCGAGTAGATAAGCACGGTTGCTCCGAAGTATTTCAAGGTTTGCAGTAGTATATTTCCAATTTCCGAAGCTTGTTCGGCGACGTTATATTAGTGTGAATTCGCCTGGGATTTCCAGTGCCTAGGACTTTCTGCAAGAGGATTTCAATATTCATTTCGGCTGACGGCTTCAGCGGTCGTTCGTTTCGGCAGCTTTCGGCTCAAACCGGACATAGAGGTTCGCATCGCGGACGGCTGCTTTGCGCCCCCATTTGAGCCGTTCAGCGCGCCGATCGCCGAGCCCAGAAGCTGCCATTCATTCACGTGGAGCGGCGCTGAGCGGCAACGGCCTCAATGGGACTCTGCTGCCGTCCTCGGATGATACGGCGAACGGCAGCTTCCAGCGAGAGCGAACGTTCCGGCGTTTATGCAGATCATCGCCCGTGGCATGCGCTGAGACATCAGGGTTTCGTATCCTCCTTGAAACGCGATACTGGTTGACTACATGTTGTAGATGCATCATCGAGAGACTTATGAACCTGCGTTCCCTACCCGACGATAGACGAGCAATGCTGCGGGAACTGGAAGATGCCTGCGTAATTTCGCGGGCGCGCCTTATCTCACGCGTTATGACCAACATCTTCGACGAGGAACTGCGGCCGTTCGGCCTAGTGTCCTCGCAACACACCTTACTCGGTTCAATCATGCGGATGGGCGTCGCGACGCGTGCCGAAATCGGCCGAGCCAACTGCCTCGATCGCTCCACCTTGACGAGAAACCTCAAGCTGATGCTGGACGCGGGATGGATCGAAGAGGTCCCCGACAAGGTTCAAGGTCGTCAGCGCCCCCTTCGGCTGAGCAAAGCTGGCGAAGACCTGCTGTTTTCATCCATGCCGGCCTGGCGGGCGGGGCAGGAACGAGCGTCCAAGCTGCTTGGGCAAGCAGGCTTGAGCGCAATCAAGACCGTCGCGGACGACATTCCGCGCGATTAGCCGGAATCTGAAATTATGGTATTGCATATACAACACTGCTTCCCATGTGTTGTATATGCAGCATTAGGACGCCGCGGAGCGCCTGATGCCATTATCGAAAGGAGAAATGCGATGACAACGATTCTGGTGACCGGTGCAACCGGAGATACGGGGCGTCCGACCGTGAAGGAACTGCTGAAGAAAGGCCTAAAGGTCCGCGCCCTCGCTCGTCGGGAGGACGCTCGCTCGCAGGAGCTGGCCAGTCTGGGTGCCGAGATCGTTTATGGGGACATCACCAGCCTGCGCGATATGCGGCTGGCTTTCGACGGCGTCGACCGCGCTTACTTCTGCTATCCCATTGCCGACGGTCTCGTGGAGGCGGCAGTCATCTTCGCACAGGTGGCGAGAGAGCAGGGCGTCGAGCACATCGTCAACCTGTCCCACAAGCAATCCAGGCCCGACGCGCGCAGCAAGGTGACCCAGAACCATTGGCTTTCGGAGCAGGTGTTCAAGTGGTCAGGCATCCCGACGACGAACTTGCGCATCACCTTCTTCGCCGAGTGGCTCCTCTACATCTCGACATTCATCCAGCGCGGCCGCTACGTCATGCCATTCAACAAGGATGGCCGCTTTGCTCCGCTGGCCGCGGCCGATACGGCGAAGATCATCGCCAACATCCTGGAGAAACCGGAAGGCCACGGCGGCCAAGCCTACCAGCTGCACGGCCCGAAGGAGTATAGTCACGAGGAGCTCGCGCAGAGGTTGGTCGGGTCCTCGGAGTCGATCTGCCCTTCGAGCAGCTTACCGTATCGGCCTTTCTGGAGCTCGCGGGGCTCGAGGATGACACCGTCTTGCGGCGGCACTTCGAAGCTGCGGAGCTGGACCAGCAAGAGGGTCTCCTCGCCGGTCTCGATGACATCGGCACGAAGATTATTGGTGGCCCGCTGATGACCGTAGAAGCTTTCGTCAACGCGAACCGGGCGCGCTTCGTCCGTGAAGCGCAAACGTCAGTCGACCGAAATTAGAATCCTGTACGTTTTGGGGCGGATATATCAGGGTGACTAATCCAGGTCGCTAACCGGGGCTATCCGGAACGCATGTTTCGGAGCTGCATCGTCCACCTCGAAAATGCCATGGCTTTGCGATTAATTCACCGGCCACTGAGCTGAATCCTCGAGTGCGTAGCGACTGGCAGCTGCGCACTCGATGGACTATAGCTTTTGGCCGAAGCAGATGCTCACATCCAGGTCAAGGTACGACCTGGAGGGGTCGACAGCAGTCAATGGCCGACCTGCTGATTTAAGCCGATAGCGAATGTCCGCTTCATCAATGCTGCTGCCCGGAACCTGCCGTCCCGCTCTCGGCCCCATATCGGCCACGGCGCCGCGGTCGGCGAATGTCTACTGTTGGCGCAAAGCGGCCAAGGCCACCATGACCGATTGGTGGGATTGCTGAGCAACTCCGAGCTTTTCCTACAATAGGGCAGCTTCAGACCCGCTTGAGAAAAGCAAGCACCCGATCCGTCAGCAGCGCCGTTGCCGCCGCGTCGTAGGACGGCAGCGAGCTGTCGGCGAAATAGTGCTGGTCGCCGGGATAGAGGAAGAGCTCGGCATCGTCGGCCTTCTCGACGAGTTCGCGGGCGGCGTCGATGTCGCCTTCGCCGACGAAGATCGGGTCGTTGTCCATGCCGTGGATCTGGACGGGCACGCCATCCGGCCAGGGGCCGAAGGACCACTGACCGCTGATCGGGATGCAGGAGTAGAAGAGTAGGGCGCCGCGGGCGCCGGGCCGGGTCTGGGCGAGCTTCTGGGCCGGCAGGACGCCGAAGGAGAAGCCGGCATAGACGAGGCCCTGGGGAAGCGCGTCGGCGAGGCGAACGCCGCGCTCGCGCATCTCATCGAAGCCGACCTCGCCGATATAGGCGAGGCCTTCTTCGATGCTTGCGAAGGTGCGCCCCTCGAAGAGATCAGGCAGGTGCACGGTGTGGCCGGCGGCCCGGAGGTCCTCGGCGAAAGCGTGCATTCCCGGGGTCAGCCCCTGGGCGTGATGGAAGAGCAGGACCTCGGCCATGGACGACTTCTCCTTCAAATTATCCTTCGCGTTCCAATTGTGTCTCGCCGCCTGAAGGGTCAAGCGGTGTTGCGGTCGATTGAGAAAATTTTCCTGTCGCAGCGATAGCACGTTTCCTTGACGTCTTGTTGCCATCTTCGACCGCTTCCTTGCGGATCAGCATTGGTCACGATTCTGAAGGAAAGACGTCATGACAGGGAAGTTGCGCATTGCCGTGTTGTTTGGTGGGCGTTCGGCGGAGCATGAGGTTTCGCTGATGTCGGCGCGCAATGTCGTCGCCGCGCTTGACAGAGCACGCTACGAGATCGTGCCGATCGGCATTGCCAAAGATGGGCGTTGGCTGTTGCTCGAGCTTGAAAACGGCGAGCTGCCCCGGACCATTCCGGCGGCAGGAACGCAAGTTGCGCTGATCCCGGGCGGCAAGGGCCGGGCGGTCACCATTGCCGCCGACGGAACGCAAGGGCTGCTGCCGGCCGTCGACCTGATCTTTCCGGTGCTGCATGGGCCGTTCGGCGAGGACGGGACGGTGCAGGGTTACGCCGAGACGGCCGATGTCGCCTATGTCGGCTGCGGCGTTGCGGCTTCGGCAGCCGCCATGGACAAGGTGCTCGCCAAGCGCCTGCTTGCGGCCGAGGGGTTGCCAGTCGCGCGTGCCATCGCGCTGCATCAGGAGGACGCCTATTCCGGCGAAACCATCCTGGAAACACTGGGATTGCCGGTTTTCGTTAAGCCGGCGCGGCAGGGCTCATCCGTCGGCGTCAGCCGTGTCAATAGCCTCGACGGGCTTGCGGCTGCGCTGGAAGAGGCGTTTCGCCACGACGACAAGGTGCTGATCGAAGAGTTCGTGCAGGCCCGCGAGATCGAGTGCTCGGTGCTGGAAGACGCCAAGGGCAGGCTCACCGTGTCGCGGCCGGGAGAGATCATCCCCGCCGAAAGCCACGGTTTCTACAGCTACGACGCCAAATATGTCGACGCTGGCGGCGCGATCGTGAATGCGCCGGCGGACCTTGCCGAAGAGGTGGGCGCGCGGGCGCAGGAGATGGCCGAGCGGGCCTTCCGGGCACTGGCCTGCGCCGGCATGGCGCGCGTCGATTTCTTCCTGCGGCCAGATGGAAGCCTCGTCATCAACGAGATCAACACCATTCCCGGCTTCACCAATATCAGCATGTATGCCAAGGCGCTTGCGGCAGACGGAATCTCCTATGTCGCGGCGGTGGAAACGCTGATTGCGCATGCGCTCGCGTTGCGTGGGGATGGGGCCGCGCGCGCATGAAACACTAGCCGCGGATGCTGCCTTTGGGTTGTATTACATATTAGATGTATCGCATTCATTGTGGGTTCACGTCATTCCGCGAAACTGCCGCCTGTTTCCAAACGGACAGGTGATGAGATGAAGAAGATTGCCATCGTCATAATGGCGGCGGTTACGGCTCTTTCGGGCATCACGCCGGCGAATGCCGTGCCGGCGGTTGCCATCGAGCGGGCGCAGAAGAGCGACGTCGAGCTGGTGCAGCACCGGGAATGGAACGGCGGACACTATCGCCGGCGTCCGCCGGGTTGGCATGGCGGCTATCGCCCGCGCCCCGGTTGGGACGGCGGCTACCGTCCGCGGCCAGGCTGGCATGGCGGCTATCGTCCGCGTCCGGGCTGGGATGGCGGCTACCGCTATGGACACTATAACGGCTACCGCGGCTATCGCTACGAGCGCTATGGCTATCGCCGCCATAATGACGGCTGGTGGTATCCGCTGGCGGCCTTTGGCACCGGCGTCATCATCGGCGGCGCCATTGCCGCGCCGCCGCGCCGGGCGGATGCCGGCGTGAACCCGCGGCACGTGGACTGGTGCTATGCCCGCTACCGCTCGTACCGCGCTTGGGACAATTCGTTCCAGCCCTATGGCGGCCCGCGCCAGCAGTGCTATTCGCCCTATTTCTGAGCGAAGCGCGTTCCAAAAAAAAGGCCCGTCGGTTGTGGTGACCGGCGGGCTTTTCTGTTCATGCTTGCAAGTCAGTTAGCCGCATGTCGTTTATCGCAAAACCGCTGCCCACTTTTGCGCGACATGCCTATCGGCTGCTCTTCGGAAGCTCCTCGTCGAAGCGGGTCTTTTCGCGCGCCGGGTCGTCGTCGAGGATTTTCTCCTCGCCGTCTTCGGGCAGGGCGTCGTCCGGGTTCACATTGGCCTCATCGCGGCTCGGAACCGGCGGCACGCGGCCCTGGTCACCCGGCGGAATGTCATCGCCCTCAGGAACCAGATCGACCGGCAACGGCGGGATCCTGCCGATCGGCACGACGGTCGGTTCTGCGGGTTGCGACAGGTCTTCGGGTGTCTGCCTGAGATCACGTGATTTCGGGTTCGCCTTGCTCATCCTCGCATCTCCTCGGTTGGTCATGTCGAAGGAGTAAGGCGAGGAGGCGGGAAAGGTTCCCGGCTGCCGGGCAAGGGGAACGTCTGTGAGAGGAAGGGAGCCAAAGTGCTCGCTGTCGCCAGTCGACGCTGTCCGCGCTCAAGATGGTGCGGCCCGGCGAACGAGTGGCGCTGCGAAGCGGGCGCTTGCGCGCTTAGCACGTTTCATGGAAGAGCCAGCGGCTCTAAAGCGTCGCGATCTTTCAGATTCGCTCCTTGCGCTTTAAGTTCTTGATATTTCGCATGTCGTTGTCGCAAAACCGCTGCGCACTTTTGCGCGACAGGCTTTAGAACTTCAACCGGGCGTCGTCATGATCGGGAGGACGGTGTGCGTCCTTGCGGCGCATTCCGTAGGCAAGCGCAAGCCCCAGGATGGCGGAGCCGACGACGATGGCGGCGAGTGCGAAGAAATTCTCCATGGCATTTTCCTCCCAAGGGGAAGCTTAACACAGAATGCGCGCAAACAAATGGCGTGGCACCGAGATTGCGCGTCATGGTTACTCAACGCGTTTCGGCGCCGGAGGTTCAATCAGCAAGCGCCGAAGCGAGGCGAACGGTGCCGGCAGGCTCCGTGCATGGCGGTGCTGTCATACGCGGACTGGACAGGCAGCCTGCGGTCGGCGACGCTCGTCACAGGGCCGTTCAGTTTTGGGTTGTCGCAGCAAAACCGCTGCGCACATTTGCGCGACGTGCTTTATTGGTTTGTCGCATGTCGTTATCGCAAAACCGCTACGCACTTTTGCGCGACATGCTTTAGTAGCCGGAGCTTCCGCCGCCCTGGCTCATGCCTTGGCCGCCTTGCGTGCCCTGGTTTCCCTGGCTTGGGGCAGGGGCGGTGCTGCGGCTGGCCTGGTCGGTGGTGCAGCCGGCAAGCGCGACAAGCGCCGCGATAACAGCGGCAAGCAGATATCGTGGGGTCATGGGATCCTCCCGTCGTCGTGGGAACGGCCTTCGACCGCCTCGCCATCGAACCGGACATGGCGCGCTTGGTCATGGCCGGCGCTCCATTGCCGCGGGACCGCGGGGCAAAGGCAGTGTCGCGTGCCGGGCGTAACTATATCACCAAACGATGGGAGCGGGCGGGCGAGACGGCAGGTGGGCGTGAGGCGAGCGACGCAGGCGGCTCGCGAAAAAAGAACAAAACAGAAACAAATTTAGGCAAAGGGGCTTGCCAAACGGCCAGAAGCGGGCTAAGGATATTACAGGCTGGCCGTTTCGTCATTGAAGCGGCCTTTTTGATTCCGGGGTCAGCTAAGGCGAGCGGCCTACAGCGCCGCGCGTCTTATCAGCCGCGCAAAGGTCGCCTGACCGTTGCGGATCGTTACGGTGCTTCGCGAAGGCCGGTTGGCGCTTGCTATGCTTCCTGTTTGGCGATCTTGCCGGAAACGGCGCGGGCGGGCTCAATTCGCGCGCGCGGTTGCCCAATGTTGCGAAGCCAGCGCGAGGCCTCTTTCGGATCGCGCTCGACGCCGAGCCCCCTTTGATAGATGGTGACGAGACGGGCCTGCGCGGCGGGATGACCCTGGCGGGCGGCCTGCCGGTTCCAGTGAAGCGAGGCGGCGTAGTGTTCCTCGCCGCCGTCGTTGAAATAGATTTCGGCCAGTTTTGCCTGGGCGTCGACGTTCCCCGAGGTGGCCAGTTCAAGCAACCTGGGCGAGATATTCGTTGCGGAGGGCCGCGGGGTGAAAATGGTCTTCAACTTACTGAACGCGTTGCGGATCATCTGACACCTGTTGCATCCATCGCACGGTTCCCGCAGCGGGCCTGCTAGGCTGATAAATTACTCAAAATCTTGAACTACTTTGGCTTTTCCCTGGCTAGCAGGGCGCTTGCGATGCATTCCGCCAAGAGGACCCGAAACGGGCAACCCGGTGGGCCGCATTGATGACCGGATACAACCTGAAGTCAAGGTTGCAAGCGTGACATCCGGCGTGACACCCGCAATTTTCTGTGATCGGCTGTCACGCTCGGCGCGCGTTGCGCTGTCCGCGGTGACGGCGCTCGACGATTGGCAGGTGCGCCGAGCCATTCGAGCAAAGACGAGGTGACGGACCGAAGTCGAGGCCGAGTGCCTTTTCTGTCAAAGCCGCGGCTGCCAGCAGGCTCAGCGGCTCAGCCTGCCCGGAGTAATTTCCATGACAAGCAAACCAGCCAAGGACCCGAAAACCGGGCGTTTTTTGCCGCGCGCCGACCGGGCAGGTGCGGTCATCCGGCCGCGCGCCCGCAAGGCGGTACGCACCAAACTCGGCGAGCTTTTCCTCGAAGACATGCTTTCGGCCTGGGAAAGCCGCGGGGCAGCGGCGATCCACGCGCTGATCGAGAAGAACCCGCATGATTTCCTGAAGGCCGTCGCGGCGCTGATGCCGAAGGACGTGACCATCAATGCCAACCAGATCGGCGAGATGACGGATGAACAACTCCTTCAGCGGATCCGCAAGCTCGACCAAACCATCCGGCCTTTCCTTGCTGCTCAAGGAGCGGATGGAGCTGGCGATGGAGATCGGGCGCCGGCAGAACACGAATAGGCTGCTCTATTACCGGCCCTATGCGAGGCAGACGGCATTCCATGAAGCAGGGGCCACGTTCCGCGAGCGGCTGTTCATGGCCGGCAATCAGCTCGGCAAGACGCTGGCCGGTGCTGCGGAAGCGGCGATGCATCTGACAGGCGACTATCCCTCTTGGTGGGCGGGCCGACGGTTCGAGCGGCCGATCACGATGATCGGCGGCTCGGAATCGCACGAGCTGACACGCGATGGCGTGCAGCGGCTGCTCGTCGGCCCGCCGATGAGCGAGGAGGATTGGGGCACCGGCTATATCCCGAAATCGAATATTTCAGGCTGGACCCGGCGTTCCAGCGCTTCCGGCGCGCTCGACAGCGTGACGGTGCGCCATGCTTCGGGCGGCACCTCGACGCTGCTTCTCAAAGCCTATGAGCAGGGCCGGGCGAAATGGCAGGCAAACACGGTGGACTATGTCTGGTTCGACGAGGAGCCGCCGGAGGATGTCTATTTCGAGGGCATCACCCGCACCAATGCGACGGGCGGCTCGGTCGCCGTGACCTTTACGCCGCTGAAAGGCATGAGCTCGGTCGTCAGCCGCTACCTGCTGGAACCCTCCGAAGACCGGACCGTGGTGACGATGACGATTGACGATGCCGAGCACTACACGCCGCAGGAGCGCGCGAAGATCGTTGCGAGCTACCCGGCGCATGAGAAGGAAGCGCGCACCAAGGGTGTGCCGACACTCGGCTCCGGCCGGATTTTCCCGGTGACCGAGGAACAGATCCGCGTCGAGCCGTTCGAGATACCCAGGCATTGGGTGCAGATCGGCGGGCTCGACTTCGGCTGGGACCACCCCTTTGCCGCAGCGCTTTGCGCCTGGGACCGGGAGGCCGATGTCTTCTATGTGACCCGGGTCTACCGCGAGCGCGAGGCGACGCCGATCATCCATGCGGCGGCGCTCAAACCTTGGGGGCCCTGGCTGCCGTGGGCGTGGCCGCATGACGGGCTGCAGCACGACAAGGGCTCGGGCGAGCAGCTGGCGGCGCAATATCGCGGGCAGGGGCTGGCGATGCTTTTGGAGCGTGCGACCTTCGACGACGGCACCAACGGCGTCGAGGCGGGGATCTCCGACATGCTGCAGCGCATGCAGACCGGGCGCTTCAAGGTGTTTTCCACTGCGAGCGAATGGTTCGAGGAGTTCAGGCTCTACCACCGCAAGGATGGCCGGATCGTGAAAGAGCGCGACGACGTGATTTCGGCCTCTCGTTATGCGCTGATGATGAAACGCTTTGCCCGGGTGAAGGCGGACGCCGCCGCCTGGGCCTTTACCGATCGGAAGGTTCTCTGATGGCAGAGAACACCCTTGCCGGAAGCGAACTTTTAACGCGGGCTCGCTACCAGTGCGGGTATGTATTTTTTCTGGGGAAGCAAACGAAGGCTGATTTGGGCGCTGCTTGGCGTGCTGTTGGCGATTTCGATTTCAGCCGCCTACTGCACCAGAGCGGCATCGTAACGGCCAGGAGCGCCACGCTCTCGGTCTATGCCTGGACAATACTGTCTTTCACCTTCATTGCCGCGTTGATACTGTGGCGCGAGCCCGACTACGTTTCCAGGTTCTTCGACGTTATTCCGGTGGCAGAGATGAAGCGAGCCTACCTGGGGCTCGGAGGCTTAGTGACGTTCGCTGCCCTGTCGAGTGGCATGGCGCGGCAAGAGGGGTTCATGCCCATCGCTCAGTTCGTCGCGTCGGCCAGTGGCATATTCGTTCTCCCAGACTGGTTGGCCGCGGTCAGGTCTCATCGAAGGTCTCGCCGCAAGGGGTGATGCAATCGATCGACGGCTGCCCTCCGTTGCCGACCTGTCCAACATTCTGCAACAACAAGCGGTGAGCTGGCGACCTAAGGTTTCTCACCCCGGTGTTCGCCGTCACCAATCCCTCACGACAAAACGATGTTCATGCGACATCTTTCCGCTGCCGATCAACCCCAGGGCGCGGCCGCACCCGTTCGGGCCGCGCGTGACAACGGCAGCATCTCAACCATATTCCTCCCTGAAAGGTTCTCTGATGGCAGCGATGACGAAACCGGAACTGACGGAGCTCGTGAGCCAGCTCGTCAGGGATTGCGAGGACTATCGCGACCAGCTTTCGGCCACGCGTGTGCGGGCAATGGAATACTACGACGGCGTGATGGCCGACGTGCCGGCGGAAGCGAACCGCTCGAAGGTGGTTTCGCGCGACGTGCGGGCGGCGGTGAAGAAGGTGCTGCCTTCGCTCATCCGCACCGTGCTTGGCAATGACAAGGTGGTGGAATACCAGCCGGTCAACCAGGGCGACGAGGCAGGCGCCGAGCAGGCGACCGACTACATCAACTACATCGTCTTTCCCGAAAGCGACGGCTATGACGCGGTGCAGGATGCAGCGCATGACGCGCTGAAGCTCGGCAACGGCGTGATCCGCTGGTGGTACGAGAAGAAGAAAAGCGTCGAGGTTTCGACCCATAGCGGGCTCGACGAGGCCGCCCTGGTGCAACTGATCGCCGACGACACGGTGGAGGTGCTGGAACAGGCGCAATCGGTCGAACGGATCGAGCTGCCCACCGGGCCGGTGGAGCAGCCGGTCTTCACCGTCAAGATCCGCCGTACGGCCGAGCGTGGGGCGACAAGGCTTGCCGCCGTGCCGCTCGAGGAATTCCTCGTTCATCCAGATGCGATCTCGATCGACGACAGCCCGATTGCCGGCATCAAGCGGCGGATGCGCCGCTCGGATCTGATCGCCATGGGCTACGACCGTGATCTCGTCGAAGGTTTTGCCATTGCCGGTAATGCCGATGGCGAGGACGAAGAATTTGCCCGCAGGCGATAGGCTTCGGGAGTGGAGGAAGGCAATGTGCGCTGTTGGATTTGGCAATTCCATACGCGTTCTGATGGCGCTGGGTGCCTTGGCAACGGCAACGCCTGCGACGGCAGAGCCAGGGCGTTTTGGTCTCAATCCGGCCATCCGCAAATGGCTCGACGGCAACCATGATTTTCCAATTGCCAAGTATGTTCCTCCGACGGATGAGGAGAGCCGTAGAGTGATGCCATCGCTCTCCGCGCGGCAATTCCGTCTCGGTCTCGTTAGTGCGGGCGCTTCGCCAGAGGCCGTGGCAACGACGATTGCCGCGATACCTGTGGGCCCCGAACGAGACGAGGCACAGATTGAGTGGGAATATGCCGAGACGTTTCAGCGTGGGCACCCACTCGTCGCGACGGTTGCGGTTGGGCTGGGCCTGTCAGATCTGCAGGTCGATGCTCTGTGGCTCGCGGCAGTCAATCTCTAGCCGCCCTCTGCTATACAGGTGATTTATGAACCGATCGGTATTCTTTGCCGCTCTCCGGCGACGGGGCAGCGTGGTGTTCGGCATCTCTCTATCTGTCCTACAGATGGCAGGCGTTGACGCTATCGTCGACGAGGCGCGTCGCCGTGGTGTCAGCCTCTGCCAACTGGCAGCGATCCTTGCAACCGTCTACCACGAAACCGGCAGCTCCATGCTGCCGGTTGAAGAAAATCTCAATTATTCCGCGAAGCGGCTCACCCAAGTGTGGCCTGCTCGATTCCCGACACTTGCGAGTGCCGAACCCTATGCTGGCAAGCCGCAAAAGCTTGCGAACCGGGTCTATGGCGGGCGGCTCGGGAATGTGGAGGCCGATGACGGGTGGCGCTATCGCGGGCGCGGTTTGGCCCAGATAACCGGCAAGGCGAATTATGCGAAGTTCGGCATCGCGGCGGCACCTGAACAGGCGAGCGAGATGGCGACCGCAGTGCGCATCCTGTTCGACGGCATGACGGAGGGGCTTTTTACCGGGAAACGGCTTTCCGACTTCGACACGGACGAGAGCCTTTCCGGGGCGGCAACCGGCTATCGTTATGCGGCATCCCGCGCGATCATCAATGGTGACATCAGGCAAAATGGTCCGAAGATCGAGGCTTATGGTCGGGCGTTCGAGGCGGCATTGCGGGAAGCCGGATATGGCCGGAGTGGCCAGCAAAAGGTGGGGCCGGCAGAGGCGGGCGTCATCGTGGTGCTTCGACCCGGAACGTCGGGATCGGAGGCAAAAGGCGAGGGCGTCAGCGCTTCGGCCCTGTCTCTTGGCAACATCTTCGAACGCCTTGTCACCGTGATTGTCTCAATTTTCGCGAGGCGGGCGAAATGAGCGCCGTGATGATCCGCATCGTGTTGCGCTATGGCGCCGGCTTGCTTGTTGCGAAGGGCTTGCTGGCGCCTGAAACCGGTCCCGCGATTGCCGATGATCCGGACATCCAGATGCTGTTGGAGGTTGGCGTCGGCCTTGCTGCCGGCGTCCTCTCCGAAACCTGGTACGTGCTCGCGCGCCGCCTTGGCTGGGCCAGATGATGCTACCCTGGCCGAAGTTGTTGGCTGGCGGCTTGTTACTCGCCGGCATCGTCTGGCTCGTTCACGAAATCCGGGCCGACGGTGCCCGTTCCATAGCCAATGCTATCGAAAGGCAGAACAATGACGCTCAGAGCCGCGCTCGCGAAAAGCGCTTTGATTACGATTCCTGCCTTGATGCAGGCGGGTTGTGGAACTTCGCAACCGGCCAGTGTTCCGGGTCTGCGGGGCGTCGTCGGAACTGATCTCGTCGGCGCGCGCGGCGCGACTGCGGCCGATCAACGCCGGATTGATCGCACGGCCGTTGGCCTCTGTGCTGCGGAAATCTGGACACGGGCGGAATGCGCCAGGCATGGTGGGCGCGCCGATGTCGGCAGTTGAAATCGATGTTGCCGTTCACCGCCAGCTCGGCGAATTGGTTGCGGGCATGCGCGGCTTGCAAGAATCCATCCGCCGGATCGAGGAGGGCAGCCGCCGTGCCGAGGACAAGTACGCCGCCATTCATGGCAGCGTACATCTACGCATGGAGCAGCTGGTCGATCGCGTGGGTGAGATCGAGGCGTCTGTCTCGGCGATCGGTGCGGACGTCGCGGAGATGAAGCCGGTGACCGACGACGTCAGGCGCTGGAAGCTGATGGGGATCGGCGCATTGGGCGTCACCGGCATCGCGGCGATGGCGCTGGGCGTCAGCTTCGCCGAGGCGATCCGCCGCGTCGTCTTTGTCATCATGGGCAAGGGCTGACGGGGCCGTCTGAGATCGGAGGCGACGGCAACGCCGTCTTGGTGACCCCGAAGGGATAGAAAACGCAAAAACCGCCGCGCGCCCGTTGGGGCGCGCGGCGTGCATTGAATATAGTGGTTTGGAACGATCTTCCTTGGACGAGCGGTCAATCCAGATCTGACTTGTCTCGGAACTCGGCCGGCAAATCTCGTCGACCCAGCTTAGGCCTTCGCGGCGCCCATGATCGGCTTGTTGTCCTTTATCGGGGGAGCGCCAGGTGGCGAGAACCTACCAGGAGATGCGCTGTGGGCTGTCACTTTGGTCGGGTCTTGAGCGGATGCAGCTTGCTGGCGCGCTCAATCGATGGAGCGCCCTAGGTCACAAAGCCGGCACCGCATTCGGCGCTCCTGCGGCCATTCGCCGGGCACCATCCGATACCGAGAAGCGGAGGCGATATTCCTTTGGCGAGAGACCGAGGATCTTGCGGAAGATCTTGCGGTAGGCGTTGGTGTCGTCATAGCCGCTCTGCCAGGCAACCTGCTCGATCGAGAGATGCGAACGCTCCAGCAGATCGCGTGACTTGGCGATCCGCAGCCGCTGGCAATACTCCGTCGGATTGAAGCCGGTCGCCCTCTGGAAGCGACGCAGGAACGTGCGGTCGCCGAGCCCGGCGCGCTCCGCCATAATCTGCAGCGTCACGCCCTTGGTGCTGGTGCCATGCAGCCAGTGCTGGATCTTGAGGATGACGTTGTCGCCGTGATCGAGCTTCGGCGCGAAGACGCTGTAGTAGCTCTGCTCGCGCGCGCCGGGATCGATAATCATGTACCGCGCCGTTGCCAGCATGACGTCGGTTCCGAGGAACCGGTCGACGAGTTTCAGCCCGAGATCGATCCAGGCCATCATGCCGCCGGCGGTGATGATGTCGCCCTCGTCGATCAGCAGCCTGTCGGTGTCGACGCGGATATTGCCGTAGCGGTTGGCGATCAGGTCCTGGTGCGACCAGTGCGTGGTGATGGTACGGCCAGCAGCGAGGCCCGATTCGGCGAGCAGATAGGCGCCGCCGCAGACCGAACAGATGGTCGTGCCGCGTTGATGCTGCTCGCGCACGAAGGCGGGCAGGGTGCCGATGCGCTCCCCGACCGGCAGATCGGCGAGCGTCGGCGGCAGGATCAGCGCCACCAGGCTCGAGGAGGGATCCTGGTGGGTGTCGCGTGATTTCGCCACCGAGCCGTCTTCCTGCAGCTTCCAATGGCTGATGCGGATCTGGGGAGCGTCTACCCCGCTCTGTTCGACCGATTGCATGCTCGCCACCTGGAACATGTCGGTCAGCCCGTGGATCGCCGACATCAGGGCGCGCGGGTAGACGACGATGCCGATCTCCGCCGGTTCGCTTTCCGCTCGTTTTGTCACTTCTGCCCCCATCGTTGTCAGCTTTGCCGGTCGAGAGGTTAGGCCCCCCGATTTATCAATTCAACCATCGCTTCCACGGGATGGAAGCCGGGCAACAGAGATCAAAGAGGTGAGGACAATGACACAGGCAAAAGCAGTTTCCGCAACCGTTTCCAATGGCCTTTCGCGCCGCAACGTTCTTTCGGCAGCCTTCGGTGCCGCCGCCACCGCCGCCGCGGTCAACGCAATGAACATTCCGGCCAAGGCCGCATCCGCCACCGCATCAACCGCCGGCGCGTCCGGCACCGAGGGAGCAAAGACCATGGGCAGCCGCATCACCACCCGCGATGGCGTCGAGATCTACTACAAGGACTGGGGTCCAAAGGATGGCCCGGTCGTCGTGCTCAGCCACGGCTGGCCGCTGTCGTCGGACAGCTGGGAAGCGCAGGCCTTCCACCTCGCCGCCAATGGCTTCCGCGTCATCACCCATGACCGCCGCGGCCATGGCCGCTCGTCGCAGCCCTGGGACGGCAACGACATGGATCATTATGCCGACGATCTGGCCGATCTGATCAATGCGCTCGATCTGAAGGGCATCTTCCTTGCGGGCTTTTCCACCGGCGGCGGCGAGATCAGCCGTTACATCGGCCGCCACGGCACCAGCCGCGTCGCCAAGGCCGGGTTGATCTCGGCGGTGCCGCCGCTGATGGTCAAGACCGACAAGAACCCCGGCGGCCTGCCGAAGGAGGTGTTCGACGGGCTGCAGGCGGCAAGCCTCAAGGATCGCTCGAAGCTCTACCGCGATATCGCCTCGGGTCCGTTCTTCGGCTTCAACCGCCCGGGTGCGGTTGCCTCTCAGGGCATGATCGACAGTTTCTGGCTGCAGGGCATGATGGGCGGTCACAAGAACACCTATGACTCGATCGTTGCCTTCTCGCAGACCGATTTCACCGAGGACCTGAAGAAGTTCGATGTGCCGACCCTGATCATCCATGGCGATGACGACCAGATCGTGCCGATCGACGCGGCCGCGCGGGCTTCGAAGAAGCTCGTCCCACATGCGGAACTGAAGGTCTATGCCGGTGCCCCGCATGGCATCACCGACACACACAAGGACCAGCTCAGCGCCGACCTGCTCGCCTTTGCCAAGGCCTGATGCTTGCTCGCCGGTGGCGCCCAAGGGGCGCACCGGCACCTTTCCTCAGACGTTTCAGCCAAGGACTAAAGCCATGACCTCTTCCCGCATTTCCACCGACGCATCCGGTCTCGATCGTCGTGAATTCCTTGCCGGTTCCAGCGCGATTGCTGCTTCCGTCCTCCTGCCGAAAGGTGCCTACGCCGCTGACATCCATCGCCTTCGGCACGGCAGCTTCGATATTTCCGTCGTCAGCGACGGCTTCATCATGCTGCCGGTGAGCATCGTGCTGCCGGATGCGACGCCTGAAGAGCGGCCGGACATCATGCGCCGCCTCGGCGGCACGCCCGAACGCGCGCCGTTTCATACCAATATCCCCGTCATCCGCACCGGCGGTGATCTGATCGTGGTCGACGACGGCTCCGGCAATCACTTCCAGGAGAGCGCCGGCAAGCTCCGCGCCAATCTGTTGGCCGCTGGCATCGATCCGGGCCTGGTGACGAAGGTGGTACTGACCCACGCCCATCCCGATCATGCCGGAGGCACCCTTGGCGTCGACGGCAAACTGACCTTTCCGAACGCGCAGTATTTCGTTTCGGAGGCCGAGTGGCAGTTCTGGACCGATCCGAACTTCGAAAAGGTGATGCCGCAGGCGTTGCATGGCTTTGCCAAGGGCGCGCAGCGCGACCTCTTTGCCGTTCAGGACCGCCTGACCCTGGTCAAGCCCGGCGACGAGATCGTCAGCGGCATGCAGGTGTTCGATACGCGCGGCCATACGCCCGGCCACATCTCGCTTCAGCTTGCCGGTGGCGACGGGGCGGGACATGACGGCCTGGTGATCACGGGCGATGCGGTGACCAGCAATGTCGTCTTTTTCGAACATCCCGACTGGCATTTCGGCTTCGACATGGATGCCGAACTGGCCTTGAAGAACCGCAAGGCCCTGATCGACAGGGCGGCATCGGAGCGGCTAGCGTTGCTTGGCTATCACTGGGCCCATCCGGGGATCGGGCGCGCCGAGCGGAACGGCTCAGCCTATCGTTTCGTCGCGGCGTTGTAACCGCGACGAGTAGTCCTCAACGAACGCGAGCGACGTTGCCGACGGGCGCCTTCTCAAGCGCCCGTCGATC
Source organism: Ensifer sp. GW101-20A05 (assembly GCF_059424735.1). NCBI lineage: Bacteria > Pseudomonadati > Pseudomonadota > Alphaproteobacteria > Hyphomicrobiales > Rhizobiaceae > Ensifer > Ensifer sp. GW101-20A05. The sequence goes on along the minus strand of NZ_JBWKZT010000001.1, from coordinate 174,332 downwards.
CATTCTCAGAGTGCGAGCTCGCTGTCCTTGATGTCGCTGATCGGCGCGAGGAACGGCAGGTCGAACGGACGCAGATCGTTGCGTTTGGCGGTCAGCCGCGGCCAGTCGGGATTGACGAGCGCGCCGCGGCCAAGCGCGATCATGTCGGCCCCGGCTTCCATCACCTCCTCTGCGCGTGCGAGATCGTGCAGACTGCCATTGGCGATGAGGAACAGGCGCGGCGCGTGGCGATGGGCAAGCGCCACGAGTGAGGCGTCGCCGCCGTCGAAGGCCGGCTTCCAGGCTTCGAACTCGGTCACGTGAACGAAATCGGCCGGACTTTCGGCCAGCGTCTTGAACACGCGCGCTGCACCCGGTTCGCGTTCGGCCCATTTGTGCCTGAAGTCGTTGACCTTGCCCTGGGAGAGGCGCAGTCCGAGCGGGACGTTGGGGCCTATCGCCGCGCGCACAGCCTTCAGCACCTCGAGCGACAGACCGAGCCGCTGCACGATATCGCCGCCCCAGCGGTCTGTCCGCCGGTTCGAGAAATCGGTGAAGAACTGATCGAGCAGGTAGCCGTTGGCGCCGTGGATCTCGATGCCGTCGAAGCCGGCGACCTCGATGGCCAAGCGAGCGGCATTGGCGAAGCCCTCGATCGCTTCGGCAATCTCGACCTCGCTGATCTCGCGCGGCAAAGGATAGGGGCCGTCGCCATGGTAGCCGGTCATCTGGGTGCCCTTCGGACGTATGGCCGAGGGGCCTACCGTATCCGGGCGGTAGGGGTTGCCCTGTGCCAATGCGCCGCCATGCATGAGCTGCGCGAAGATGCGGCCACCGGCGGCGTGGACTGCATCGACGACGCGGCGCCAGGCAGCCGCCTGTTCCCTGTCGGTCAGGCCGGGCTGGTCCCTGTAGGTCTGGGAATAAGCCTTGTCGGTGTAGATGCCTTCGGTCGTGATCAGGCTGAAGCCGCCTCGGGCGAAGCGTTCGTAGTAGCGGCGCATGCGTTCGCCTGGAACGCCTGCAGCCGAAGCGCTGATGCGGGTCATCGGCGCGACCGACAGGCGGTTGCTGAAATCGAGCCCCTTGAAGGTGACGCCAGTGAAAATGGGAGATGGGAGGATCTGTGGCGCGTTCATGTCAGCGGTCTCCGTCAAGCGCGATCGCTTCGATCTCGATCAGTGCATCGGGTAAATAGAGAGAAGAAACCTCGATCATGCTTTCGGCCGGGTAGGGTGCCGAAAGCCACTTGCGGCGAAGGTCGACCATCTTTCCCGCGTCCTTGGTGGAGCGCAGGAAGATCGTGGTCTTGGCGACCTTGTCGAGCCCGGAGCCGGCGGCCTTCAAGGCGCGGTAGAGATTGTGAAAAGCCTGGTTGGCCTGGTGGTCGAAATCGCCAATGCCGACGATTTCGCCGTCGTCACCGATTGCCGCCTGGCCAGAGACGAAGACGAAGCCGTTGGCCCTGATTGCCTGGGAGAGCAGGAACGGCGCGTAGGGATCCGGCGCGGTGACGACCTGTTCAAGATGCATGGAATGTCCTTTCGATAACGGAACGATTTCCGGCGCTCATCTCAACGGCCTGCATCGAGCGCGATCGCTTCGATCTCGATCAGCGCGTCTGGCGAATAGAGCGAGGAGACCTCGACGATGCTGTCGGCGGGGTAGGGTGCCGAAAACCACTTCCGGCGGAGTTCGATGATCTTTGCGAAATTCTCCATGGAGCGCAGGAAGATCGTAACCTTGACGATCTTGTCGAGGCCGGAACCGGCGGCCTTCAAGGCCCGGTCGAGGTTGCGGAAGGCCTGTTCGGCCTGGCGGTCGAAATCGCCTTCGCCGACGAGCTCGCCGTCATCGCCGATCGCCGCCTGCCCTGAGACGAAAACGAAGCCGTTGGCCTTGATCGCTTGCGAAAGCAGGAAGGGCGCGTAGGGATCGGGCTTGGTGATGACCTGTTCGAGAGACATTGAGATTATCCTTGCATACTTGAGATTTTCTCAGCTTGGCGCTGTTGCCTTGGCTGTTGAACTCAATATGCTGAGGAGATAGCAGGCTGACAAAGAGTGATTTCTCAGCTGATAGATGAGATGAATTCTTCCATGAGGATGCGATGAGGAAGCTGCCGCCGCTCGGCGCCTTGCGGGTCTTCGAAGCGGCCGCCCGCCGACTGAGCTTCAAGCATGCGGCGGAAGAGCTGAACGTTTCGGCGACCGCCGTCAGCCACCAGATCCGGCAGCTGGAGGAGATGCTGGAGGTCAAGCTCTTCGAGCGCGAGACGCGACAGGTGCATCTGACGGCTGCCGGCAAGGCGCTGTTTCCGGTGCTGCGCGATGGTCTCGATCGCTTCGAGCAGGCGATTGCCGACGTGCGCCGCCAGCAGGGGAGCAAGGTCGCGCGGCTGACCTCGACGGTCGCCTTCGTCGCCAAGCGTCTGGCGCCGCTCGCCGGCTCGTTTCGCGAAGCCTATCCGGACTGGACGCTGAGGCTCGACGCTTCCAACCGGACGATCGACCTGGAGGCGGACGCGGACGCCGCAATCCGTCTCGGTGGCGGACACTACCCGGGTCTCATAACCGAGCCGCTCTTTGCCGATCGTTTCGCCCCGGTCTGCGCGCCGCGACTGGTGCCGGCAAGTGCTGCGGATCTCAAACGCTCAACGCTCATTCATTTCGATTGGGGTGCGGCTCGGCGAGACGAGCCGCGTGCGCCGGTCTGGCGGCAATGGCTGGAGCGGGCTGGCATCGCAGATGTCGATGCGAACGCGGGTCTTTCGTTTACCGATGAAATCCATGCCGTTCAGGCCGCCGTAGCCGGGCAGGGCATCGGCCTTTTGAGCCTGACGCTGGTCGCCGAGGAACTCGCCTCGGGCATTCTCGTCCAGCCTTTTCCTGTGACGCTCGAAAGCGACCGCTACGATCTCGTCTATAGCCCACGGATGGCAGATCGACCGGCGACGCAGTTGTTGCGCGATTGGGTGATCGCGCAATTCGGCAGCGGCGACTGCCGCTCCCTCCCATAGTCGCCCCACGAAATGCGTCAGTCAAAATCGAAAATATCATCCGGCTGCCAGCGCCGGCTGGTGAGGCGCAACGACCGGTCCGGCTCGATGATATAGGTTTCGTAGACCTTGCGGCCGTACTGGTCGATGAACTGGTGCGGCACGATGCTGCCGACAGGCGACTTTGTGAGCTTGGTGCGCGGCTGGCCGCCATAGGTGATGCTGCCGGGGATCGGCTCGAGGTTCGACGAATAGCCGTAATAGCTGGAGCCGCCGCTTGCGGTACAGCCGCTCAGAAGCAGAACGACGGAGAGGGCGGCAAGGGCGTTTTTCATGTCGGCGATCCTCGGTTACGGGTGCGCTTGGTAGGGGAGGCGCAGTCAGGTTCCTCGCCTTCAAATGGACTACGGAACGCGCTGCAACACTTTGATCTATTGTACAATTTCCTGATGCAAATCCAAGGGCTCGCAATTATCTAGGCAAGCCTAGCGCCTGCTTCGAGCAAGCCTGGGGCGACGCGGTGGAGGAAGCAGATGGTCCGCCGGCACCGGCGGCAAAAGCGGCGGCCAAGGCGCTCCAACACCCTTTGCTAAAGTGTAGGGCGGCAACGGTGTTTTCCAAGTCGGCAACGTCGCGTGAATGCCTTGCGGTCGCTGGAGAATTTCGCCTTCGTACCCAGATTTGTCGCTGAGCCGGATTCCGGTGCGGAGAAAGATGCGTTACTTCTCTCGTGAACGTTCCGGCGGATCGCGCGTTTCGGCCTTGCGCCAACTGCACGTTCCGTCCCGCCCAGTCCTTTCGCCGAACCCGGGTATTGCATGACCGCCGAACAGTCTCTCGCGTTTATCGTCATCGGCGCCATGATGGTCTTCTTCATCTGGGGGCGGTTTCGATACGACGTGATCGCCTGTTCTGCGCTGATGCTGGCGGTGGCCGTCGGCATCGTGCCTTACGATCATGCCTTCGACGGTTTCAGCGACGACATCGTCATCATCGTCGGCAGTGCCTTGATCGTCAGCGCCGGCGTGGCGCGCTCAGGCGTGGTGGATGCGGCGATCCAGCACTTCCTGCCCAATATCTCGTCGGTCCGGGCCCAGCTTGCGCTGCTGGTCATCACGGTGACGGTGCTTTCCGCCTTCATCAAGAATATCGGGGCGCTGGCGATCATGCTGCCGGTCGCCTTCCAGTTCGCCCGGCGGTCGAATGTCCAGCCTTCGGTCTTCCTGATGCCGATGGCCTTCGGTTCGCTGATTGGCGGGCTGATGACGCAGGTCGGCACCTCGCCGAATATCGTCGTGTCGCGCGTGCGTCAGGAACTGACCGGCGAGAGTTTTACGATGTTCGACTTCACGCCCGTCGGCGCGACCTTGGCGCTGGTCGGCTGCATCTTCCTGCTCTTTGCCTACAAGCTCGTGCCGCAACGGACCAGCAGCCAAGTTTCGGTTCATTCGGCGATCGAGATTACCGACTATACGTCGGAGGCCGTCGTTGCTGCCGGATCTCCCGCGATCGGCAAGTCACTCAGCGCTCTGGTCAAGCTCGGCGATGGCGGTGCCGTCGTCATCGCCATTTTTCGCCGCGGCCTGCATCTGGCGCCGCTGCCCGACATCACGCTTGAAGCCGACGACATCCTGCTGCTTGAAGGCGGGCCGGGGGCGCTCGATCGTATTGTCTCGCAGGCCAAGCTGAAGATCGCCGGAGACCGCTCGCCGGGTAGCCGCGAGAAGGCAGGGTCCGAGATCGAGGCGGTGGAAGCGGTCGTCGGCAGCGGCTCGCCGATCGAAGGCATGTCGGCGCAGCGCCTGGCGCTGTTCAACACCCACAACATCAACCTGCTCGCCGTCAGCCGCCAGGGCGAAAGGCTGAAGCAGCGGCTCGGCAGCATTCGTCTGCGCGCCGGCGACGTCATTGTGTTGCAAGGCGCGCGGCGCGAATTGACGTCTTTTCTGCAGGACTTCGGCTGCCTGCCGCTCGCGCAGCGCGAGATCCTGCTCGGCACCACGCGCAAAGCGCCGTTGCCGCTTCTGGTCCTGGCCGCCGCCATGGGCTCGACGGCAGTCGGCCTCGTGCCGGTGCCGATCGCCTTTTTCGCAGCGGCCCTTGCCATGGTCATCTTCCGCATCATTCCGTTGCGCGACGTCTACCGTTCCGTCGACGGGCCGATCCTCGTGATGCTGGCGGCGCTGATCCCGGTCAGCGATTCCCTGCGCACGACCGGGGGGACGGAAGTCATTGCCGGGTGGCTCGGTACGGTTGCCGCCGGCTTGCCGCCGGCAGGCGCGTTGACCATCATCCTGCTTGCGGCAATGGCGGTCACACCGTTCCTCAACAACGCCGCGACCGTGCTGGTCATGGCGCCGATCGCCGCGAGCTTCGCCGACGCGCTCGGCTATCGGCCGGAAGCCTTCCTGATGGCGACCGCCATCGGCGCCGGCTGCGATTTCCTGACGCCGATCGGCCACCAGTGCAACACACTGGTCATGGGGCCGGGCGGCTACCGGTTCAGCGACTATCCGCGCCTCGGCCTGCCGCTCTCGCTCGTGATCGTTATCGTCAGCATACCGACGCTGATGGTGGTCTGGCCTCTGCGGTAGTTTCCTGACCTGACGTCAGGCCGCTCCGTGCATGACGCAGCAATCGGCCGGCACGGCATGCTGACGTCGGCGGTTTAGACGCTACCCAAGAACCGTGACAAGCACAGCCCCCCAGAGCGCCAGGAGCACGTTGCCGATCGCATAGCCAAGGCCGTAGCCGAGGGTTGGCACCTGGCTGCCGGCAGCCTCCTGCACCGCGGCGAGCGCCGGCGCCGAGGTTCCGGCGCCGCAGCAGGTGCCGGCGAGCACGCCTTCGTTCATGCGGAAGACCCAACGGCCAAGCGCAAGTGCTGCGAGGTGCGAAATCAGGCAGATCAGCAGACTGGCGATCACGAGCGCCGGACCGGACTGAACGAGGCCCGTGACGAAGCTCGGGCCGGCCGAGATGCCGACGCAGGCGATGAAGGCGCAGAGCCCGACGCTGTCGAAGAACCAGAGGGTTGCCTCCGGCACGAAGCCGAACGTGCGCCTGACCGAGCGCAGCCAGCCGGCGACGAGACCGGCGATCAGCACGCCGACCGCAACGCCGAGGCCGATTTCGAGCGCTCCGAGTTTCAGCGCGGGTATGCCGATGAGGCCGCCGAGGAAGATGAAGACGCCGACATAGACCATGTCGGTCGCCGTCGTCTTGCGATCCGCATAGCCGAGCCGGGCAGCGACATCCTCCACATGGCGCCTGGCACCGGCGATCGACATCACGTCACCCCGGCGGATTGTCAGCCCGGGGAAAATCGGGATCGGCTGGCCGGCACGCAGGATGCCGCGCAGGAAGACCGAGCGCGCCTCGGGCTGCTGCTTGAGCTGCCAAAGGCGTTTGCCGGCGACGTCCTTGTTGGTCACCACCACGTCGAGAATTTCGACCGGAATGTCGAGAAGCTCGCGGTCATCGGTCTCGGTGCCGATCCGGCTGGCATATTCCACCAGGAAACCGCGAAGCCCGGCGACCGCAATGATGTCCCCGGCCTGCAGTCGCTCTTGCGGGGCGGGGGAGATGATCTCATTGCCCCTGCGAATCTGCTCGACATAGGCCTTCTGATGCTCAGGGACTCGCGCCTCCGCTTCCGCCACGGTCAGGCCGACCAGATTATCGGCGATCTCAAAGGCGCGCGCTTCGATCTCGCGGCGGGCGGTATCGCCGCTGTTCTCCGGGGCGATGTTGAGTTCGGCTTCGAGCTCGGCGCAGGCTTCCTTCAGGCTGCGGCCGAACATGCGCGGTGCGAGCTGCGACTGGACGAGGATCGCGGTGACGACGCCGACGAGATAGGCGACCGCAAAGCCGGTGGCCACGGCGGATTCGAATTGGGTGACGGCTTCGGGTGTTGGCGCCGTCTTGCGGAAGGTGTCGATGGCGACGCCGACGGTCGCCGATTCCGTTGCCCCGCCCGCAAGGACGCCTGCGGCCGTGCCGAGATCGAAACCGAACAGGATCGAAAGAAGGATCGCCGCCGCGAGCGCCGCGACGCAGAGCGTCACCGTGACGGCGATCTGGGGCAGGGCATCGGCATTGAGGCTCTGGAAGAATTGCGGGCCGGTGCGGTAGCCGATGGCGAAGAGGAACAGCAGGAAGAACGCCTGCTTCACGTCGTTCGACAACACGGCGCCCGTCTGTCCGATCAGCACGCCCGCCAGCAGGCAGCCGGTAACGGCGCCGATGGTCACGCCGAAGATGGTGATCTTGCCGACGGCGTAGCCGATGCCGAGCGCGAGGAAGAGGGCGAGCTCCGGATGCGCTCTGAGGATGCCGAACAGGTGATCGATCACGCCGCTTTACTCCCAACTCCATGCCGAAGGGGCGCCTTCAGCCTGATGATGCGCTGCTCACTTGCCGGCAGGACCCTGCCGGAAAATCCGGGGTGGCTGGGTATCAGGGCGTCTGCTCACGCCCTTCTGCATGTGTCCTTCAATCGTCGCCGCTTGAAGGACAAAACATGCAGCATTCGAAAATGCTACAGCGACCGTTGCGCGTCTAATTGGACGCGCGGCGCTGCAGGGGGAGGCGGCCGACGGGTTTGCCGGCCGCTTTGCTCGGCTAGCTGATCTTCAGGCCCTTGGCCGCCTGGTAGGTCTGCACGTAGCCACGCGCCACGGAGCGCACGGCACGGCCGATCTGCGAATAGGCGTCGTCATTGAGGTTGGCGAAGGAAACGCGCGCCGACCAGTTTGGCGCGTCGAAGCCGGAGCCGTTCAAGAGAACGATGCCGTGGTCCTCGGCCAGTCGGAAGGGAATGTCGAGCGGATGGATGTTGTCCTTCACCCATTCGACAACATCCTGCCCGACATATTTGCGCAGCCAGAACTCGAAATCGATGATGCCGTAATAGTGGTCGAAATAGATGCCCGGGTTGGACTCGACGCCCATGCCGTTTACGAGGTTCCAGAACCGCTTCGTGCAGATGGCGATGCAGGCCTTCTGGTAGGCCTTCTCGACATCCATCAGCTCGACCAGGCTGAAGAGCGACATCATCACCTGCTGGGGAAGCGACAGGCCGGCGGTGTGGTTCAGCGCCACGTCGCGGCTGTCGGCGACGATGCGGTCGATGAACTTCACCTCGCGCGGCTTCGGCGTCATCGCCTTGTAGCGCTTTTCCAGAAGCTTTTGGATCGGCTCGGGATGCGCCTTGATCCTCTCGTCGAAGATATTGTCCTGGGCAACGGCCACCACGCCGAGGCGCCAGCCGGTGCAGCCGAAGTACTTCGAATAGGAATAGACGCCGATGGTGTTGCGCGGCAGATGGCCGAGCAATGACTGGAACCCCGGGACGAAGGTGCCGTAGACGTCATCGGTAAGGATGATCAGATCGGGACGCTTGTTGTTTACGAGATCGACAAGGCGCTTGATCGAATCCGGATCCATCGCGACGGCCGACGGGTTACCGGGGTTGACCAGGAACAGCGCCTTCACCTCGGGGTTTTCCAGCGCCTTGATGTCATCGTCGGTGAACTGGAAGCGATCTTCCTGCTCGGCGCTGACATTGATGGTCTTCAGCGTGTAGTCCTCGAGCTGCGGCATCTCGAGATAGGGAGTGAAGATCGGCGTTCCGAGCGCGATCGTGTCGCCGGCGTTGAGGATGCGGGCGTTCTTCAAGGCCTTGAAGATGTAGCACATGGCGGCGGTGCCGCCTTCGACCGGGTAGAGGTCGAATTTCACGCTTGGCCGGTGGCCGGCGCACATCGCCCACATCAGATATTCGTGGGTGATGATCTCGTTGTGATGCAGCGCCCGATCGGGGACCGGATAGTTGTCGCCGATGATCGAGTCGGTCAGCTCATGCACGAATCCATCCGGGTCGAAGCCGAAGGTGTTGATGGCATAGGCGACGGCGTCACCGAGGGTTTTGGCGGCCGGGACGCCTTCGTCTTCCTCGTCCACGGTTTCCGTGCTTTGAAGCTGTTTCTTGATCCACTTCTGGAACCGCGCATGCGCGCCGTCCTGGGGCGGCATGCCGGCGACGCCCGCCTTCGGATCGTAGTAGGCGCGTTTAGCCTCCGTCAGGGCGAACTGGCCGAGCAGGAAGAAGGCTTCGCGGGCGCGCGTTGCCGTCCAGTTCGGGTTGCCGCGGCCGGCATTGAGGAAGGCCTTGGCGGATTTCTGCGAGCTCGTCTTGGCGAGCTTGATCAGTTCGTCCTTGATTTCGAACGGGCTGAGATCGGAAATGCTGTCGTAGAATTTTCTGTCCAACATGATCCACACTCCCTGTGATCTATGAAATTGGAACAATGGTCTCGGTTCGCCGGCGCGCCTCAGGCGAGCATGATGACGATGACGAGGCCGAAGATGGTGAGCAGCGTGTTGCCGATGGCGTAGGGCATGCCGTAGCCAAGCGCCGGCACCTTGCTCTTGGCCGCCTCCTGGATCATGCCGAGCGCTGCGGTCGTGGTCCTGACGCCGGCGCAGGCGCCAAACAGGATCGCCGGGTGGAACTTGAAGACATAGTGGCCGATCAGCACCGAGGCGATCATCGGGATGGAGGTTGCAACGACTCCCCAGATGAACAGCGAAATGCCAACCTCCTGGAGGCCTGCGACGAAGCCCGGTCCGGCGCCGATACCGACCACGGCGATGAAGATGTTGAGGCCGAGCGTGTTCAACAGCCACAGCGCCGGCGACGGGATGCGGCCGAAGGCGGGGTAGGTGGTGCGCAGCCAGCCGAGCACGAGACCGGCAAGCAGGGCGCCGCCTGACGTGGATAGCCCGATCGGAATACCGCCGATCGTTATCGTCAGCGCCCCGATCATCGCGCCGATGAACAGACCCCAGCCGAGGAAGGCGATGTCGGTGGTTTCGACCGGGCGATCGGCAAAGCCGAGAGCCTTGATCGCCGCTTCGACGTGCCTCCTGGCGCCGCCGATGGTGACGATGTCGCCACGCTCGACGGTCGTGCCGGGAAGGACCGGGATCTCGACCAGCGAGCGCACGATCTTGCGGGCATAGACGCCGCGCGCCCAATCCATCGTGCTGACTTCGGCGAGTGTCTTTCCGGCCAGCGCCTTGCTGGTCACGTAGACGTCGACGATCTCGGCCTCCGCGTTCAGAAGCTCCTTGTCCTCGACCTCCGTCAGCTTGCTGTCCAGGTTTTCGACGAGCAGGGCGCGCCTGCCCGAGAAGGCGACGACGTCGCCCGGCTGCAGCACGGTGTTGCCATCCGCTTCGATGATCTGATCGCCTCTTCGCAGGCGCTCGACGAAGACGCGAATGCCGGGAAGCAGGTTCTTGACCGGCGTTCCGGTTAGCCCGCTTGCTTCGTCGATCCGATAGGCCCGAAGGCCGAAATCATGATAGGCGCGGGTGATGCCGGGTTCGCTGCTCTCGGTGCCGCCGCCGAGCTTGGTCTCATACTCCTTGCAGGCCGCCGGAAGATCGATGCCGAGAAGTTTTGGGCCAAGCTGGGCGAGGATGATGGCAGAGCCGATCGTGCCCCAGATGTAGGTGACCGCATAGGCAATCGGAATCTGGTCGGCAAAGGTCTTGGCCTGCTCCGGCGTCAGCCCGAGCGAATTGATCTGGTCCGTGGCAACGCCGATCGCAGCCGAGATCGTCTGCGACCCGGCATACATGCCGGCGCCGTAGCCAAGCGGAAGCCCGGCGATCAGCGCGCAGAGATAGGGAACGATGAGGCACAGCACCAGGACAGACAGCGCAAAGGCAATCTGTTTCGGCCCATCGGTGCTCAAGCCGCGCACGAATTGCGGGCCGACACCGTAGCCGACGGCGAACAGGAAGATCAGGAACAAGGTGGACTTCAGATCACCGGAAACCTGGATGCCCAGCTGCCCGATGAGAACACCCGCCAGAAGCGTAGCGGTGACGTTTCCGAGATTGAACCCCGCGACCTTGATGGGCCCGATCAGGAAACCGATGCCGAGGGCGAGGAAGACGGCGACCGGCGGATAGGTCCGAAGCGTCTCGACGAAGAAGTCAATTGGATTCACTGCCATCCCCTGTAGAAAGTTGCGTTGCCATCACTTCATTTCGGGACTTGCGCGGCTAAGTTGATTTTATCGGTGGCTTGTCGATGCCCAATCCTAGCTTTGGCAATTGTCGCTTCGGCTGCTGATTTTCTCAACGGCCTTGGGGTTACGTGAGCGTAACGTACGTTAAATTTCTGGCTTTTGCGGCCAGTGGGGGCTGATGAGCGCTGCGCGGCATCGGTCCGAAAGCGTCGGGTCGGGCGGTCGTGCGAAGGCAAGTTCGGGAGGGCGGCGGCGCGCCGGTCCCGATGAAGGCACACGGTCCCACTACGGCGGATTTCGCCGGCTATTCAACTCTGGCATTGTATTTCTATGTTATCGCATAACGGATGGACATGACGAAACGCCGCATGTCGATGGACCCGGAGCACATGCCCCCGCAGTTGCTTCATCCGCGCGCCGCGAAGCTTGAAGTGACGGGGGCGCTCATCCGTTCGTTTCACGAGCAAGGCCGGCAATTGCGGCCAGTCTTGCGCTCCGCTTCAGATGGCGACGCCTTCGAGTGCTATGATCCGTGTCCTGGCACAGCGCTCACGGATCGCCTTCAGGCGCTGATAGTCCGGCGATTGGTACCAGGAGAGCAAGGCTTGCATGTCCGGGAACTCAAGGATGACGAGCCGGTGCGGTTCCCAGTCGCCTTCAAGCACCCGGGTTGCGCCACCGCGGCCGAGATAACGCCCGCCATAGCGGGCCTCCGTCGCCGGCACCTCTCTTTTGTATTCCTCGAAGGTCGCTGCATCGGTGATATCGACATCGGCGATCAAATAGGCAGCCATGGCAGAGCTCCTTTCCCGACAAGCCAAGGAGCAAGGATACGCCGGTCGTCGCCGTCAGGCGAGACTCTCGCCCGCGGCGGCCGGCAGGGTGACTTAGGATCATTTCCTTGTTGATTGTTGTTATGTTATTTTATAACAGTCGGTACATGACGAAACGCCGCATGTTGATAGATCCCGGCCGCCCAACCCCATCGGTTGTATCCGCTGCCGATTCATGCGAGGAAGAGCGCGATGGTGCTGCGTCCGCGACAATGCGGAAGCGGCTGAAAAGGGAACACGGAACGGACGACCCTGACGGGACCGAAACCGTGGCTGCCCCCGCAACTGTGAGCGGACAGCGCATTCACACCATGTCACTGGCCAAAGGCCGGGAAGACGTGGATGCGCCGCGACCCGCGAGCCAGGAGACCTGCCATCGAACCGATCAACCACAACGGACGGGGTGTTCCGATGGAAAAGAACTGGCTTTCGCGCGACGGTTTTCCGTCACCCTGCCGCTTCGCCATCTCTTGCCGTCAGTCCGGCGGAGAGAGAGAATGGCTGAGCCGACTTCAAGACAGCATAAGATAACGGTCTGCACCGATTGCCGCTTTACCGGCGGCCCCTGCATGCCGGGCGCCGAGCTGATAAAGCGGCTCAACCGCAGCATTGCCGCCCTCGGCGCGCCGCTCGATAGTGATTTCTCGATTGCCGGCACGGTCTGCATGGCGGCATGCACGCGCCCCTGCACCATCGCCTTCCAGGCGACGGGCAAGGCGACCTATCTCTTTGGCGACATTTCGCCGGAAGAGGACATCGACGATCTCGTCCGCTTTGCCGCCACCTATGTGGAGCGCGGCGACGGCATGACGCGGGCTGCCGAACGGCCGCGCGGACTGAAGGGCAAGACGCTCGCCCGCATCCCGGCGGCCATGCTCGTCTCCGAAGACGTTGCGGGCCATTTCCAATGAGTGCGACACGCATGCGCTCAAGCGCGTTTGGTGCGTCGGGGATGGACGCGTGGCGCTGCCGGGGTGGGATCAGACCATGACCTGCACCGCAACAGGAGCCGCCCTTCGCGTTAAGGGGCTTTGCTGGGGGCCGCGCCCGGGGTTGAAGCTGGTCGACGACATGGACTTCGCGATCGAGGCGGGCAGCCGGCTTGCGATCCTCGGGCCGAACGGGGCCGGCAAGACCTCGCTTCTGCGCTGCCTTTACCGGGCGGTGCAGCCGAATGCGGGCCGCATCGAGGTCGACGGCGTCGACCTCTGGTCGACCTCGGCGCGCGAAGCGGCGAAAACGATCGCCGTCGTGCTTCAGGAAATGCCCGGCGATTTTCCCTTCAGCGTGCGCGACGTGGTGATGATGGGCCGCATCCCGCGGCGGGAGGGGCTCAACGGCTGGACGGACACCGACCGTGAGCGCGTGCAGCACGCGCTCTCCCATCTCGATCTCGCCCATCTGGCCGGCCGCCAGTTCTCGACGCTCTCGGGCGGCGAGAAACAGCGGGTGCTGATTGCCCGGGCGCTTGCCCAGGAGCCGCGCATCATCATCCTCGATGAGCCGACCAACCATCTCGACATCCGCCACCAGCTCGAAATCCTCGAGCTCTTGCAGACGCTGAAGCTGACGATCGTATCGACGCTGCACGACATCAATCTCGCCGCCGAATTCGCGACTGACGTGGCGATCGTGACGGCGGGGCGGCTCACCGCCTTTGGCACACCCGACGCGGTGCTGAGCCCGCGGGCGCTGTCCTCCGCCTTCGGTGTCACCGCCACCGCCCACAGCACCGCCGTTGCCGGCACCGCCCGTTTCTCCTTTTCACTTCCTCGGGATCCATTTCATGAAGATCAACATTGCCTCCTCTGCCTTCCTGTTTCTCATCGCCACTGCTGTGCCGGCGCTCGCCTATCCGGTCACCGTCAAGAGCTGCAACCGCGAGGTGACCTTCGATGCCGCGCCGAAGCGGGCGATCGCCAACGACGTCAATCTGGTCGAGATGATGCTGGCGCTGAAACTGCAGGACCACATGGTCGGCTACACCGGCGTTTCCGGCTGGAAGACGCTGGATGAAAAGCTGCGCGAGGGCGTCAAGGAACTGCCGGAGCTTGCGGAGAAATATCCGACCAAGGAAGTGCTCCTCAACGCCGACGCCGATTTCTTCTTCGCCGGCTGGAACTACGGCATGAAGGTCGGCGGCGAGGTGACGCCCGAGACCTTGGCGCCGTTCAAGATCGGCGTCTACGAACTGACCGAATCCTGCATCCATGTCATGGCCAGGGAAAAGCCTACGATGGACGACATGTTCGTCGATCTCCTCAACCTCGGCCGCATCTTCGGGGTCGAGGATCGCGCCGAGGCGCTGGTCGACGGCTACCGCCGCCAACTGGCCGCGATCACCGAGGCAAATGCCGGCCGCGAAAAGCCGACGCGCGTCTTCGTCTATGATTCCGGCGAAGAAAAGCCCTTCACATCCGGCCGCTTCGGCATCCCGACGGCGATGATCGAGGCGGCCGGTGGCGCCAACATCATGGACGACGTCGACAAGAGCTGGGTGGAGGTCTCCTGGGAGCCGGTGATCGATCGCAATCCGGAGGTCGTGGTGATCGTCAACTACGGCGAGGTGAAGGCCGAGGACAAGATTGCCTTCATGAAGAACAATCCGGCCTTCGCCAATATCGATGCGGTGAAAAACGACCGCTTCGTGGTCCTCGATTATGTCGAGGCGACGCCGGGGCCGCGCAACATCGACGCCATTGCCCGGCTCGCCGAGGTCTTTCACGGCGAAGGCCTGTAACCGATGCTGGCTGAGGATACGTCGCCTGGTCCCGCTACCGTTTCGCGGGTTCTCTCCGTTCGGGCGATCCGCGGCGGGGTCGGGGTGTTCGCGGCGCTGCTTTTGCTTCTTCTGACTGTGACCGTGGGCGTGTCGCTCGGCTCGGCGCCGATCCCGGTAACCACCGTCTGGTCGATCGTCGCCAGCAAGCTCGCGCCCGGCAGCGTCGAGGCCTTCTGGTCGGCGGGGCGCGAAAGCATCGTCTGGGACGTGCGCCTGCCGCGGGTCATGCTGGCGGGGCTTGTCGGCGCCGGATTGGCGCTGACAGGCGCCGTGCTGCAATCGGTCACGCGCAATCCGCTTGCCGATCCGCATCTGCTCGGCGTCTCCTCGGGCGGCGCGCTCGGGGCGATCGTCGCACTGCTCCACACCGGAATGATCCTCGGTCTTCTCACGGTGCCGCTCTTTGCCTTTGGCGGCGCGCTGCTGGCAACCGTGCTGGTCGCTTTCGTTTCCCGCGCTCTAGGCACCAGTGCCGATCGCCTGGTGCTTGCCGGCGTCGCCGTCGCCTTCGTGCTGACGTCGATCGGCAATCTCATGATCTTCCTGGGGGATCCGCGGGCGACGCACACGGTGATCTTCTGGATGCTCGGCGGCCTTGGCCTGGCGCAATGGCCGCATCTCATCTATCCGGCGCTCGTGCTGTCAGTCTCGCTCGGCTGGCTGGTCGTCCGATCGCGGGAAATCAACGCGCTTGCCATGGGCGACGAGACGGCGATGACGCTCGGCATTCCCGTGCGCCGCTTCCGTCTGACGCTCTTCGTCGTCACCGCGCTCCTGACCGGGGTCATGGTGGCCTTTTCCGGAGCGATCGGCTTCGTCGGGCTGATGGTGCCGCATTTCGTGCGGCTCTTTGCCGGCAGCGACAATGTCCGGGTCATCCCGTTCTCGGCCTTCTTTGGCGCCTTGACGCTGATCATGGCCGACCTCGTGGCCCGCGTCATCATGGCGCCGGAGGACATGCCGATCGGCGTCGTTACCGGCATTGTCGGCGGCATCGCCTTTGTTGCCATCCTCACGCGGCGCGCGTAAGGCGTGCATCGACATTGGGCATGCATGGAAATGGGCCGGTCCGCGCCTATGTCTTAGCGCATGTCTCCTTGAATCGAACTCGATTTAAGGACAAAGACATGCAGAAAATCAAAGTGCTACAGCGACCATTGCGCGTCTGATAAGACGCGCGGCGCTGTAGCGCATGCATGGCTGCCCGATCAGGCCTCGAAAGGGGCAGGACCGGCAGAAGAGCGGTGCGAGGGAGCAAATGACGAACGAAGTTGAAATCTGCACGCCGGATGACGTTTTGAGCTTCTGGTTCGGCGAGCTCACCTATGACGACTGGTTCACGATGAGCGGCGAACTGGATAAGGCCTGCATTCGTCGTTTCCAGGCATCGCACCTGGCGCTTGCCCGCGGGGTCAGCGAGATCTGGCGCGCAACGCCGGAGAACCGGCTGGCGGCGATCATCCTGCTCGACCAGATGCCGCGCAACATGTATCGCGGCACGCCGCTTGCCTTCGCGACCGATTGCCTGGCACTGCACGAGGCGAAGCTTGCCGTCGGCATCGGTGCCGACATGGCGATCAAGCCGGAAGCGCGCGCCTTCGTCTATCTGCCGTTCGAGCATTCGGAAAACCTGACCGACCAGACCATGTCGGTGAAGCTTTTCACCGAACTCGGCGATGCCGACTATCTCGACTATGCCATCCGCCACCGCGAGGTGATCGAACAATTCGGCCGCTTCCCGCACCGAAATGCGCTCCTGGCCCGCGTCTCGACAGACGCCGAGCTTGCCTATCTGGCACAGCCCGGCGCCGGCTTCTGACGAAAAATCCGGCGCTGGAGCGCAATTGGCGGCGTCTTTTGCATCTTTCCGCCGTCTTTCGTATTCACACCGCATTGTGACGACCACTGACGCGATTCCGCACCATGGTCTCAACCTGCAAGGATCATGAAATTGCGTTCTGTCGGAAAATTGCCTGCCATTCTCGTCTGCCTGCTGGCGCTTGCCGCCGCCGGCCCGGTCATGGCGCAAGGCACGACGCAACCGGCACAAGGTACGACCCAGAGCGCAACTCAGCCAGAGCAGAAGGCGACGCCGGCTCAGCCGGCCCAGACCGCAACGCAACCAGCCGGCAAGGCGGCGGCACCCGCGCAGGATGGTGCGCAGCCCGCTGACAAAGGCGCGGCACCCGGCGGCGCGACACCCGGCGCTGCCACCCAGCCGGCCGCGACGGCGGTTCAGCCGGCGCAGACGGCAACCCCGCCGGCCGGCGAGGCGGTTCCGGAGGATGCCACGCCGCCGGCCCAGAGCCAGGCGGCCGATCAGCTTTCCAAGGCCGCCGAGGATCTCAAGCGGCTGACGGACCTCGTCGACAAGGCCAAGGACGACGACATCGTGCTTGCCGACCTCAAGGTTCAGGTCGACGCGCTCGCCAAGCAAATCATCGGCGTGTCGGTCTCGACCCGGCCGCGCCTCGACGAAATCAAGGGGCGGCTCACCGAACTCGGCGATCCGCCGGCCGAGGGACAGCCGCCCGAAGCCGACATCGTGACCGCAGAGCGCAAACGGCTGATGGTCGAGCGCGGCGCCATCAACGCGCTCACCGGCGAGGCCGAGGGTCTTTCGATCCAGGCGACGAAGCTTTCCAACACCATTACCGCGACAAGGCGCGCGCTGTTTTCCAACACGCTGCTGAAGAACACCGAAGTCTCGACCGGCATGTTCGACGACGCTCTGACGGCGACGGCGGACGAAACGCGCGTGCTCTCGCGCAGTGTCGGGAGCTGGCTGAGCTTTGCCTGGAACTACAAGCGCGTGCCGCTTTTGACGGCGCTGTTCCTGTCGCTGCTGGCGGCGCTCGTGTTCCTTGCCGGCAGCCGCAGGCTCTTTCGCCCGCTGATCCAGCATGACATTACCGATGAGGAGCCGAGCTACTTCCGCCGCCTGTCGGTCGCCTTCTGGTCCACGCTAATCCCGACGATCGCCTCGGCCGCCTTCGCGATTTCAAGCTTCCTGTTCCTGCGCGGCTTCAACGTGCTGCGCTCCGACATCGCACCGATCATTGCCATTACGCTGGGGGTGGCGGTGGTGGTGTTCTTCGTGACAAGGCTCGCCCAGGCGGTGTTGTCGCCGCGCGATGCGCGCTGGCGGCTCGTCAGGGTTTCCGATCGCGGCGCCAGGATGCTGATGATCGCGATCTTCGCCATGGCGCTGGTCAACGGTCTTGATTACCTGTTCGGCGGCGTCAGCGAGGCGCTCGGCTCGCCGGTGGTGCTGACCGTCGTCAAGAGCTACATCGCCTCGATCGTCATCGGCCTCATCATCATGGCGTCGGCCTGGATCAAGCCGACGCTCAGAAAGGACGAGTCCTTCGATGCCCATGGCCGCGCCTGGCCGCGGCTGGTGTCGTTCGCGCTGCTTGCGACCGGGGCCTTGCTGATCATTGCGGCCGTCTCCGGCTATGTCGGTCTCGCCCGCTTCATCGCCACGCAGATCATCATCACCGGCGCGATCCTGGTGACGATGTATATCGGCATTCTCACCGGCCGGGCCGTGGCCAAGCAGGGTGCGTTTGCCGAGACGGCGGCCGG
Organism: Ensifer sp. GW101-20A05; assembly: GCF_059424735.1. Taxonomy (NCBI): domain Bacteria; kingdom Pseudomonadati; phylum Pseudomonadota; class Alphaproteobacteria; order Hyphomicrobiales; family Rhizobiaceae; genus Ensifer; species Ensifer sp. GW101-20A05. The sequence continues at coordinate 156,107 of NZ_JBWKZT010000001.1, read as the reverse complement.
GCGCTATCTCGAGCGCCGCTACAATCTGGAACAGGTGGCGCTCGACCAGATCGGTCTTGCCGCGGGCCTCAGCATCTATGCCCTGGTCGTGATGGTCTTCATCCCGCTGATCCTCTTGCAGTGGGGCTTCCAGGTCGCCGACATCGAGTCCTGGGCCTACCGGATGGTGACCGAGATCAGGATCGGCTCGATCACCATCTCGCTAGTCGGCATCCTCGCGGGCGTCCTGTTCTTCGCGCTCGGTTTTGCGGTCACCCGCTTCGTGCAGCGCTGGATCGACGGCAACATCATGGCGAGAAGCCGGGTCGATGCCGGCGTGCGCAACTCGATCCGCACCGGCATCGGCTATACCGGCGTCGGCCTTGCGTGCCTCATCGGCCTCTCGGCAGCGGGCATCGATCTCTCGAACCTCGCGCTCGTCGCCGGTGCTCTCTCGCTCGGCGTCGGTTTCGGTCTGCAGAACATCGTTTCGAATTTCGTCTCGGGCCTGATCCTGCTCGTCGAGCGGCCGTTCAAGGTGGGCGACTGGATCGTCAGTGGCACGACGGAAGGCTTCGTCAAGCGCATCTCGGTACGCGCGACCGAGATCGAAACCTTCCAGCATCAGTCGATCATGATGCCGAACTCGCTGCTGATCAACGCCTCGGTCGGCAACTGGACGCACCGCAACAAGCTCGGCCGCTCCGAAATCGCCGTCACCGTCACCTATGCCAGCGATCCGCGCCGGATCATGGAACTGCTGTCCGAGATCGCCGCCGCCCATCCGATGGTCTTGAAGAACCCTTCGCCGACCGTCGGTTTTACCGCCTTTGGCGACGAGCGCATGACCTTCGAGCTCCGGATTTACGTCGCCGACGTCTTGACCGGCGGCGGCGTGCGCAACGACCTGCGCGTGTCGATCTACGAGCGTTTCCGCGACGAGCGGATCGGCGAGCCGTTCCCGGTCAAGATCGAGGACGTGCCGGTCGAGGACCAGACCGGCATCGAAAGCCACCACCCGGAAGAGGTGGGCGAACCGAAGGGCGCCACCTCCGCCGAGGCAAGAGCGTCGGCCAAGGCGACGGCTTCAGGCAAACCGGCTGCTTCCGCAGCGCCGCTCAACGAGGAACGCGAGGCAGAAGAAACGGGCAGTCGCCGAACCGCCAGCCGCCGCGCAAACCCGAACCGCTGATAAACGGAGCGTTCAGCCGCTATTCAGCCGGCGTGCCATAAAAAGCATGCAATTCTTCTGGTGACCGATTACGTTGTCATCGGCTGAAGAGGTGGCCGGCGCAGCGTCGCGAAACCGACGGGGCGGCCGGCTCGGCGAGAGGGCGGCGCTTCGGGCGCCGATGGGCAATGAAGAAATCTGTGATTGCTTTGCTTTCCGGCGTACTGGTGGCCTACGTGCCTATGGCAGGCGCGGCCAGTGCCGCGACGGTCACGAACAAGGACAGCGAGACCGCCGTCCTGGTCGTCGTCGAGGGCGAAAGCCGCATGGAAGTGGCGATCGCCGCAGGCGCCACGGAGATGATCTGCCCGAGCGGCTGTTTCGTGACGGCGCCGAGCGGCGACCGCATCGGCCTGCAGGGCGACGAGAATGTCGAGATCGTCAACGGCAATGTCGTGGTGAAGTAACCGGAAACCAGCCACTGAAGGGCGCGGACTCTTCCGCGCCCCTAGAGCGCCGTGCGTTCAGACGAACGCGCAAAGGACGCTCTAGTACTTTGATCGTAGAGCATCTTTCCGCTTCAAGTGATTCCACTCGGACGCTCTATAGCGCCGCAGTTTCAGACGAACGCACAAAGACGCTCTGGCTCTTGAAGTCGAGAGCAGTTTTCCGCTCTCAATGTTTCCACTTGAGAGCGGAATGCATTGGCGCCCACAGCTAATCACGGCGCGCCAATCCCATTGGATGGCGAATGAACCGGCACTCCCGCCCGTCAATACGACGAGAGACGGGGTGGCCCCGGCGAATGCCTTTGCCATCCCATCGAAGCGCATTGACACGACCCATGCCCGGTAGCACGCTCGGCTGTTCGGCCGACGTTGCTCGCCACGGTCGTTCGCGCATTGCGGGAGGGGAACCATGCCATTCCTTCGCATCGCCTTGGCCGTCCTATTGGTGTTTTGCGCCTCGGAGGCGGTTGCCGAGAAGCGCGTGGCGCTGGTCATCGGCAATTCCGCCTATCAGCATGTGGCGGCGTTACCCAATCCTGGCAATGACGCTGCCGACATGGCGGCCAAGCTCGAAGGGCTCGGCTTCGAGGTGGTGACCGGTGTGGATCTCGATCTCTCGGGCGTGCGGCGCGTATTGCGCGATTTCGTCGGCCGTCTCGATGGCGCCGATCTGGCGCTGTTCTACTATGCCGGCCACGGCCTTCAGGTGGATGGCGAGAACTACCTTGCCCCTGTCGACGCCAAGCTCGCCTCCCATGTCGATCTCGATTTCGAGGCGGTGCCGATGAACCTGATCCTGTCGGCGATGGAGCGCAGCACCAGGGTCAATGTCGTGCTGCTTGATGCGTGTCGCGACAATCCGCTTGCGGTCAATCTCGCCCGCTCCATGGGCACCCGATCGGCCTCGGTCGGCCGCGGGCTTGCCAAGGTCGGCACCGGCATCGGCACGCTGATCGCCTTTGCCACCCAGCCCGGCAATGTCGCGCTCGACGGCAGCGGGCGAAACTCGCCCTTTACGTCGGCGCTACTCCGGCATCTCGGCCAGCCGGGACGCGACATCACCCGCGAGCTGATCGAGGTGCGCCGCGACGTTCTTTCGGCAACCGGCGGCAAGCAGGTGCCCTGGGACAATTCCTCGCTGACCGGCGAGGTGGTGCTGAAGCCTGCCGATGGCGGCCAACCGGCGTCGGTCAAAGAGCCGGCGACGGATCAGACCGCCGAGCTTGCCTATTGGGACACGATCAAGGATGGGACGGACCGCGATCTGTTCGACGCCTATCTGCAACAATATCCCGATGGCGCTTTCGCATCCCTGGCGAGGGCCAAGATCCGCATCATCGAGCGGGTCTCTGCCCCGGCAACCGAGGGCGTGACCGAGGTGCCCTCCGGCCAGGCCGTGGCGGCCGTCGATCCGGCCGCAGCCGCTGCGGGCACCGACGATCGCGCCTTGACCCGATCGATCCAGCAGCAGCTGAACCGGCTCGGCTGTCAGGCCGGCAGCGAGGATGGGCTGTGGGGCGCCGGCAGCCGCAAGGCGCTGGAGGCATTTGCCAGGCACAGCAAGCTTGAACTCGCGACGCTCGAACCTTCCAGCGACGTGCTCGAACGCCTGAAGGCCGAGAAGGCGCGGATATGCCCGCTTGCCTGCGCGCGAAACCAGGAGGCAAAAGACGGCCGCTGCGTGACGATCCGGCGCGAGGCCAAACTGCCCGAGCCGAGTGCGACCCAGGGCACCGCCAAGACACCGGCGAAGAGCACCGGCACGCGAGCGATCAGCCCGCCGGCCGAGCTGAAAAAGAAGAGCTATGCCGGCTGCCCCGACAATGCGGACGTTGCCTTCCGGCAGATGTTTTCCCGCGGCTCTGGCCGCGGCAGGACGACGATTACCGCCACGCACTCCTGCGGCCGCACCTTTGCTTGCCACCGGGCGGCGCGGGGCCAGCCCTGGGATTGCGGCTGGCGGTGAGGCTGCGTGTAGGCTGGCGCGGTGCGCGCTCGGCCGGCGTTGGCTGAGGTGCCTCAGCTTCGTCCGCCGAGCGGTGCTCTCGCTGCGCCGCCCCCAGACTGCGGTGCGTCGGCCCGTCCGCCGCCTTGCTCACGGCTGCTGAGGCAGAGATGAATGGAGGCGGCGGCGAAGAGTAGCAGCGGTACGCTCGGGTAAAGCGTAAGGAAGCGAAGCGAGGTGTCGATCGTCTGCAGCAGATTTCTAAGGCCGAGCCCCTTCATCCCGAAAAACAGCAGCCAGAAATGAGATAGAAGGCCCATGAACCCGATCGTCGCGAAAAATGCGAGCAGCGCGGCCCACAGGCGATAGGCTTTGCCATAGCGCTCCGGCCTCGGCTCCGTAGGCTCTCGGATGAAGGCGAGGGCAACGAGGGCGATCACAGCCGCCAGGAGCGAAGCGGGTGTCGGTACCAGGCTCAGGCGAACGGCAAAGGCGGTAATCCAGCCTGGGTCGAACATCAGGCCGAAGGGAATGTCTGCCAGCACAAGGAGAGTGATGGAGGCCGCGACCTTGCGGGGCATCCCGATAGCTTTTGTCCGCGCGGCGCATACCGCAGCAATAGCGGCTGCAAAGATCACCCACGCAATTGCCTTCGAGTAGACGGCGAGGACAACGGCCAGCATGCCGGCGGCCGGGGAGCCATTTGCGCCCAGGGCATGGACGAGCCAGTACACCAGGTAAGGAAGGGCCAAGAAAAAGCCAATGAGCAGCGCAAGCCATATCCCCCATGCCCGCATGTAGCGCCAGCCGCCTTCAGTGATTGCCACCAGAAACTCTCCCTGTGTTCGCTTTTGTCCGATAGCATTGACAGGGAAATGTGAAGGCCAATCTCAAATAGAGGTTGCAATTTTATCTATCTGCGTTCCTTTGCGTGCCTCGTGCGCCGATCCTGAGCACTTGCGTTGCTTGGCCGCATTTCAGGGCTTGATTTCATCGCGGCTTGCGTAAGGATCGACACCACGTTCAAGCCGGCTCCGGCAAGGGAGGACTCCCCATGAAACTCCAGCTTATCCGCAACGCCACGCTCAAGCTCGACTATGCCGGCCATACCGTGCTCATCGATCCCTTTCTGGGGCCGAAAGACAGCCTGCCGTCTTTTGCCGGGCGCTCGCCCAATCCGACGGTCGAGCTGCCGGTCGATATCGACACCATCCTGGCCGGTGTCGAACTCGTCATCATCTCGCATCTGCATGAGGACCACTTCGACGACACCGCCAAGGAGCGGGTGCCGAAGGGGCTGCCGATCCTCTGCCAGCCGGGCGACGAGGAGGCGATCCGTGCCGCCGGCTTTCGCGACGTCACGCCGCTTTCCGACAAGGCCAGCTGGCAGGGGCTGACGCTGACCCGGCGCGATGGCAGTCATGGGCTCGGCCCTGTGGTCCAGGACATGGGGCCTGTCATCGGTTTCAGCCTTGAGGCGAGGGGCGAGCCGACGGTCTACTGGGCCGGCGACACGGTTTTCTACCCGGCGATCGAGAAGACGATCCGCGAAACGAAGCCTGACATCATCGTCACCCATTCCTGCGGAGCGAAGTGGGATGGCGATCTCATCGTCATGGATGCCGAGCAGACGATCAAGGTCTGCGAGACGGCGAAAAACAGCACCGTCATTGCAACGCACATGGAGGCGCTGGATCACGCGACGGTCAGCCGAAAGGAGCTGCGGGCAGCAGCCGATGCCCATGGCATCCCCTTGACGAAGCTGGTGATCCCTGATGACGGCGACGTGCTGACGCTGATACCGCCGGTGGTCTGAGCAATTCCAGGAAAAGTGCGAAGCGGTTTTCCGTCCGGAATTGCGGAGATACCAAGCAATTCCAGGAAAAGTGCGAAGCGGTTTTCCGTCCGGAATTGCGGAGGTTCCAAGCAATTCCAGGAAAAGTGTGAAACGGTTTTCCGTCCGGAATTGCGGCGATCCAGAAGGCCGGCCGCGCTTACGGGATCGAGAAGATACTGATCTCGTTGGTGATGCCGCGCAGAGCGACATTGTGCGACTGCGGATTGAGGCCGCGGTCGCTGAGCAGGCCGGAGGTGCGCGGGTCGTCGAGCACGGAGCTGGTGGCGAAGATCTCGCGCGAACTCGCGAGATGCTGGACGCGCGAGGCGATATTGACCGTCTGGCCGAAATAATCCTGGCGCTCGTTGAGGTTGACGGCGATGCACGGCCCCTCGTGGATGCCGATCTTCAACAGCAGATCCTCGGAGCCCCGGTCCTCGTTGAGCTGTCGCATCGCCTCGCGCATGCGCATGGCCGCGGCAACCGCGCGATCCGGCGTCGGGAAGGTTGCCATGACCGCGTCACCGATCGTCTTGACCACGGCGCCGGCCTCGGCGGCAACGATCTCGTTGACGGCGCTGAAATGGGTCTTCACCAGATCGAAGGCTGCGAGATCGCCGACCCGTTCGTAAAGCTCGGTCGAGCCGCGCAGATCCGAGAAGAGGAAGGTGAGGCTGGTGATCTTCAGCCGCTGGTCTACGTCGATCGTGTCGGTGCGGTAGATATCGCGGAAGGTCTGGTTGGACAGCAGCCGCTTGGCGGTGAGGAACGGGCGCCGACGGCCGAGAATATCGTGCAGGGTGTCATTGGCGATACAGACCGAGGGCAGGGTGCGCACATCCGTATGGTTTTCCACTTGGATGCGCAGCGGACCCGGCTGCATGGTCAACGCCTCGTCGTGGCGATGGCCGCGATCGAAGACGAGCGACAGCGTCCGCCGCTCCTTGGTCGGCTCGCCCTTGACGTCGATGAATTGCGCGGCATGGGTCACCGGCTCGAAGACGATGATGAATTCCGCCGGCATCTGCAGCGAGATCACCGCCTTTTCGCCGGGCGGCAGTTCGAGCGCCTCGATCATGAAATCGTCGACCTGGGCCTCGTAGTCGTCCTCCGGCAAATCTATGCCGGAGCCCCAGTAGATCTGGCGGAAATATTCGAGCGGCGGCAGCTCGTGCGGGTTGTGGGCCTCGATGTGGCGTACCCGCGGGTTAACGGTGAAGGTCACTTCCACCATCTCGTCGAGCGTCGGCTCATAGCCGGCGGCGCAGAGCGAGCAGGTATAGGTGTCGCTCTGCACGGTCTTCAGCGAGGTATTGCTGTCAAGCACACCGCCGCAGCCGGGGCAGAGCACATTCCACGACAGCTCGAAGAGCCCGAGGCGTGAGGCATGCAGGAAGGCGGCGATGACCTTTTCTTCGTCCAGCCGATGTTCGGCGGCAAAGGCGAGCGCATTGACGCGGCAGAGCTTGCGGTCCGGCGCTTCCCGGACAAATCGCTCCAATACGCCGGCGATGTCAGGCTGCACGTTTTGGCGCAGCATGTCGAAGAGAGGCTGAGCGTCACTCATGATTGCATCCTACACTGAAAAGAGCCGGCGGGGCAGCCGGTTTGTCGGCGGGGTGGACAGGCCGCCTGGTGACTGATCTGCGCACGAGAAATTTGCGAGTGATCCTTTGATGTAACCGTTACGTACTTCCCGTTATTGACAGTGCCATGCAATTGAAAGGCAGACGGCGCCGTGAATCGCGCATCGTTCTGCGAGCGCCTTTCTCGTGCCTTCATTCCGTTCGTCGCACAGTGCACACGACGGCCGCAAAGGAGAACCATCCTGATGAGAGTAGCCCTCAAATTGATCACGGTTGCGCTTCTGGCGCTCGCTGGTCCGGCGGCAGCCGAGGGCGCCTCCGAGCGGGAGGCCTACCAAATAGCCAAGGATGCCTATGTCTATGCCTATCCGCTGATGCTGACGCATGCCACTGTGCTGAGGAACTCCAACTTCGCCGAGCCTGTCGCGGGTACAACTGCAGGACCGGTCAATGACTTTCACCACGCGCGTGCATTCCCTGACGCGGGTGACAAGCTTGTCATCCGCATGAACGTCGACACGCTCTACTCGGGCGCTACGCTTGACTTGAAGGCCGAACCGATGGTGATCACGGCTCCCGCCACCGATCGCTATTTCCTGCTGCCGATGCTGAGCCTTTGGTCGGATGTATTCGATGTGTTGGGCACGCGTACGCTCGGCAAGAATAGCGCCCGAAATTTTCTCGTTGCTGGACCGAACTAGAGCGGTGACGTTCCTGCGGATATGGAGGTCATCAAGAGTCCTACCCGCTATCTCTGGATCATCGGCCGTATCCAAACGAACGGCAAGGCGGACTATGAGAACGTTCACAAGATCCAAGACGGTTTTAAGGTGACGCCGCTCTCTGCCTTGGGCAAGGGCGACTATGTGCCGCCGAAAGGGACTGTCGATACCAGCATCGACATGAAATCACCGCCGCCGCTCGTCGTGGACAAGATGGATGCGGCGACCTACTTTGGCCGTTTTGCCGAACTGCTGAAGGACAATCCACCGAACCAGGTCGACTATCCGATGATCCATCGCCTTGAACGGGTGGGGTTCAAGGTTGGCCAAGACTTCGACCTGAAAGCAGCATCGGACGCCCTGCGAAAGGCAGTCGAGCGTGGCTACGCCGATGGCAAGGCCCTGGTGCAGGCTGAAGGCAACAAGGCCGGGGGCGTCGGCGGCGAGGGATGGATCTACACCATGCGCAGCGGCGCCTATGGCGTGGACTATCTCTACCGCGCCGCAATCGCGCAATGCTGCCTCGGCGAGAACTTGCCGCAGGATGCCGTCTATCCGGCACTCTCGACCGACAGCGACAGGCGGCCGCTCGATGGCAGCACCAATTACGTCCTGCACTTTGACAAGGGCAAGCTGCCGCCGGTCGATGCATTCTGGTCTGTGACAGCCTATGACATCGAGGGCCACTTCATCCCCAACGAGCTCAAGCGCCAGGCGATTGGCGACCGCGACAGGCTCGTCACGAACGCCGACGGCTCGGTCGATCTCTACATCCAGGCGAAGTCTCCTGGAAAAGACAAGGACGCCAATTGGCTGCCGGTCGGCAAGGCACCGTTCACCCTGCTCATGCGCCTCTACTCGCCGCGCGAGGAATTTCTTGAAGGCAAATGGCTTCCGCCGGAGGTTATCGCGGTTCACTGAACCTTCCGTCGGCCCGCATGTCTGGGGGCCAGTGAACGACGACGTCGGACGTGCTCCGCCGATCGCCGCTCAGGTGCCCGTAGCCTTGCAGATCTGCGCGCGGGCACTGGAACGTGGCCGCGTCGGCGTCCGGTTATCTCTAAGCCGCCTTGCGGTCGCGGCCGAAGGGATCGCCGAGCACCGATTCCGTATGCAAGGAGGCCAGCCATCCACCGTCCTTGCGGATCCAGGTGGTGGCGTCGGCCGCCTTTATCGTCAGAGGCTCGCCCTCGACTTCCATCTCCTCCGTCACCGTGTAGGCGATGACGGCGACGTCCTCGCGCGGAAAGATGACGCTGACGTCGTCGAGGCGAAACGCGTTGAGCTTCCAGGAACCTTCGGCCTGGTCGGCCATCCTGCGATAGTCATCGCGGGTAAGAATGGCCGCCCCTTGCGCCCCCACGACGATCGACCGTTCGGGCAGCATGGCCACGGACGCCTCGGTATCCTTCTCCAGGATGGTTCGCCAGAATTCCTGTTCGAGATCGATGATCTCCTGTTCGTCGGCATGTGCCATGGTTTGATTCCTCCGTTTACAATTTGCAGAAGCCATGGGACGGACAAAGGTTCCGACCAAAAAGACCTCGCCGCATAGCGCGCATTTTTTGCGCGACCGCGTGAGATCGAAGCCGAACCGCCCCGCGGGAACCCAACACCCGCCTCTGTCGTTTTCCGGATCCAGCAGTTGCGAAGCAGGATGAGACACATGAGGATCTTCTCGGGAAAATGCCTCTGCGGCCAGGTGCAAGTATCGCTTCGTGGCGAACCTCTGCGCGTCGGTATCTGCCATTGCATGGATTGCCGGAAGGAAAGCGGTTCGGCCTTCACCTTCTATGGCATCTGGCCCGCGGATCAATTTGAACGTACCGGCGACACGTCGGAGTTTCAGGGACGGTGTTTCTGTCCCGGTTGCGGGTCGCGGGTTTTTTCGGTCGATGCGCGTGAGGCGGAGGTCAAGCTCGGTATCTTGTCCGACGCGCCGACCTCGCTTAAGCCGAGCTACGAGCTCTGGATCAAGCGGCGCGAGCCATGGCTAAGGCCGGTCGAGGGGGCCGAACAGTACCAGGAGGATCGCGAACGGGCAGCCGACGAAGGGCCGGTCGACACGCGCTACTAGAGCGCGCGTCACCGTCAATCTGCCATCCCTTAATTAAGCGTCGATTCATCGGTGGAATTGTGCTTAAGATCAAAGCGTTACTGCGCTGCTGGCATGTCGGGCCGAGGTATCGCCTGAGAGCGCGGGTCGCTGGGGGAGTGAATGTCGGCACGGCCTTTCCTGAAAATCTCCGCGCCGCTCAACGGGCTTTTGGCGGCGGCGGGGCTTATTACGGTCGCGGAGCTGACGGCGCGGGATATTGGCCTGACGGCCAAGCTGTCGCTGGAGCTTGTGCTGGCCGGTATCTGGGCCATCTATGTTCTGCAACTGGCCGATACGGTGATGCGGCAGCGGGCGAAGGACGATCGCGGGCGGACGCCCGAGCTCATCATCGATCTGCTTGCCGTCGTGGTTCCGCTTGCCGGATTTCTTCTCGCTGGCCCGCGTGACCAGAGCCTTTATTGCGGTATCTGGCTGTTGAAGCCGCTGCGTCATTTCACCTTCTTCCGCCTGCTTGGCCGGGTGGTGGCGCGGGCGGCACCCAATCTCGTCGGTGTCACCTCGGTCTTCGGCATCGTTCTCTTCGGCGCATCGCTTTTTGCCTATCTCATCGAGCGCGATATCCAGCCCGACAAGTTCGGCAGCATTCCCCAGGCCATGTGGTGGGCGGTGGTGACACTTTCGACCACGGGCTATGGCGACGAGATTCCGATGAGCTTTGCCGGTCGGGTGCTGGCGGGCCTCGTCATGATGTGCGGCATTGGCATCTTCGCGCTGTGGGCCGGCATTCTTGCCACCGGCTTCTTCGAGGAGGTGCGCCGCCAGGATTTTGTGCGCAACTGGCAGCTGGTTGCGGCCGTGCCGTTGTTCCAGAAGCTCGGCTCGGCCGCCTTCGTCGAGATCGTGCGGGCACTGCGCCCGCGGGTGGTTCCGGCGGGTGCCATCATCTGCCGCAAGGGCGAGGCGGGCGACCAGATGTTCTTCATCGTCGAGGGCCGCGTCAGCATTACGACCCCTTCGCCGACACCCATCGAACTCGGCCCCGGCAGCTTCTTCGGCGAAATGGCGCTGATCACGGGCGAGCCGCGCTCGGCGACCGTCAGCGCAGCCACGGAGGTCTCGCTGCTGTCGCTCTATGCGGAGGATTTCCAGATGCTGTCGAGCAGCAATCCGGAGATCGCCGAAGTCATCCGCAAGACGGCGGAGGCGCGGCGTGGCGGGACGTCCAGGGATTGACGGGATGGTGGCATCCGGCGGCCCTCGTGTCATGCCGGCACGCGACCTCGTTATTTCGCCGGTCGCTCATTAACACCAGAGAAAGCCTTTCTCCTCTAGCATGGCGGCTGCAAGTTACAGTGACTTTGCGGGCACGAAGAACGCTTGGGCGCTGTAGGGGAACACTCTTTCACATAGGCGTTCAATGTCGTTTTTTGGCATTTCCGGAATGTATTATTCCGGCGAATCCCTTGCCCAGCACCGTATCGTGCTCGCCGAGGACTCCAACCTCTTCTCGTCGATGGTTTCGAAGCGGCTGAAAGAGCTGTTCGACATCGATGTCATCGTCTGCCGCGACTATGACGATTTGCAGTTCGCGGTCGAAAACGCGACTTTTCCGGCGTCGCTCGCCATCTCCAACATCAACCTGCCGGGGGCGGAGAACGGCGAGGCGCTCAACTATCTGATCGACATGAGCGTGCCGACCGTCGTTTTCACCGGTTCCTTCCAGGAGTCGACGCGCGAGAAGATCCTCGCCAAGGAGATCGTCGACTACGTTATCAAGGATAGCGTCTTTGCCGTCGACATGTTGGCGGAATCGGTCTGCCGCTTCCTCACCAACCACAAGCACCACGTGCTGATCGTCGACGACAGCCCGACCGCGCGCGCACTTCTGACGACGCAGCTGAAGCGCTACAATTTCCGCACCAGCCCGGCCGACAGCGGCGCAGCCGCGCTCGAACTTCTCAAGAGCAATCCCGATATCGGCCTCGTCATCACCGACTACAACATGCCCGATATCGACGGATTCGAGCTGACGCGGCGCATCCGCGGTTCCTACGGGCCGCATCAGCTGCGCATCATCGGTGTTTCGTCCTCCACCAACCGGCTCCTGTCGGCGCGTTTCCTCAAAGCGGGCGGCAACGACTTCATCGTCCGTCCCTTCGTCAACGAGGAATTCTACTGCCGCGTCAACCAGAACCTGGACACGCTGACGAAGATCCGCACCCTCAGTGAAAAGGTTAGGGTTCCGGCGCAGGCTTCGGCCTGATACGAGAAATAATCCCCAAAATTTTGTTGCAATCTGCGCGAAATCCCGCGCGCAGGTTGCTCCATTAACGAAATTGCAATCCGATCGGTCTTCAATCCGCCCCAGCAGGAGCGGGGAGCCCGGTCACACCAGACCACGCCGGCCAATGGGTCGGTGCGGTCAGTGGCAGGGTCTATTCATATATTCGGAGCCAGCGTCACCCCCTTCAAGGGAAGCACGCCTGCGGCTCGAGAGGGGTTGCAGGGACGTGAGATTGCGCCGCACGCCAGGCCGGCTGAATTCTGTGCAAAAGCACAGCGACAAGCGCATGCTCCTTGTCGAAGATTCCCGGATGTTCGCGACGGCGCTGAAATACGGGCTCGAGTCCGTCCATGGCATCCGCGTCACCCATTGCAGCTCGCTTGCGGCGCTCAGGGAAACGCTGGAGCAGGCGCCGGAAAGCTTCTCGCTCGCCGTGCTCGACCTCAACCTGCCGGACGCGCCCAATTGCGAGGCGCTCGAATTCGTCCTCGACAATCAGGTGCCGGCCGTCGTCTTCACCGCGGCCTTCAACGACCAAACGCGCGAAGAGATACTCGGGCGCGGCGTGCTCGATTGCGTCATCAAGCATCAGCCTGAATCGATCAACCTCCTGATCGGCGCCGTCGACCGTGCGCTTACCAATGGCAAGACGACGGTGCTGCTTGCCGATTCCGATGCCGCCTCGCGCAGCGAGCTTGCCGGTATCCTGAGAAGGCAGCGGATTTCCGTCTGCGAGGTCGCGTCCGCTGCCGATGCGCTGCAGGTGCTCGACAGCGGCGAGGCGGTCGATCTGGTCGTCACCGATCTCGATCTCGCCGACATGACCGGGGCAGCACTTCTTGCCGAAGTGGAACGCCGGCAGGGCGATGGCGCGCTGCCGGTGATCGGGCTTTCCGACAGCGGCGACCGAAGGGCGGGCGCCCGCTTTCTCGAAGCAGGCGGTACCGACTTCATCCAGAAACCGTTCCTCGAAGCGGAGTTCAACGGCCGCATCGCGCAAGCCGCCAGCATCCAGAAGCGCCTGCAGACGCTGCAGCGGCAGGCGGCCAGCGACTATCTCACCGATCTCTACAACCGCCGCCATTTCTTTCTTGCAGGCCCGCGCCTGGTGGAGCAGTGCCTGAGGCGCGGCGAGCCGACGGCGATCGCCATACTCGATATCGACCATTTCAAGCGGCTCAACGACACCTACGGCCACGAGATCGGCGATATCGTGCTGAGACACGTGGCCAAGCGCCTGGCGGTGCTGGTGGGCGAGGAGCACCTGCTTGCCCGCCTCGGCGGCGAGGAGTTCGGCATCCTCTTCAACGGCTGCGATGTGCGCCGCGCCTTCGCCTTCTGCGATGCGCTCAGGCTGGAGCTGGCGAAATCGCGGATCGTCGCCGACGACGAGGAACTGACGATCACCGTGTCGATCGGCCTTGCCACCATCGAGACGTCGGAAGCTTTCGAAAACTATCTGCACGCCGCCGATCAGTTTCTCTATATGGCGAAACATGCGGGGCGAAACCGGGTGATCTCGGAATTGGCACTGCTTGACGCGCTGGCGTCGTGAAGTCTCTGGCCGAGCCGCAACCCTCCTCCAGAAATATGATGCGCTCCGTGTCGGCTTGGAACGAAGTCGAACGTCCTTTGGTTACCCGCACATGATCAAGCGGTACGAAGAGGAGCCGACTGATGACGAATGTTGTTTCAAATCTCTGGTTTGCGAAGGAAGCGCGCGAGGCGGTCGACTTCTATATTTCCCTCGTTCCCAACTCGGCGATCACGCGCATCACCACCTTGCCGGCGGAAAGCCCGAGCGGACCGCCCGGCAGCGTTCAGGTCATCGAGTTCATGCTTGGCAATCAGCAGTTCATGGCGCTCGAAGCCGGACCGCTCGACCCGTTCAACCATGCCTTCTCGATCATGATCCAGTGCGACAGCCAGGAGGAGATCGACCGGCTGTGGAGCGCGATCCTCGATAACGGCGGAGAACCTGAGCAATGCGGCTGGATCCGCGACCGCTGGGGCCTCTGCTGGCAGATCGCGCCACGGGTGCTTGGCGACATGGTCGCCCATTCGGACCGCGAGCGCGCCAAGCGGGCGACGGAGGCGATGCTCGGCATGATAAAACTCGACATCGCCGAACTGGAGCGCGCCTTCCACGGTTAGGGTCGCACTCGTTTGTGGGGCTGGTCCTTGAGCGGAGGGAACGGAGAGCGAGGCGCTTCCAACGGCTCCGGAGGGCAGCTCCGAGGCGACTTGTTTACGCAACCATGAAGCGCTTTCTGTCGCCATGACATCTACGCGTTTATTAGCGAATCTTCTATATGAGGGGAAGGGCAGGCCAGCGCGGAGGCGCGCCTGGATGCGGAGAAGCCGATGGGGAGGGGACGACGTGAATTCGCAGACTTTTACGAGTTTTGATGGTCGTATCGGACGCCAGACCTGGTGGTTGGCGCAGATCGTTGTCTGGATTGCGACGGCGGCGGCAATGTTCGCCGGAGCGGCGCTGTTGGCGCTTTCGGGCGTCGATAACTATGCGGCGGGCTTCAGCCTCATGCATTCGCTTGTCTTCATTATCCTCATCGCAAACCTCTATTTCAGCTTCACCGTCAACACCAAGCGCTGGCACGACCACGGTCGCTCCGGATGGTGGAACCTTGCGCTGTTTGTCCCGGTCGTCGGGCCGCTCCTGGGCCTTGTGATGCTGGGCTTCCTTGCGGGAGAAGAGGGCGACAACCGCTTCGGTCCGCCGGCCGTCACAGGCGCCGAAGAGCCGAGCCAGCGGTTCGGGCGCGCTTAGCCATAGCGTGAAGTTGGCAGGCGCGGCTGCGGCGTTCTATTTCAGCTTCTGCGGATAGATCGTCTCGCCGCGCTTCAGCATCTCGACGAAGGCCTCGATCTTCTTTTTGCGACCGGCCTCGGTCTTCATGTTGTGGGTGCGGAAGGCGAGCGCGAAGCGGTTCTGGGCGCTGAGCTTGGCGAGCATTTCTTTCGCCTTGGGCTCGGCATCGATCGCCGCCTGCAGGTCGTCGGGGATTTGCATGTCCTTGCCGCTGGCATAGGCCCGATCCCAGCGGCCATCAGCCTTGGCTGCTTCCACCTGGCGCAGGCCAAACTCGGTCATACGGCCTTCTTCGATCAGCCGGGCGACATTGTCGACGTTGATCTTGCTCCAGATGCTCTTCTTGCCGCGCGGCGAATAGCGCTGCAGGAAGCTCTTGTCGTCCAGCCCCTTGCGCACGCCATCGATCCAGCCCCAGCAAAGCACCACATCGATCGCTTCCTTGGGCGTGATCGAGGCTAGCCCGGAGTTCACCTTGTGCGTCTTGATCCAGACCTCGTCCTCGCTCTGATGATGGGCGCCGAGCCAGTCGTAGAAGCACTGCAAATCCCTGAATTCGTGGACTTTGGCAGGATTGATTTCGACGGGTGCCATAGGAAGCATTGCCTCTTGTTCTGAAACGCCAGCCATTCAACCCAAAAAGAAGGAGCGTGCAAGCGGCGCGACGACGCAAGCCAAACGTGTCACAGGCAAAACGAAAAAGGGCGGATCGCTCCGCCCTTCGACTGGTCTTTATGTCGGTCTTTACCGCGCCATCTGCAGCGTCAGCTTGCGGTCGGCGCGCTCCTGCTGCGGCGAGCGGTTGTAGAGTTCGCGATAACACTTCGAGAAATGCGAGGCGGAGACGAAGCCGCAGGCAACCGCCACTTCGACGACCGGCATCGACGACTGGATGAGCAGGTGCCGGGCGCGGTCGAGGCGGATCTCCAGGTAGTAGCGGGCCGGCGACCGGCCCATTTCCTGGCGGAAAAGCCGTTCGATCTGGCGGCGCGAGAGATCGGCGCCCTCGGCGATTTCGAGCAGCGACAGCGGCTCGGCGAGATTTGCCTCCATGAGTTCGATGATCGACAGCACCTTGGCGTTCTGCACGCCGAGGCGGGCGCGCAGCGGCAGGCGCTGGCGGTCATGCGGCCCGCGCACGCGGTCGGTCAGCGCCTGCTCGCAGACGCGGTTGACGAGGTTCTCGCCGAAATCCTGGTCGATCAGGTTCAACATCATGTCGAGCGAGGCGGTGCCGCCGGCGCAGGTATAGATGTTGCTGTCGATCTCGTAGAGGTCGGCATAGACGTCGACCTGCGGGAAGCTTTCGGAAAAGCCCGGCAGGTTTTCCCAATGGATGGCGCAGCGCTTGCCCGTCAAAAGGCCGGCAGACGCCAGCACATGGGCGCCGGTACAGAGGCTGCCTACGGCGACGCCGCGGTTATAGACCTCGCGCAGCCAGGCATTGACCGACTTGTTGTTGAAATCCTCGACATAGATGCCGGAACAGACCAGCACCATCGATGGGCGGTTCTCGCCGCCGAGAAACTTGCGCTCGTCGGCGAGCGACGAGTTGACCTCGAGCGCGATCCCGCTCGACGACAGGACCTTTTCGCCGTCGGACGAAGCGAGGCGCCAGGTATAGGCCTCGTAGCCGAGCATGCGGTTGGCGATGCGGAGCGTTTCGATCGCCGCCGAAAAGGGCAGCATGGAAAAGTTCGGCACCAGGAAGAAGACGAGAGAACGCTTTTTGGTCAGTGGCTTGTTCATGAGGCTTCCCATGCTTGGCGATGGCGTATATTCGTCGCTTGGAAGATACTCTTCGGCTTGTCTGTTTGCGACATTGGCATGGAAAGCAACGACCGCAAAGAGATTTCGCATTGCGACATCGGGCGGCAAGAGGCGGTTCCGCCGGTCTTTCAGGCTTTTGTAAGGAAAGCGACAGTTTTTCCAGGGCTCTTGACGTTATCTGACAAGAACCTCCAGAGATACGCAACAATCGCAAAGCGCGCGCCAAGGTTGCATCTTCCGATTGCGACGCTTTCGGCGTCCAGTGCCGCGGTGTCGGTATAAGACAAGTCTCGCTCAGCTGGCGATGCATTGGACGTGTCGCCACGACAACCCAGTCCCGCGCAAGAGAATCCGCCGACAACACTCTCAGCCTGTTACCGATCTCCAGCGAGCGGATCAAATCAAATCGCTAACTTGAAATCCTCCACGATTCAATCAGATCGGGTTCTGTGCGGAGGCGGCAGGCGCCGATTGTATTAGCAAATGTTAAATGGTAGCGATCATCGTTGGGCGCAATCACCGATGGCGCCAGACGGCTTCACAGCTTGGCGATGCATCGCGCTTTGCCGGAAGGGGCTCTGTACGCATGTGGTTCGAGTTGCAGGAGGCTATGCCGCTATGACGCAATCGGAAAACGTACGGGTCTGGGCCAGCCGCGCTTTCATGGATTCGACACGGATCAAAGGCTTTACTGCCGATCCGCTGCCGTCGGGGATGGGCCTCGGCCAGATGGCCGAATTGAATGAAGCCGGCGAACGGATGTCTGCGGAGCATTTCCCAAAGGAGATCTTTGCCAAGTATCCGGACAAGAAGGAAAAGAAGCAGGCGCATCTCGTGCTTGCCGCAGGAGTGGTGGTGGTTTCGGCGGCCTGCGCCAATGTGCTGCGGCAATTCGGTCTCGGCCATTCCTCGCTCTATCCGATCAAGCTTTTCCAGCATGACCGCAAGACGCCGGTGGAGGGCGAGTATTTTTGTCTCAACATCGGCGAGCGCAAAGAGGCTTTCCTGCGCCAGCATTCGCAAAGGGTCATCGAATTCGGTGACGGCACATTGAGCATGTCGCCAAACCTTCAAGACGACGAAGTGGCCGTCGGTCCGGCCGCACTCGAGGGTTCCGATCTGTGGGTAAGCCCTCCCTTAAATCGCATATTTTTTCTGAGCGACCGCCTTACGCAAGCGCTGCGAGAGGCAAAGATGAGCAGGGTCTTTGGCTTCCGCACCTGCCGCATTGTCGAAGCGGACTAAACCATCGGCGGGCAGCTCTCGCTCAGGAAAGATGGGGCGCAAAGAAAAAGGGCACCGCCTTCTCGGCAATGCCCTTCATCGTATACGGCTGCTCGACCCGCCGAGGCAGGTCAAGCCGTCATTCATTGTTCGGTCTTATGCACCGCATCGTCTACCGACGGGAAGCCGATATCCTTCAGGGTGTCATAGGACAGATTTTCCAGCGCCCGTTCCTGGCGGTGACGCTTCCACGCTGCCCAGGCACGGACGCGCAGGTTGAAGAGACCCGGAAGGGACGAGTGGGAGGATGCCCGTTCCGAGGCCGATGAAAACTGAATGTTGGACATTTCATGGCTCCTTCTGAGTTTCTCAGCAGGTCGCGACCATAATCGTATATATGGCGCAACCTGATCTATCATTCCAACGAATATGTTTGATGCTTTCCATCAAACTTGGTGATTGATTAGCGGGTCCGCAAACATCACGTCGTCGCGGACTCTCTTCGGCAGTTTTGCCAGTTCGCGCCGGGCTTCCACCCGATTTCGTGCGATCTGCTTTTCGCGTCTCTGCCGGACAACGCCGTCGAGTACGGCGATCACTTGGGTAAGGGTGTTGAGGACCATGTCGTTGCTCCTTCGATCCTGAATCTGTACCACTACCTGCGACGCGGGGCTGTTACACAGGGAACTCTTCGAAGCGGCGATAACAAGCGCGGCGGCGGACATGGGCTTCTCCTTCCTTCGTCGTCCTTGAGCTTGACTATCGGTCATTGCTGATGTTCAATCAAACGAAATGAAGTGAACTTATCTTTCAGTTTTTCTGATCGAGGATGCCGCCATGAACATGATGATGCGCCACGCGCTTCCGCTTCTTGAAATGGACGTGCTGAAGACCTTTGTCGCCATCGCCGAGACCGGCAATTTCACCACCGCCGCCGAAACCGTCTACCGCACGCCGTCTGCGGTCTCGATGCAGATCAAGAAGCTCGAGGAAATGCTCGGCAGTACGCTCTTCCTGCGTGACGCGCGCTCGGTGACGCTGACGCCGAAAGGGGAAATGCTGCTCGGCTTTGCCCGCCGGCTGCTGTCGCTCAACAATGAAACGGTGTCGCGCTTCCTGCTGCCGGACATGAATGGCGTCGTGCGTGTCGGTGCGCCGGAGGATGTCGGCGAGCGCATCCTGCCCGAAGTGCTGAAGCGTTTTGCGGAGTCCTATCCGAACGTGACGATCGACGTGTCGATCGGCATGAGCAACGCCATGCGCAAGAAGGTCGACGAGCACCGGCTCGACATAGCCATCTTCAACAGCCTCACCGAGGGAACGCCGAGAAACGGCGAAATCCTGATGCAGGAGAAGCTGGTCTGGGCCGGCGCCAAGTGCGGCAACGCGCATCTGAAGGATCCGCTGCCGGTATCGATGTGGGAGGATGGCTGTGTCTGGCGGGCCGATGCGGTGGAGAAGCTGTCACGCGCCGGCCGCAAGTTCCGCATTGCTTTCTTGAGCGCCTATACGACCGGCCAGCGTGCTGCCGTTCTCGCCGGCCTCGCGATCGCGCCGCTGCCGCGCTACCTCGTCCAGGGCGAGATGGTGCAGCTTGGCGAGCGCGACGGCCTGCCGGATCTCGGCCACTACAATATCGGCCTGCAGGTGATTACTGACGCGCCGGCACCGGTACTGGCCGTTGCCGATCATGTGCGTGACGCTTTCGCCGACCTGCAGATGCAATAGGGAGGTCGCATGCGGTTCGCCGCCTTCCGCCCCCTGTCTTCCACCCTTCGGTTCTTCTCGCGGGGCGAACAACCTTGAGCGACCATCCACGCCCCGTTCTCGATCCAATCGATCGCCTCTCGGAAATCATCTTCGGGCTGCTGATGGCGCTTTCCTTCACGGGAACGATGAGCACGGTCACGGGCAGCGAGGGTGGGGTCAATGCCGTGCTCGTCGCCGCCCTCGGCTGCAACATCGCCTGGGGTATCGTCGATGGCGTCATGTATGTGCTGACGACGGCTGTCGAGCGGGTGCGCCGCCGCGGCTTCCTTGACGCCCTCCGGCGCGAGCCGCTTGCCCGCGCCCGCGAAATGTTCCTGGAAAGCCTGCCGGACGACGTTCGCCGCGTGTCCTCGCCAAAGGAGACCGAGGCGCTGCTGCTCCGGGTGAGGGCGCTTTCCTCCGATCCCAGGCACAGGGCGGTCACGGGGCATGACCTGAAAGCGGCCTTCGCCATCTTCCTGCTCGTCGTCACCTCGACGCTGCCGCCTAGCATTCCCTTCCTGTTGATCGACGATGTCGCGCTGGCGATGCGCGTTTCCAACGGTATTGCGCTCGTCATGCTCTTCGTCGTCGGCGCGCGGCTCGGGCAATACACGGGCCGTAGCCCCTGGCCGATGGCCTTTGCGATGACGGCGATCGGCGCGGTGCTGGTGGCGGTAACAATCCTGTTTGGCGGTTAGCTTTCGCCGCAGGCGCCGCGCTCGGATCAATCGCAACCGGCGTTGTGGCGCGAAGCAGCCGTGGCGTCTCGACCGAAAGGGCCGGTTCCTGGTCTGCTTGCGGTGCCGCATTTTCGAAAGCGGACGCGATGCTCCAATCGATCGTCACCCATTGACGTGGGCATTTTTCTTCACAATAGGGTCAAGCCGACGAATGTGGCGAGCGCCAGCCACACACCAACAGGAGTGTAACCGTGAGCGAACCGACCGTAGCAGATGCAACCAACCGCATTTATGAATCGCTCCAGGCGGACAATGCCGACATCGACGTGCATATTGCGACCCTCAAGGCAGCGTTGGCGCGGGCGGGGTTGAAAGAAGCCGTATTCGACCCGGCCAGGCTCGTGCAGAACAACCGTTCCGGCAGGAAGCTGATGCAGGCATACTTTCGCCAGCGCGGCGTGACGGTGAAATTTTCGGCTGAGTGAAGCCTTCGCACGACGTCAAACGGGGCCTAGCGTGACGGCTGCTTGATCACCCTCGCTGCCCCGCGCCCGCGAGAGGTTTCTCGATAACCTACCGGACGACGCGCCGCGTATCCTCGCCCAAGGAAACCGAGGCGCTGCCTTTGAGGGTGAGGGCGCTCGGCCACGATCCCAGGCACAAGGCCGTCACGGGCCGCGACCTGAAGGCGGCTTTCTCCATGGCCGCGATCGGCGCGGTACTGGTGGCGGTTACGATCGCGCTTGGAGGGTAGCTTTCGCCTGAGGCGCTTCGCTAGGCCAAGCCGGCGCTCCAATTCATGGAGTCGTCGGCGCCGGTCATGCGTCAGATTGAGGGGCTTGAACTACCCCTCACGGTCGTGCGTTCCCAAGGACCTTATCGGCCCGAAGCGGACATTAATAGTCGCCTCAGATCTCCAGGTAGAGATCCCGGTTCAGCAGTTCAAAGCTGTCATCGGTGGTATCGAGAGTACCATCCTGAAGATAGCAATAATCGCCATTCGCTTCATCGAGAAAGCTGAACCCGTTGTCGCCGTAGGATACATAAATCCCAAAAAGATCTCTGGTAGGGATTTTAGCGATATAGAGCGAGGTGGAACGTACTTCTCTGCCTGCATATTTGCTGAGCGAATCGACGGTGAAAACCGGGTAGGAAAAATCCGTGTCAAAGCCATCACGTTCGCTCAGTTGCGGCTCTTCCTGTTGTCGTCGAAACGTCATTTCGCCATCGGAAAACGAGATGGAGTACCAAGAGCCCTCGATTTTGAAAAACAGTAGGACGTGTTCAGCCAGAAGCTCTCCATCCATGTAGAACGCGCATCTGCGAAACTCCTCTATCGTCCTGCCGGCCAGCGTCTTCATCATCTCAAAAACTCAGCGATTTCTCGGCAATCAGCGCAGCCGGTATTTCCCTTGCTATGTCGCTCGCCACCAACCGTCAAACAACGGCAACTCGGCATGCCCGCAAGTGGTGCAAAGTTGCCGTCCCCTCTTGGCTCAGTCTTCGGCACTGCGTAGGCGCCTGACCGGCGAAGCGCCGAAAGGCCAGACGCTCAGGTCCTGATCGGCGCCTGGCGGATGTGGATTTCGATCAGACGCTTCAGTTCAGCCAGATCCCTGGCTTCCAGCGCATCGACCATCAGGTGGTGCTCGCGCGCCGATTGCTCGATGCGGGCACGCGTGCGCCATTGCGAAACCGGGGCCGATACCGTTCGCTGGCGAATTTCGGCGACGACGTCGACAAGTTCGGAGTTGCCGGCAAGAAGCAGAAGCGCGCGGTGAAAGGCGAGGTTGGCGTCGTAGTGCTCCATGATGGAGCCTCGGAACGACATTTCGTCGAACCGACGGGCAAGCCCACGCAGCTCGGCAATGGCCGCAGGCGTGACATTGGCGATCATCCGGTCGGCGACGCCGGTCTCCAGGATCACGCGGATATCGCTGATCTCCCGCGTGCGCTGGTCGTCAAGTTCGTAGACCTGATAGCCGCGGTTGGGATTGTGCTGCACCAGCCGTCGCTGCGACAGCCGGTCGAGTGCCCGGCGCACCTCCGGCCGGGTGCAATCGTAGCGGCGCTCCAGGTCGATCTGCTTCAGCCAGGTGCCCGCCGGCAATGTCCCGGTCAGGATGTCGTGCAGCAACAGGTCGGTGACATCCTTCTTCTCCTCGGGCTTTTCCTCGGCCGCCAGCATTTCCGTCAGATCGTCGCTCATTCCTGCCTTACACTCTCTCTTGCCGCATGGTCTTCCTCGCGCCTCACGTCGCCTGCGCGTGGCTCACGTCGCCTGCTGCGGCGAAATTGGTTCCATTTTTGGAGAAACTATGATGCTGCCCTGGACAATTCAATGCGCCAGAACGGCTTTCCTTGTCCGCCTTTCGCTGTTGTGCACATCGGTGGAAATATTTCATGACCCTCTTGTGTATCCAAAAATGTTATCATAAATTGGCGCCAATTCTGGTTACTATTGTTGCGGAAGTTAATAAACGATGAAAAATGCCGATGCCGTCTGGGACCTCCTTGAAGCCAAGCGCGAGCGGTTTTTCGTGCTCAGCGACCGGGTCTGGGATACGCCGGAAACCAACTACGAGGAGTTTCGCTCGTCGGCCGAGCATGCGCGCCTCCTGGAGGCCGAGGGTTTCCGCGTGTCGCGTGGCATTGCCGGCATGCCGACGGCGGTCATGGGCGAGGCGGGCGAGGGCGGACCGGTCATCGCCATTCTCGGCGAGTTCGATGCGTTGCCGGGCCTGAGCCAGGAGGCAGGTGTTGCCGAGGAACGGCCGCTCAGCGAAGGCGGCAATGGCCACGGCTGCGGCCACAACTTGCTCGGCGCCGGTTCGCTGATGGCGGCCACCGCCGTCAAGGATTACCTCGCCGCCAACGGCATCAAGGGGCGGGTCCGCTATTACGGCTGCCCGGCGGAAGAGGGCGGCTCTTCCAAGGGTTTCATGGTTCGTGCCGGCGTGTTCGACGATGTCGATATTGCGATCTCCTGGCATCCGGCGCCCTTTGCCGGTGTCAACAACCCGATCTCGCTCGCCTGCAACGAGCTCGACTTCCGCTTCAGCGGTCGGGCGTCGCATGCGTCGGCGGCACCGCATCTCGGCCGCAGCGCGCTCGATGCGCTTGAGCTGATGAATGTCGGGGTCAACTATCTGCGTGAGCACATGCCGTCGTCGGCGCGGATCCACTATGCGGTGACGGATACGGGCGGCAATGCGCCCAACGTGGTCCAGGCCCGCGCGAAGGCGCGCTATCTCGTTCGCGCCCGCAGCCTGCCGGAGCTACTTGACCTCGTCGAACGCGTCCGCAGCGTGGCGAAGGGTGCGGCGCTGATGACGGGAACGACGGTCACGGACGAGATCGTCAGCGGTGACGCCAACCTGATCGGCAACACGCCGCTCGAGGCGCTGATGCATCGCCAGCTCGAGCATCTGGGGCCGCCTCAGTTCGATGAGGACGACCGCAGGATGGCGGCAAAATTCCAGGAGACCTTTACCGGCGAGGATATCGCCTCCGCCTTCGAGCGGTTCGGCCTGAGACTGCGCCGCGGCATTTCGCTCTGCGACACGATCTTCCCGCCGGAAAACGGCGCCGGAACCCTCGTCGGCTCCACCGATGTCGGAACGGTCAGCTGGGTGGTGCCGACGGTGCAGATGCGCGGCGCAACTTACGCGATCGGCACGCCCGGCCACTCCTGGCAGCTGGTCGCGCAAGGCAAGCTTCCGGCCGCCCACAAGGGCATGGAGCATGCGGCAAAGGTGATGGCGAGCACGGCGATCGAGCTGATCCTCGATCCGGCGCTCATCGCCGCCGCCAAGGCCGACCACGCGGCACGGCTGGAGGGCACGCCCTTCGTCAATCCCATCCCTGATGATGTCGACCCGCCGATCCCCGGAGTGAGCCATGGTTAAGTCATCGGTCGACAAGCGAAGGGAGGCGCTGCGATGACTGGGCCCGGTTTCCTTGACATCATTAGCTTCGGGCCTGACGGCTGGGGGCCGGCGCTGGCGGCCGGCGCGTGGATGACGATCCTGATCGCGATCGCAGGTTTTGCGATCGGCGGCGTCATCGGCACCTTCGGTGCCTGGGCGAAAATTTCAGGTGGTCCGCTGCTTCGCTCACTTGCCGAAGCCTACACAACCCTCCTGCGCGGCATTCCCGACCTGCTGGTCATCTATCTCTTCTATTTCGGCGGCAGTGCCGTGGTGACGGCCGTCGGTCAATTGTTCGGAGCGGAGGGTTTCGTCAGTTTCCCGGGCTTCATCGCTGGCGCGCTTGCGGTCGGCATCACCTCGGGCGCGCAGCAGACCGAGGTCTATCGCGGCGCCTTTCGCGCCGTGCATCCGGGCGAACTGGAGGCGGCAACCGCCTGCGGCATGGGGCGGCTCCTCAAGTTCCGTCGCATCACCGCGCCTCTGACGCTGCGTTACGCGCTGCCCGGCCTCGGCAATGTCTGGCAGGTGGTGCTGAAGGAATCGGCGCTGGTCTCGGTCACGGGCGTCGTCGAACTGCTGCGCCAGGCGCAGATCGGCGCCGGATCGACCAGCCGCCCGTTCGACTTCTTCTTCATCGCGGCGATGATC
Organism: Ensifer sp. GW101-20A05; assembly: GCF_059424735.1. Lineage (NCBI taxonomy): Bacteria > Pseudomonadati > Pseudomonadota > Alphaproteobacteria > Hyphomicrobiales > Rhizobiaceae > Ensifer > Ensifer sp. GW101-20A05. The sequence goes on along the minus strand of NZ_JBWKZT010000001.1, from coordinate 131,179 downwards.
TATCTCGCGATTTCCACGGTCTCGGGCCTCGTTCTTCAGGTCACCGAACGCCGGTTCTCGCGCGGCGTCAGGAGGGGCTGATGGATATCAAATTTGCCCTCGAAACCTTCTGGAGCTTGGCGGCGGCCCTGCCGCTGACGCTTGAGCTTGCCGCCACGTCGATCGTGCTCGGCTCGGTGCTGGCCCTGGGGCTGGCGCTCGCGCGTCTGTCAGGCATTCTCGCGCTCGATCTCTTTGCCCGCGTCTATGTGTTCCTGTTTCGCGGAACGCCGCTGCTCGTGCAGATCTTCCTGATCTATTACGGTCTCAGCCAGTTTCCGGCCGTGCGCCACAGCATTTTCTGGCCGATCCTCCGTGAACCCTACTGGTGCGCGGTGCTGGCGCTGATGCTGAACACGGCCGCCTATGCCAGCGAGATCATCCGCGGCGGGCTGCTTTCGGTCCCGCACGGCCAGGTCGAGGCGGCGCGGGCCTGTGGCATGGGGCGCTTCATGATCTTCCGCCGCATCGTCATGCCGCAAGCGCTTCGCCAGGCGCTGCCCGGCTACGGCAACGAGATGATCTCCATGGTCAAGGCGACCTCGCTCGCCTCGATCATCACGCTGATGGAAATCACTGGCGTCGCCGCCAAGCTCATTTCGGAGAGCTACCGGGTGATCGAGGTCTTCGTCGTCGCGGGGGTCATCTATCTCGCCATCAACTTCGCGCTGACCCGGCTCGTCGCTTTCGCCGAACACAGGCTGAGCCCGCAACTGCGCGCGCCGCTGGCGATCTCTGCCGAACTCAAGGGAGAAGCCCATTGAACATGTCCGCCGCCGTCACCGCACCGGTTGCCATCCGCGTGCACGATCTTCACAAGAGCTTCGGCCCCGTCGAAGTCCTGAAAGGCGTGTCACTTGACGCACGCGAGGGCGAAGTGATTTCCATTCTCGGATCGTCCGGATCGGGCAAGTCGACACTGCTTCGCTGCATCAACATGCTGGAAGTACCGAATTCGGGTACGATCGAGGTCGCCGGCGAGGCGATCCGGCTGAAGACGCTGAGCGACGGGCGCAGCCGTCCGGCCGATCAGAAGCAGGTGGACCGCCTCCGCTCCGAACTCGGCATGGTGTTCCAGAGCTTCAATCTCTGGTCCCACAAGACCGTGCTCGAAAACGTCATCGAGGCGCCGGTGCATGTGCTGAAGCGCCCGCGCGCCGAGGCGATGGAAGAGGCCGAAGCGCTGCTTGCCAAGGTCGGCATCGCGGACAAGCGCAACCACTATCCCTCGCATCTCTCCGGCGGCCAGCAGCAGCGCGCCGCGATCGCCCGCGCACTCGCCATGCGCCCGAAGGCGATGCTGTTCGACGAACCGACCTCGGCGCTCGACCCGGAACTGGTGGGCGAGGTGCTGCGCGTGATGCGGGGGCTGGCCGAGGAGGGGCGGACCATGCTGGTGGTGACCCACGAGATGGGCTTTGCCCGCGACGTCTCGAGCCGCGTCGTGTTCGTGCACAAGGGAACGATCGAGGAGGAGGGGCCGCCGCACGAGGTCTTCACCCGTTCGAAGTCCGAACGCTTCCGCCAGTTCATCAAGAGTTGAGATCTGCCGCGAGCTGCAGACCGATTACCAACAACCAAACCAATCAACATCCACAAAAAGGGGAATGCTGTAATGAAAAAGATGACCGCAATCATGGCTTCGGCGCTTGCCGTTGCCGCGGGGCTGATGTCCATGCCGGCTCAGGCCGAAGACAAGAAGTGGACCAAGATCACGATCGCCACCGAAGGCGCCTTTCCGCCCTATAACCTGACGAAGGCGGACGGCACGCTCGACGGCTACGAGATCGAGCTCAGCAAATATCTCTGCGAGCATATGAAGGTCGAATGCACCATCATCGCCCAATCCTTCGACGGCCTGATCCCGGCGCTCAACGCCGGCAAGTTCGACGCGATCATGGCCGGCATGTCGGCGACCGAAAAGCGCAAGGAAGTCATCGACTTCTCGATGTCCTACGGCAGCACCGGCCAGGCCTTCGCGACGCTGAAGGGCGGCGAGCTCGAAACGCTGCCGATGAAGGGCGAACTGTTCTCGCTCGCCTCCAACGAGGCCGGCGCGCGCAAGGCGGTCGATGAATTGAAGCCGCTGGTCGAAGGCAAGACCGTCGGCGTCCAGACCGCCTCGATCGCCGCACGTTTCATCGACGAATACCTGAAGGACGTCGTCGAGGTGCGCGAGTACAAGACGACCGAGCAGCACGACCTCGATCTCGTCGCCGGCCGCGTCGATTTCGTCATGGCGTCGATGGGCTATCTGAAGACCGCGGTCGAAAAGCCGGCCAATAGCGACATGGTCATCGTCGGCCCCCGTTTCCAGGGCGGCTTCCTCGGCGCCGGCAGCTCCGTCGGTCTGCGCAAGAGCGATACCGAGCTGAAGGCGCTGTTCGACGACGCCATCGCGGCCGCCAAGGCCGACGGCACCATCAAGCGCCTGTCCGAAAAGTGGTTTGGCTTCGACCTGACGCCGCAATAAGGCGGTCCGCCACCGCTCTCAACCCAAGCGCCGCGTGTTCTCTCGAATGCGCGGCGCTTTTGCGTGGCGGCGCTAACGGTTGACTCTCATAAGTAGCGCCTTATGATAAGTCATGGCTTATGAAGGAAAAGTGCTCACTGCGCTCGCAGACCCGACGCGCCGGGCGATCTTCGAGAAACTTGCCAAGGGACGTTCCTCGGTTGCTGATGTCGCCCGGTCCCTGCCGGTCTCGCAGCCGGCGATCTCGCAGCATCTGAAGGTGCTGAAGCAGGCGGGGCTGGTCACCGACGAGCCTCAGGGCCAGAGGCGCATCTATTCGATCGATCCGGCGGGCCTCGGGCCGCTCAGGCAATGGCTGGACCGCTTCTGGGAGGATCAGTTAGCCGCCTTCAAGGCGCTGGCCGAAAGCGACGAGGCTTCGGGAACTGAGCCGAGGGAACCGGAGCGATAGGGGGCGGAAGCCCTACAGTCGACACGCCTCCGCCGCGACCACGTCAGCAACGGGAGGAAAGGATATGCATATGATCGAGCCGGCGCCGGTGCGCAAATCCGTAACCGTCAACGCTCCACCGGAGCGCGCCTTCGAGATCTTCGTCGCGCGCATGGGCGACTGGTGGCTGAAGACCCACAGCCTAACGGCGAGCGGCCAGAGGGCTGTTATCGTCGAGCCCGCCGCCGGCGGCCGTTGGTATGAGGTGGGCACCTCGGGCGAGGAAAAGGACTGGGGGCGGGTGCTCGCCTATGAGCCGCCGAAGCGGATCCTCTTCGCCTGGCAGCTCAATGCCGAATGGACCTTCGATACCGATTTCGCAACCGAGGTGGAGGTGACCTTCGAACCCACGCCGGAAGGCGGCACCACCGTGCGGCTCGAACATCGCGACCTCGCCAACTACGGCGCGAAGGCGGAGGTGGCCCGTGCTTCGCTTGATTCCGACGGTGGCTGGGCAGGGCTGCTCGCAGCGTTTGCGGCGAAGGTGGGGTGAAGTGTCGAGCCCGGTTGGTTTGGCGTCGCATCGAGGGCGGCGCGCTTCCAACCTTGTTTCGAACACAATCGCCCCGTATACACCCGGCCATCGGTATTGCTTATGAGCGCTGAAAATTCTCGCCGCTCGCAATCGCCGCGTCGCTTTAGACTTTTGACCACGGATGTACTGGCACTGGTGTAAGAGCGATGATGAGGAAGGTCGGTGCGGTTTCGCCCCGGCCTTTTTTGTTGGCCCCACTACGGAATGATGATCTTCATCTGGTCATGGGCTCCCGCTGCTTTGAGGTTCGACGCTGCGCCAAGCTGCGCACGTTCATCTGAGGTTCATGACGGGTGCCGGAAAATGACCCGACGAACAACAGTTGGACGATGCCATGAAAAGAATAGGTGCAGTACTCGTAGCCGCGGCTACGGCACTGTCGGCGGTCTCGGCGCAGGCCGTGCCCATGTCTCCCGTTTCGGTGGGGCAGTCAGTTTCCCAGCCTGTCGAGTTGATCCACCACAAGCCAGGTCACTACGGCGGACCGCCGCACAAACGCGGGTATAACGGCTACCGTTACGGCGGCAACCGTTACAATGCAGGTCCACGATACGGCTATTACAATGGCTACGAGGGCTACCGCTACCGTCGCGACGGTTACCGTCGGCACAGTGACGGATGGTGGTATCCTCTGGCGGCATTCGGGGCAGGAGTGGTTATCGGTGGCGCGATCGCGCAGCCACCTCGCAGGGTCTATTCCAACGCGCCGTCTGCGCATGTCGAATGGTGCTATGACCGCTACCGCTCGTACAACGCCTACGACAACACTTTCCAGCCCTATTACGGGCCGCGCCAGGAATGCGTGTCGCCGTATTACTGATCAGCACGCCTGCTTGACGGTGGCCATGGGTTCGAAGCCTTGATGGCCATCGATGCCCCGTGGCCGCCTTCGTCCGCCGCCAGTTTGCCCTTTGGCAATGACGGCGGCCGAAAGCTTCGGGACGGCCGTCGTCTCCACCTTCCGACCAGTCTGGTGGGTTGCCCGATTTCGCGCGAGGAGCGGCAGGGTTGGCGGCCGAGAGCGTTGCGGCGAACCTTTATTTTGTTGGTGTCGGCCGCACCAGCGTGACGACGCGTGGCTTTGATGGCGCATCCAGCCATTCGATCCACTTGTCCCGTTCCTCGATCGTGTCGAAGAACCGCCAGAGCTTGTAATCTTCTTCGGTCGTCTGCAGCATCTCGCCGAGCGAGACGAGCTCCATCGGCAGCTCCACCTCGTTGCCGTCGTAGCGAATGAAATAGATGCCTTCGGCGGCGAGACGGACCACCTGGCCGGTGCCATAGGTGCCATCGGGATCGTCGACGGTGAAGTACATGCCGGTCAGGGTATCGAGAATCTTGTCGTTCATGGGTTTTGGATGCCAGTTCAAAGAATACGATTCATCAGACCGTCGCCCGCCGCCGGAATTAAGGCAAGCCGAAATATCGAGTGTCCACGTCTGGTGAAGAGGTCAGGCAGCGTTCCAGACGGTGCGAGACGGCAGAAGAGTTGACAAAGTGGCGGCTGACCGGAACCATCTCGTCGTCAACAGAAACAGTGCCCACAATCAAATCATGCAGATATCGATACCGCAGGAGGCTTTTCCCGCGTTGGGAACTGTCGCAAATCCCGCTGTGCTCTACGATGGGCTCAGCGCTTTTGTCTGTTATGAAGCTGCTCCGAGCGCTGGCGGCGGTAATGTCGTTCTCAAGTTCGGCGACGTTATCGATTTCCGGATTACGCCGATGAATGTCGATGGCCTGCCGGAGTGCAGGTACCCAATCCGTCCATGGGCGTTCAATGAAGTCGTGGACGGTGACGAAGCGGCCAAATGGAAAGTCCTCAATCCGCGTTTCTGGCTCATATCCTTTAACGACGTAACGATCGAGGTTCTGTTCGAGACGGTCTCGCTCGAGCTTCATGACGAGCGAGGCGGGCCGCTGCCCAGGACGCTGATGAGCGCCTTGAGATGACGGTCTGAAGACGGCAGCTTAGCCGACTCACTCTACTCCCGGCTTCTTCTCCGCCGACGACCGCCACCCTCGCCATCATCGCCCGTCACCTTGCGCTCCGGCAAAGTCACGACTGCAGAAAGCTTCGGGAAGGCGTCGACCTTGTTCGGCATCGCCATGGCGTTGACGAAGTGCTCCTGAAACTTTGATTCAAGCGCCGTCTCTATCTTCTCGATTTTGCTGACGGTTTGCTCGATCTCGCGACGGTGGCCGCGGTTAAGCAGCGCCATCAGCGCGCCGGTGCCGGCGGCGTTGCCGACGGCCTTGACCTCGTCGAGGTCGCAGTCCGGAATGAGGCCCAGGACCATCGCGTATTTCGGGTCGATGAAGGAGCCGAAGGCGCCGGCAAAGCGGATGGTGTCGACATGCTCGATATCGAGCTTCTCCATCAACAGCTTGATGCCGGCATAGAGGGCAGCTTTCGCAAGCTGGATGGCGCGGATGTCGTTCTGCGTCACGGTAATGCGCTGTTCGCCCTCGTGCAGCAGATAGGAGAAGGTGCGGCCGTTGGGGATGATGCGCGGGCTTTTCGCCGCCATCGCGCCATCGACGACGCCATCCTGCGAGATGATGCCGGAAAGGTACATCTCGGCGACGATCTCGATGATCGCCGAGCCGCAGATGCCTGTCACGCCGACGGAGGCGGCCGCCTCGGCAAAACCTTCCTCGTCCGACCACTTGTCGACGCCGATCACCCGGAAGCGCGGTTCCAGCGTTTCGGGGTCGATACGCACGCGCTCGATGGCGCCGGGGGCGGCGCGCTGGCCCGAGGAGATTTCAGCACCCTCGAAGGCTGGGCCTGTCGGTGACGAGGCGGCGACGACGCGGTCCTTGTTGCCGAGCACGATCTCGGCATTGGTGCCGACATCGACGAGCAGCATCATCTTGTCCTGGCGATAGGGACCTTCGGCGAGCGTGGCACCCGCCGCATCGGCGCCGACGTGGCCGGCGATGCAGGGCAGCATATAGAGCCGCGCGCCGCGGTTGACGTCGATGTCGATCTCGTGCGCCCAATATTGCAGCGCGCCGGAGACGGCGAGCGCAAACGGCGCCTGGCCGAGTTCCGTCGGGTCGATGCCGAGGAACAGGTGGTGCATGATCGGGTTGCCAACGAAGACCATGTCGAGAATGTCGTGGCGGTCGACCTCACCCTCGGCGCAGACCTTGCCGATGAGGCCGTTGACCGCTTCGCGCACCGCCTTGGTCATGGCTTCCCGGCCGTCCGGGTTCATCATCACATAGGAGACGCGGCTCATCAGGTCTTCGCCGAAGCGGATCTGCGGATTGGAGGCGCCAGAGGAGCCGACGATGCGGCCCGAGAGCAGCGACACCAGATGCATCGCGATGGTGGTCGAGCCGATGTCGCAGGCAACGCCATAGGCCTCGTTCTTCAGGCCCGGCCACAGGCCGACGATGAAGGGGCGGGACGAATCCATGTCGCGGTGGATGGCGGCGGTGACGGCCCAGTTGCCCTTGCGCAGGATCGTCTGGACCTGCGGGATCAGGTGCGGCGCAATCAGGAGATCCTTCCAGCCCCAGTCCTTTTCCAGCATCACCTTGAGACGGTCGAGGTCGCCGAGCGGCTTGTGCATGTCGGGCTCGTCCACCTCGACATAGCAGAGCTGGACGGCGGCATTGCGCTCGATCACCCGATCGGTCGCGGCCTTGCGCACGACCTGCGCGTTGATGACAGTGTCCTGCGGCACGTCGATGACGAGGTCGCCGAGGATCTGGGCGGAACAGGAGAGGCGGCGGCCATCGGGCAGGCCGCGGATCTTCTCGTAGCGATCTTCCTTGGCGCCCTTTTCCGAGATGTGCTCGTTGGAGGAAACGATCTTGTGTTTGGCGAAGTTACCTTCCTGCACCACGATCTGACAGCGCCCGCAGGTGGCCCGCCCGCCGCACACACTTTCAACATAGACGCCGAGCTTGCGCGCCGCATCGAGAACCGGGGTGCCCACCGGGAAGCGGCCGCGTTTGCCCGAAGGCATGAACAGCACCAGAGGTTCCTTTTGCGCGGCTTCGGTCATGTTGGTCTCGATCTCGGAAGTGCCTTCGATGCGCATGCTCTAGTCTTTCGTCAGGTCCGCTTCAACAGGTGAGCGAAGCACGGCTAAACGGTTTCAGACTGCACCGGAACGCCGCCCGATAGTTGTCCAATCCCGACATGGAAGCATCTGTTTCAAACAGTTAAGGCGTGAGGCTTGGTGGCCGGTCAGGCTACTTGCGCGATAGACGCCGGGCGTTGCTGCGCACCCGCTTGCCATAGGGCCTGAGCGCTGCGGACGCAATCGCCGTTCCGTGGCCGGAGGCCGTGCCGCCGGCCATCAGCCGCAGCGTGTTGTCGAAGGCAGCTTTCCAAAGGGCCATGTTCACGGCCATGACGCTTTCCGCTGAGGCCGCAATCTTCTCGGAGATCATGCGGTGAAGCTCGGTTACGTCGTGGGACTTGCCCGTAAGCGCCGCCATCTGCATCTCCTGCAGCCGGACGGCGATGACGAAGGGGGCTTCGAACCAGAGGGTCGCGGCGTCGAGGCGAAGGCGGCGTGTCATGGTGATCCCTTGTGCTGTGAGGTGGGGTGCCGAAGTCGGTGGTATAGCGCTCCCGTTTGTATCACCGCGAATGCGACGGGAGGAGGGCGGCGACGAGACGCGGATGGCTTCTCATGCCGTTCCCCCTCGCAAGACGTAACCTACTCGCTCGCTGCCGCACCGCCGGTGCGGGCCGCGCGACCGCCGCGGCGTCCACCGCTGGCGGCTGCCGGTGCGGCCGCAACGACGTGGCCACCGTCGGCCGGCTTGTGGTCGCGATAGGTCTTGATCCAGTGGGTGCAGTTCGGGTCGGTGCCGTTCAGAACGTTGGCGGCGCGCACGGCCTCCATTTCCTGCGGGCGGCAGGGGTTCATGATGGCCGACGTCATGCCGGCGCCGATGACCATCGGGATGAAGCCGGCATTGATGCCGTGGCGGTGCGGCAGGCCGAAGGAGATGTTGGAGAGGCCGCAGGTGGTGTTGACCTTGAGCTCCTCGCGGAGCCGCCGCAGCAGCGCGAAGACCTGCCGGCCAGCGTCGCCCAGGGCGCCGATCGGCATGACCAGCGGATCGACAACGATGTCGTGCGGCTTGATGCCGTGATCCAGGGCGCGCTCGACGATCTTCTTGGCGACGGCGAAACGCACGTCCGGGTCCATCGAGATTCCGGTTTCATCGTTGGAGATAGCCACCACCGGTACGTCGTATTTCTTGACGAGCGGGAGGATCGCCTCGAGCTTCTCCTCTTCGCCGGTGACGGAATTGACCAGCGGGCGGCCCTTGGCAACGCGCAGTGCCGCCTCGATCGCGGCGGTGACGGAACTGTCGATCGCCAGCGGTACATCGACGAGGCCCTGGACGATTTCGAGCGTCTTGACGAGCAGCGGCGGCTCGGTCTCGTTCGGGTTGACGGCGGTGACGCCGGCGTTAACGTCGAGCATCGTCGCGCCCGCTGCCACCTGCTCCAGCGCATCCTTGATCACCGTGTCGAAGTTGCCCTCGATCATTTCGGCGGCGAGTTTCTTGCGGCCGGTCGGGTTGATGCGTTCGCCGATGACGCAGAACGGCTGGTCGAAGCCGATGATGATCTCGCGGGTGGCGGAAGCGACGATGGTCCGGGTCATGCAGGGTCCTTTGTCAATTGGCGTCGGGCTATGTAATCACGCCCAGGAAGTCGATGATAGGCGCCTTCTGATAGGCGCCGGTTTTGTCTGCGGTCTGGTCAGTGCGGATGATGGGCTGCGGCTTCGGCCATCTCCTGCTGGTTTTCTTCCTTGCCTTCGCGAATATGCTCCAGCCGCTCGGCAACGAGCGCATCCTCAGGCAGCGTCTCGTGCTTCCAGGGCCGGCGGCCCTTCAGCACGCCCGATTCATGCACGATCTCTGCGACATATTCTTCCTGGCGATAGGCCATCACGTGGATGCCGGAGACACCTTCGATCTCCTTCACCTCGTTGATGATGTCGATGCAGAGCTGCTTGCCTTCCTTCTTCTGGTCCTGCGCGCCTTCCAGGCGGGTAATGACGCTGTCGGGGATATGGATGCCCGGAACGTTGGAGCGGATCCAGCGGGCGGTCTTGGCCGATGCCATCGGCCCGACGCCGACGAGGATATAGCACTTCTCGTGCAAGCCGAGGTCGCGCACCTTCTTCATGTATTCGCGGAACATCGGCACGTCGAAGCAGTACTGGCTCTGCACGAACTGCGCGCCGGCCTCGATCTTCTTGGCGAGACGATAGGGGCGGAAATCGTAAGGCGGGGCGAAGGGGTTGATGGCGGCGCCGAGGAACACCTGCGGCGGCGTCGTCAGCTTGCGGCCGGAAAGGAACTTCGAGTTGTCGCGCATGATGCGCACGGTTTCGAGCAGCGACATGCAGTCGAGGTCGAAGACCGGCTTTGCGCCCGGCTGGTCGCCGGCCTGCACGCCGTCGCCGGTCAGGCACATGATGTTCTGCACGCCCATGGCCGAAGCGCCGAGCACGTCGCCCTGGATGGCGATGCGATTCTTGTCGCGGCAGGCGATCTGCATGATCGGCGCATAGCCCATGCGGGTCAAAAGCGCGCAGATGCCGACCGAGGACATGTGGCAGTTGGCGCCGGATGCATCCACCGCGTTGATGCCGTCGACCCAGCCGTCGAAGACCGCGGCGCGTTCGTAGACGTCCTGCGGGTTGGCGCTGTCGGGCGGGTTGAGCTCGGCGGTGACGGCAAATTCGCCGCGACGCAGAACACGCTCCAGACGGCCGCGGGAGGAATGGCCGGGCAGGGGCTCAAGCGGCGCGCCGGGATCGAAGGGATTGATATCGGGGCTCATGCCTGGCCTTCCTTGGATGCCGCTTCACGCTGCGCTGCGGCTTCCGCCGTCACGCGCAGCCAGGACGAAGTTTCGCGCAGCGACTGGTTGACCGGCTTTTGCACGTTCATGATCGCATTGCCCTTCTCCATGTTCTGCGAGCCCTTCCAGGCCTGCACCCAGACGCAGGGCATATCCGGCTCGACCTCGCAATTGCCGTTGGCGCGCACGCCGCCGCAGGGGCCATTGCGCAGCTGCTTCGGACAGTTCATCGGGCAGGACATGCCAGTTGAAGACAGCGCGCACTGGCCGCACATGCGACAGTCGAAGAGGAAACCCTTGACGTGACGCTCGACGAAGGTGATCGGTCGCTCGACCCGGCCGTAGCCGAGGGCGTTCCAGAGCGGATGCAAGAGCAGGAATACATCGGCGAAGCGGTTGTAGAACCACTCGAGGAAACGGGAGTTGCGCACGGCCCAGAGGCGAACCGTATATTTGTGGCGCGACCGGCGGCTCGGAGAAACCCCGGTCGGGGTATAGGCGCCTGTCGCAGCCTTTGCCCCAGGTGCTGCGTTGCCCTTCATGATCTTCGGTTCGCCTGCGGGCTTGGCGTCAGCCATTGTCACGGCCTCCGGCTTTGACGAGCGCCACGAGGCGTTCGCGGTCATAGGCGGCTTCAAGCTCGGCGGCAGCGCCGTCGGCTTCCGCTTCCAGATCGTCGGACACCGGCACCGGATCGGCCTTGCGCCATTCGGCGAGATAATCGTCGGTTTCGGCGGCACCGGTGCGCATCGCGCACATGTCGATCGCCTCGGTGAAACGCAGCGACAGCTCGCGCTTCGCCGTCGTGCGGCCCTTCTTGATGATGACCTGGGCCGGAATGTCGCGCCAGTAGACGATAATGCGATCTGCCATCGGGTGTCGTTCTCCTCCCCTGCATGTTTCCTTTAATCGGAGCCGATTAAGGATCAAAAACATGCAGCACTCTAAAGCGCTACAGCGACCTTTGCGCGCCTGATACGACGCGCAGCGCTGTAGGTGCGACAATGCGCATGTACAGGCGTCCGGGCTCATCTCGCCACGACGTCGGATATGTCCAAAAACGACGCTGGGCGACGAGCCGCCGCGGGCGCGCTTCACGGGACGCGCGAGCGTCGGTCGAGCGGCCGGGCGTGTCAATGCCGTTCGGAGCGGATTGCCCACAGTTTCAGGCTTTTAGCGCGCATGTGACAGGAACGTTAACCCTTTGCACCGCTTACCAGATACGACGTGTGAGCCCATTCCACACCCAGGCCCAGATTGGCGGGTGAAACCATTGCCGTGACGGACCTGCGACATCGACGGGCCGCAGTTTTCCGTCAAGCGCATCTGTGACTGCGGCAATCGCAATATCGGTGGAAGCAGCCGTCTGCAGCAGCGGATAGGTGTGCATCGTGTCGCTTTGGCTCGGCCTTTGGCGTGACTGGTAGAGTACGCCGCCGGTGTCGACGCCGGCATCGACCAGATGCACGGTCGCGCCGAAGTTCTCCGCATCGTCGTTGACCAGCGCCCAGTAGCCGCCCATCAGGCCGCGATAGGTGGGGTTGATGCCGGCATGGAAATTGAGGACCGGGCAGGGGATCGCGGCAAGCGTTTCGGCCTTCAGCAAGCGGCAGCTGATGAGGAAGATGACGCCGGGTTTCAGCGCGCGGATTTGCTTGATGGCGTCGGCGTCGTTGATCGAAGCCACGGATTTGATCGGGATCGACGAATCGAGTTTTCCCGAGACCTTGTAGGTGGCGAAGATTTCTTCCGCGCGGCTACGGGTAAAACGCTTGCCGAAGCGCGAGGCGATCATGGTGGCAAGCTGCCCGAGCGCCATCGGCCAGCCGAGCTTGCGGGCGCGGCGACGCAGGAACAGGCCCTTGGATTCCGGCTGTTCCTCGATGACGGTCACATCGGAAAAGCGGCCAGCGAGCGCGTTGATCATGATCCACGGGTTCTCACCGCCCGCCGTGACCATGACGATAGGGCCGGGGCGCTTGCCGGCGGCTTGATTCGGACTGGCGATTTCGGTCATGGCGGCCCCATGCGTGAACAGGGCCAAGATATGCAGGCTCGCCCGTTACCGGCGGCTTAACTGGTTCCAGTACCATTCGGCCACACCGCCGCCGAGCACGACCAATGCCACGGACTCGAGCAGCGCTACGTCTTCCGTCAGGTTGCAGACCGCACCGATCAGCAGAGCCAGAAGCAGGCCGGCCGCACATCCAAGCGCATAGGGCAGATATTCGAGGAATTTCACTGCTGTCTCCTCCGACAGGCGTGGCGATCTTCTTCAACATAGCCTCACGGCAAGGGCGCCGCGCTGCTGATGGTTCGCCGCATGGTTGCCGATGGCTATGAGATCACCTTGACTCCCTCCATTGCCTTGTCAAGCTGCGCTTGGCAGGAAAGCCTGAATTCGTTCCGCCGGCAACGCACCCAGCCATCCAGGACGATGAAGCAATGGGCGACATTCAATCCAGACGCATGATCCTCGACTTCTTGAGGCAGCACACCTTGGCCGTGATCGCGACCTGCGGCCGGGATGGCAGGCCTGAAGCGGCGGCTATCGATTTCTCGGTGCGAGACGACCTGGAAATCGTGTTCGACACGTTCGAACATACCCGCAAGTTCGCAAACCTCTTGGAGCAGAGCCGCATCGCGCTCGTCATCGGCTGGGACAACAACATCACCGTTCAATATGAGGGCGACGCGACGAAGGTCTCCGCCGATGATCTCGAGCGATACCAGGAAGCGCATGTGAAAAGCGTTCCGGCCGAAAGAGAGTTTGTCGAGAAGGGTGCCGTGGTGTTCCGGGTCGAACCGCGCTGGATTCGCTACTCCGATTACAGCAAGACTCCTCCCGACGTGATCGAGCTCGGCTTCTGAAGTTTGGACCTTGCCGTCATGAAGCCGCGGTGATGCGGCGGTGAATACCGCCGAGACTTTCCTTGAACCGCTCGAACGTCCCGTGCTCCGTCAGCTCTCGCAGCACCTGTTCGTTGATGCCGCCGCGTGTCGCGTAATCCTCGGCGAGATGCGCGAAGCTGGCATCCGGTGTCGTTGCCGGTGCCTGACCCAAAGCCCCAAACAGCGAGGCCACATAGTCGCGGCCCTTGGCGTCCTCCACGCCGTTGTCTTTCAGCCAGCCATGGATCGTTTCGAGATATTTGAAGTAGCTGGCATAGGTGGCCGTCGCCACGCTCAGCACATCGAACTCGCTCTCGCTTTCAACCTCGATCGCCTTGCCGAGCCTGCCGAAAAACGCTGCCATTTCCGGATCCGGCGGGAAAATGATCGTCGGCCCCTGGCGGATCGCGATCATCGGCATCGGCAATGCCTTGGTCACCCGCTTCACCGGGCCGACCATGGCGGCGATCTCATTGCAGGAGAAGGTCGCGATCAGGCTGACGACATGGTGATCCGGCCGGAAGCGCAACAGCGGCAGCACTTCGCGGGCGATCTGTGGCCGGACGGCAAGCATGACCGTGTCGCAATCGTCCAGGACCGCCTGATTGTCGGCCGCCACCCGCACATCGGGAAACCGCGCGGCAAGGCCCGCCGCGATCTCTTCGTTGCGTGGCGACAGCACGACCGGCGTGGTTTCGCCCGGAAGCGATTTGAGCCCGGTGACGATCGCAGACGAGAGTGCGCCGGTGCCGATGAAGCCGAGTTTCATGAGAAGTCCTGTCGCTTGGTGATTTCAGCAGATCCGTGAAACTGCCGGGTGCCGCATGCACGGGTCCTGGTTTGTGGTTCGCGGAACAATAATACCAAAGGCGCTGGCGACAAGCGGTCGCGACAGCGTCGCCCACAGGGTAGCGGGACGCATTTCAACAACGGAGTTGAGGTTGCCACACCCTGTCGCCGCCTGCGGGGAGAGGGGACGTGGACAGTGAAGTCGCCGAACAGGGCGGCGATCCTGTGAGACCAAGGGGTGTTGGGCGCGAGCGGGTGCCGCGGGTTTCCTTCCGAGATCTAGCGGCCGAGATCTAGCGGAAGTCCGCGGCTGTGAGGATATAGATTGTCCGGCGCCCGTTGGCATAGGCTGCCCTTGCGACTTCGTAGATCGAGTTGCGTGCGGCGTCGAATGCCTGGAGGCAGGCCGCCTCGGTCGTCCGGGTGGGCGCGCCACGGGCCAGAGCCGCCGCCTCGACATAGAAGGGCACTTCGAACATGCCGTCGTGGCCAAGGAAGCGAACGGCGTTCCTCGCACCATCGAAGCTTCGGGATTGGTTTGGGAAGCTCAGTGGCATGGTGTGATCCTTTTAGCGGTAAGCCAAGTTGGCCAGCGGTGGGTCGGCCGGGTAGACGCGTGAAGACGTGCATTCATCTTCGCGCCGCGCCATCACAAGATCCGCCCGAAGAGGATTGTGGTAACGACGACGGCGATCGCGAGCGAAAGGGCAATCCAGGCAAGCAGACCGCGATAGTCGAAGAGATAGATCTGAGCCGGTATGTGGTACTTCATGATCGCCTCCTGTGGCTGATCTGTTCGGACCGCTTGGCTTGGTGTTTACAAGATGTGTGCAGTTCTGAACGCCCGTTCGGCCCGTGCGATCGCGTCGTTGCCGGCATTGACGAGTTCGAGATTGCCTTCATCGGTTACCCGCTCATGGCATTCGCCGTTGCTGCGTATGCGGTACTGGAGCGCATTGTCGCGGATCGGCAGCGTCGCGGTAATGCGATATGTTTCTCCGACAATTGACTCCCTCGTCAGCGCCCCTCTGGAGCGAACGAGCTGGCCAACGTGAAAACGGTGGACAGGCGACTGGGCGCGCGGACTGCGGATGATGCGTTTGGTGAACGTTAGCGTGTTCATGATGGTCTCAGTCCTCTAAAAATGTGCTTGGGCACGGTCGGCCGGACAGCTGCTCAAAGATGGCTTGGCGCGGGCGAACAGATGTCCCGAAGCGAGATGTGCTTCGAGACGAAGCGTTGGCCCAAGCACTGGAACCGAAGCTTGCGTATCTGTCGAAAATTTAGGAGATCGGGGCGGTTCGAAGTTCTGATACCGCGAAAGCCACATCGGCCAAATCTACTTGGCTTAATATAGCGCGTCGATTGAGTTTCAATTGAGGCGGTTGTGTCTGCTGGCGGGGATGCGCGCGCCTGTTGGCGGGCTTGCCGGAGGTTCTCCGGATGTCGGGGCTCATCAACCGTCACTCCCTCACGGTTTTCCGTTGTCCGCTCGATAAAGCCCCGCGTCAATTGCCGATGTGGTAAGCTCATCGTTTGGAATTGGAGACTGCGATCGAAGGGGCCCTGAACCGAACGGCTGCCGACACCTTGCAAAAGGCGCTTGCACGTTTCCTTACTCAAGCCTGATGACGCCCGGCCGCGATGATCTCATTCGAAGAAGGAGAGGCGCAATGTCCTCCCGTTTGGTCTTCTGCCTGCTTCTGTTTGCCCTGTCGGTTGTCCTTGTCTGGGCCTTCAGACCGCCTCAGGGCAACGCCGATGGTCGCTCAGCCATGCCGCATCTGGCGGATCAGGGCCAGGTCGTGAACCCCGATTGTGGACTGGGCTGAACCATGGCAACGCTACGGTACGGTCTCAAGGTCGAAGCCAACAATGTCTGGGCGGTGGTCGATGTCTTCACCGGGCAGCCGGTCGTTCTTCACGGCTCTCTGCTGTCGAACTTGCCGCGCGATGAAGCGGATGATCTTCTGGATATTCTCAATCTCAAAGACGGCATACGCAGGGGCACGATAAAGGTTCCGCCCCGCCCGCCGGAAGATGAGAGCTAGTTCCGCCGCACCAAGGCAGCCGCCACGGCGGTTGACGTTGTCGGTCAAGGTTCCGCTCTTGTCCGAGCCGATAGACGCCTCCAACTTCGCGTTCGTGGAACCGCAATCGAAGCGACACGTTTGCATGTGTTAGACTTCGGGGCACTACTGGCATTCCGCCGGCATCCCCGATGGGAAAAATCATGAAAACCTTTCTGATCGCATTGGGCGTGGCTGCCGCTACGTCATGGACGGCCTTTGCCGCAGAACCAGGCAAGATGGTCGACACGAAGATGGGCAAGGTCATGGCCACGGATACAGGCATGACCCTCTACACGTTCGACAAGGACACCAAGGGCAAGTCGAACTGCGACGCCGATTGCCTGAAGAAATGGCCGGCCTTCCACGCCGCAGCGAATGCAAAGGCAGATGGCGAGTGGTCGTTGGTCAAGGACACCGCCGGCAAGCAGATGTGGGCCTACGACGGAAAGCCGCTTTACACCTATGCCGAAGACACGAAGGCTGGCGACGTCAAGGGTGACGGCGTCAACGGCGTCTGGCACCGCGCCAAATAACACCCCAAACGACGGCGGGCGGCTTTATGGCCGCCCGCCTCTGGGCGCCGGAACGAAGGCACATCTGGCGCGTTACATCCTACGTTGGAGTACAGCAAAAAATAGCATCGTCCATCATCTTGATCGACGATAACCAGGGTACTCCCAGGAGACCCAAATGGATATCACCACACTACTCATCATCGTTCTCATCGTTCTCTTGCTCGGCGGCGGCGGCTGGTACGGTCGCGGTCGCTGGTATTGAGCCATTCGTCTACGGACGGACACGTAGGCCCTTTCTGAATGGATCGGGTTGTCCGAGGGAGACCTAGCAAGGCGGGCAATTGCCCGACATTGCGTCGTATGAGTTCGTGAGCGAGCCACGTTGCGGTCACTCAAATCTCTAGCCTCGTCGGACCTGCGCCGGCAGTCCATCGGATGCCGGCCTAGGCTCGTCGTCTGCTCGATCCGGCGAGTGTGTCGTCTGTGAAAAGGTGCCCCTGGAGGAGGCGGATCGGGCAATGTCAGATTCTCGCAGATGGATAGGGCCTGTTCTCGGTACGGGCGCGCTTGCCCTGCTGGTGATCGGTTGCGCCCTGGTCCTCTGGCCCTTCCTGTCGGCTTTGTTGTGGGCTGCGGTGATCTGTTTCTCGACCTGGCCGCTCTACCGCCAATGCGAACGTGCCGTCGGAGGATATCGCCCAGCTGCCGCGGCGATAATGACGATGCTGGTCGTCTTTGTCTTGGCAGCACCCCTTGCGTTCCTTGTGACCGCGCTCGTGGACGATATAAAGACTGTTGCCGAAGCGATTGCGCACGTCCTGGAAGAGGGGCCGTCGGTGCCGCCCAACTGGGTCAAGGGCCTGCCGATCATTGGCGAAGGCGTTGCGGCCTACTGGGAGAACCTCGCTCATGACGCCCCAGCGTTCATAGCTGAACTCAAGAAACTGACGGGACCCGTCACCGATATGGCGCTTGCAGGCGGAGCGGCCCTCGGGGCCGTCCTGCTTGAGCTCGCACTCAGCATATTCATCACCTTCTTTTTGTTCCTGCATGGTCGCCGTATGATCGGCTTCATGCGCCAGATCAGCGAGCGCGTTGCCGGTCCCCGCGCCAAGAGATTGCTGATGGTCATCGGTATGACCGTGAAGGGTGTCGTCTACGGCATGATCGGAACTGCCCTTGCGCAGGGCTTGCTGGCCGGCACCGGGTTCTGGATCGCCGGTGTGCCCCAACCGATATTGTTGGGCGGCCTGACCTTTGCACTGTCATTCGTGCCGGGAGGCCCGCCGTTTCTCTGGGTACCGATGGCGCTTTGGTTGCTGTTGCAAGGTTCCATGGGCTGGGCGATCTTCGTCGCCGTCTGGGGGCTCCTGCTCGTCAGCAGCATTGACAACTTTCTTCGGCCGTATCTGCTCAACCAAAACAGCAACCTGCCGGTGTTGCTCGGCTTGTTTGGACTCGTCGGCGGAGTGCTTGCCTTTGGGCTGATCGGGCTCTTTCTTGGACCCACCCTGTTGGCGGTCGCTTACAACTTGTTTCTCGAGTGGGTCGCAGCCGAGCTCGAAGAACGGGCGCAAACAGTGTCCCCTTCCGGCGTGCCCGAGGATACGAGAACCACGGCAAGAAACTGAGCTCCGATCAATGGAACGTTCCAGGTGTTGCGGCGCGATCAAACGCCATGCCGCCACCCTGATTTTCCCCATCGGTCCAATTCTTCAGACGAAAAAGGCGAGGTGAGCATTTGCGGTCTGATTGACGACCTTGGTGGCGATGGCGATCGCGGTCAGGGCAATGTCCGTCGCCTGCTCTTCGTCGAGCGTCGCGTCTGAAGCAGCTTGGCGGGGGATGCCGCTAATTCCGGCGGCGGAGGCGGTGTCCTTTCCGCCCGGCCTATTTCATATAGGCGCGCACCACGTCGACCAGTTCCGCCGCCGCTTCATCCCGGTCCTTTTGCGACAGGTCGGCCGCGGCCAGATGCATGTGGATGTGGTCCTCGACAACCTCCGCCATCAGGCCGTTGACCGC
The DNA here is from genome assembly GCF_059424735.1 of Ensifer sp. GW101-20A05. NCBI lineage: Bacteria > Pseudomonadati > Pseudomonadota > Alphaproteobacteria > Hyphomicrobiales > Rhizobiaceae > Ensifer > Ensifer sp. GW101-20A05. The sequence goes on along the minus strand of NZ_JBWKZT010000001.1, from coordinate 112,490 downwards.
GCCGCGGATGCCGGCGATCACCTGCATGACCTCGGCGCAGCCCTTTTCCTCCTCGAGCATCCGTTCGACCGCCTCCATCTGGCCCCGGAGCCGCCGGACCCGGTTGATGAGCTTCTGTTTTTCACGGATGGTATGGGTCATCGGTCACTCCGGTTTCGGGCGCCGTCACTATGCGGCCCGTGCTTCTGCGAGAACCGAGGTCAGCGCATCGGCGAGGACGTGCAGATAGGCGGCGCGCAGGTTTCGATCCTGCCCGCCGTGGTGTCCGTGGTGATGCCCATGGTGTTCGTGATGGTGATGGCCGTGATCATCCTTCAGCAGCCAGGCGCAGACCAGGTTGACGACGAGGCCGGCCACGGCGACGAGAATGGCCTCGCTGAAATCGATGCTGACAGGTGCGCTCAGGCGCTGGAGGCTTTCCTAACCGATCAGCAGCGCGATGAGCGCCAGCACGATGGCGCTGGAAAAGCCGGCGAGGTCGCCAAGCTTTCCGGTGCCGAAGGTGAAGCGGCGGTTGTTCGAATGCTTGCGCGCATAGAGATAGGCGAGTGCAGCAATCAGCATCGCGGCGGCATGGGTCGACATGTGCCAGCCGTCGGCAACGAGCGCCATCGACCCGAAGACCTGCCCGGCCGCGATCTCGATCACCATCATCGTCGCGGTGACCGCGATGACGATCCAGGTCCGCCGCTCGTTGCGCTCGTGATTGCCGCCAAGGAAGACGTGATCGTGGCGCGCCGCGAGCACGCGTCCTTCGCCATGCGAATGCCCGTGGTGACTGTGGTGGTGATGATGGTCGTGTTGGTGATTGCTCATGCCGCTGGCTCCAATATTATATAGGGGGGTACCCTATATAAGGCTCGCCGTAAAGTGCTCGGTTCCTGCTTCCGCCGCCGTCAGACAATGTCGTTGCCGGCGGCAATGGGCGCTGGCGGCATCAGCCTCCGTGATCGGCTCTAGCCGGCTCGACCGAGGGCGATGGCCGAGCCCGTGAACGGCAGCACCCGCTTGTAGCCCACCGGCGTCGGCTCGATCTGCGTGGCGGCGGACGTGCCGAATTGCGTGATGCCCGCGCCGAGATAGTGTGCGAAATCATGGCGGCGACCGCCGAAATCGAACGGTGCGCTTGCAATCAGGCGGGCCGAAAACACATTGGTGCCGAACAGCACCGCCGTTGTCCCAGCGATGGTGTCGGAGACCGTGGTTCCCACCACCAGGCTGATCCGCCGGAACGTGGCTATGCATTCTCCCTTGGCGAAGGAGGCGGGGTCATCGAAGGTTCCAACCGGCTTGCGCTGAAGATAGAGCGAAAATTCGCCGACCGGGTCGAGGCCGAGAGACAGGACACCGTTTGCCGCCGCTTGCGCCTTGAAAGGCTTGGCGGCGAAGGTGAAATGGGCAGTCGTTTCGCCCGGTTCTCCATCAAACATCTGGGCATCAAGAAAAGGCAGGTGCAGGAAATAGCCGTAGTCGGCCAACGTGCCGTCGTTCGCCTCGTAGAAGCGGCCGGTGGCGTACTAGGCGAGTTCGGCGGAAAGCAGTGCGCTCATGACGGGCAATCCTGTGGTCAGCGGTGGAGTTGCAGCCAGCAGGTTGTGCAGCGTTCTGTCCTATGCGGGAAGGCCCATCGTGGCGCGTGTGCCGGTCGGAGCGCCCAATCAACCGATAGAGTAAATGCGCGCTAGCAGGGCCAGCGTGTGATGCCCCAACCTGCGACACCGCGCGCCATGCGCGACAAGTCGCATACTCACGCCCTGATCAGCGAGGTCGCGAGATCGCCATAGCCAGTGAAGCGGTACTCGCATTCAAGCCCGAGATAGTCCGCTGCCTTCTTCGCCTTTTCCTGCAGGGCTTTGTCCTCCTGCTGCGAGAGATAGACCAGCTTGCGGTAATGGCCGAAATACATGTCGCGCAGCTCCGGATGCCGGTCGAGGCCGAGCGGGTCGATGACGAAGGTTTCGAACTGGCGGGCGAGGAAATCGGTAAGGAAAAAAGCGGTTATGTCGTCGTCCCGGCGGCGGGCGAAATCCCTGTTGCCGGCAAAGAAGGAATAACGGTGCGGGCCGGGGATGCGCTCGACCTCTTCAATTCGCAGAGCCGGTCGAGATGGCCGCCGGAACCGCAGCCTTTGCCCGGCTCGATAAAGGATCAAGCCGGGCTGGTGCTTGTGTCAGGCCGCTTTTTCGGCGGTCTGATTGACGACCTTGGTGGCGATCGCGGTCAGGGCAATGTCCGTCGCCTGCTCTTCGTCGAGCGTCGTCTGAAGCAGCTTGGCGGCGTCTTTCATGCCCAACTCCAGCGCCCAGGTCCTCAGCGTGCCGTAGCGTGACATTTCGTAGTGTTCGACAGCCTGTGCGGCTGCAAGTAGTCCGGCGTCGAGCGCGGGCGAGCCTTGATACGCTTCCATGATCGAGGCGCCTTCCTTGGTGATGCCCATGATCGCGTCACAGGTCTTCTTCTCAGGCTTCTTGCCGATGATCTTGAACACTTCGTCCAGCCGCTCGACATGGACCTTCGTCTCTGCGAGATGCTTGATAAACGCGTCCTTGAGCGGCTTGCTCTTGGCGGCATCGCGCATCTTCGGCAGCGTGTCGACGATCTTGTTCTCGGCGAAGTAGACGTCCTTCAACGTATCGTGAAAAAGCACGTCCAGTGTCTTGATGTCCTTGGCCATGATGGCTCCTGTTGTTCGAGGGCTCACTGTCATGTTCCAGGCGACGCGCCTGGCCGTGCTGGCTGCTCGTGAGCGGCGGCCAGATAGCAGAAATCGGACGGTTGGAACGGCGGTTACAGTTCGACGGGTAGAGCGACTACTGGGCGTCTCGACCGCAAATCTGTTGCCTGTGTTCAGCCGAGATCGTGGTTCTCTCGGGCCAATGCTGTTTGTATGTCAACGATCGAGTGGCGCTTCGCCTCGGGCAGGCTGCCCCGTGTCTCGTGCCATAGGGCACATTCAAGGAGCGAAGCCTCGTCGGTATTGCCGAACCGAAACTCGTCCACAATGAATCTGGCCAGGCGGTCGGCATGGTCGCCGGGACGCTGAATACATATTTTCGAGCAGGTCGCTTCAAAAACCCTCCGGACCACCACGATGTCGTGGTGGCTGAGATTATGGCCCGTCAGGTTGGGCAGCGTGTACATCGAATTCTCCCTTCCGGCGCCGGAATAGCGCACGCGATCAATCGGTTAGCCGCAAGCGGCGGTCAGGCCGCAGGCTTGGCGACGACATCCGAAACGGCGCCGCCCTCGTCATCCCATCGGTCAATCGCCTCGGCTTTTAACTGTGCCGGCGTCTGATGTTCGCCGTTTGAGGCATCCGCACGCTCTACAAGTGCTGCGGCGAGCGTCGCACTGGTGTCGATGCCGCTTTCGAGAGCAGTCATCAGGAAGCGTGCCGCGGCAAGCCGTCCGGCCGGATCTGCCGTCGCTGTCGTTCCGTAGAAACCGGCAACGGTAAGCACCTCGACCAACAGGCTGAGGTCGTCTGAATCAAGATAGTGTTCTGGATTGCTGGAAGACACTACGTCCTCCTTTGGTTGGGGCGCAGGCACGGAAAGGCCTGTTTGCGACAGCGCCCGCTTCAATCGCTGTCGATGGAGCACCCTGCACGCGTTGTCGCGCCAGCGCAAAGAACTTCACTCAAGCACCTTGAGCGTGTTTCGACTGGTCCTGGGGCGCCGTTATGTCTCGTGCGTCCATCGCATTTGCCAGATCGAGCCGGCGGGGGCCGGCCTTTGCGAAGATTTCGCGCGCGGCAAGCGGTGGCAGGCGATAGGCCACAATGAACTCTTCGAGATCGTAGACTGCGTCCCAGCCACGAAGCAGGGCCTCTTTGTCATACTTGAAATGCCTGGTCACTGGAGACGCTCCCGCGTGTTGGATCGGTGCTTGGCGCAAAGACGGCCAATTGTCAGGCGGCAGAGGAAGCGTCAGGGGTGGAGATATGATCTGGTAGCTAAACGAGGTGGAGCGCACATGGTTCCAAAATAAATTCTGAAGTCGACGAGATTTAAATTGAATAGTTACAGATCGTGAGGCCTGGTTTTTCTCGAGATATGTTTTCGAGTGTTTCTTCTCTTGAAGATTGTTTCGGTTTGTCTTGCGCATGTCATTGTATATGCGCGTGGATCCAATTTTTTGTGTGTTTGTCTATTTGTGTAGGTCGAGCGATCGTGCCTATATGCTTGGATCGAGGAATTTTCCCAGGCCTTAGCCATGACCCTTGCTGTTATCTCCACATATGCTCTGGCACTGTTCCTGGCCGCGGTCACCCCGGGGCCTGCCATGTTCGCGGTCATTTCCACCAGTATCAGCCGTGGCGTTGGCCCGGCGCTGGCCTGTGGCCTCGGTATCGCGCTCAGCGATATGGTGCTCGTAAGCGTCGCGCTTGCTGGCCTCACGGTCATTGCACAGACGTTCGGCTGGCTGTTTCTTGCCATCAAATATGCTGGCGCCGGCTATCTGATTTTCCTCGGATATCGGATGTGGCGCGCGGCTGCGACGGTTGAGGCGGAGGTGGCATCGGGCGAGCGCAGATGGATGCGCTCGCTGGCGCTCGGCGCTGCCATCGGCTTCGGCAATCCGAAGGCGATCCTCTTTCATGCCAGCCTGATGCCGCTGATCCTCGACCTCGAAAGCCTTGATCGCTTCGGGATCGGGACGGTGCTTGCCGTCGTTTTCGCGGTCAATGTTGTCACGATGGGTGGCTATGCGCTCTTGTCTGCGGCATCGTCACGGTGGTTCCGCACCACCCGGGCGGTCCGGGCGCTGAACCGGGTGGCCGGCAGCGCCATGATTGCCACCGGCCTCGTGATCGCCGCGCGCAGCTAGATCTGCCGCGGCCACTTCGGCCGCCGTTCCATCACGCCCTGATCAGCGACGTCGCCAGATCACCGTAACCGGTGAAGCGATATTCGTATTCCAACCCGAGCGTTTCGGCTGCCTTCTTCGCCTTTTCCTGCAGGGCTTTGTCCTCCTGCTGCGAGAGATAGACCAACTTGCGGTAATGGCCGAAATACATGTCGCGCAGTTCCGGATGCCGGTCGAGGCCGAGCGGTTCGATGACGAAGGCTTCGAACTGGCGGGCGAGGAAATCGGTGAGGAAAAAGGCGGTGATGTCGTCGTCCCAACGGCGGGCGAAATCCGCGTTGCCGGCGAAGAAGGAATAACAGTGCGGGCCGGGGATGCGCTCGACCTTTTCCTCCTCGCAGAGCCGGTCGAGATGGCCGCCGGTGCCGCAATCGGCATAGGCGACGAAAATGCGCTCGAAGTCTTCGGCGCGCGCCTTGGCGATCGCGTCACGAATGCCCGGCGTGATCTTTTCAGGCGTGTTGTGCCAGATGGCGGGCAGACAGTTGAGGTCGATATGGGCGAGCCCGTTTGCCTCGCAGATCGCCAGGATTTCGCGCGCGATGGCGCCACAACCGATCACGTGAACTTTTTTCGGTTGTGCACGTTCTATTGCCGACGATATTTTTTCCATCTTGATTCCATGTGGCTATAAGCGGGAAGGAACCTGACCATGACAGTAAAGACCCTTGCAACCGTCGGCGCCGTTCTCGTCGCCCTCTCAACGCTCACCGCCTGCGGCAACACCATCCGCGGCATCGGGCAGGATACTGCAAACACTGTCAACGCGACACAGTCGGCCGGCAAGAAGGTGGCACACTCCGTCAACTAAGCCTGACGGCAAACGACTGGGCACGGCCTCCGTCGCCCACGCCGAACCAGCCAGACATAAGAAAGCCGGCCGCGGATTTCACTTCTGCGGCCGGCTTTTTCATCTCGGATTGCCCGAAGCTTAGCCAGCTGCCAGCCGGTTGTGCTTGCGCTTCATGAAGTCCTTGGCGGTTTCGACGGCGATCGCCGCGTCGCGGCAATAGGCGTCGGCGCCGACGGCCTTGCCGAATTCTTCGTTCAGCGGCGCACCGCCGACGAGAACGACGTAGTCGTCGCGTAGTCCCTTTTCCTTCAGCGTGTCGATCACGACCTTCATATAGGGCATGGTGGTGGTCAAAAGCGCCGACATGCCGAGAATGTCCGGCTGCTCGCGCTCGATCGCTTCGAGGTAGTTCTCAACCGGGTTGTTGATGCCGAGGTCGACGACGTCGAAGCCGGCACCTTCCATCATCATGCCGACGAGGTTCTTGCCGATGTCGTGAATGTCACCCTTGACGGTGCCGATCACCATCTTGCCGAGCTTCGGCGCGCCGGTTTCGGCAAGCAGCGGACGCAGGATGGTCATGCCGGCCTTCATGGCGTTAGCCGACAAAAGTACTTCCGGCACGAACAGGATGCCGTCGCGGAAGTCGATGCCGACGATGCGCATGCCTTCGACCAGCGCCTGGGTCAGGACATCGTAGGGCGTCCAGCCGCGCTTGAGCAGGATGTGGGTCCCGTCCTCGATTTCTTCCTTCAGACCGTCATAGAGGTCGTCGTGCATCTGCTGCACAAGTTCTTCGTCGGAAAGGTCCTCGAGAATGATTTCATCGTCTGCCATATTGGGGTTCCTCGGTTCCTGGCACGGCCGCGCAAATATTCCGGGCGCGTCCATCAATCCATAGCGTTCGATTTCTAAAAATCTGTTTTCGAAAGCGACGTCGCATATGACAAAAAGCGACGGGAGGGCAGCTTCTTTTGACGCCTGCATATTCTTAACAAAAACAATATATTCGCGCCACGCGGTTTTTGGCGTCCTGTGGTCGCTTCTCGGTAGTGTTCGAGTTGCGCCACTCCTTGGCGCATTGAGACCCGCAAGGCCCCCTATGCTTGGTAGCATTAGGACCAATTGATGCTTGAAGGCGCAAAAAGTGATGCGCGGGAGAGGAAAAGCGAATGAGCGACGTGACAGATCAGGGCGCGGGTGAAGGCGGCGGTCGCCGCTCGCGTGGCGAGGGACGGGGAGCGGCAGCACGGCGTGCGTCGCGCACCGGGGGCGGTCCGGGACCGTCTCTGCCCTATATCCAGCGCAAGATTCGCGAATATGAGGTCCTCGACGAGGAAGGCCTGCAGCTCATCGAGCGCAATGCCGACACGATCCTTGAGGAAATCGGCATCGAATTCCGCGACGACGCCGAGGCGCTCGAACTCTGGAAAGAGGCCGGTGCCGACGTGCGCGGCCAGCGCGTGCATTTCCCCAAGGGGCTCTGCCGCGAACTCCTGAAGACGGCGCCATCCGAATTTACCTGGCATGCCCGCAATCCGGAGCGCAGCGCCCAGGTCGGCGGCAAGGCGACGATCTTCGCGCCGGTCTACGGCCCTCCCTTCGTGCGCGACCTCGAGGGCAACCGCCGCTATGCGACGATCGAGGATTTCCGCAATTTCGTGAAGCTTGCCTATATGGCGCCGTCGATACATTCGTCGGGCGGCACGGTCTGCGAGCCGGTCGATATTCCCGTCAACAAGCGTCACCTCGATATGGTCTACAGCCATATCAAATATTCCGACAAACCCTTCATGGGCTCGGTGACGGCGCCGGAGCGCGCGGAAGACACGATCGCCATGGCGAAGATCGTATTCGGCGATGAGTTCGTCGAAAACAATTGCGTCACGCTGAACCTCATCAACGCCAACTCGCCGATGGTCTTCGACGAGACCATGGTGGGGGCGCTGAAGGTTTATGCCCGCCACAACCAGGCCTGCGTGCTTTCGCCGTTCATCCTCTCGGGCGCCATGAGCCCGGTGACGGTTGCCGGCACGCTGACGCAGATTCTCGCCGAAGTTCTCGCCGGCGCCTCCTTCACCCAGCTCATCCGCAAGGGCGCGCCGGTTCTGTTCGGCACCTTCGCCGCCTCGATCTCGATGCAGTCGGGCGCTCCGACGTTCGGCACGCCGGAGCCGTCGCTGGTTTCCTACGGTGCTGCCCAGCTCGCCCGTCGCCTGAAGCTGCCGTTCCGTACCGGCGGCTCGCTCTGCGGCTCCAAGGTTCCGGATGCACAGGCAGCGCACGAATCGGCCAGCACGCTTAACATGACGCTGCTTGCCGGCACCAACTTCGTGCTGCATGCGGCCGGCTGGCTCGAAGGCGGTCTCGTCTCGTCCTACGAGAAGTTCATGATCGACCAGGACCAGCTCGGCATGATGCAGAAGATGGCCGAGGGCATCGATCTCTCGGAAGAAGCCCAGGCGCTGGACGCAATCCGCGAAGTCGGCCCGGGCAGCCATTATCTCGGCTGCGCCCATACCCAGGCCAACTTCCAGACGGCCTTCTATCGCTCGCCGCTCGCCGACAACAATTCCTTCGAGCAGTGGGAAGTGGAAGGCGAAAAGCGCATCGAGCAGCGCGCCAATGCGCTCGCCCGCAGCTGGCTGGAACACTACGAAGCGCCTTACCTCGATCCCGCGATCGACGAAAAGCTCAAGGCCTTTATCGACCAGCGCAAGAATTCGATGCCGGACGCTTTCACCTGAAAGGGTCCCGAGCGAGCCAGGGAGCAAGGCGGCGCGGCGCAGGTGGCCGACATGATCCAGAAGGAGGTCTGGCGCCCGCATTACGAACACCAGGGGCCGAAACCGAAATGACGGCGCCTTCCGCGACAGCGGACAAGATTGTCGAGATAGTCCGTGCGGCGCTGGCGCCGCACGGACTTTTTTTGCGCGGAACGCTGAACTTCTCTTCCGCAGAGGCAGCACCGCTGCTGGCCGATGGGCGACCGGCGGCAAGCGTGCTGCTGATCGGCAATATCGGCGGCTCGCTGTGGCAGGCCTTCAATGCCTGGCGGGAGGGCCTGCCGGATCGTGGCGGTGCCGATCCGCTCGACACCTGGTCGAAGATGGTGATAGGGCCGGTTGCCGCAGCCTGCGGGGCGACCGTCTATTTCCCATCCGATCCGCCGTGGCAGCCCTTCCAGCAATGGGCGATGCGGGCAGAGGGCCTGCAACCTTCGCCGCTCGGCATCCTCATCCATCCGCGTTACGGGCTCTGGCACGGTTATCGTGGCGCCCTTGCTTTCGACAGGCCGCTTCCCGAAACCGGCGAGCGGGCGGCGCAGCACCCTTGCGATCGTTGTGCCGCAAAGCCCTGCATGTCAGCCTGTCCAGCAAATGCGCTTGTCGAAGAGCGCTTCGATGTCGGCCTCTGCCGCGGGCATCTGCGCAGCGAAGCGGCCAGGGGTTGCCTGTCGGCAGGCTGTCTTTCGCGCGATGCCTGTCCTGTCGGGAGTGACTATCGCTATCGTCAGGAACAGCTTCGCTTCCATATGGCAGCGCTTAGCCTCTAGAGTGGGACGAGGAAAGTGTCTCGGTCTTTCGGCCGCATCGCCCTAACTTACGAGAATCGATCGCGTTTATGATTTGGAGGAGCGCCCCAAAAATCACTGTGGTCTCGGCGATCCGGCTATCCTCCTTGTCCGCAAAGATGGTGGAAATCTCCAAAATGACTAAAATTGGAGATGTCTTGGAAAGATAATATTATCGAATTTACACCGATCTGGACGGCGTGGCGTTGGAGTCCATCGTATGAGAGGTAGCCCAGTCGTATCCGTGAGTAACTATCCTCCGCACCTTTCGCGCGAGGAGGTGGAAGCGCAGATCTCTCGTCTTAACAGCATCCACGCCGCAAACAGCCAGGTCCTCGATGAAGCCTTCAAGCGCCTGCTGGCGATCGGCGCCGGCCACGCCGCCGTCATTGCCGCCTGCATCACCGGCTTTGATGCGCTGGTGGACCGTTCGGTGTTTTCGGGCGGTTTCCTTCCCGATGCCATCGACCTGCTCCGGAAATTCGCGCTGACCGTCAGCGCCCTTGGCCTGTTCCTGACCTTCCTGGCCATCGGCAACAACTTCGGCGAGGTGCGGAAGGAAGCGAAGCGCCATGCGGTGAAGCTCGCGACGACGCTCAGGGAAAAGCGCCTGCTGCTTTCGCTGTCGCAGGATGTGCTGAACCGCGATCCCAAATCCTATGTGCTTGCTGGCGTCGGCGGCTTTGCCTGCCTCTGCGTGATCTTCGGGCTGGCGGCTGCGGTCGGGAGTTATGGACTTGTGATTGCCATGGGGCTGATCGCCGCCGGCTGAGGGCGGATGCTTGTCGTTGGCGTTGCGCCAGAACCGCCGCAATCTCCGTCATGCTTGACGTCTGATTCGATTGGACCTTTTGCCATGCCGCTTTTCCCAAAGCCTTTTCTCGTCGGTGCTGTTCTGTCGGCTGGCCTTGCCGGGCCTGCTGCTGGCGCCTGCCGCGACGTCAGCCATCTCGGACAGGACTATCTCGCCTGTTCGTTCAATCCGGCGACAAGCGATATTCGCCTGTACAATAAAGACCAGGCGGGCGTGCCCTTTCGCTCGTTCCGGGCGCTGTCGCTCGAACTGCGCCACCGTGAGGAGTACATGGCCTTCGCCATGAACGGCGGCATGTATCACGACGACCTGTCGCCCGTCGGCCTGCACATCGAGGAGGGGCGCGAGCAGGCGCCGCTCAACACCAATACCGGCTGGGGCAATTTCCATCTGCTGCCGAATGGGGTGTTCTACATCGACGACGGCAAGGCGGGGGTGATGGGGGCGGAAGCCTATCGTGATGCCGGGATCACACCGCGCTTCGCCACGCAATCCGGGCCGATGCTGGTGATCGACGGAAAGCTGCATCCGCGCTTCCTGCCCGATAGCACCAGTTTCAAGACCCGCAACGGCGTCGGCGTGACGGACAAGGGCGAGGTGGTCTTCGTCATCTCGAAACGCCCGGTGCGTTTCCACGATTTCGCGACGCTCTTTCGTGACACGCTTGATTGCCCCAATGCGCTTTTCCTCGACGGCACGATTTCCAGCGTCTACGCGCCCGAGATCAATCGTCACGACCGGCTGTTTCCGATGGGGCCGATGATCGCCGTCGTCGGGAAGTTTCCCCGCTGATTTTCTCTGGACGCGGGATGCGGGCGGAAAACCGCACGCACTTTTCCTCATCCCGCTGGAAAAAAATATGTCTTCCACCCAAGGAACGGGCAGCCTGCAACGTCTAAGGTTCAAATGAGGTGAGGGCGGGCACGGATTTGGACGCTGAACTCGTCGAAAAGGCGATAAGTGGAGACCGGCAGGCTTTTGGCCAGCTGGTCGAGCGACACTATGATTTTGTCCATGCGGTCGCCTGGCGCTGGTCCGGCAATGCGTCGGATGCCGAGGATATCGCCCAGGATGTCTGCCTGCGCTTAGGGGGCGCGATCCGTGGTTTTCGCGGCACCAGCCGGTTTCGCACCTGGCTCTATACGCTGACTTTGAATGCCGCCCGCGATCACAAGAGACGGCAGGCGCGCGATGACCGGCGCATGCAGGCCTATGCCAGCGAACAGGCGACGATCGCTCCGCCCGAGGATCCCGATGAGGAGCAGCGCGAGGCGCTGTGGGCGGCGGTGCGGGACCTGCCGGAAAAGCAGTGCGATGCGGTGCTGCTCGTTTACGCCGAGGGGCTGAGCCATGCGGCTGCCGCCGACGTGCTCGGATGCTCGGAAGCAACCATATCCTGGCATGTGCACGAGGCGCGCAAGCGACTGAAGACATTGCTCGGCAAGGAGGCCGTGTGACGATGAGCGACGATTTCGAAAAGCTCTCCGGGCTCACCCCGCCGAAGGCCTCTGCGGAGGCGCGCGCCCGCGCACTCGCTGCCGCGATGCAATCCTTCGACGCCGCAGAAGAAAATTCGACTGCCACCCAAGGATCGGTCCAGCCGGTTCGTCAAAGCTCCATCTTCAACCGGATATGGAGCCCCATCATGAACCGGAAACTGCTCGCCGGATCGGCACTCGCCACACTTCTCGTCGTGCCTGCCGCAGCCTTTCTGACGCTAGAACTGACGCGCAACGGTGCGCCCTTCGGCGAGAGCGCGCAGGAGATCGCACTGAAGGACGAGACGAAGAAGGAAGTGGAAAGGCAAAAGGCCGAGCCGCAGATGGTGGCCAAAAAGGCGGCTACAGACGAACTTGCGCGCCAGCGGGAGGCAAAAACCCTGGAGGCGCCCGCCAGCGCTTCGGTGGAAAGCGAGGCTGCGGCGCCAGCCGCCGAAGCCGACGCCATGGCCAACCGTATTGCGACCGACAGTGCCGCTCCGCTCTCGGCCGTCGGTGGCATGCAGCCGCAGATGACCTATCAGCCTGCGCCGATCGCCCAAGAGGAGAGCCTGATCGCACCGCCGGAAAACCGCGAACGCTTCGGCAAGGCCGACAGCAATCCGGTCAAAAGTGTTGTGACTGACCCGGTCTCGACCTTTTCGGTCGATGTCGACACGGCGGCCTACGCCTTCGTGCGCCGCTCGCTGATGGAAGGGCAGATGCCGGAGCGTGACGCCGTGCGGGTCGAGGAGATGGTCAATTACTTCCCCTATGATTGGCCACGCCCGGAAACCGCCGCCGAGCCGTTCAAGGCGACGGTGACGGTGACCCCGACGCCGTGGAACGGCGGCACACGGCTGATGCATGTGGCGATCAAGGGCTACGACGTCGTGCCAGCGCAAGCGCCGAAGGCAAACCTCGTTTTCCTGATCGACGTCTCCGGCTCCATGGACGAGCCGGACAAGCTGCCATTGTTGAAGAGCGCCTTCCGGCTGCTCGTCGAGAGATTGAAGCCTGAAGATACGGTTTCGATCGTCACCTATGCCGGCAATGCCGGAACGGTGCTGGAGCCGACAGCGGTGAAGGACAGGGCGAAGATCCTTGCGGCGATCGATACCCTGCAGCCGGGCGGTTCGACGGCCGGCGCCGAAGGCATCGATGCGGCCTATGCGCTCGCCGAGAAAGCCTTCGTCAAGGGCGGGGTCAACCGCGTCATGCTGGCGACGGATGGCGACTTCAATGTCGGTCCGTCGAGCGACGACGACCTGAAGCGGCTGATCGAAGACAAGCGCCAGAGCGGCATCTTCCTGTCGGTCCTCGGCTTCGGCCGCGGCAATTACAACGACGCGCTGATGCAGACGATCGCCCAGAACGGCAACGGCACGGCGGCCTATATCGACACGCTCGCCGAAGCGCAGAAGACGCTGGTGGAGGAGGCGGGCTCGTCGCTCTTCCCGATTGTCAAGGACGTCAAGCTGCAGGTCGAGTTCAATCCGGCGGCGATCGCCGAATACCGCCTGATCGGCTACGAGACGCGCGCCTTGAAGCGCGAAGACTTCAACAACGACAAGGTGGACGCCGGCGATATCGGCTCCGGCCATAGCGTCACGGCGATCTACGAGGTGACGCCGACGGGCAGCCCGGCGGTGCTGAACGACGACCTGCGCTATGCGGAGGCACAGAAGCCGGCGGCAGAAGCAAGCCCGCATGGCGGCGAACTCGCCTTCCTGAAGATCCGTTACAAGAAGCCAGACGGAGACAAAAGCGAACTGATCACCACGCCGGTGACCGAGGCCAATGCCGTGCCGGCGCTCGCTGAGGCGTCGGGCGACGTGCGTTTCTCGGTGGCAGTCGCTGCCTTCGGGCAAAAGCTCTCGGGCGTCACGGCCCTCAACGACTATGCCTATGACGCCGTCATCGACCTCGCATCGGCTGCCAAGGGCGCCGATCCGTTCGGCTACCGCGCCGAGTTCGTCAATCTGGTGAGGTTGGCGAAGGGGCTCGGCGGTTCCCGCAACTGAGTGGCAGTCCGCTTATCTCCGCGCTCAGGGAAGCCCCTCATCCGCCTGCCGGCACCTTCTCCCCGTCATTACGGGGAGAAGGGACGAGCGGTGACGGTTTTGCCCATCGCGAGGCGGAGATTGAACGACGAAACGTTTGAGGTCTGGCACTGGAGCGGGCGCCTAGCTGTTCTCTCCCCGCCTGCGGGGAGAGATGTCCGTCAGGACAGTGAGGGGCAATCATTAGAGGCAGGCGCCGCGCTGCACCAATTGCCTGCCGCGCTCGATATCTCTCCCTGCTTGCGGGGTGAGAGGCAGCGCCGCGTGCTCACGCCTTCGGAAAAGCGCGGTCCAGGCCGCCGGCCTTCGAAAGCCCGGCCTTGAACGCCTGGTAGGCGGCGTGCTGGCTGGAGCGGCCGGCTTCCATCAGGCGCATCTGCAGGCGCGCTGGGGCCGTGTTGCCGAACCATTGCCCGAGCTTTTCCAGTTTCAGGGAGTTCAGGAACTTGGCCTCCGAGGCGAGGTCGAGGTGGCGATAAAGGCCATCCATCAGACGCTCGTCCTGCTCGGGGTTTTCCATCAGCAGGCGCAGGAAGGACTGGTCTGCTTCGGCGAAAGCCCCAAGCTTCTCGGCGACCGTATCCCGGTCGGGAAAGGAGGCTGGGCCGGCGTTCATGTAAGTCTCCCGTCTGCGTTTCCGAGCGCGCGGCGCGTCTTGTGAGGCGCGCATGGGGTCGCTGTAGCACGTTGAATTGCTGCATGTTTTCGTCCGTTTCCGGTACGAACAGGCGAGCAGCGAATCTTCCTGTCATCGGGGATAGGCCAGCGGCTATCGGTACGCAAGCTGTAGCGCATATGCTGTGTTTGAGCAAATCGTCCAATATTGACAATAAATACAAATTCAGAAATAAGCGGGCATGACCATTGCACCCGCCTTCGCCTCCATCCTCGCCACGCATGCGCCGACGGCCGCTGCGATCAGCGCCTTGCTCTATCCGCATGGAGAAGTCGTGCTGCACGATCTCAGGACCGGTACGGTTGCAGGGATCTGGAACTGCTTTTCCGGGCGCGCGGTCGGCGAAGATTCGCTGATCGAGGAAGAGTTCGCCGCGGTCGGCAGCGCCGACGCCGTGCTCGGTCCTTATGAAAAAACCGGCACGGATGGCCGGCGCTTCAAGTCGATCTCCGCCGTGCTGCGTGACGGCACGGGCGAAGCGGTCGGCCTGCTCTGCATCAATCTCGATATGTCGATGATCGATTCGGCGGTGAAGCTGCTTTCGGCTTTCGCCGGCGCCGAGCAGCCGAGGCCACAGGCGCTCTTTGCGCGCGATTGGCGCGAGGAGATCAATGCGACGCTGCATGGCTGGCTGAAGGAGCGGGGGCTGGCACTTTCGGCCCTGAAGCGCGGCGATCGCGTGGCGCTGGTGGCAGCACTCGATGGACGCGGACTGTTCCAGACGCGCAATGCCGTCGATCACCTGGCAAGCCTCATCGGCGCCTCGCGCGCCTCGATCTACAATTATCTTGCTGCGGCACGCGGCGAGGCACCCTGATTGAAACATGCGCAATTCCGGACGGCTTGGCGCTTTCCCGGAACTGCCTGATCCGCAACCGTTTCGCGCGCCGTCGGGCGCCGAGAGGAGGAGACTTCCATGACGACCTTGCCCGATTTCCGCCTCGAAACCCATTTCTCCCGCTGGGAGTTCAGTGCCCGCCACCACATGACCGCGAGCGACAGCCAGACGATAAGCATGAGCGATCTGCTCGCACTTGCCGACGACGAGGACCGCGCCGCCTGGGAAAGCGTGACGCTCGGCTATACCGAGACCCATGGCGCGCCGGCGTTGAGAGCGGCGATCGCTGCCACCTATGAAGGCCTTTCGGCCGCAGACATCCTCTGCTTCGCCGGCGCGGAGGAGGGGCTCTATTGCGCCATGCTGGCGCTGCTCGGGCCGGGTGACCATGCGATCGTGACGGTCCCGAACTACCAGTCGATGGAAACTTTGCCGGTAACGATCGCCGGTGCCGTCACCGGTGTGCCGCTCCGCCCGGAAAACAACTGGCGGCTCGATATCGCCGACGTGCGCGCTGCCTTGAGACCCAATACCCGGCTGATCTGCATCAACTTCCCCAATAACCCGACCGGCGCCATCGCCGACCAGGAAACGTTCCGGGCTCTGGTGGCGCTCTGCGCCGAGCGCGGCATCCATCTCTTCAGCGACGAGGTCTATCGCGGCCTGGAACGCGATCCCTCGCTTCGGCTGCCGCAGGCGGCCGAGTGCTTCGAGCGCGGCATCTCGCTGAACGTCATGTCCAAGGCCTACGGGCTTCCGGGCCTCAGGATCGGCTGGATCGCCTGCCGCGACCACGCACTGCTCGAGCGCATGGAGAAGATGAAGCACTACCTGTCGATCTGCAATTCGCGACCGTCGGAAGTGCTGGCGACGATCGCGCTCAAGGCCCGCGCTGTTATCCTCGATCGCAACCGGGCGCTGGTCGCTGCCAATCTCGAAAAGCTCGGTACCTTCTTCGCCGAGTTTCCCGATCTCTACGAATGGCGGGCACCTGACGGAGGTTGCGTCGGATTTGCCCGCTATCTCGGCGCCGATGGTGTCGAGACCCATTGCCGGCGTCTCGTGGAGGAGTCGGGCGTCTTGCTCCTTCCTTCGAGCCTCTTCGTTTCCGATCTTCTTCCGGTCGCAACCGATCGCTTCCGTGTCGGTTTCGGCCGCAAGGACATCGAGATCGGGCTCGATGCCTGGCGCCGGCATCTCACCGGGCTTCGTGCATCCGCCTGACACCCGCAAGCCGAAGGATATCTCGTGCTTTCCCGCGGCGGCATTCGGTCGCCGCGGTGCCGGTTGGCGGCCGTGCCCAGAAATCCCGCGAATGTGGATATACACCGGGCAGCAATGGTCCTGTCGTTAGGGCCGTGTTAACCAGCGGCCCCTGCCACCGAGTGTTCCCCCTGCTGATGCATTACAGACCCGAAATCGATGGACTGCGCGCGCTTGCCGTGGTGCCAGTCCTCCTGTTCCATGCCGGTTTCGGCCTTGTTGCCGGCGGTTTTGCCGGCGTCGACGTCTTCTTCGTCATTAGCGGCTTTCTGATCACCTCGATCATTCATAGCGAAATCCACGACGGGAGCTTCAGCATCGTCCGCTTTTACGAGCGGCGGGCCCGCCGGCTCGCGCCCGCGCTCCTGCTGGTTTGTGCCGTTTCGATCCCTTTCGCGCTTCTGTGGATGCTGCCGCAGGAGCTCAACACGTTTGGCAAGAGCCTTTATGCCGTGAATTTCTTCGCCTCGAATTTCCTGTTCTGGGATCAGACGGGATATTTCGAGCCGAGCACCGATCTGATGCCGCTGCTGCACACCTGGTCGCTGGCGGTCGAGGAGCAGTTCTATCTCGTCTTTCCGCTGCTCCTGCTTGTGCTGCGCCGTGTGTCTGCGGCAACTACGCTGAAGGTCGTGCTGGCACTCGTCGCCTTGAGTTTTGCGATGACGCAGCTCCTGGCGCGGGTCGATCCGGCCGCGAATTTCTATCTTCTGCCCAGCCGTTTCTGGGAGCTTGGCATCGGTGCGGCCCTGGCGCTTATGGGCGCCGCGAGGCTCGATCTGGCAAAAGGCCGCCGCGAACTGCTCTCGGGCCTCGGCCTGGCCGCGATCATCGCGAGCTACCTCTTCGTGCCGGAATCGGCCTTCTATCCCGGCTTTACGACGGTGCCCGTGGTGCTCGGAACGGCGCTGGTTCTTGCCTTTGCGCACGGCGACACCGCCGTCGGCCGGCTGCTGTCGCTGAAGCCGCTGGTCGCGATCGGCCTCATCAGCTACAGCCTTTACCTCTGGCACCAGCCGGTGTTCGCTTTCGCGCGGCTGAGGGCGATCGATGGGATCCCGGCCGAGGGCTATGCGCTCTTGATCGCGCTGTGTTTCGCGCTCGCCTATCTCAGCTGGCGTTTTGTCGAGCAGCCCTTCCGCAATCCCAAGCGCTTCGGGCGCGGCGCGGTCTTCGGCGCAACGCTTGCCGCCGGATCGGCGGCGATCGCACTCGGCTTCGGCTTTGATGGTTCGGACGGACTGGTTGCCCGGAACCGCGAGCTCGCGCAGTTGACACAGCCGAGCGTCGGTCTCGGCAAGAAATGCGACGCCGTCGCCGATCTCGCATGCGCCACCAGCCCGAAGCCGGAAGTTGCGGTCTGGGGCGATTCCTTTGCCCGCCATCTCGTCGATGGCGTCATCGCCTCGAAGCCGGACGTGCGGCTGGTGCAGCTTGCCAAGAACAATTGCGGGCCGTTCCTGAACCTGGCGCCCGTCGTTCCCCGGCTCGGTCGCAACTGGCCGCAGGACTGCGCGCGTTACAACGACGACGTCCGCCGCTTTCTGCTCGCCAACCGGTCGATCCGCTACGTCGTTCTGTCCTCGCAGCTCAGCCAGTATCTGCAGCAGGAGACGGTGCTCGTCGACGGCCGCAAGGAAATGCGGTCGGAAGTGAGCCTTCTCAGTGATGGCCTGCGGACGACGCTCGCCTGGCTGAAGGCCAACGGCTTCGAAGCCGTCTTCGTGGCGCCGACGCCGCATGACGGCCGCGACACGGGGCTCTGCGTGGCCAGGGCACGGTTGCTCGGCGAACCGGATCAGCGCTGCGAGCCGGCGCTGAAGGACGTGCGCAAATATGATCAGGACGTGCTCAAGGTGGTCGCCGATATCGCCGACGAATATCCGGTCGTCAGCTTCATGAACTATCTCTGCGATGCGGATAGCTGCAAGGTCGAGGACAAGGGTGTCTCGCTCTTCGAGGACTTCGGGCATTTCTCCGAGCAAGGATCTCGCCAGATGGGCCGAGCCTTCGACTTCTACCGCTCCTTCATCCAGGCGGCGGAGCGCGATGCTCTTTCCTGGCGTGAGCCGGGCACTCTGCCGCTCTTCGGGAGCGCCGATCTTTAACGGCGTGTGCCACCACCGGGCGCTGTTCATCAATCTCCAAAAGCAAACGCCCCGGATCGTGCGATGCCGGGGCGTTTGCTTTTGATTTGGCTTGTCGCTCAGATCAGGCGCGGCGGCTGCGACGCTCGCGGGCCGGCGCGGCTGCCGTTTCGTTGGCGGTCTTGTTGCGCAAGGGGCCGATCCTTTCGATGATCAGATCAAGCGTCGGGCGCTCGCGGCGCACGTGCTCGTCGAGTGCCACGCGCATGGCGGCGAGGTGGTCGCAGGTGGTGCCGCAGCAGCCGCCGATGATCTTGGCGCCGGCATCGGCCGCAAGCCGCACATATTCGGCCATCAGCGGCGGCGTGCCGGAATAGTGGATCTCGGAGCCGCGGAATTCCGGAATGCCGCAATTGCCCTTGACGATCACGGTCGCCTCAGGGGCGGCTTCGGTCATGTCGAGCAGCGAGGAAAGGATGTCCGAAGCGCCGACGCCGCAATTGGCGCCAACGGCCACGGGGCCGTTGCCGAGATCGCTGGCAACACCGTGGATATCCTTCGGATGCAGGCCCATCATCGTCTTGCCGGCGGTATCGAAGGAGCCGGTATAGACGTAGGGCAGGCCGACCTTGGCGGCTGCTTCTGCGGCCGCGCGAATCTCGTCCGGCGAGGACATGGTTTCGATCCAGGCGACTTCGGCGCCTCCGGCCTTCAGGCCTTCGATCTGCTCGATGAAGGCGACAACCGCGTCCTCATAGGAAAGCGCGCCGAGCGGAATCAGCAGTTCGCCGGTCGGGCCGACGGAGCCGGCCGTGATGACCTTGCGCGGTGCCTTGTCGGCAACGGCGCGGGCGATCTCGGCGGCGCGCTTGTTCAGCGCATGCACGCGGTCGTCCGCCTGGTGCAGCTTCAGGCGATGGCGGGTGCCGCCGAAGGTGTTGGTGAGGATGATGTCGGCGCCGGCGTCGACGAAATCCTGGTGCAGCTTGGTGATGTTCTCCGGCTTGCTCTCATTCCAGAGTTCCGGCGCTTCGCCGGCCTCGAGCCCCATGGCGAAGAGCGACGTGCCGGTGGCGCCGTCTGCGAGAAGAATGCCTTTTTCGGCAATGAGGGCGGAGAGGACATTGGATGCTGCGGTCATCGGTTTTTCCCGGCTAGAAGAGATTGCAACAAGATATAAAGATATCTTTATGTCTTGGCAAGCGTTCAGCGTCGGGAGGCTGGCGCTTCCGCGCGCATGCTCATGCGGCCGGCAAGCCCGAGCCCGAAGACGGTAAGCGCGGTCAGCAGCCACATCGGGTCGGCACGATTGAGGAAGAAGCTTTCGAGCATGGCGTTATAGGTCATGAAGATGACCACCATAACGCAGAAGTCGGCGAAGATGCGCGCCTGCGGGCGACGATAGGCGCGGATGTAATCGAAGAGCGGTTTGACGAAGAGGAGGGCCGTCATCAGAATGCCGCCCGGCGCGCCGAACATCAGCACCGCGTCGAGATAGCTGTTGTGACCGGTAACGATGCCGCGCACGTCCCAGCTCGCCTCGAAATTCGCTTCCATTCCCATGATCACGGGCGATAGCCAGAAACTCGCATAGCCCTGGCCGAGCCACGGGCGCTCGGCGATGCTGGCACTGGCGAATTTCCAGATGTCGTCGCGGCCGGTAAATGTCGGATCGTCGATCAGGGCCTTGGTGATCGAAAGCAGCGTGTCGGAATAGATGGTGCCGAGGGTCAGGCCGAAGATCAGAGCCGACATGGCGAGGTGGGCGAGGATCATCAGGCTGGGGCTGCGCACGGCGCGCCCGGCAAAGACGAGGCCGATCGCGATCGGCAGGAAGCCGATCGTTGTCTTCGACCCGGTATGAAGCACGAAATTGGCCGCAAGAAGCGTGATTGCCCAGCCGCGCAGCGGCGCACCGGCACGCAGGCAATAGATGCCGAACATGCAGAGGATGGAAAAGACCGGGGCCGAGACGTTCTTGTGCAGCAGATGGCCGCGCCAGAAGCCCGCATGCCAGGGTTCGTCGCCGAGGGCCGAATGGATGGCGCGGTCTGGCGCCACGAAGAGCGCGGCATAGTCGATCAGGATCAGAAGCAGGATGGCGTTGGCGCCGGCATTGACGAAATCTCGCTCGCTCCTCGGCAGCACCAGCACGCCCGCCACCATGATCATCGCAATGAGGCTCAGCGTCAGGCCGCGGGCGGAAGCCGCAGGGTCATAGGACTGCAGGCAGGAGAGATAGGCGATCGCGAAGATCGCGATCCAGCTCGGCGAGACCAGGCGGGCCAATATCCGCCTGTCGACCGTAAGCAGCATGGCGAACAAATAGACCGCGCCGAGCACCAGGTAGCCGACCTGGTTGATGATATTGCCTTCGTTGGCGGCGTTGGGGTCCGTGGTTACCGCACCCTCAAACGGGATCAGCGTGAAGACGATGAGGAACAGGCCAAGGCCCGAGAGCAGCGCGGCAAGACCGTGGACGAGCTCCGCCAGGCCGGCATCGAAGGCAGCCGGCACCCGCTGACGTTCGGTGGATAGGTTTGCCGTGGCTGAGTTCGGGTGCATGGCCTGCCGAAACGGGTGGAAGTTTGCCGCGTCGCGGGCGACGCCTTCGTTTGTGAACCCACGCCGGTGTCGCCGTTGAGGCTGGCCGGGCAGGGGAGACGGTCACCTTGGCGCAATCAGGTTAAACCTCGGTGAAGCGCGAGATGGTCCTGCCCGCGGCGACGGCTTGGTGCCTCGGTCGCCGGGAATGTGATATTTGCAGACGGATTGCCGCAGGTGCTTGCCGCGCCGGCCTCCTACCCGTAAAAAGGCGGGGATGTCTCGGCCGTGGAAAACGCGGCCGCTGCCGTTTTCAGCGGCATGTCTTCCATAATTCGATCACGATTTTCGTCCCGAGGTCGTTCGATAGCGTCGAAACGAGAAAACACGATATGCAGTCCCTTATCCGTATGGTCGCGTCCGCCGCGGTCTCCGTGAGCCTGCTCATTGGCAGCGCCTCCTTTGCCGCTGCCGGGCAGGCGCATTTTGTCGTCAACGCCGAGACCGGCTCGATTCTCGAAGCCGACAATGCGGACGAGCTGAACTTTCCGGCCTCGCTGACGAAGATGATGACGATCTATCTCGCCTTCGAAGCGCTGAAGAACGGCACCCTGCAATGGGACCAGAAGTTGACCGTTTCCGAACACGCCAACGGCCTTGAGCCGTTCAAGCTTGCCGTCGGCGCTGGCCGCCAGATCACCGTGCGCGAAGCGGTCATGGGCATGGTCGTGCTTTCGGCCAACGACGCAGCCGTCGTCATCGGCGAGACGCTTGCCGGCAACGAGCCCGCCTTCGGCGAGATGATGACCCGCAAGGCCAAGGCTCTCGGCATGAGCCGCACCGTGTTCAAGAACGCCAACGGTCTGCCGGATCCGGCCCAGGTGACGACGGCGCGCGACATGGCGACGCTTGGTCTCGCGCTGATGCGCGACTTTCCTCAGGAGTTCCAGCTTTTCGCCAACAAGACGATCGAGTTTCGCGGCATGAAGCTGCGCGGCCATAACGGCGTGATGAAGCGCTACGAAGGCGTCGACGGCATCAAGACCGGCTATACGGACGCCTCCGGCTACAACCTGGTGACGTCTGCCAAGCGCGGCGGCACCCGCCTCGTCGCCGTCGTCATGGGCGGCAAGACTGCACAGGCGCGCGACGACGACATGATCGCTCTGCTCGACAAGTTCCTGCCGCCGAAGGAAGACGCAAGCGCTGCAAGCGTCGCCGAGCCGGTTGCAGCGGCAACGGCAGCGAACACGACGAACTAACACGCGTTTCGATTTCGATTGTCGGGGGGCAGACTCGCCTTCCGATACAGGTTCAATCCGCCTCTAAGCCGATCTTCGGTTCTTGTGATTGATCATCGGCGAGAAAGTCTGTCCCTCACCCTAACCCTCTCCCCGCAGGCGGAGCGAGGGGACGTGCCCGGTCGCCAACCGCCAGCCATTGGCTGGGGAGCTGGATGATCTTGTCAGGTTAGGGAATGCGGCCTTGCCGCGAGTCCCTTCTCCCCGTCAGAACGGGGAGAAGGTGCCGGCAGGCGGATGAGAGGCGCCTCGTCAGTTGGCGCGGCTGACCCCGATCATCCCGTTTCAAGCCGCCGCGCGATCCTCGTGGCTCGTTGGCGTGACCATGGCGGAGATGACGGTGGAAAGGTCGAGTGCACCGATCGGGCGGCCGTTGACGTCGACCACATGGGCGCTTGTGACTCGGGCAGCGGTCATCATGCGGGCGGCCGATTCCAGCACGGTGCCGGTCACGAGCGGTACGCCTTCGGCATTGCCCGAGAGCGGGCGCATGATCGTTTCGACATTGATCACCCGCCCACGGTTCACTTCCTTGACGAAAGCGGTGATGTAGTCGTCGGCCGGCGAAAGCACGATCTCCTGGCCGGTGCCCTGCTGCACCACGCGTCCGTCGCGCAGGATGGCGATCTTGTCGCCGAGGCGCAGCGCCTCGTCGAGGTCGTGGGTGATGAAGACGACGGTCTTCTTCAGTTCCTTCTGCAGGTCGAGAAGCACGGTCTGCATGTCGACGCGGATCAGCGGATCGAGCGCCGAATAGGCTTCGTCCATCAAGAGGATATCGGCATCGTTGGTGAGCGCGCGGGCAAGGCCGACGCGCTGCTGCATGCCGCCCGAAAGCTGGTTCGGATAGTGGTTCTCGAAGCCCTTGAGGCCGACGCGCTCGATCCAGCCGCGCGCACGCTTCTCGCTCTCCTTGCGCTCGATGCCCTGGATTTCGAGGCCGTAGACGGTGTTGTCGAGCACGGTACGGTGTGGCAGCAACGCGAATTTCTGGAACACCATCGCCGTCTTGTGGCGGCGGAATTCCCGGAGAGCGTCGTCGTTCATCTTGCAGACATCGACACCGTCATAAAGCACTTCGCCCGAGGTCGGGTCGATCAGCCGGTTGATGTGGCGGATCAGCGTCGACTTGCCGGAGCCGGAGAGACCCATGACCACCATGACGCCGCCGGCGGGCATGGAGATGTTGATGTCCTGCAGGCCGAGCACGTGGCCGTGCTTCTCGTTGAGCTCGGCCTTGCCCAAGCCTTTCTTGACGGCGTCGACAAAGTCGCCGCCACGGGGTCCGAAGATCTTGTAGAGGTTCTTCACCTCGATCGCGTGACTAGCCATGGATAACCTCCGAGTGCTTTTGCAGCCGCTTGCCGAAGGCCTGGCTGGTACGGTCGAAAATGATGGCTATGCCGACAAGGGCAAAGCCGTTGAGGAAGCCGACGGTGAAGAACTGGTTGGCGATCGCCTGCAGCACGTTCTTGCCGAGGCCGCCGACGCCGATCATCGAAGCGACGACAACCATCGCCAGCGACATCATGATCGTCTGGTTGATGCCGGCCATGATGGTCGGCAAGGCGAGCGGCATCTGCACATTCTTCAGTTTCTGCCAGGACGACGAGCCGAAGGCGTCGGCCGCTTCCATCACTTCCTTGTCGACGAGACGAATGCCGAGATTGGTCAGCCGGATCATCGGCGGCACGGCGTAGATGACGACCGCGATGAGGCCCGGCACCTTGCCGAGGCCGAAGACCATGACGACAGGGATCAGGTAGACGAAACTCGGCATCGTCTGCATGACGTCGAGGATCGGGTTGATAAAGGCCTGCACCCGGTCCGAGCGCGCCATCAGAATGCCGATCGGAATGCCGATGACGATCGAGATGAGCGTGCAGACGGTGACCATCGCAAGCGTGACCATCGTGTCGTTCCAAAGCCCGACAAGGCCGATGGCGATCATCGACAGCGCCGTCCCGATGGTGACGTTGATGTTGCGGCTGCCGAAATAGACGACCGCCACCATGAGCACCAGGACCAGGATCCAGGGCGAGCCGACGAACAGGCTTTCGAGGTAGTTCAGGAACCATTGAAGCGGCTGGACCATCCTGTCGATGATGTCGCCATAGGACCGCACGAATCCCTTGAAGCCGTCATCGACGGTCTTGCGAGCGAGCCGGATCGTGCCTTCGTCAATGGCAGGGAACTTGCAGAGCAAAGCTGGCAAGACACTGCAGATGGATGCCATATGTATCCCCTTCTTGGCCGGAAGTCTTTTATCTCGCCGGTTGCGTCTCGGCATCGATTTGCGTCGATGCCTGCGCACACTGCTGGTGGCCTCTTTGGGCCCGGCTCTTGAACTGTGTCAGCGAAATGTGGCGTCCGCTTTACTGTTTGCGACGCGGACGGCCTCGCTTCGCCGCCTCTGGAACGACGCGCGCTCGAACGGAACCCGTGAGAGCGCTGCATTGTCCCCGTTCCGGCATCACAACCGGAACGGACAGGCGGCCGTGAGGGACGGCGCGCCTGCCCTTGTGTCGTGTCAGAGTGCCGCCTTGACCTTTTCGGCCACTTCCGGGCTCACCCACTGGGTCCACATGTCCGGGAACTCGGCGAGGAAGTGCTTGGCGCCATCCTCGTTGGTACCCTGGTTCTGGTCCATCCAGGCGAGAACCTTGTTGACGGTGCCGTTGTCCCACTTGCGCGCCTTGACGTAATCCATGGCGACGCCGGCCTTCTCGGAGAAGGACTTGGTCACGACCGTGTAGACGTCGGAAACCGGGTAGGAGTTGACCTTCGGTGTCGGGCAGTCAGGAACGGCGGTGCAGGCGTCCCAGTCGGCCTTGTCGTGGTCGACGCCGAAGGAGAGGCGGGTCATTTCGTACTTGCCGAGAATGGCGGTCGGCGCCCAGTAGTAGCCGAGCCAGCCGGTCTTCTTTTCGAAGGCGTTGGCGATCGAGCCATCGAGGCCGGCGGCCGAACCGGTATCGACCAGCAGGAAGCCGGCTTTTTCCGCGTCCAGTGCCCGATAGAGATTGGCGGTCGAGACCTGGCAGTTCCAGCCCGACGGGCAATTGTGAACGGCGGCCTTCGACGAATCTTCCGGCGACGGGAAGAGTTCCGGATGCTTCAGGGCGTCCTGCACCGTCTTGATGTCAGGATGCGCGTCTGCGAGGAATTTCGGGATCCACCAGCCCTCGATGCCGCCTTCGCTCAAGATCTTGGCGGCTTCGATCAGCCGGCCTTCCTTGATCGCGGCGTCGAGCGGCGTGCGCACGGCGTTGACCCAGAGTTCCGGCGCCATGTCGGGTTGCGACTTTTCGTTCATGGAAGCGAAGGTCGGCATGGTGTCGCCGGTGACCAGCGTCACGGTGCAGCCGTAACCGTTTTCGAGAATGAACTTGTCCACCTGGGCGGCGACGCCGGCGGAAGCCCAGTTCATTTCGGCAATGCTGACTTCACCGCATTCCGCAGCCTGCGCGGAACCCGCCAGAGCATAGAGGCCCGCGGCGAGAATGGTGGAAGCGAGGAGTTTCTTCATGTTGCAAGACCTCCCAGTCTTTATTTGCAGCCAATTTCCAAACGGGAACCCACGGCGGATGCCGAGCATCCTCCGTCACCCGGAGCAACTATGCAGCCTGGGGTTCGGCATCAAATTAAGCCAAGGTTCACCCTTGCTGCGGACGGTGCGGGAGTTCGTTTTCAGCCCTGGCCGCGGAACCCTGTCGCCAGCCAATCTCCTCTTATACCGCCAGCCAAGCCTAAGTATTCTCATTGAGAAATCAACCTCTTCAATCGGAACGTCGGGTCGCCGCCGCTCTTTACGCGTTCTGTCTGCGACATCGCCGGCGGGCGCTTTTTGAGCATGAGGAAGGCCGAATTTAAGCAATACCGACAATTCCTGCCGCAAAAAATGGCGCTATGCGCCACATCGTTCGAATCCCTGTCGAGATCCTGACGTTTCCTGTCGTGATTGCGTCACGGCGATTGTCGCGCATGTCGCGAAAAAAATTCAAAAAAAGCCGAAATTCATCTTTGGTTAAATCCTCAATAACCATCCGGTAACGATGTCCAGCTAATTGTTCTTTTCGCGGCGGGGGACTGCCGCGGGTCCGGATCAGGTAGTGCGTCCCGGATTTCAAGCGAACCTTCGGTGCGTTACCCCGAAGTGACCAGGCGTTTTTTGGGTGGCCGCATCCCTCTTTTCGAGGTTGATGCGGCCTTCGCATTTCAGCACCAGCGTCGGACATAAAAAAACCGCCCCGGATGGGGCGGTGGAGGAGGCTCTGGGAGGAGAGCTCGAAGGGGCATCTGCGCCCCGATCGCGGACCTAGCCGACGTTCGACGTACGGATGAAGCCGAGCGGACCGAAGGGAGCGTCGACGACGAGGTTGCGCACGCGTGACTGGCTGGTCGGAACCTTGGAGTTCCAGGCGATCTGGACGAAGTTGGGCTTGCTGAAGATGTACAGCATGGACGTAAACCTTGAGAGGCCGGAGGCCTGTCCCCCGGAGCGTGTTGCTATGCCGCTGATATAGGTGTGCGCTGCAATAGAATGAATGCCAAACTCGCCATGCGATGTCGCAATTTGGCTACCGGCTGCGGCATTTTCGACAAGCCTTGCGAAAGGCCGAAACAATGCGTGAGAAGCCTCACTTAATTGCGGCGAAATCGTGTCGAAACAGACCTTTGCCGCTGACCGTTTCAGTGTTACCGATGGCCGCATGACACGCAGGATCATGTTGCAGGGAACCGGCTCGGATGTCGGAAAATCGGTACTGGTGGCGGGGCTCTGTCGGCTCGCCGCCAATCGGGGCTTAAAGGTCCGGCCGTTCAAGCCGCAGAACATGTCGAACAACGCCGCCGTTTCCGACGACGGCGGCGAGATCGGCCGGGCGCAATGGCTGCAGGCGCTGGCCGCGCGCGTGCCGTCGTCCGTGCACATGAATCCCGTGCTTTTGAAGCCGCAGTCCGACGTCGGCAGCCAGATCGTCGTGCAGGGCAAGGTGACGGGGCAGGCCAAGGGCCGGGAGTACCAGGCGCTGAAACCGAAGCTGCTTGGCGCCGTGCTGGAAAGCTTCGAACAGATCTCGGCCGGCGCCGATCTCGTGGTGGTGGAGGGCGCGGGCTCGCCGGCGGAGATCAACCTCAGGGCCGGCGATATCGCCAATATGGGCTTTGCGACACGCGCCGACGTGCCGGTCGTGCTCGTGGGCGACATCGACCGCGGCGGGGTGATCGCCTCGCTCGTCGGCACCCATGCGATCCTTTCGGACGAGGACCGGCGCATGGTCACCGGGTACCTTATCAACAAGTTCCGCGGCGACGTTACGCTGTTCGATGATGGCATCGCCGCCGTCAACCGCTTCACCGGCTGGCCTTGTTTTGGCGTCGTGCCATGGCTGAAGGCAGCAGCCAGGCTGCCGGCAGAAGATTCGGTCGTGCTGGAGAAACTGACGCGCGGCGAGGGACGGGCGCTGAAGGTTGCCGTGCCGGTGCTGTCGCGCATCGCCAATTTCGACGACCTCGACCCGCTGGCCGCCGAGCCCGAGGTCGATCTCGTCTTCGTCCGGCCGGGCAACCCGATCCCCGCTGATGCCGGCCTCGTCGTCATTCCCGGATCGAAGTCGACCATCGGCGATCTCATCGATTTTCGGGCGCAAGGCTGGGATCGCGATCTCGAGCGCCATGTGCGCCGCGGTGGACGGGTCATCGGCATTTGCGGCGGCTACCAGATGCTCGGTCGTCGGGTCACCGATCCGCTCGGCATCGAGGGTGGCGAACGTGCGGTCGAGGGCCTCGGGCTTCTCGACGTCGAGACCGAGATGGCGCCGGAAAAGACCGTGCGCAACAGCCGCGCCTGGTCGCTGGAGCATGACGTGGCCCTCGAGGGTTACGAGATCCACCTGGGCAAGACGCAAGGGGCCGATTGCGACCGACCTTCGGTTCGCATCGGCAACCGTGCGGATGGTGCGCTTTCTGCCGACGGCCGGGTGATGGGTACCTATCTGCACGGGCTGTTCACGAGTGACGCCTATCGCACAGCACTTTTGAAGAGCTTCGGCATTGAAGGCGGCGCCAGCAACTATCGCGAGTCGGTCGATGCGGCGCTCGACGATGTCGCCGGCGAGCTGGAGGCGGTACTCGACCGGCGCTGGCTGGACGGACTGCTCGGCAGATAACCGAAAAGGCGGGCAGCGGAAATCATCGGGATTCCTGGCGACAGCATGGACAAGCCTGAAACCCCAGCATCTTCCACCGTTCCGCTGTAGAATTCACTGGGAAGGACGGAGCGCTCAGCTGCGGCCGCGCGCTCGGAGACAGGTGTTGCAATGCAGGACGAAACCAGACGAGCCCATTGGGACAAAGCCTATCAATCGAAAGGCGAAGCGGGGGTCAGCTGGTTCGAAGATGCGCCCGCCGTTTCGCTCGATCTCATCCGCAGGCACGTGACGATCGCCACCGCGTCGCTGATCGATATCGGCGGCGGCGCCTCGCGGCTGGTGGACGCGCTGCTCGACGAGGGCATGAAATCAGTGACGGTGCTCGATCTGTCGCCGGCGGCGCTCGATGCCGCCAGGGCAAGGCTCGGGCCGCGGGCCGACGCGGTCCACTGGGTTGCGGCCGATGTGACCGCGTGGCGGCCGGATCGGACCTACGACATCTGGCACGACCGCGCCGCCTTTCATTTCCTGACCGATCCGGACGACCGGGCGGCCTATATCGAACGCCTGACGGCGGCCGTCGTTCCGGGCGGACACGCCGTTATCGCCACCTTCGCGCCCGATGGTCCGGAGCGCTGCAGCGGTCTGCCCGTGGCGCGTTACGACCCGGCGGCGCTGGCCGAAGTGATCGGACCGTCCTTCCGGCTTGTCGAGCATATCATGCACCAGCACACGACGCCGTGGAACTCGACGCAGGCCTTCCAGTTCAGCGTGCTGCAGCGGGTGACGCACTAGGGCCGCAACCGGTTTGGCGCCTGCGTCGCTTCTGCCGTGGCTAGCGCATCTGCGAGAAGGTGAAGGCTCTGTCGCCGTGGTACCAGATGAACTCGTTTTCCCGGGCGCTCAGTCCTCCGGGGTTCCGCGAGACCACCCCACAAAGGTTCGTCGTTTTCAGCCACAGGAAACAAACCTCGTCCTTCTCGAACCGGACCTCGACGTTGCTCATCCTGCCGGCGCCGAGCGAAGCCCAGTCTCCCGTCAAGGTGGCGATGCCCTCGGGCGAAACGACAGCTTCATGTTCCTCGCCCGAATCCAGCATGCGTCCACGCAACCGGTGCCCGAAGAACAACGAACGGAGCTCATCGGCTGGCAGCCTGTCGCGAATGCTGACGTCGGTGTTCATCAGGGTCTCAGGCACGCCCGCCAGACGCAGTCCCTGATAGAGCTTCTCGCTGGCATGCGGCTGCGCCAGGTCCAGCGGCGGGCGCTCTGAAATGCAGACGGGCGTTCCGCCACGGCTGATGCGAAGCGCGTCGTAGCGGGCGACTGCCGCCTCAGCCTCCGCGCGGTGACCGAGATGTCCGGCGGCAGAGGCAAGGAGAAGGAAAGGACCGTCATCCTGGGGGTTGAGTGCGATACTGCTTTTCGCCGCTGCCGCTGCCGCTTCGAAATCCTCCAGGCTGAACTGCGTCAGGCCGAGGACGTACAGGAAGAAGGACGGGGAGTGCGGATCGAGGCGGATCGCCGTGCGGATATAGGGCAGAGCCTCCGCCGGCCGGCCGGCGGATGTCAGGACGAAGGCCGTCAATGCGTAGCTCCAGGAGTCGCCGGGTTCCAGCGCGATCGCTTCCTTGAGGTCTGCGAGCGCGTCGGCATGCCGCCAGTCCACTTCGGCAAGGAGGGCCGCTGCCTGATAGGCGAGTGCCGTCTTATGTTTCTGCGCCATCCGCAGAAACTGCCGCGCCTTGGCTCGCGCCTCGAAGCGCGTGATGCCCAGCTGATAGTGCCAGCGCCACAGGTAAATGCGCGCATAGACCATGGCTGCGGCGGCATAGGCACGTCCATAGGCGGGATCGAGCGCAATCGCCTGGTCGAAGTAGGGCAGGGCCTTCGCGAAGTCTTCGGGCGTGGTGCGCCGGTGATGCTCCCAGCCGCGCAGGAACGCATCGAAGGCCGCTGGCACGGCCGTTTCCTTGCGCCCGAAGGCCATCTGCTGGTCAGGGTCCAGCCGCAACGCAAGCGCTTCGGCAATGCCGCGCATCACTTCGTCCTGCAGCGCAAAGGCATCGGTGAGCGATCCGTCGAACTTTCCGGCCCAGACGTGTCCGCCATCAAGGGAATCTATGAGCTGCGCATTGATGCGAAGCTGCTCTCCGGCACGCTGGACGCTGCCTTCAAGCACATATCGGACACCGAGCTCTTCCGACACCTGCCTGGCTGTCACCGATCTCCCCTTGTAGGTGAAGGTCGAGTTGCGCGCGATGACGAACAGGCCGGAGATCTGGGCCAGTTCGGTGACAAGGCCGTCGGTCATGCCATTGGCGAAGAATTCCTGCTTGGGGTCATCGCTGACATTGGCAAAGGGAAGCACGGCGATCGAGGGCTTGTCTGCCTGGCTGAAGTCCACGGCCTGAGCCGGACGGATGTCGGCAGGCGGCTGCCACGGGCGCCACCAGGCGGCACCGACGGCGGCTGCGAATGCCAGGGCAGATGCCGCGGCCAGCGCGGCCCAGCGTCTCCCGCGGTGCGCTTTGGCCTTCGGCTTGCGGGCGTGGGCTTCGTCCAGCCAGAGACGGTAGGTCCGAACCGGTTTTTCGACGTGTTTCAGACGCTGCTCGCCGAGAAAGACGAAACCGACATCGAGGTGCTTCTCGACCTGGTCGTAGGCGGTGCCCGAGATGACGATGCCGCCCGGTTCGGCCAGGCCCTGCAGGCGCTCGGCGATGATGACGCCATCGCCGTGGATGTCGTCGCCCTCGACGATCACGTCGCCAAGATTGATGCCGATGCGGAATTGCAGCCGCCCCGTGTCCACACCGCGACTATCAGATTTGGCGCGCTGCACCTCGACCGCACATCGGACTGCCTCGACGACGCTGTGGAACTCGACCAGCAGGCCGTCGCCCATGGTCTTGATCAGCCGGCCGCGATGCGTCTCGATGCTTTGTTCGAATAGTTCGTGCAGGTCGGCCTGAAAGCGGGCGCAGGTACCCTCCTCGTCGGCCTGGGTAAGCAGCCCATAGCCGCAAACGTCGGCAATCATCACGGCGGCGAGCCTGCGTTCCATGTGCCTACCGGATAAACGAAGCCCCTCGGGTCGGTTGCGGGATGGTTCAGCGACCTTTGCACGTCCATAGGACGCGCGGCGCTGCAGTTTAACGCAACATCTGTAATTGCTAAAATATGTTCGTTCGCGATCTGCCATTCGCCTCATGTCCGGTGCGGCTTCGCGCTCGACAAATCGTCGCGCGACGCAAGTCGGCCGGGGAGGTGTCGCAAGCGTCGATTGACTTTGCGGCGCCCGCTTCCTAATCATCGGATGTTGGATGGTTCCCCCTTGTCGTGGCGATTGGGGGGAATAATTGGGAATGTGACGGATGGACCCAAACCGGGCATCCTTATCGCAGCCGACCCCGCGACTGTAGAACGGTCAGGGTTCGCCATCGGGCTCAAATTCAGAGCTGCCAGCCGGTTGCATGGGGCAATCGAGGCAGTGCGGAATCGAGCCGGAAAAGCCACTGGCGTGGCATCGTGATCAGCCGGGTTGGACGCCTCTTCTTCTACGAATCGTCCGCCTTTCATGATGTCGCCCACAGCACCCATGCGTCGGAGACGACGCGCAAAGGTTCGCTGTGGCACTGGAAAGCGCCGGGAAGGTGAGGCGGGCCGCTCGGGTCCTGACATCGGAACCTCGTCCATTCGGGGCGAGGCGATGTGGGGCCCGTGACGCCGTGAGCCAGGAGACCTGCCACCCGACATGGGCATTCCGCCCGAGGAGACGTGTCGTCTCCAACGCCATCACGGAGGTTGTTTTGGCTCTCAGATACTTTCCCGAACGCGCCGCCGGCGCGTCGCACGGCTGTTGCCATCTGCCGCTGACCTTGGCGCGGTCACGATGAGCAATCCCAGCGCCGGACCGGTCCTGGTCCTCGGCGGCGCCCGTTCCGGCAAGTCCAGCTTTTCCGAGAAGCTCGTCGGAACGTCCGGCCTTACCAAACATTATGTCGCCACCGGCCGCGCCTGGGACGACGAAATGCGCGCGCGCATCGACCATCACAGGACGCGCCGCGGCGAAGGCTGGACGACGCATGAGGAGCCTGTTGATCTCGTCGGCATTCTGCGGCGCATCGACGACCCCACCCATGTCGTTTTGATCGACTGCCTGACGCTGTGGGTCACCAATCTCATGCTTGAGGAGCGCGACATCGAGGCGGAGTTCGCAGCGCTTGCCGCCTTCCTGCCGCAGGCGCGGGCGCGCCTCGTCTTTGTTTCCAACGAGGTCGGCCTCGGCATTGTGCCCGAGAACCGCATGGCCCGCGAGT
This sequence comes from Ensifer sp. GW101-20A05, assembly GCF_059424735.1. NCBI lineage: Bacteria > Pseudomonadati > Pseudomonadota > Alphaproteobacteria > Hyphomicrobiales > Rhizobiaceae > Ensifer > Ensifer sp. GW101-20A05. The sequence goes on along the minus strand of NZ_JBWKZT010000001.1, from coordinate 79,716 downwards.
TTCGCGACCATGCTGGCCGGCTTCACCAGATCGTTGCGGAGAAATCCGCTGAAGTTTACTTTGTCGCGGCCGGTTTGCCGCTGAAAATGAAGGGTTGAATAATGACCACTGCGAGAACCAGCCACGGCAAGATCCCGGCGACCGTCATCACCGGCTTCCTCGGCGCCGGCAAGACGACGATGATCCGCAACCTCTTACAGAACGCCGACGGCAAGCGCATCGCGCTGATCATCAACGAGTTCGGCGATCTCGGCGTCGATGGTGATGTGCTGAAGGGCTGCGGCGCGGAGGCCTGCAGCGAGGACGACATCATCGAACTTACCAATGGCTGCATCTGCTGCACCGTTGCCGATGATTTCATCCCGACCATGACCAAGTTGCTCGAACGCGAAAACCGCCCGGACCATATCATCATCGAGACCTCGGGCCTGGCGCTGCCGCAGCCGCTGATCGCCGCCTTCAACTGGCCGGACATCCGCAGCGAAGTCACCGTCGATGGCGTCGTCACCGTGGTCGACAGCGCTGCTGTTGCCGCCGGCCGCTTTGCCGACGACCATGACAAGGTCGATGCGCTGCGCGTCGAGGACGACAATCTCGACCATGAAAGCCCGATCGAGGAACTGTTCGAGGATCAGCTGACCGCTGCCGACCTCATCGTGCTCAACAAGACCGATCTGATCGACGCGTCCGGCCTCAAGGCCGTGCGCGACGAGGTTTCCTCGCGCACCAGCCGCAAGCCGACCATGATCGAGGCAAAGAACGGCGAAGTGGCCGCCGCCATCCTGCTCGGCCTCGGCGTCGGCACCGAAAGCGATATCGCCAACCGCAAGTCGCACCACGAGATGGAGCATGAAACGGGCGAGGAGCACGACCATGACGAGTTCGACAGCTTCGTCGTCGAGCTCGGCGCCATCGCCGATCCGGCCGCCTTCATCGATCGCCTCAAGGGCGTCATCGCCGAGCACGACGTGCTGCGCCTCAAGGGTTTTGCCGATGTGCCCGGCAAGCCGATGCGCCTGCTGATCCAGGCCGTCGGTGCCCGCATCGACCAGTATTACGACCGGGCCTGGGCGGCCGGCGAAAAGCGCGGTACGCGCCTCGTCGTCATCGGCCTGCACGACATGGACGAGGCGGCGGTGCGCGCTGCGATTGCTGCGCTCGTCTGATCGTTCATTGAATGAAATGATCTAACGCATTGAAATAACGCAATTCCGGACGGAAGCCGCTTCACGCGTTTCCGTTCGGAATTGCCCGAACGGACAAGATCATGCATCTGCTTCTCGCCCAGAAAGGAACGATCGCCGACGGCAACGAGGCGATCGACCTTGGGCAAACGCCGGCCGATATCCTCTTCCTGTCGGCCGCCGACACCGAGCTTTCCTCGATCGCTGCGGCCCACGGCCGGCGCGACGGAGGCCTGAGTCTGCGCATTGCCAGCCTGATGAGCCTGATGCACCCGATGTCGGTCGACACCTATGTCGAGCGCACGGCACGTCATGCGAAGCTGATCGTCGTCCGGCCGCTCGGTGGCGCCAGCTATTTCCGCTATCTGCTCGAAGCCTTGCATGCGGCGGCCGTCACTCACCGTTTCCAGATCGCGGTGCTGCCGGGCGACGACAAGCCGGACCCGGGCCTTGAACCGTTTTCTACGGTTGAGGCCGATGACCGCCAGCGGCTCTGGGCCTATTTCAACGAGGGCGGCGCCGACAATGCCGGCCTGTTCCTCGACTATGCCGAGGCGCTGGTTTCCGGCGCCGAGAAACCGCAGCCGGCCAAGCCTTTGCTGAAAGCCGGCATCTGGTGGCCGGGGCGGGGCGTGATCGGGGTTTCGGATTGGTTGAGTGTTGTGGGGGCTGGAGCCCCCGCATGCGCAAATCCCACCATCGCCATCTGCTTCTACCGCGCGCTGGTCCAGAGTGGCGAGACACGGCCGGTGGAGGCGCTGATCGATGCGCTGGCGGCGCAAGGGGTTCGGGTACTGCCGGTGTTCGTGTCGAGCCTCAAGGATGCCGTGTCCGTCGGCACGCTGCAGGCGATTTTTTCCGAGGCCGCACCCGATGTGGTGATGAACGCCACCGGTTTTGCCGTTTCCTCGCCCGGTGCCGACCGGCAGCCGACGGTACTGGAATCAACCGGCGCGCCGGTGCTGCAGGTGATCTTCTCCGCCTCGTCGCGGGCGCAATGGGAGACATCGCCGCAAGGGCTGATGGCGCGCGATCTGGCGATGAACGTTGCGCTGCCGGAGGTCGACGGCCGCATTCTCGCGCGCGCCGTCTCGTTCAAGGCGGCGTCGATCTACGATGCGAAAGTCGAGGCTAACATTGTCGGCCATGAGCCGCTTGAAGACCGGGTGTGTTTTTCCGCAAGCCTCGCCGTCAACTGGGCGAAGCTGCGTCGCACGAAGCCCGCCGAGCGGCGGATCGCCATCGTCATGGCCAACTATCCGAACCGCGACGGCCGCCTCGGCAATGGCGTCGGACTCGACACGCCGGCCGGCACCGTCGAGGTGCTCGGCGCCATGGCGCGAGAAGGTTATGTGGTAGGGGCGGTGCCGGCGGATGGCGACGCGCTGATGCGTTACCTGATGGCCGGCCCGACCAATGCAGCAGGCCGAGACCGCGAGATCCGCGAAAAAATTTCGCTCAGCGATTACAAGCGCTTCTTCGATTCGCTTCCGAAACAGATTCAGGATGAAGTTGGCGGCCGTTGGGGCGCGCCGGAGGCCGATCCGTTCTTCCTCGACGGCGGCTTCGCGCTGCCGCTCGCCTGCTTCGGCGAGGTCATCGTCGGCATTCAGCCGGCGCGCGGCTACAATATCGATCCGAAGGAAAGCTACCACTCGCCGGATCTGGTGCCGCCGCATGGCTATCTCGCCTTCTATGCCTTCCTGCGCCATCAGTTCGGCGCGCAGGCGATCGTGCACATGGGCAAGCACGGCAACCTCGAATGGCTGCCGGGCAAGGCCTTGGCGCTGTCGGAGAGGTGTTATCCCGAGGCGATCTTCGGGCCGCTGCCGCATATCTATCCCTTCATCGTCAACGATCCGGGCGAAGGCACGCAGGCCAAGCGCCGCACCAGCGCCGTCATCATCGACCATCTGACGCCGCCCTTGACGCGCGCTGAATCCTACGGGCCGCTCAAGGACCTGGAAGCGCTGGTCGATGAATATTACGACGCCGCCGGCGGCGATCCGCGACGGCTCCGGCTCTTGAGCCGCCAGATCCTCGATCTCGTGCGCGACATCGGCCTCGACAGCGATGCCGGTATCGACAAGGGCGACAGCGACGACAAGGCGCTGGAAAAGCTCGATGCCTATCTCTGCGACCTCAAGGAAATGCAGATCCGCGACGGCCTGCATATCTTCGGCGTGGCGCCGGACGGGCGCTTGCTGACGGACTTGACCGTGGCTCTGGCGCGCGTCCCACGCGGGCTTGGCGAAGGCGGCGACCAAAGCCTGCAGCGGGCGATCGCGGCGGATGCGGGACTCGCCTTCGATCCGCTCGATTGCGTGATGTCGGACGTGTGGACAGGCCCGAAACCGGCTATCCTCGCCGACATCTCCGACGCCCCCTGGCGCACTGCCGGCGACACGGTCGAACGCATCGAGCTGCTGGCGGCAAGCCTCGTCTCGGGTGAGCAGCCTTGCCCGGCGGACTGGACGAACACGCAAGCCGTACTCGACGAGATCGAAACCCGCCTCAAGCCCTCGATCACGGGCTCTGGTGCTGCGGAAATGGCCGGCTTTCTCACCGGCCTCGATGGCCGCTTCGTCGCCCCCGGTCCCTCTGGAGCGCCGACACGAGGCCGGCCGGACGTGCTGCCGACCGGCCGCAACTTCTATTCCGTCGACAGCCGCTCGGTGCCGACGCCGGCCGCCTACGAGCTCGGCAAGAAGTCCGCCGAACTGCTGATCCGCCGCTATCTGCAGGATCACGGCGAATGGCCGTCGTCCTTTGGGCTCACGGCCTGGGGCACGGCAAACATGCGCACCGGCGGCGACGATATCGCCCAGGCCTTGGCGCTGATCGGCGCCAAGCCCGTCTGGGACGTGGTCTCGCGGCGGGTGACGGGCTACGAGATCGTGCCGCTCGCGGTGCTCGGCCGGCCGCGCGTCGACGTGACGCTGCGCATCTCCGGTTTCTTCCGCGATGCCTTCCCGGACCAGATCGCGCTGTTCGACAAGGCGATCCGCGCCGTCGGCGCACTCGAGGAAGACGATGCCGACAACATGATCGCCGCCCGCATGCGCGCCGAGACCCGGCGGCTGGAGGCGGAAGGCGTTGACGCCACCGAGGCCGCGCGCCGCGCCTCCTATCGCATCTTCGGCGCCAAGCCCGGAGCGTACGGCGCCGGCTTGCAGGCGCTGATCGATGAGAAAGGCTGGGACAGCAGAGCCGATCTCGCCGAGGCCTATCTCACCTGGGGCGCCTATGCCTATGGCGCCGGCGAGGAGGGCAAGGCCGAGCGCGATCTCTTCGAGGAGCGCCTGCGCTCGATCGAGGCGGTGGTGCAGAACCAGGACAACCGCGAGCATGACCTGCTCGACAGCGACGACTATTACCAGTTCGAAGGCGGCATGAGCGCTGCCGCCGAGCATCTCGGTGGCACCAGGCCGGCGATCTACCACAACGACCATTCCCGGCCGGAAAAGCCGGTCATCCGCTCGCTGGAAGAAGAGATCGGCCGCGTCGTGCGGGCGCGCGTCGTCAATCCCAAGTGGATCGATGGCGTCATGCGCCACGGCTATAAGGGCGCCTTCGAGATCGCCGCCACCGTCGACTACATGTTCGCCTTTGCCGCGACCACGGGTGCGGTGCGCGACCATCACTTCGAGGCCGCCTATCAGGCCTTCGTCGTCGACGAGCGGGTGGCGGAGTTTCTGCGCGACAAGAACCCCGCCGCCTTTGCCGACCTTGCCGAGCGGCTGCTGGAAGCGATCGACCGCAATCTCTGGACCCCGCGCTCGAACTCGGCGCGGTTTGAACTTGGTGGCATCAGCGGCGCCGCCACCCGGCTTCGCGCCGGCAACGAATAGAGCAGCTCCGGGCACGGTTTTCCGTCCGGAATTGCCTGGAAGCAAAGACTTGGGTTCCGTTTCGCGTTCAGTGAAATACGGAAAAGGAACAGATGCGGGATCAGAGCTGCGGTTTTGCATCCATCCCGCCAACCGGAAATCGAGGGAGTTATCATGAGCGACGAGACGACAAACAGCGGCGAACCTGTTGCCGAGAAGGACGATGCCCGCCACGCCATGAAGATGGCGAAGAAGAAGGCCGCCCGCGAAAAGATCATGGCGACGAAGACCGACGAGAAGGGCCTGATCATCGTCAATACCGGCAAGGGCAAGGGCAAGTCGACCGCCGGTTTCGGCATGATCTTCCGCCATATCGCCCACGGCATGCCCTGCGCCGTCGTGCAGTTCATCAAGGGCGCCATGGCGACGGGCGAGCGCGAACTGATCGAAAAGCATTTCGGCGACGTCTGCCAGTTCTACACGCTCGGCGAGGGCTTCACCTGGGAAACGCAGGACCGCGCCCGCGATGTGGCGATGGCGGAAAAGGCCTGGGAGAAGGCCAAGGAGCTGATCCGCGACGAGCGCAACTCGATGGTGCTGCTCGACGAGATCAACATCGCGCTGCGCTACGACTATATCGACGTCGCGGAAGTCGTGCGCTTTCTGAAGGAAGAGAAGCCGCACATGACCCACGTGGTCCTGACCGGCCGCAACGCCAAAGAAGACCTGATCGAGATTGCCGATCTCGTCACCGAGATGGAGCTGATCAAGCATCCGTTCCGCTCCGGCATCAAGGCGCAGCAGGGCGTCGAGTTCTGATGAGCCAGAGCTGGCAGTTCTGGGCGCTGCTTTCGGCAGCCTTCGCTGCCCTGACGGCTGTGTTCGCCAAGGTCGGGGTCGCGCAGATCAACTCCGACTTCGCGACGCTGATCCGCACCGTCGTCATCTTGCTTGTGCTTGCCGGCATCGTGGCGGCAACAGGGCAGTGGCAGCGGCCATCGGAAATCCCGGGCCGCACCTGGCTGTTCCTGGCACTGTCCGGCCTTGCCACCGGCGCCTCGTGGCTTGCCTATTTCCGGGCGCTGAAGCTCGGTGACGCCGCCCGCGTGGCGCCCATCGACAAGCTCTCGATCGTCATGGTCGCGATCTTCGGCGTCTTGTTCCTGGGCGAAAAGCTCAACCTGATGAACTGGCTGGGCGTCGTGTTCATCGCCGCCGGCGCGCTGCTTCTGGCGGTGTTTTGAGGTTTCATGATCGGTTTGTTGCTTCGAAGCGATTTGCTCACTGAACTTTAAGAGGCAATCGCGGTAACTGAATGGATGGTATCTGCTCAGCGCTAAATGGTATTTCCAAAATGAATTACGGCGATGTCGGCCTCAGAAAGGCATTTGGTCCCTATGCGGTATTCTTGTCCGTCAGTTTTCTTTTCGCGACCATTGTTGTCTACTTATACTTAACGTTGTTCGACGATCAGGCAATCGTAAGGCGGCTCGGGATCGAGGGGCTGAGCCTCGAAACATGTGTGAGTGCATCTTATTGGATCGCGAACTCAATTTACATTTCGCATAAGCTCCTATCGATCGTAGTATTTTTCAGTTTTGTCGTTGCATTATATTTCTCGTATAAGTTCAATTCTCTCCTTTTTGTTGGTGTCGCTATTGTCGGGTCATTGTGTATTTTCCCGTTCGCGATAGTGTTTCTGAGCAGTAACGTTTTCATCATCCCATCGTTGCTCGGATCTTCATGTTCTCATGGGGGTGCGTCTGTGTTTTATATTTTAGTGTTAATGATCAACATGATGTCGGCCTATGTAATTTCAGGAGTCGCCTATTTTTTGTTCAAAGCTCACAGAGACGGTCTTGGTCGCGACTGAAGCCGGTGACGTAGTTGCTGCCAGTCCGTCAAAATCAAACCCACCGGCGGACGCGCCCGCAATAGGCACTGTATGCCTCGCCAAAAGCGCGGGAGAGGTGGGTTTCCTCCATGCGGATCTGGTAGGAGATCGAGATCCAGGCGGAGAGCGCCAGCGCCACCGAGACGACGTTCGGGACTGCCAGCACCGTGCCGATCAGCGCCGTGGCCATGCCGACATAGATCGGGTTGCGTGAGAAGGCGTAGAGGCCTGAGGTCACGAGCGGCGCGTCCTGTTTCTCAGGGATGCCGATCTTCCAGGAATGGCGCATCGCCCATTGCGACAGCATCGTCAGCCCGCCGCCGAGCGCCATGAGTACAAGGCCGGCGGTGTGAAGCAGCGGCCGGTCGAGCACTGGGATCCTGCCGAGCGAAGCGCCGACCGCCTCCGGAAAGGCGGCGACCGCCAGCAGGTGAACCACCAGCGCCGCCACGATCACGCGAAAGAGTTTGCCTGCAAACCCCTCGGCATCGCCGCCATAGGTCAGCACGACGGGTGAGCGGCCGGATTGAACGCGGCGCAGCGCTGCCAGCGCCAGCGTGAACAGGCCGACGATAAGCATCAGGATGGCGGGCAGGGTGGTGAACATTGGAACCTCTGGGCAACGACAGGGGGACGCTTGCGGCCGGGCGCCTGTCTGACAGTCTCTGGCTCGCCCGACTTCCGCGACGTATTTCCTGCAAGTTGCAATCTCTAGCGGCTAGAGGTTCAAGGGGGTGCGCACTCGACCTTCGTTTTGGTTAGCGCATTTTGTATCAGCGAGTGTCGATGACAGGGAATGCTCGTCGGGCCTCAGGGAGGATGTCACCGCCATATCCGCACATTGCCTAGATTGAGACAAGCCAGATCGCCCCATGACCACCCAATGACCGACATCTATGCGCAGGGTGGTCGCCTTCCGTTTCCAGGAAGCGATCCGGCGTTGGTTTGTCCTGATCGTTCTTAGTGGTCCGAGAGTTCCTCGGCCGTTGCGGCGATCTCGGAGCTGCCGAACGTGCCGTCGACATACTTGAAAACAAGTATGCTCATGATCGAGGCGACTATTGCAATCACGACTATACGCATTCGGCTTTCCCGGTGGTCGGTGCGATCTACAGCAACACCCGGCGAAGGCCTTGGTTCCCGGACTTGGTCTAGTTGGCAGGAACAATTGCAGGCGTGGGCGATGGGGCGTTCTCCAAATCCGGCCGAACCGCCAGAATGCTTATTACGAGAGCGACGAGAACGCAGATGAGCATGAGGAAGGCGATACCAGCTTTGTCCATGCCCCGACATCAGACGTTCAATGTGGGCAAATCGAGGCGGCGGCACAGCCGCGTTTAGGGTTGCCCTCTGTGCGGGGGGCCTTGATGAGGCTTCTGGAAGCACGCATATAGATGCCCACATTGTTTAGATCGCGGGTGTACCTTGAAGACCGTTGCTAGAGTTGCGTTTGCTATCGCATCGCTTTTGATAATCGCATCATGCAGTGAAACCGGCCCAGCCCAAACGACCAAGGCGAGCGCATCCGCGGTCCAGCAGGCAGCCAAAGCAAAGGCGGCTCCCACGCCGAAGATGAGCCGAAAGCAGAGAGCCGCAGCGGAAGCTGAGGCAAAGGCGCGTGCAGAAGCGCGCAGTCCTCGGCAATGCAAGACCCCCAAACAGATATGTGGTTACGGCGCCGGGCCAGCAGGCGAAGAATGCTCATGCTGGTCGACCACAGGCGCGCCCGACGTTGGTGTGACAGTCAAGTGACGTTCACTTAAGTCGCGGCATCTGGTTCCAGTCTAAGAGAGCCAGGAATGCGCGCCGGGACTCAAAGCCCCAGCCAGATTCTGAGCGGATGCGTCGGATCTGCCAGCAGCCGGATGGCGAGCGCGATCGAGACGATGACCAGCAGCGGCTTGATGATCTTGGCGCCCTTGGCCATGGCATAGCGCGAGCCGACCTGGGCGCCGAGAAACTGGCCGACGCCCATCATCAGGCCGACCTTCCAGAGGATGGCGCCGAAGAAGAGAAATACGCCAAAGGCGCCGACGTTGGAGCCGAAGTTGAGGAACTTCGTATGCGCTGTCGCCTTCAAGACGCCGAAGCCGGCCAGGGTGACGAAGCCGAGCATGAAGAAGGAGCCGGTGCCGGGACCAAAGACGCCGTCGTAAAAGCCGATCAACGGCACAAGCGTCAGCGTGAAGACGAAGGGCGTGATCCGACGGTGCTGGTCGACGTCGCCCATGTTCGGCTTCAGCCCGAAATAGAGCGCAATGGCGATCAGCAGGAAGGGCAGCACGGCCTTCAGCACGTCGCCTGGAACGATGGTTGCAAGCAGCGCCCCCAGCACGGAGCCTGCCGCCGACATCAGCGCCATCGGCAATTGCTCTTTCAGGTTCACGTGACCGCGCCGCGCATAGGAAAGGCTTGCCGAACCCGAGCCGAACAGCCCCTGCAGCTTGTTGGTGCCGAGCGTTTGCAGCGGCGGAATGCCGGCAATCAGCATGGCGGGAATGGTGATCATGCCGCCGCCGCCGGCGATCGAATCGATGAAGCCGGCGATGAAGGCGGCAACGAACAAGAAGGCGAGCAGGTGGAAGGCGAGATCTTGCACGGGAGGGACTCGGGGAGAGGGAGACGTATGGAGGTTTTGCCGCCTTGTGTCAGAGCCGGCCACGATTTGCAAAGCCTTCTGTTGCGGCGTTGTTGGCCGCCCGGGCGGACGACCTTCGAATCTTTCACGGAATCAAAACCTTGTCCTGAGTCGCTGTGTTTCTGGATGGAGGCGCCGGCGATCGAATGGCGGCCGACACAGGCGGCTATAGCGATCCGCCGGGCAACTGTGCGCCTTCGTCAATCGCGACATGGCGATGGCGCAATCCGGTTTGACCGGTCTCCCGCGCTCCGGTAAAAATGACAATCATGCGACGGCGTCCGCTTCGGTGGACTGAAAGAGCGTCCGGTGCGGCCGACCCAGCCAGGGGGCCATCAGCCGGTGCTGTCCAGATCGGCCGGAACGGTTCGTTCCAGCCGGCGCTTCGTTAAGGAAAACCGACGAAGGGAGCCGGCCGCCGATGCCATCGGTTAGCGGATCAAAGCAATTCCAGCAAAAGTGCGCAGCGGTTTTGCGTCCGGAATCGCGTGAAAATAACGTTCTGGCACAAATGAAAGAAGAGGCCGGGCTGGTGCTCGGGCTCGGTTGCGAGCGCCGCACGCCGGCCGAAGAGGTGATCGCACTTGCCGAGCGCGCTTTGGCAGACGCCGGTGCCAGTGCCGGCGATCTGCGGCTGGTCGCCTCGCTCGATGCCCGCGCCGAGGAGCCGGCAATCCTTGCAGCCGCGAAGCACTTCTCCGTTCTTGCGGTTTTCTACGATGCGGCCACGCTGGAGGCCGAAGCCTCCCGTCTCGCCAATCCCTCCGAGATCGTCTTTGCCCACACCGGCTGTCATGGCGTGGCCGAGGGTGCTGCCCTTGTCGGCGCCGGACGCGAAGCGGTGCTGATCGTGGCGAAGATCATCTCCGCGCATGCGACGGCGGCGCTTGCCGGGCCGGCGGCATTGCGTGTCGAAGAGTGCCTCCAGGCGGCGGAGGTTATCTGATGCGCTTCTATGTTGTTGAATTGAATCAATCTTTTGTCCGGGTTTGCTCTGAAATGGAATCCAGTTCTTCGCGGCTCGATTTAGGCACGGCGTCAAACGGTGCCGGTATACAGGTGAGGCAGCACGCATGATCGACGACCTCTTTGCCGGATTGCCGGCGCTCGAGAAAGGCTCGGTCTGGCTCGTCGGCGCAGGTCCGGGAGACCCGGGCCTTTTGACGCTGCATGCGGCCAATGCGCTGCGCCAGGCGGATGTGATCGTGCATGATGCGCTCGTCAACGAGGATTGCCTGAAGCTCGCCAGACCGGGCGCCGTGCTTGAGTTTGCGGGAAAACGCGGCGGCAAGCCTTCGCCGAAGCAGCGCGACATCTCGCTTCGGCTGGTCGAGCTTGCGCGTGCCGGCAACCGGGTGCTGCGGCTGAAGGGGGGCGATCCCTTCGTCTTCGGCCGCGGCGGCGAGGAGGCGCTGACGCTGGTCGAGCACCAGATCCCGTTTCGCATCGTGCCCGGCATCACCGCCGGCATCGGCGGTCTTGCCTATGCCGGCATTCCCGTGACGCACCGCGAGGTCAATCACGCCGTCACCTTCCTCACCGGCCACGATTCCTCCGGCCTCGTGCCCGATCGCATCAACTGGCGGGGCATCGCCAGCGGCTCGCCCGTGATCGTCATGTACATGGCGATGAAACATATCGGCGCGATCACCGCCAACCTCATTGCCGGCGGCCGTTCGCCGGACGAGCCGGTTGCCTTCGTCTGCAATGCGGCGACGGCGAACCAGACGGTGCTCGAAACGACGCTTTCGCGCGCCGAGGCCGATGTCGAGGCGGCCGGGCTTGAGCCGCCCGCGATCGTCGTCGTCGGCGAGGTGGTGCGGCTCCGGGCAGCGCTCGACTGGATCGGTGCGCTTGATGGCCGCAAGCTCTCGGCCGACCCCTTCGCCAACCGCATTCTCAGGAACCCGGCATGAGCGGACTGCTGATCGCCGCACCGTCGTCGGGCTCGGGCAAGACGACGGTGACGCTCGGGCTGATGCGGGCGCTGAAGAAGCGCGGTGTTGCGATTGCGCCCGGCAAGGCGGGACCTGACTATATCGATCCCGCCTTCCATGCGGCCGCGACCGGCGAGCCCTGCTTCAACTTCGACCCCTGGGCAATGCGGCCGGAACTGCTGCTTGCGAACGCTTCGCATGCCACGACCGGTGGCCGCACGCTGATCGTCGAGGCGATGATGGGCCTGCATGACGGCGCCGCCGACGGCTCCGGTTCGCCCGCCGATCTCGCAGCGACGCTCGATCTCGCCGTCATCCTCGTTGTCGATTGCGCCCGCCTGTCCCATTCGGTCGCCGCACTCGTTCGCGGTTATGCGGACCATCGCGACGATATTCGGGTGGTTGGCGTCATCCTCAACAAGGTCGGCAGTGACCGGCACGAGATGATGCTGCGCGATGCGCTGGAGCGGGTGAGCATGCCGGTTTTCGGTGTCTTGCGGCAGGACAGTGCGCTGCAACTGCCGGAGCGCCATCTCGGCCTCGTGCAGGCGGGCGAGCATGGGGCGCTCGAAGGTTTCATCGGGGCTGCTGCCGAACGCGTGGAGGCGAACTGCGACCTCGATGCCGTCGGCCGCGCTGCGACGATCTTTCCGCACGGGTCGGTCACGAGGATCGAGCGGTTCCGGCCGCTCGGGCAACGCATCGCCGTGGCGCGCGATATCGCCTTTGCCTTCTCTTACGAGCATCTGTTGTTCGACTGGCAGCGGGGCGGCGCCGAAATCTCGTTCTTCTCGCCGCTCGCCGACGAAGCGCCGGATCCTTCGGCCGACGCCGTCTATCTGCCGGGCGGTTATCCGGAGCTGCATGCGGGGCACTTAAGTGCTGCTTCAACCTTCCGTACCGGCATGCAATCCGCGGCGGAACGCGGCGCCCGGATCTTCGGCGAATGCGGCGGCTACATGGTGCTCGGCGAAGGGCTTGTCGCCGCCGATGGCGCACGCTACGACATGCTCGGCCTGCTGCCGCTGACGACCAGTTTTGCCGAGCGCAGGCGGCACCTCGGCTATCGCCGCGTCGTGCCTGTCGACAACGCCTTCTTCGATGGACCCATGACGGCGCACGAATTCCACTATGCGACCATCGTCGCCGAAGGTGCGGCGGACCGGCTGTTTGCGGTCAGCGATGCGGCCGGCGAGAATCTCGGCCATGCGGGCCTCAGGCGCGGCAATGTCGCCGGCTCCTTCATGCATCTCATCGACATCGCAGGCGCGCCATGAGCGCACCGATCGTTCACGGTGGCGGCATCACCGAAGCCGCAGCCCGCTTTGGCGGCCGCTTCGAAGACTGGCTCGATCTTTCGACCGGTATCAATCCTTGCCCCGTCGCCGTGCCGGCGGTGCCGGAACGCGCGTGGCACCGGCTGCCGGATCGGCAGACGGTGGATGACGCACGCCTGGCAGCGGCAGATTATTACCGCACCAATGGCGTGCTGCCGTTGCCGGTGCCGGGCACCCAGTCGGCGATCCAGCTTTTGCCGCGTCTCATAAATGAAAACGGGAAGGCGCCGGCGAACAGGCGCGTCGCGATCTTCGGGCCGACCTATGGCGAATATGCCCGTGTGCTGTCGGCAGCCGGCTTTGCCGTCGATCGCGTCGAACATGCCGCTGCGCTCAGCGCCGAGCATGCCCTGGTCATCGTGGTAAACCCCAACAACCCGACTGGCCGTGCCTTCGCGTCCGCCGAACTTCTGGCGATGGCGGCGAGGCAGAAGGCAAACGGCGGGCTGCTGCTGGTCGACGAAGCCTTCGGCGATCTTGAGCCGGAGTTGAGCGTCGCCGGCCATGTGCGCGATGAAGGCAACCTCATCGTCTTCCGCTCCTTCGGCAAGTTCTTCGGGCTCGCCGGTCTGCGCCTCGGCTTCGTCGTCGCGACGGAGCCTGTGCTTGCGTCCTTTGCCGATTGGCTCGGTCCCTGGGCCGTCTCCGGCCCGGCGCTGACCATCTCGAAAGCGTTGATGCAGGGCGACACCAGGGCGATTGCGGCCGGTATCCTCGAGCGGCGAGCCGGCCTCGATACGGCGCTTGATGGAGCAGGGCTCAAGCGGATCGGTGGAACAGGGCTCTTCGTGCTGGTCGAGCATCCGAGGGCCGCTCTGTTGCAGCAGCGGCTCTGCGAGGCGCATATCCTCACGCGCAAGTTCGACTATGCGCCGGAGTGGCTGAGGATCGGTCTGGCACCGGATGCGGTGGGTGACCGGCGACTGGCGGATGCGCTTGCGCGGATGGAGCTCTGAATGTCGGAGACCATCCTTCTCATCCTCGCGCTGGCGCTGGTGATCGACCGCGTCGTCGGTGACCCGGACTGGCTCTGGGCGCGTCTGCCGCATCCGGTCGTCTTCTTCGGCAAGGCGATCGGCTTCCTCGATGACAGGTTGAACCGCGAGAATCTGGAGGACGGCGCGGCCAGGTTTCGTGGCGTTGTCACCATCGTGCTGCTGCTTGCCGTCAGCGCCTGGTTCGGCCACCTGCTGCACCGCTTGTTCGCCGCTCTCGGTCCCGTCGGCTTCCTGCTGGAGGCGGCGCTGGTCGCGGTTTTCCTGGCGCAGAAGAGCCTTGCCGATCATGTGCGCCGCGTTGCCGAGGGCTTGCGGCAAGGGGGGCTCGAAGGCGGGCGGGCGGCCGTTTCGATGATCGTCGGCCGCGATCCGAAGACGCTCAACGAACCGGCGGTCTGCCGCGCGGCGATCGAAAGCCTCGCCGAAAACTTCTCCGACGGCGTCGTGGCGCCGGCCTTCTGGTATGCGATCGCCGGTCTGCCCGGTCTGCTCGCCTACAAGATGCTGAACACGGCCGACTCTATGATCGGCCACAAATCGCCGAAATATCTGCACTTCGGCTGGGCTTCGGCGCGGCTCGACGATCTTGCCAACCTGCCGGCAGCACGGCTCTCGATCCTGCTGATCGCCGCTGGCGCGCTGATCCACCGTGGCACGCGCGCCGCCAAGGATGCGTTGACGGCGGCCCTTCGTGATCACGGCCTGCACCGCTCGCCGAATTCCGGTTGGCCGGAAGCGGCGATGGCGGGGGCGCTCGATCTGCAGCTTGCCGGTCCGCGCATCTATGGCGGCGTCAAGGTCAGCGAGCCGATGATCAATGGTCCGGGTCGCGCCGTTGCGCGAAGCGAAGATATCGATGCCGGCATCGCTGTATTCTATGGCGCCTGCACGGTGATGACCGTTTTTGTTCTTGCCGTCGCGATGATTTGATCGTTTCGGCGGCTCCCGTCTTGCGAAATCGTGCTTCGCATTAAGACTTTGCTTTCCATATGTATTAAGATTGCTTCATACTCGGCCGGTTATTCTCTTCGGACGTTTGGTTCCACCGGTAAGTGTTTGTCCTCCCGGAGAGAGAAGCATGCGGAATGCGTTTTTGACTGTGCTCGTTGCCGCTTTGATGCAGTTTTCCGTTCAGCCGGCGAACGCCGCCAATCTCATTGCCAATATCAGCCTGTCGTCGCAGACCATGACCGTCAAACAGAACGGCATCGTCATGTACCGCTGGAAGGTGTCTACCGCCCGCAGGGGCTATGTCACGCCGCGCGGCAGCTGGAGGGCCAAATGGCTCTCACGCTACCATCGCTCGAGCAAATACGACGACGCGCCCATGCCCTATGCGGTGTTCTTCAATGGCGGTTACGCCATTCATGCCACCTATGACATCAAGCGCCTCGGCCGCCCGGCATCGCATGGCTGCGTGCGGCTGCATCCGAACAACGCCGCCGAGTTCTTCGCGCTGACGCGCGAGCATGGGCTGAAGAACACGCGCATCGTGATTGCGCGCTGATCGGAGCTGCCCCTCATCCGGCTGCCGCCACCTTCTCCCCGCAGGCGGGGAGAAGGGACCTGTGGCGCCGTTTCCGTTTCATCATCGGCGGCCTCCTTCGGGGGGGCTAACCGCAGGCGACGTTCCCTCTTTCCGCCTGCGGGGAGAGGGGTAGGGTGAGGGGCAAATTTCGCTGCTGGGAAATTCGGTGTAACACCGCAAATCTGCGAGCGTCTTCGCAGCCACCGCTGAGCGCGGCTCAGTCGATCCCGCCGACATGCATCAGCCGCTCGAGGCTCGGCACGGTGACGTGGCGGCTGTTTTCGATGCGGATGACGTTTTCCTTGCGCAGCTTGGTGATCTGCCGGCTGACGGTTTCGATCGTCAGGCCCAGATAGTCGGCGATGTCGGCGCGCGAAAGCGGCAGGTCGAATTCGTTCGCGGTCCCCTGTTCGGGGTCGATATGGGTGGCAATGATGTAGAGGAAGCTCGCCACTTTCTCCTGGGCGGTCTTGCGCCCGAGCGTCAGCATCCAGTCGCGCGCCTCGTCGAGCTCCTTCAGGGCCTGCTCGTGCAGTCGGTGTTCCAGCCCCGGCGCCTCGGAAACGAGCCGCTCGATGACGTTGCGCGGGAAGGTGCAGATGTCGGTGTTGACGGCGGCTTCCGCCGTCAGCGCGCTTTCGCGGGTGAAGGGACGTCCCATGAAGTCGGGCGCGAACTGCAGGCCGACGATCTGCTGGCGGCCATCGGCCAGAACTTTGCTGAGCTTGACGACGCCGCTGATGATGTTGGCATAGCTGTCGGTCGTCTCGCCCTGGCCGACGACTTCGCGGCCGGGCTCGATGCTGCGGCGTGTCGAGTGGCGGGAGAGGTCGAGAAGCTGATCCGGGGTGAGCGTTCCGCAAACGCCGCCATGACGCGCCTCGCAGGCTGCGCAGACGGTTGGAATGTCCGAATTGTGGATATCCTTACGGCGATGTTCGTTCACGATCTGCAATTCTTTCTACCTGCATTCCATTACTCCCTGGATGACCAAAGAGGATGCGCGGCGTTAAATCAAGAGTTGACAGGTGCTAATTTCGAAAGCGCGAAACAATGTCTCATGCTGGCTTGAGTATTGTCAATTTTAACGTGTTAATTTGCCGACTTGATCAAAATCAAAGGCCGCTCCGCGCATCTGGCCTATGCCGTTTCCAAGACAGCGGAGAGACCGATGGAAGACGCGCTCATCCTCAAACATTCAGGCCCTGTGCCGCGCTACACCAGCTACCCCACGGCCCCGCATTTTTCCGAGGCCGTGGGCGCTGCGGACTATGAAAGCTGGCTCGATGCGATCGGCGCCGGGGAGGCGATTTCGCTTTATGCCCATGTGCCCTATTGCGACCGGCTCTGTTGGTTCTGTGCCTGCCACACCAAGCAGACGCTGCGCTATGATCCCGTTGCGACCTATCTGCATGGCCTGCATCGCGAAGTTGCAGAAATCGGGGGGCGGGTGAGCCGCGAGGCCAAGGTGACGGCGCTGCATTTCGGCGGCGGCTCGCCGACGCTCGTCCGGCCGGATGACATGATCGCGCTTAAGCGCACCTTCACCGATCACTTCACCTTCGCGCCCGATTGCGAGATCAGTGTCGAGATGGATCCGAACGACCTCGATGAGGCGCGCCATGATGCGCTGGCCGTGATCGGCATGACACGGGCGAGCTTTGGCATCCAGGATTTCGATCCTGAGGTGCAGAAGGCGATCAATCGCATCCAGACCTTTGAGCAGACGCGCGGTGCGATCGAGGCATCCCGGGCGAGGGGCGTCCACTCGGTCAATTGCGACGTTCTCTACGGTTTGCCCTATCAGAGCCTCCAGTCGCTGGAGCGCACGATAGAGGCGGTGCTGACGCTTGTTCCGGATCGCGTTGCGCTCTTCGGCTATGCGCATGTGCCGTGGATGAAGACGCATCAGAAGATGATCCCGGACGAGAGCCTTCCCGGCATTGTCGAGCGCTTTGGCCAGATGACCCGCGCCGGCGAGATGCTGGTTGCGGCGGGCTACGAAGCCATCGGCATCGATCATTTCGCAAAGCCCGGAGACAGCTTGGCGCGTGCCAGCCGGGAAGGGCGTCTCCGTCGCAATTTCCAGGGCTATACGGACGATGCCGCGGAAACGCTTGTTGGCCTCGGCGCCTCGGCGATCGGCCAGTTTCGTCAAGGTTATGTCCAGAACATGCCGGCAACCGGTGAATATCTGCGTCATGTGGAAGGGACGGGGCTGGCCGCGGTTCGCGGCTACCGCTTCACGCCGGACGACCGGCTGAGGGCAAAAGTGATCGCCGACATCATGTGCCGTTTCGCCTTCTCCTTTGACGAGGTCGAGCAGGCATTTCCGGGTCTGGCCGGCGCGGTGATCGAGGAATCGCGGCTGTTTCGGGCGCGCGATGCCGACGGGTTGACGACGATCGAGAACGGCATCTTCCGCCTGACCGAGCGCGGCCGACCCTTTGCCCGCTCGGTGGCGGCGGCCTTTGATGCCTATCTCGGTAACGGCCGTGGCCGGCATTCGGTGGCGGTCTGACCGATGCGCTTATCCGTACTGTGGGCATCAGAGCGCCTTGTGCGCGCGGCGCTCTGGCAACACCGGTTTCCTATTTGCAAACCGTTGCCATCTAGGCCATTGGCTTTTGCGGCGCATTTACCTATAGGATCGCCGAGACTCGACATAGAATAAAGAGGTATGCGCGTGACAGCTACATTCGACAAGGTTGCCGACATCATCGCCGAAACGAGCGAGATCGATCGCGAGACGATCACGCCGGAAAGCCACACGATCGACGATCTCGGCATCGACAGCCTGGACTTCCTCGACATCGTGTTTGCGATCGACAAGGAATTCGGCATCAAGATCCCGCTCGAGCAGTGGACGCAGGAAGTCAACGAAGGCAAGGTTTCGACCGAAGAGTACTTCGTTCTGAAGAACCTCTGCGCCAAGATCGACGAACTGCGGGCTGCCAAGGGCTGATCGGGCTTTCGCCCGAGCCTTGCCGCACCAATTCCAATGCCGCCCGTCGCGCCCCGCGCTTGACAGGCGGCATTGGCGTTTTTACTTGAGCCCGAAACGAACGGCCCGAAAACGAACAGGGTGAGCCTCAATGCTCCTTGAATACTTCCAGATGATCGATCGTGTCGAAGCGGTCGATCTTGCGGCTGGCCGGCTGACGGCGCGGTCCGTGGTGCCAGAGAAGAGCCCCGTGTTCGAAGGCCATTTCCCAGGCTACCCGCTGGTGCCGGGCGTGCTCCTGATCGAGACCATGGCGCAGGCCTCCGGTTTCCTGGTGCTGGCCGCCACCAATTTTGCCGCCATGCCCTTCCTGATGTCGGTCGACGGCGCCAAGATGCGCACCTTCGTCGAGCCCTCGGCCGAACTTGAGATCGAGGCTTTCCTCGAACACGAAGGCTCGGGCTTTGCCGTCACCAAGGCGAAGATCACCTCGGCCGGCAAAAAGGTGTGCGACGCCCAGCTGAAACTGAGGACGATGCCGTTCGATCAGGTTCCGCTCGGCGATATCGTGCGCAAGCGGGCCGAGGAAGTGGGTCTGATGGCGGCTCTTTCGGCAACAGCCGGTTCGGAGAAGTAAGATGAGCAAATCCGCAAACGACGTTGTCATTACCGGCGTCGGTATCGTCACCAGCCAGGGCGTCGGCGTCGAGCCGCATCTGGCGCTGCTCACCGCCGGCACATCGCCGGCCGTGCGGGTCGAGACAGAAAAGTTCAGCCCCTATCCGGTGCATCCGCTGCCGGAAATCGACTGGTCGCAGCAGATCGCCAAGCGTGGCGACCAGCGCCAGATGGAAAACTGGCAGCGCCTCGGCGTGTTTGCCGCCGGCCTGGCGCTCGATGATGCCGGCCTCAAGGACAATCTCGAAGCCTGCGGCAGCATGGACATGATCGTCGCTGCCGGCGGCGGCGAGCGCGACATCAATGTCGACTCGCTGATCGTCGACGAAGCGCTGAAGCGCAACGATCGCGAACAGCTCCTCAACGAAAAGCTGACGACAGAGTTGCGCCCGACGCTGTTCCTCGCCCAGCTTTCCAACCTGCTCGCCGGCAACATCTCGATCGTGCACAAGGTCACCGGTTCTTCGCGCACCTTCATGGGCGAGGAAGCGGCCGGCATCTCGGCGATCGAAACCGCCTTTGCCCGGATCAAGGCCGGCCAGTCGACGCACACGCTCGTCGGCGGCGCCTTTTCGGCCGAGCGTCTCGACATCATCCTCCTCATCGAAGCGATCCAGGGCCATGCGCTCGGTGACTGGCACCCGATCTGGTCGCGCAGCCAGGATAATGGCGGCGGCATGATCCTCGGCTCGGTCGGCGCCTTCCTGGTGCTGGAATCGCGCGAATATGCCGAAGCCCGCGGCGCCCGCATCTATGCTTCGATCGACGCGATCGGCGGCGACCGCGGCGCGCGCGACGGCGGCAAGCTCGAAGCGCGTCTTGGCGACCTCGCCAAGCCTGCGGAAAAGCTTGATGCGGCCTCAACCGTCGTGTTCTCCGGTACGTCTGGTTTCCATGAGCTCGTGGCGCGCGAAAAGGCGTTCCTCGACAAGACGTTTGCCGGTGCGCCGGTGCGTGCCTATGGCGGTCTCGTCGGCCACAGCATCGAGGCGCAGTTCCCACTGGGCTTGGCGCTGGCAGCACTGACGCTGGGCGAGGGCGCCAAGGTGCCGGCCTTTGACGCCGGTGCGGAAAAGCCGATGACGGCGGCGGCGAAAAGCGCCGTGGTCACCACCATCGGCCATTCGCGCGGCGAAGGCGTCGCCGTTCTTTCGGCGGAATAACAGGAGCGGACCATGAGCAACGCTTACAAGGACCATCTCGGCCGCCCGATCATCGCCATTACCGGCATGGGCGTCATCACCTCGCTCGGCCAGGGGGTCGAAGACAACTGGGCAGCCCTTTCGGGCGGCGTCTCGGGCATCCACAAGATCACCCGTTTCCCGACGGAAGGCCTGAACACCCGCATCTCCGGCACGGTCGATTTCATCGATATCCCCGCTGCCAACTCCGTCGAGCGTTCCTATGCCATGGCGCGCGAAACGACGCTGGAAGCTTTGGCGCAGGCCGGTATTTCCGGCGATTTCAACGGCCCCTTGTTCCTGGCTGCCCCGCCGGTCGAGCCGGAATGGAGCGCGCGCTTCGAGCTTGCCGACCGTTCGCCGCCTTCGGAACAGCCGGGTGATGCCTATAACCGCTTCCTCGCCGCCATGCGCCAGAAGGCCGATCCGGTGTTCCACGAGGCCGTGCTCTTCGGCTCGATCTCGGAACGCCTTGCCGATCGCTTCGGCACGCGCGGCCTGCCGGTGACGCTGTCGACCGCTTGCGCTTCGGGCGCCACCGCGATCCAGCTCGGCGTCGAGGCAATCCGCCAGGGCCGCACCGATCGTGCGCTGACGGTTGCGACCGACGGCTCGGTCAGCGCCGAGGCACTGATCCGCTTCGCGCTGCTTTCGGCCCTCTCCACCCAGAACGATCCGCCGGAAAAGGCCTCCAAGCCCTTCACCAAGGACCGCGACGGCTTCGTCATTGCCGAAGGTGCCGCGACCCTGGTGCTGGAATCGCTCGAAGCGGCTGTTGCCCGCGGCGCCCGCGTCTACGGCATCCTCAAGGGCTGCGGCGAGAAGGCCGACCTCTTCCACCGCACGCGCTCTTCACCGGACGGTGGCCCGGCGATCGCGACGATCCGCGCGGCCCTTGCCGACGCCGGCATCAATGAGGACGGTATCGGCTACATCAACGCGCACGGCACCTCGACGCCCGAAAACGACAAGATGGAATATCTGTCGATGTCGGCCGTCTTTGGCGATCGCCTGCCGTCGATCCCGGTCTCGTCCAACAAGTCGATGATCGGCCACACGCTGACGGCCGCCGGTGCGGTCGAGGCGGTGTTCTCGATCCAGACGATGCTGACCGGTACGCTGCCGCCGACGATCAACTACCAGAACCCCGATCCGGCGATCGTGCTCGACGTGGTGCCGAACGTGAAGCGCAGCCAGCAGGTGACTGCGGTGCTGTCGAACTCCTTCGGCTTCGGCGGCCAGAACGCTAGCCTTGTCATGACCGCCGAGCCGGCCTAAGCCGGAAACTCAAGAGCTGCAGCGCCTTTCTCGCGCCCCGTCGGGCGCGCGGCGCTGCAAAATCCAAGACGCAAACATGCCGCCAAGGCAGAGGAAGAACCATGCGCGCCCTGCAACTGCTCGATGACCGCAAGCTCGAAATCACCGACATTCCGGAACCGGAAGCGCCCGGCCCGGGCGAGGTGACCCTGCGCGTCAAGGCGGTTGCGCTCAACCATATCGACGTCTGGGGCTGGCGCGGCATGGCCTTTGCCAAGCGCAAGATGCCGCTCGTCATCGGCGCGGAAGCATCCGGCGTGGTCGACGCGATCGGTCCGGGCGTTTCGAGCGTGCTTCCGGGCCAGCTCGTATCGATCTATGGCGCGCGTACCTGTGGCCTCTGCCGTCCGTGCAAGGAAGGCCGCGACAATCTCTGCGAACATGTCGGCGGCGTGCACGGCTTCCATCTCGACGGCTTCGCGCAGGAAAAGATCAACCTGCCGGCGCGCCTGCTGGTCCCGGCGCCTCCGGGTGTCGATGCCGTCGCTGCAGCGCTTGCTCCGGTCACCTTCGGTACCGTCGAGCACATGCTGTTCGACAATGCCAAGCTTGAGCCGGGTGAAACCATCCTCGTCCATGCCGGCGGCTCCGGCATCGGCTCGGCGGCGATCCAGCTTGCCAAGAAGATCGGCTGCACGGTGATCACCACCGTCGGTTCCGACGACAAGATCGAGAAGGCCAAGGCGCTCGGCGCCGATCACGTCATCAACTACCGCACCGATCGCTTTGAAGGCGTGGTGCGCAAGCTCACCAAGAAGAAGGGCGTCGACGTCGTGTTCGAACACGTCGGCAAGGACACCTGGGCGGGCTCGATGCTCTGCATGAAGCGCGGCGGCCGTCTGGTCACCTGCGGTTCCACCTCGGGCGTTTCCACCGACATGAACCTGATGATTCTGTTCCAGCAGCAGCTGAAGCTGCTCGGCTCCTTCGGCTGCCGCATGGAGAACATGGCGAACGCCATGCAGAAGATGGCCCGCGGCCTGGTGCATCCGGTCATCGACACTGAAATCAGCCTCGATCAGATCGACCGGGCGCTGGAGCGCATGGAATCGCGCCAGATCTTCGGCAAGATCATCCTGAAGATGGATTGATCGACGTGCGCATGCTGATCACACGGCTGGTGCTGGCGGCGGATCGTACCCGCCAGTGGCTGATCGCGCAGTTCGTTTTCCTGCTGCTGACGATCCTGAAGATGTTTCCGGCCGATGCCGCGATCCGCTTCATGGATCGTGCCCTGCGGTTCATCGGGCCGAAGACCAGCCGGCAGAAGCTGACGCTCACCAACCTGCGCAACGCTTTTCCTGAGAAAAGCGAGGCGGAGATCAACGCGATCGCGCTTGAGAGCTGGGGCAACATGGGCCGCATGGCGGCCGAATACGTGTTCCTCGACCGTCTGTTCGATTTCGACCCCGAGCGCACGACGCCCGGCCGTGTCGAGGTGTCGGGCATCCCGTTGTTCCTCGAGCTTCGCGACAATCCGCGCCCCTTCATCGTCTTCACCGCGCACAGCGGCAATTTCGAGATGCTGCCGGTCGCCGGCTCCGCCTTCGGCCTCGACGTGACCGTGCTGTTCCGGCCGCCGAACAACCCTTACGTGGCGGAAAAAGTGTTCAAGTTCCGCGAGGAGCGCATGGGCAATCTGGTGCCGTCACACGCCGGCTCGTCCTTCGCACTCGCCCGCCAGCTCGAACGGGGCCTGGGCGTCGGCGTTCTCGTCGACCAGAAGTTCCGCAAGGGGCTGAAGACCAAGTTTTTCGGCCAGGACGTGCAGACCAATCCGCTGCTGGCCAAGCTCGTCCGCCAGTTCAACTGCGAAGTCTATCCGGCCCGCTGCATAAGGCTGCCGGGCGGCCGTTTCCGGCTGGAGCTGGAACCGGCGATCGCCATTCCCCGCAAGGCCGACGGCAATGTCGACGTCACCGCCACGGCGCAGGTGCTGAACGACAAGGTGGAAAGCTGGGTGCGCGAGTATCCGGGCCAGTGGCTCTGGTATCACGACCGCTGGCACATCAAGCGCTACCTCAAGGACTGATTCCCCTCCGCACGAACGATCGCGCTTGAGCTTGCTTCCGGGCAGCCTTGAGAATTCGGCGCGTTCCGATTTCGGTTCGGCGAGCATCACCTTCGTGGTCCGTCCGCGGCAGCGCATGCCCTTTGTCCCGAAATTGCTTCAAAAGGTTAAGTTTTTCTTTCTGCTGTTGAACGCTAACGCAATGAGTGTAAACTCAACGTTGTCTCGCGAGGGGAAGATTGCAAGCGCTTTGGGTGGCCGGAGCGGTGTGGTTTTACACGGAAAGGGTGGGGAAGCCTCAAAACTAAATCAGTGTCTGCAGCATCAACGCCTGTCTTGAAGTGCATCGAAGCGGCTCTGCCGTGGGGGAATTGGGGTTTCGAATTGAACGCACTGATTGAGCTGTTCTGGTTCAAGTATTCGCAGCTGCAGTATGCCGTACGTACGGCAGACGAGCATTTGATCGGCATTCTGGATCGCGAATTGGATCCGATCCTCAGATCCGTCTACGACGAGAAGGCGGTGAGCGTCGAAGATGCCCGACTTCAGTTCCAGTTCCTGATCGACATCCTGCGCGTCGAAGCCGACGACATCTCCTGCGTGCTCCGGCACTCGCAATTGCTACAGTCGCTGATCAACCGCTATTTTGCGGCGACGGGCGCGGAGAAATTCGCCGACCTCCAGCTCGAGCGGCTGCCGGCCCAGCCGAGCAAGGGCAGGGCGGATGAAGGCCTGCTCAACGAGGCGATCCTCGACAGCTTTCCGGATCGGATCGCGGTGATCACGCCCGACTACCGCTACCTCTACACGAACCCCCGCAATGCCGACCATCTGGAGAGCCGCCCGATGGATCTGATCGGCCGGCACATCGTCGAGTTCATCGGCATCCAGCGCTTCGAGCAGCGGGTGAAATCCTATCTCGATCGTTGTTTTGCGGGCGAGGTGGTCGACTATACCTTCGCCAAGACCGTCGATGCGCGCACGGTCGTCGTGCGTTGCCGGCTGACGCCATGCATGTCCAGCTCCGGCAAGCTCATCGGCGCGATCCTCGTGATCCAGGAACATGCCGACCGCCGCCGCGCGATCGCGGCCTGACACGTCATTGCCGGCGCTACCAATCAAGAGAGAGTGAGGACCCCAAAGACCCGGCCGGGGATCGCGACGTCGAACCCGCGGGCGAACTGAACAAACTATGGTGTCTTGGTCATGGGCGGATGCTTCCACATGCCATTGAGCGCCTCGTCTTTCGGCCAATAGAGCCGCATCGCGACGAAGAAGGGACCCTTGGGCGCCGGCAGCCAATTCGGCTCCTTGTCCTTGCCCGGCGACTCGTTCTGAACGTAGAAGGTGTAGCCGCCGTCGGCATCCTTCACGAATTGCGGGAGCATCGGCTTGTTAAGCAAATAGCGGTTGATCGGATTGGCAACGAGCAGGCTCGCCGGCAGATCATACATCGTCAGCGACCAGAAGGCGTTGACCGGCGGCATCTTATCGGCGGCGAAATGGACGGTGTAGCGGTTGGCGCCGTCGAGCTTCTGCCCTTCGACGTCAGTGGCGTAGACCGGATACATCGCCTCCTGCTTCGAATTGCCGTAAATGCCGAGAACGGCCGCCGCCATGCGGTAGAGATAATTGTTCTTCAGGTATTCGCGCGTGCCGAAGAGGTCGCCCGAGGTCACCGTTCCGGCGTCGATCTGCTTCTTCAAGCCCTCAAGATCGGCCCAGGCGTCGGCCATACCTTGCTCGATGGCGGTCTTGATGTCCGGCGAGAGCGCCGCAACGTCTATGGTCTTGCCTGCACCAACCCCGATCTTGGCAGAACGCGCCATCAACTCGGTCTCGGATGGATTAGTCGGGCAGAACTGCAGGACGAAATTCAGGATGTTGAAGAACTCCAGCGACTTCTTCTCTTCGTCCGGCGAAAGCGGCTTGGTGAAGTCGATTGCGGGAGCGGCCGCAGGCGCCGCCCCGCCGAGAAACGTCGAAAGCGGCTCTGCCTTGTAGCGATCCTGGATCTTCTTCACATTGTCTAAGTCGTCGGGGTTGAATAGCTGCGTGCGATAGGCCCCGAGAACGAGATCGGTCTCGGCGTGAAACACCTTCTTGATGCCCGCAGGCGTCTCGCCTTTCCAGCCCGGGCCGGCGACCAGGAAGCTGCCGCCGTCGTTGCCGGTCGTGCGGCTGCCGGCATAGTCGAAGTTGAACGTATAAGCGTCGATGAGCTGGATGCTGAAGTACCGGTCCTTCTCGATCACTGGTACGGTGAGGACCATCGGCTCCGCACGCAGGTCCATGCCGATCATCGAATAGGGCGTGTCGGAGTTGGGCGTCTGGATCGCCGTATCGGCGGGGGTGTAGACGCGAGGGATGTTCTTGAGGTGGTTCCACGGCGCCTTGTATTCCGGGTTCTTGTCGTCGACGAAATAGGCGTATTGGATGCGGTAGCTGTCCACCATCGGGAAGCCGTAGATATAGGCTTCCTTGGCGATCTTTCGTGCCTCGTCAGGCGTGATTTCGCTCTGGGCGGCCGCAGTGCCTGGGAAGCGCAATGACGGCATCAGGGCGATCCCGCCGACAAAAGCTCTTCGTGTGATCGTTGTCATGGGCATCGCCTTCCTCGGTTGGCGCATGACGTTCTGCATCGTTCATCAGCGCCGTGTGGACCTGTGAATTCGCAGGAGAGATGAGTAGGTGAGTGAAATTTTATACAGGTATGTAACGTGCGCCACCGCACATCACCAGAATGATTGGGGCCGCGTTGCTCCCAAACTCGATCCAGTTTCGCGTACAGCACGAATGGCGCTGCGCTTACAGCCGCGAACAATCCTACCTTGCCGCGTGCCGACCGCCCCGTCTGCCGGTTCACCCAACCGGCGAGGTGATGCTGCGCAAACATTCCTGTTCGAAGCCGACGTGTCGCCTGAGGCTGGTGAAAAAGCCGCGCAGCATATAACCGGCGGTTTCGGCATTGACCGTTTGGTCGGCGGCGCCGAGGCGTTCCAGCATTTCCGTCAGTTCTTCGGCGAAGCACTCGTCTTCGCAGTGCTCGTATTTCAGCCGCTCCAGCGTCGCGCCGAGCGTCGGGTCGCCGCGGAAGGTGCGCTCGATCCACGGGAAGACCAGGCTTTCCTCGCCGGAATGCATTTCGCGGATCATCGGTCCGAGCACCTTGGCGGCGTAGACGCATTTCTGCCGATCGATTTCTGCTGGCAGGCTGTCGGCGATCTCCTCGAGACAGTTGCAGAGCGCAAGCTGCTCCTCATGCGCGCGGGCGAGCCATGCGAAAGGCTCGGCCACCGGGACAGCGCGGGGAGGCGGCTCCAGCCGGCTCCGGATTCGTCCCTCTTCAAAAGTCTTTTTCATCGGCTTCAAACGCCAGCTCCCACGGCGCTCCCTGTTATTTGCCGAGGATGATCCAATCGAGGTGGTGCAGCCTTGATCTGAATCAAGGCCAGGATGCCCCGATTCTGACACTTTCCGGCCAGCTGCGGTGGCGCGCCTCGTTCTGGGGCGTGTCGTCGCGTGCGATCGGACCAAGTTGGGGACCCAACCATGAAATACACATTCGAGATGATCCTGCTCGGGGTCGGTGCTTTCCTG
Organism: Ensifer sp. GW101-20A05; assembly: GCF_059424735.1. NCBI lineage: Bacteria > Pseudomonadati > Pseudomonadota > Alphaproteobacteria > Hyphomicrobiales > Rhizobiaceae > Ensifer > Ensifer sp. GW101-20A05. The sequence continues at coordinate 52,639 of NZ_JBWKZT010000001.1, read as the reverse complement.
GCGCTCGTCGGCGCCGGATTTGCGCAGGACCGGCACTTTGAAGCCCATATGTGGGTGCTGTTCTTCGTGCTCCTCGCCGGCACTGGCATGCTGATGCGACGCATCGAGTTCAGCCCGGTTTCCGCCGGCAGGGCGCCACCACCACCGCCGCAGTCGGAATATTTCGACGAGGTGGTCAAGTATGGCGTGATCGCCACCGTCTTCTGGGGCGTCGTCGGCTTTCTCGTGGGCGTCGTGGTTGCGCTCCAGCTTGCCTTTCCCGACCTCAACATCGAGCCCTGGTTCAACTTCGGCCGCATGCGGCCGCTGCACACTTCGGCTGTCATTTTCGCCTTCGGCGGCAACGCGCTGATCGCGACGTCCTTCTACATCGTCCAGCGTACCAGCCGCGCGCGCCTTTTCGGCGGCAATCTCGGCTGGTTCGTGTTCTGGGGCTACCAGCTCTTCATCATCATGGCGGCCACCGGCTACCTGCTCGGCATCACCCAGTCGAAGGAATATGCGGAGCCGGAATGGTATGTCGACCTGTGGCTGACGATCGTCTGGGTCGCCTATCTCATCGCCTTCCTCGGCACGCTTCTGACGCGCAAGGAGCCGCATATCTATGTGGCCAACTGGTTCTACCTCGCCTTCATCGTCACGATCGCGATGCTGCACATCGTCAACAACCTGGCGGTGCCGGTCTCCTTCCTCGGCTCGAAGAGCTACTCGGCCTTTGCCGGCGTGCAGGATGCGCTGACGCAGTGGTGGTACGGGCATAACGCCGTCGGCTTCTTCCTGACGGCCGGCTTCCTCGGCATGATGTATTACTTCATCCCCAAGCAGGCCAATCGCCCGGTCTATTCCTACCGCCTGTCGATCATCCATTTCTGGTCGCTGATCTTCATGTACATCTGGGCGGGTCCGCACCACCTGCACTATACGGCGCTGCCCGACTGGGCGCAGACGCTCGGCATGGTCTTCTCGGTCATGCTGTGGATGCCCTCCTGGGGCGGCATGATCAACGGCCTGATGACGCTTTCGGGCGCCTGGGACAAGATCCGTACCGACCCGATCATCCGCATGATGGTGATGGCGGTTGCCTTCTACGGCATGGCGACCTTCGAAGGTCCGATGATGTCGATCAAGACGGTCAACTCGCTCAGCCACTACACCGACTGGACGATCGGCCACGTGCATTCGGGTGCGCTCGGCTGGAACGGCCTCATCACCTTCGGCGCGATCTACTATCTGACGCCCAAGCTATGGAACCGCGAGCGGCTCTATAGCGTGCGCATGGTCAACTGGCACTTCTGGCTCGCCACGCTCGGCATCGTCGTCTACGCGGCGGTCATGTGGGTCGCCGGCATCCAGCAGGGCCTGATGTGGCGCGAGTACGACGACCAGGGCTTCCTCGTCTATTCCTTCGCGGAATCGGTCGCGGCCATGGTTCCCTACTACGTGCTGCGTGCTCTTGGCGGCGCACTGTTCCTCGCCGGGGCTCTGCTCATGGCCTTCAACGTAACAATGACCATCCTCGGCCGCGTGCGTGACGAAGCTCCGATCTTCGGTGCTGCTCAGCCCGCGCTGAAAGCTGCGGAATAGGAGGGCATAGACCATGTCCATTCTCGACAAACACGCGACCCTTGAACGCAACGCCACCCTGCTGCTCGTCGGCTCGCTGCTCGTCGTCTCCATCGGCGGCATCGTGGAAATCGCGCCGCTCTTCTATCTCGAAAACACCATCGAGAAGGTGGAGGGGATGAGGCCCTATTCGCCGCTGGAGCTCGCCGGTCGCGACATCTATGTGCGTGAAGGCTGCTACGTCTGTCACAGCCAGATGATCCGGCCGTTCCGCGACGAAGTGGAGCGCTACGGTCATTACTCTCTGGCGGCGGAATCCATGTACGACCATCCGTTCCAGTGGGGCTCCAAGCGCACCGGACCGGACCTCGCCCGCGTCGGCGACCGCTATTCCAACGAATGGCACGTGCAGCACATGACCGAGCCGCGCTCGGTCGTGCCGGAATCGGTCATGCCGAGCTACGCCTTCCTCAAGGAGACGACGCTCGACGTGAACAACACCGCCGCGAACCTGAAGGCGAACAAGGCGGTCGGTGTTCCCTATACGGACGAGATGATCGACAACGCGCTCGCCGACATCAAGGCGCAGGCTGATCCGAATGCCGACACCTCCGGCGTCGAGGCGCGCTATCCGAAGGCCAAGCTCGGCGACTTCGACGGCAACCAGCAGAGGCTGACGGAGATGGACGCGCTCGTCGCCTATCTGCAGATGCTTGGCACGCTGGTCGACTTCTCCACCTACGACGACACCACCGGTTATCGCTAAGGGAGACACGCACATGGAAACCTACACGGCCATGCGCCAGTTCGCCGATAGCTGGGCGCTCCTTGCCATGACGCTCTTCTTCCTGGGCGTCGCCGGCTTCATCTTCCGGCCCGGCGCCAAGAAGGCCGCCGATGATGCCGCAGCCATCCCCCTGAAGGAGGATTAATAGTATGGCGGACAAACACGTCGACGAAATCAGCGGCGTCGAGACCACCGGCCACGAGTGGGACGGTATCCGCGAACTGAACAACCCGATGCCGCGCTGGTGGGTCTATACCTTCTACGCGACCATCGTCTGGGCGGTCGGCTACATGATCGTCTATCCGGCGGTGCCGCTTCTGACGGACGCGACCAAGGGTGTGCTCGGCTATTCGAGCCGCGCCGAGGTGAGCGCGGAACTCGCAAGCGCCAAGGCGGCCCAGGCCGGCAATCTCGAAAAGATCGCCTCGAGCTCGATCGAGCAGATCATTGCCGATCCGCAGCTGCAGCAGTTCGCCGTTTCCGGCGGCGCATCGGCCTTCAAGGTCAACTGCGCCCAGTGCCATGGCTCGGGTGCTGCGGGTTCCGCCGGCTTCCCGAACCTGAACGACGACGACTGGCTCTGGGGCGGCAAGCCCGGGGAGATCTACCAGACGATCGCTCACGGCATTCGCTACACTGGCGACGGCGAGACCCGCGTTTCCGAAATGCCGTCCTTTGCCGAAATCCTGCAGCCGGAAGAGATCAAGCAGACGGCGGCCTACGTCGTCAGCCTCACCGGCACGCCGTCGGACGTCTCGATGGTCGAGCCGGGCAAGGCACTGTTCGAAGCCAATTGCGCCTCCTGTCATGGTGCCGATGCCAAGGGCAACCGCGAGTTCGGCGCGCCTGATCTCGCCGACGCACTGTGGCTGAACGGCGAGGGCGAGCAGGCGATCATCGCCCAGATGAAGGCACCCAAGCACGGCGTCATGCCCGCCTGGCTGCCGCGCCTCGGCGACACCACGGTCAAGCAGCTTGCGGTGTTCGTGCATTCGCTGGGCGGGGGCGAGTAGTCCGCTGGCGCTTTAACGGGCGGCGGCCCCTCATCCCGTTGCCGCGACCTTCTCCCCGCAGGCGGGGAGAAGGGAAACGCGGCGCCAGCATCGCCAATCTCGAGCGTTGAGGCTTGGCGACAGAGAGCGAGCCAAGCGTTTCTCTCCCCGCGTGTGGGGAGAGATGTCCGGCAGGACAGTGAGGGGCGATTCTAAAGTCGTAAAGTGGGGATGGGTGTCCACAGGATATGGATGGCGCCTTAATCACCTCCTTCATTCCTGTGCTCGTCACAGGAATCCAGCAGCGCCGCGTCGGCGGCGCGGGAGACCCCTTGCAGTCTGCAAATCAGGCGTCCCGGCTCGCTCCTCCCGCCGTGCCGACGCACGGCTGCTGGATCTCTGTGACAAGCACAGAGATGAGGGTGGAGATGGCTGCGGTCGCTCAGCCTGCCGAAGGGGCAGCCCTCGTTCCCGTGCTGGTCTGGGGCGTCGACTGCCCTTACTGCGCCGACCAAACCGCCAGCTCGTATCCGTCAGGGTCGGCGAAATGGAAGCGGCGGCCGCCGGGGAAGGTGAAGATCGGCTTGACGATCTTGCCGCCGGCCTTTTCGACGCGGGCCAGCATGACCTCGAGGTTGTCGGCATAGAGGATGATCAGCGGCCCACCGCTGCCGACGGGACCCGTGGTGGTGAAACCGCCGGTCAGACGGCCGTCCTGGAATTCGCAATATTCCGGGCCGTAGTCGGTGAAGGTCCAGCCGAAGGCGCTGCCGTAGAAGGCCTTGGCGGCAGCGATGTCGGAGACGTTGAACTCGACATAGTCGATGCGGCTGTCGTTGCCCTTGTTGCCCATTTTCCTACCTGTCTTTTCCGGATTCCATGATTGATTTCAAAGTGGCGAGATCCTTTGCCACCCAACCGGCGTCGCCGGCAAATTGTTCAGCGCTCATGCCCGGCTGACGCAGCAGCGTGAACATCACCTCCGCCCCGTCGCCGTTCGGCACGACGCGCAGCGCGTTATGAACCTCGGTACCGTCCGCGAGCGTGACGAGATGATCGACGACGCCAAAGTCGTTGGCGGGGGCGAAGCGCACACGGGCCTCGCCGAGCGGTCCCGGCGCCAGCCAGTCCTCGCCGTCGCGCGTCAGGCCCGACGATAGGCCGGACGCCCAGCGCGGCATGTTCTCGGGCTTGGCCATGAAGGCATAGACCTCGCGCCAGTTGCGGGCGATGGTGGTGTGGATGATTTTTGCTTCAAGTGTCGCCATGCTCGGTTCTCCTGAGCGAGGACTAGCACGGGCGGCCTCACCGGTCTTGAACGAAACGGCCAGTCAGGCAGCCTGCCGATGGCCACCAAGCTGGCGGCGGATTTCCGACGGTGAAAGCGACGTTAGTTCCTTGGCCTCACGCGAAAGATGCGCCTGGTCGGCATAGCCGGCATCAAGGGCGAGGATGCCGAGGCCTACGGATGGCTCGCCGCGGCATGCCCCAAGGAATCGTTGCAGACGCAGGATGCGATCGAGGGTCTTGGCGCCATAGCCGAAATGTTCGTGGCAGCGGCGGCGCAGCGTCCGCTCGCTGGTGCCGGTGGCGGCGGCCAATGCGCTGATGGGGTTGTCGGACGAATCGCGCCGTTGCGTGAGATGGGCGAGCGCGGCTGCGACATCGCCGGGCGGCGGGGAGACGGCCGGTGAGCGCTCTAGCACTGCTGCCGCCATGATATCGGCGCGGATGGCATCCGGCGCGTCCTGAAGCTTGGCATCAAGTTCGCGCGCGGCTTTGCCCCAGAAGGCATCGAGCGGGACGATTTGACCGGTGATTTCCGAAAGCGATGCGCGCAGAAACGACGCGGCGACGCCCGGGCGGAAGCGCAGGCCGATGACCTTGGCGCCCGGCGCGATCACGGGAAAGGCAGCGGTCCGATCAGGGCCGGCAACGACGAGACCGCGATTGGACCAGAGGATGTCGACGCAGCCGTCGGGGACGACCGCGATCGGCGCGGGCGGTCCCTCCGGCATCTGGTGGCTCCACAGGCATTCGACATGCCCGGCGAGAGCGTGAGGCGCGGCACGCTCGCGATAGGTGCCGCGCTGTTTGGCCAGCGTCAGGGGCTCGAGGGAGCCGTGCATGCTTTCTCCTTCGCGACTGTCCTGCCTTGCCTTCAGCATAGCCGATATAGGGAAACATGCAGCAATTCAAAGTACTACGGCGACCTTTGCGCGTCTCATAAGGCGCGTGGCGTTGTGGTGCAGATGGGCTCGAGCGCAAGGCCCTTGGCGTCCTTCCGCACCAAAGGTCGTTGCCGACCGCTGTGGTTCCGATGGCTCGGACGTTTCGCCGCATGGCGCGGCCTTAGGCCGCAAACTTGACACAGATCAACGTTTTCGGCGGTCAAATCGGGCAAGACATGGCTCAATACGCGATATCCGGGATGTCCCACTTATGAATTCTCAATCCGCCGCCAACGCCGCATCCGTCGAACGCCACGAGGCCGAACCGGTCAATGCGGCGCATGTGCGCAAGCCGCTCTACGAAAAGCGCAAGAAGATCTTCCCGAAACGCGCCGAGGGCAGCTTCCGCCGCTTCAAGTGGCTGGTGATGCTGGTGACGCTCGGCATCTACTATCTGACGCCGTGGATCCGCTGGGATCGCGGCGAACATGCGCCAGATCAGGCGGTGCTGGTCGATCTCGCCGCCCGTCGCTTCTATTTCTTCTTCATCGAAATCTGGCCGCAGGAATTCTTCTTCGTGGCCGGCCTGCTGGTCATGGCAGGCTTCGGCCTGTTCCTGGTGACGTCTGCCGTCGGGCGCGCCTGGTGCGGCTATACCTGTCCGCAGACGGTGTGGGTCGATCTCTTCCTGGTGGTGGAGCGCTACATCGAAGGCGACCGCAACGCCCGCATGAAACTCGACACCGGCCCCTGGACGGGCGCCAAGATCGTCAAGCGCGTGTCGAAGCACTCGATCTGGATCCTGATCGGTATTGCCACCGGCGGCGCCTGGATCTTCTATTTCGCCGATGCGCCGACGCTTCTGAAAAGCTTCGTTTCGCTGGAAGCGCCAACCGTCGCCTACATGACCGTCGGCATCCTGACCGCCACCACCTATGTCTTCGGCGGGCTGATGCGCGAGCAGGTCTGCACCTATATGTGCCCTTGGCCGCGCATTCAGGCGGCGATGCTCGATGAGAATTCGCTGGTCGTCACCTATAACGACTGGCGCGGCGAGCCGCGCTCGCGCCACCAGAAGAAGGCGGTGGCAGCCGGGGAGGCCATCGGCGATTGCGTCGATTGCAACGCCTGCGTCGTCGTCTGTCCGATGGGCATCGACATCCGTGACGGCCAGCAGCTCGAATGCATCACCTGCGCGCTCTGCATCGACGCCTGCAACGGCGTCATGGACAAAGTCGGCCGCGAGCGCGGACTGATCTCCTATGCGACGCTGAACGACTATGCCTCCAACATGGCGCTTGCCACCAATGGCGGCACGACGGCGATCGACCCGAGCCGGGTTCGCAACGCGGATGGCGCCTTCTCCGACAAGGTCCGCCATTTCAACTGGAAGATCGTCTTCCGTCCGCGCGTGCTCGTCTATCTCGGTGTCTGGACGCTCGTCGGCATCGGGCTGCTCTATGCGCTTTTGTCGCGCGACCGGCTGGAGCTCAACGTGCTGCACGACCGCAACCCGCAATTCGTCGTCGAATCCGACGGTTCGGTGCGCAACGGCTACATGGTCAAGCTCTTGAACATGATCCCCGAACAACGCACCATCACGCTCGCGATCGACGGTATGTCTTCGGCGACGATGCGCATCGCCGGCCAGGCGGCGGGCGACGGCCGCACCTTTGCGATCGGCGTCGATCCGGACAAGGTGACGGCGGTCAAGGTGTTCGTGACGCTGCCGAAGGACAAGCTTGGCGAAGCGGCTGACGGTTTCAGCCTGATCGTTGAGGATCCGTCGAGCCACGAGCGCGACGTCTACAAGGCCAACTTCAACAGCCCGGGAGCCGCGAAATGATCACCAAACAGGCAAAGGCACCGCGGCCCTTCACCGGCTGGCATATGCTGGGCGTCATGGTGCTGTTCTTCGGCACGATCATCACCGTCAACCTGATCATGGCCTGGAATGCCAGCCATAGCTGGAGCGGGCTGGTCGTGCAGAACACCTATGTCGCGAGCCAGCAGTTCAACGGCAAGGTGAAGGAGGCGAAGGCCTTCGCCGCCAGCGGGCTCGAAGGCAAGCTCAGTGTCGAACAGGAAGCGCTGCGCTACACGCTGACGCGACAGGGCAAGCCGGAACTGACCGCGGACAAGGTGGTCGCGGTCCTGAAGCGCCCGGTCGAGGAGCATGAGGATGTGACGGTCGAGATGGCGCATCAGGGCGAGGGCGTGTTCGTTGCCGCCGCGACGCTGAAGCGCGGCCAGTGGATCGCCGATATCACCGCGACCAAGGGCGACACGGTCGTCTATCGCCAGGCCATCCGCTTCATGGCGCCGGGAGCAGCGCAATGAGCTGCTGCGCTCCTGGAACCGAAATGGCTCTGGAGATCGACAGGGCCGGGCAGGGACTGCCCACATCGGAAGAGCTCTGGCTGACGAGCCGGTCGCTCGGCGGCGGGTTGCGCCAGACGGACCTCAGCGTACCCGGCGTGCATTGCGGCGCCTGCATCGCGACACTTGAGGGCGCCTTGAAAGCGCGGCCCGAGGTTGAGCGGGCGCGCGTCAACCTTTCGTCGCGGCGGGTGGCGATCGTCTGGAAGGAAGAGGTCGATGACGCCCGCACCGATCCGCGGGAACTGGCGCGCACCATCCGCGCGCGGGGCTACGAGACCCATCTCTTCGCGCCGGGCGAGGAAGACGGCGACCAGACGCTGAAGCAGCTGGTGCGCGCCGTCGCCGTTGCGGGCTTTGCCTCGGCCAATATCATGCTGCTCTCCGTCTCCGTCTGGTCGGGCGCGGAGGCGGCCACGCGCGATCTCTTCCACTGGATCTCGGCGCTGATTGCCGCGCCGACGCTGATCTATTCCGGGCGCTTCTTCTACGCGTCCGCCTGGAATGCGCTGAAGCACGGCCGCACCAACATGGACGTGCCGATCGCGCTTGCGATCACGCTCTCCTTCTCGATCTCGCTCTACGAGACGATTACCCACGGCACCCATGCCTGGTTCGACGGCACGGTGATGCTTCTCTTCTTCCTGCTGATCGGCCGCACGCTCGATCATATGATGCGCGGGCGTGCGCGTTCTGCGATCAGCAGCTTGGCCAGGCTGTCGCCGCGCGGCGCGATGGTGCTCGATGCAGACGGCGGGCGCGAATATCGTCCGGTCGACGAGATCAAGCCGGGCGAAAAGCTGGCGATCGCCGCCGGCGAACGCATCCCGGTCGATGGTCGCATTCTCATCGGCGCCAGTGACCTCGATCGCTCGATCGTCAATGGCGAGAGCGCGCCGGTGCCGGTCAAGGCAGGCGACAGCGTCGAGGCGGGCACGCTGAACCTCACCGGACCGGTGACGATCGAGGCGACCGCTGCGGCGCGCGACTCGCTGCTTGCCGAGATCATGGGCCTGATGGAGGCCGCCGAAGGGGGCAGGGCACGCTATCGCCGTATCGCCGACCGGGCGGCGCAATATTACTCGCCCGCGGTGCACCTCCTGGCGCTTTTGAGCTTCATCGGCTGGATGTTCGTCAATGGCGACTTCCACCATGCGATGCTGGTTGCGGTCGCGGTATTGATCATCACCTGCCCCTGCGCGCTCGGGCTTGCGGTGCCGGTCGTGCAGGTGATTGCCGCCGGACGGCTGTTCCAGAATGGCGTCATGGTCAAGGACGGCTCGGCCATGGAGCGGCTGGCCGAGATCGACACGGTGCTGCTCGACAAAACCGGCACGCTGACGGTGGGCGAGCCACGGCTCGTCAATGGCGGGGACATTCAGCCCTCCGTGCTGGCGACGGCGGCGGGGCTGGCTGTTCATTCGCGCCATCCGTTGGCGATGGCCATTCATGATGCGGCGAAGGTTGCGCCCGTCATTGCCGGCGAGATCCGCGAGATTCCCGGTGCCGGCATCGAGGCCCGCACGGAAGCGGGCATCTACCGGCTCGGCAGCCGCGCTTTTGCCTGTGGCGACGCCGGCGAGGCGAGCGGCCAATCCGAGGCGATCCTGTCGCTCGACGGCCGCGAACTTGGCTGCCTCCGCTTCGAGGATCGGCTCAGGCCGTTCGCCCGCGAAAGCATTGAGGAGCTCGGTCGCCTGGGCCTGTCGACTGGCATTCTCTCCGGTGACCGCGAGCCTGTCGTGGCGGCCCTTGCCCGCCGGGTCGGCATCGACAGCTTCAAGGCCGAGCTGACGCCGCGTGGCAAGGTGGACGAATGTGCGCTTGCGGCCGAAGGTGGGCACCGCGTGCTGATGGTCGGCGACGGCATCAACGACGCGCCGGCGCTGCGCGCAGCCCATGTCTCGATGGCCCCGGCAACGGCGGCCGATGTCGGGCGCCAGGCCGCGGATTTCGTCTTCCTGCACCAGGGGCTGAATGCCGTGCCGATGGCGATCGACACCTCGCGCCGGGCTGGGCGGCTGATCCGCCAGAACTTCGCGCTGGCGATCGGTTACAACGTGATTGCCGTTCCGATCGCGATCCTCGGCTACGCCACCCCGCTGATCGCAGCCGTTGCCATGTCGACTTCGTCGGTGATCGTCGTTGCCAATGCCTTGCGTCTGCGTGCTGCCACCGGCAATGTTGCCGAGGAGGCGCGCGACGGCCAAGCGCCTGCCGCCCTTCGTCCAGTCGGGAATGCCTCATGAACACGCTGATCTATCTCATTCCCATCGCGTTGTTTCTCGGCGGCATCGGTCTCGCCGCCTTCCTCTGGGCGCTGAAGAGCGGCCAGTACGAAGACCTCGAAGGCGCGTCCTGGCGGGTGCTCGACGATGGCGACGGCAAGCCCGAAAAGAAGTGATTTTGTCAGTAATCGCTTGTCGTTAATCGATTTGAATGCCAAAACATCCTCCGCCGTCGCTTCTCGCGCCAGGGCCTTCGACAGAGCCCGCCGCGAGAGGGCGAAGTTCAATTCGAAGGGCCGGCACCGACGCGCTTATCCCGATCGCGCCCGGCACTTCTGTCCAATGGAGGCAATCACGTGTCACAGGCGGAAATCGGCCTAATCGGTCTCGGCGTCATGGGCTCGAACCTGGCGCTCAACATCGCTGAAAAGGGCAACAAGATCGCGGTGTTCAACCGCACCGTCGAGGCGACGCACAAATTCTACGCGGAAGCCGGTGAACTCAAGGGCCAGATCGTGCCCTGCGACACCATTGAAGAGTTTGTTGCCGCCATCCGTCCGCCGCGCCCGATCATCATCATGATCAAGGCCGGCGAGCCGGTCGACCAGCAGATGAAGATCCTCGAGCCCTACCTTTCCAAGGGCGACATCATGATCGACGCCGGCAACGCCAACTTCCGCGACACCATGCGCCGCTTCGAGGCGCTGAAGGACAGTGGCCTGACCTTCATTGGCATGGGTGTTTCCGGCGGTGAGGAAGGCGCGCGCCACGGCCCGTCGATCATGGTCGGCGGCAAGGAGGCGTCCTGGAAGCGCGTCGAGAGCGTTTTGACCTCGATCGCCGCGAAATACGACAACGACCCTTGCGTTGCCTGGCTCGGCGAAAACGGTGCCGGCCATTTCGTCAAGACCATCCACAACGGCATCGAATATGCCGACATGCAGATGATTGCCGAAATCTACGGCATCCTGCGCGACGGCCTGAAGATGTCGGCGACCGAGATCGGCGACGTCTTCGGCACCTGGAACAAGGGTCGCCTCAACTCCTACCTGATCGAGATCACCGAGAAGGTGCTGAAGGCGGCCGATCCTTTGACCGGCAAGCCGATCGTCGATTTGATCCTCGACAAGGCCGGCCAGAAGGGCACCGGCAAGTGGTCGGTGATCGAGGCGCAGAACATGGGCGTGCCGGCAACCGGCATCGAGGCGGCGGTGGCCGCGCGCAGCATCTCCTCGATGAAGGACGAGCGCGAGGCGGCCGAGAAGATCCTCGGGCTGCCTGAGGTCGGCGACTTCAAGGTGGCCGACAAGGCAGCCTTCATCAGGGATCTCGAAAGCGCGCTGCTGGCCGCCAAGATCGGCGCCTATGCGCAAGGCTTCGCGGTGATGTCGGCGGCATCGAAGGAGTTCAACTGGAACCTGCCGATGCCGACGATCGCCAAGATCTGGCGCGCCGGCTGCATCATCCGCTCGCAGTTCCTCGACGAGATCACCACCGCGTTCACCAAGGCGCCGGATGCTGCCAACCTGATCGTCACCCCGGCCTTCGCCGCCATGGTCAAGGAAACCGACGCAGCCCTGCGCCGCGTCGTTTCGGCTGCCGTTCTCGGCGGCCTGCCGGTGCCGGCGCTTGCCTCGGCGCTCGGCTACTTCGACAGCTACCGCCGCGGCCGCGGCACGGCCAACGTCATCCAGGCGCAGCGCGACTTCTTCGGCGCCCACGGATTCGACCGCGTCGACGGTGCCGACAGCCATCACGGCCCGTGGGGCAGCGGCCTCAACGGCTAGAGCAATTCCAGGAAAGTGCAAAGCGGTTTTCCGTCCGGAACTGCGTGATTTCAAAGACTTAGATCGCTTCAGTTTCGATGAAACAATGAAGTGATCTAAGTCTCGACGATAGAGCAGCTTGAGACGGGGCGGCCTTGGCTGCCCCGTTTGCGTTTTGGGCCGATGCCGCCGCTTCGTTCGGACAAGATGCTAAAGCGCGTCGCGATCTTTCAGATTCGCTCCCGCCCTTTAAGTTTTTGATATTTCGTATGTCGTTACCGCAAAACCGCTGCGCACTTTTGCGCGACACGCTTTAGCCCGTCATCGATGAGGTCGCTGATATCCCTGTGCCGCCCGATGCCCCCGGATTGGAGCAGGATTTGATTGGCAGGACGGCGAACACCGAGGCAATCATCAGCACAATAATGATCAGCACCAGCCTGTCGGTGAAGGTGGCTCGAAAGATCTGCAGCACATAGTGCTTGGTCTTCATCGTGCCCACGCGCTTTCATCGCCATCTGCGCATGATGGCTTCCGTGCACCGTGGACGTCATACGTCCGTTCATGTGAATTTGCTTGCTTCGTCGGGAAACTGCTGACGTCGCGTATTGTTCCGGGAAGGGCGCCTGGCGCTGCGATTGTCGCCAGGCGCTTTCGCCGATGGGCGTGACTAACGCCGATAGGCGTTGCGGTCGCCACCCGAGCGGCGGCGCTGTGCCCGCAGCTTGCCCAGCCTTTTCGGCGGATCGACAAAGATCACCAGCAGAAACCCGACGGCCATAAGCACGTATGCCGGGATCCCGGTCGCCGCGCTGCCGAAGAAAGCGCAAAGGGTGGCCAGCGCAAGGTAGATGCCGATGGTGAAGGGGTTGGATACAAAGCCCCATACGCGGTTCGTCATTCGGTCTTTCCATGCAATTTTCGGTGTCATGCCGAACATCACCTGTCTGAAGTGATTGGCAGCAGATGCTGCGATGGCGCCCCAGCCAGCCCAGCAATATGTGAATGGGGAGCGTCGCGACAATGACACTCGGACCTTTGACTGCGCGAATCGGACCAAAGTCCCATCGATTTCAAGCGGCCATCCGGTAGGATCTGTAGCAGCTGCTACGGTAGCACTTCACAAGAACCTAGTTTTTTCAGTACCGATTTAGAGCGGAGTCGCGTTGTGCGTTCGGGCTTTGCTTGTGGACCCTCGGTCCCCGCCGAGGAAGGCGGGCACTGCGAATGCTGGGCGCCGGCGCGCGACGCCCAGCTCGCCTATTTTCGTGTCAGCTCCGCAGACCGGGAGCTTCCTGGCCGGTGCGGGCGACATATTCGGTGTAGCCGCCGCCATACTGGTGGATGCCGTCCGGCGTCAGTTCGAGCACACGGTTGGACAGTGCGGCGAGGAAGTGGCGGTCGTGCGAGACGAAGAGCATGGTGCCTTCGTAGTCCGCCAGCGCCTTGATCAGCATTTCCTTGGTGTCGAGGTCGAGGTGGTTGGTCGGCTCGTCGAGAACCAGCAGGTTCGGCGGATCGAACAGCATGATTGCCATCACCAGGCGGGCCTTCTCGCCACCGGAAAGCACCCGGCACTTCTTCTCGACATCGTCGCCGGAAAAGCCGAAGCAGCCGGCAAGCGCGCGAAGCGGTGCCTGGCCTGCCTGCGGGAACGTGTCCTCAAGCTGCTGCAGCACCGTGCGGTCGCCATCGAGCACGTCCATGGCATGCTGGGCGAAGTAACCCAGCTTGACGCTGGCGCCAAGCGCGACGTTGCCTGCGTCCGGTTCGGTCGAGCCGGCAACGAGCTTCAGGAGCGTCGACTTGCCGGCGCCGTTGATGCCCATAATGCACCAGCGCTCGCGCCGGCGCACCATGAAGTCGAACCCTTCATAGATGCTGCGGCTGCCGTATTTCTTGTGCACGCCCTTGATGTTGATGACGTCTTCGCCGGAGCGTGGCGCCGGGCGGAATTCGAAAGCGACGCTCTGGCGGCGCTTCGGCGGCTCGACCCGGTCGATCTTGTCGAGCTTCTTCACCCGGCTCTGAACCTGAGAGGCGTGCGAGGCGCGGGCCTTGAAGCGCTCGATGAACTTGATCTCCTTGGCGAGCATAGCCTGCTGGCGCTCGAACTGCGCCTGCTGCTGCTTCTCGTTCTGGGCGCGCTGCTGCTCGTAGAAGCCGTAGTCGCCCGAATAGGCGTTGAGCGAGCCGCCGTCGATCTCGATGATCTTGGTGATGATGCGGTTCATGAACTCGCGGTCGTGCGAGGTCATCATCAGCGCGCCGTCGTAGTTCTTGAGGAAGTCCTCGAGCCAGATCAGGCTTTCGAGATCCAGATGGTTGCTCGGCTCGTCGAGCAGCATCACGTCGGGCCGCATCAGAAGAATACGGGCAAGCCCCACGCGCATCTTCCAGCCGCCCGAGAGCGCGCCGACATCGCCGTCCATCATCTCCTGGCTGAAGCTCAAGCCCGCCAGCACCTCGCGGGCGCGGCCTTCCAGCGCGTAGCCGTCGAGCTCCTCGTAGCGTGCCTGCACCTCGCCGTAGCGCTCGATGATCGCATCCATCTCGTCGAGCCGATCCGGATCGACCATCGCGGCTTCAAGCTCGCGCAGTTCGGCGGCGACTTCGCTGACCGGCCCGGCGCCGTTCATGACCTCGGCAACCGCGCTGCCGCCCGCCATCTCGCCGACGTCCTGGTTGAAGTAGCCGATGGTGATGCCCTTATCGACGGCGACCTGGCCTTCGTCAGGCACTTCCTCGCCGGTAATCATGCGGAAGAGCGAGGTTTTGCCGGCGCCGTTCGGGCCGACGAGGCCGACCTTTTCGCCGCGGTTGAGGGCGGCGGAGGCTTCGATGAAAAGGATGCGGTGGCTGAGCTGCTTGCTGATGTTTTCGATGCGGATCATGTCTGCTGTAGCCTGAAGGGAGGTGTGGGGCGCCGTCGCGCCCGATTGTTGCCCCGGCCTGTCGCAGGTTTCTGCGTCACAAGCAAGACTTCAGGGTGCTTCCGCGTCGTTTCACGACGCCCATGGCAAACTGTCGCTGGTCGACGACAGAGGGGCACGCCGTCTCCCAGATCCTCATTCCTGTGCCTGTCACAGGAATCCAGTCAGGCCCAAGTCTTTGGGCCGAAAAGACTCTTCCGCGCCGCGGACGCGGCGCTGCTGGATCCCTGTGACAGGGCACAGGGATGAGGGCGGAGATGTTTTCGGCTCAGGCCCGCAGACCGCGCGTGATCGGCGGCTGGAACTCCGGCTGGCTGAGGCTCTGCAGCGTTTCCGGCGGTTGGCCGTCGATATGGCCGATGACCGCCTTTGCCAGTTCGCGACCGGCAACGCGGATGTCCTCGTACATGGTCATCACCTCCGGGCGAAGCCAGCGCAGGAAGTCGCTCGGGGACTTCGAAACCATGTCGCAGTCTTCGCCGAGCTTCTTCTTGGCCATCTCCAGACCGGCGATCAGCGCGATCGCGCCTGAACCGCTGCCCGAGATGATGCCGTCGGGCGCGTCCTCCGAGCGCATCAGCACCTCGAAGGCGTCGCGGATTTCGACCAGAGAATGGTCGATATTGGTCTGGTGGAAGCCGATTGCATCGGCCTGAAAGTCGCGAAGGCCCCGTTCGAAGCCGGCGCGCATATGCGAATAAAAGGTGAGATGCGGCGGCGGCTCGAGCAGCACCAGGCGCCGCCGGCCGCGCGCGACGAGCTTGCGCACCGCCTCATAGGCGAAGCGCTCGTTGTCGAAGTCGTGATAGGGGTGGACGATGCCCATTTCGGTGCGGCCGTGGGTGACGAAAGGCAGGCCGCGCTCGGTCAGAAGTGCCACGCGCGGATCGTGCGGCTCGGTGCGCGAGATGATCACGCCGTCGGCAGCGCCCGTGTCGAGGATGTAGCGGATCGGCGCCAGGGCATCCTTGACGGCGCTATAGGGGGTGACCACGAGGTGATAGGGCGTGCCCGCGAGGATCTCGGTGATGCCGACGACCATCGGGCTGGTGATGCCCATGATCTCTTCTTCCAGCGTCAATACGAGACTGATGACGTTGGTCTTGCCGGTTCTGAGCCGCACGCCGGCGCGGTTCGGCTGGTAGCCGATCTGCTTGGCGACGAGACGCACGCGTTCCTTGGTTTCCGCGCCGATATCGGGCGCATCCTTCAGCGCCCGGGAAACCGTGGTGATGCCGAGCCCGGTCATGAAGGCGATCGTCTTCAGCGTTGGCCGGCCGCCATCCGGCAGTGTTTGCGGCCTGTTTTTCGTCTTGCTGTCCATTGCCGTCACCCGCCCACTCTCTGCCCGCGCGCCGCCAGTTTTGCCCGCCCGGCGGCGAAACGCGTCGGTTCAGCCCTGTCCACTGCTGCCTGCCGCGTCACTTTATCGCCTTATATACGAAAAGCAGCGAGCGGCTATCCTGCTTTGGACCGATAAAATTGCTTCAAATCTGTAACGATACAGTTGCGATGTCGAGCGTTTTCGTTGCTGCACTGCGGAATCTGAAGCGGTCTGGTTGAATCGCACCTTGGGGCGGGTGTCTTTTGCGCTTGCGAGACGATGATCTCCACAACGGCGCAAGGCACTCGCTGAAGTTCTATAAATATCAGCTATATAAGCGAGTCTTCTGCAAGACGCGAAGGGGCAGGCGCCGGGCGCAAAGCGCTTTGGACGTCCGCTGTCATCTGCACGCAATAGGTGTTTTCTAAGATTCTGTTTAAATCGATTGTGGTGGGTGTTGCGTCCTGTAATCGATTGCATTAAGTTTTTTACGGTAACGTTACAGTGAGGGAGGAGACTCATGAAAATACGTTCTTTTGCAGCCATGCTCGCGACCGCGGTGGCCCTGCCACTCGGTGCGGCCAGTGCCGCCGATCTTGAAGTAACCCATTGGTGGACGTCCGGCGGCGAAGCAGCCGCGGTCGCGGAACTCGCGAAGGCCTTCGACGCAACGGGCAATCACTGGGTTGACGGCGCAATCGCCGGCTCCGGCGGCACTGCCCGCCCGATCATGATCAGCCGCATCACCGGCGGTGATCCGATGGGCGCCACGCAGTTCAACCACGGCCGCCAGGCAGAAGAGCTGGTTCAGGCCGGCCTGATGCGCGACCTGACCGACGTCGCGACCCGCGAGAAGTGGAAGGACATCATCAAGCCGGCAAGCCTGCTCGATTCCTGCACCATCGACGGCAAGATCTATTGCGCCCCGGTCAACATCCACTCCTGGCAGTGGCTGTGGCTGTCGAACGCCGCCTTCAAGACGGCCGGCGTCGAAGTTCCGAAGAACTGGGACGAGTTTGTTGCCGCCGCACCGGCGCTGGAAAAGGCCGGCATCGTGCCGCTCGCAGTCGGTGGCCAGCCCTGGCAGGCAGCCGGCGCCTTCGACGTGCTGATGGTGGCGATCGCCGGCAAGGACACGTTCCAGAAGGTCTTCGGCGACAAGGATGAGGAAGTCGCGGCCGGTCCTGAGATCGCCAAGGTCTTCAAGGCCGCTGACGACGCCCGCCGCATGTCCAAGGGCACCAATGTCCAGGACTGGAACCAGGCGACGAACATGGTCATCACCGGCAAGGCCGGCGGCCAGATCATGGGTGACTGGGCTCAAGGTGAATTCGCGCTTGCCGGCCAGAAGGCCGGAACGGATTACACCTGCCTTCCGGGTCTCGGCGTCAACGAGATCATTTCGACCGGTGGCGACGCATTCTACTTCCCGCTGCTGAAGGACGAAGAAAAGTCCAAGGCGCAGGAGGCGTTGGCTTCGACGCTGCTCGATCCGAAGACCCAGGTCGCCTTCAATCTCAAGAAGGGCTCGCTGCCGGTGCGTGGCGACGTCGACCTCGCAGCCGCCAACGACTGCATGAAGAAGGGCCTGGGCATCCTTGCCAAGGGCAACGTGATCCAGGGCACCGACCAGCTGCTTTCGGCCGACAGCCAGAAGCAGAAGGAGGACCTGTTCTCCGAATTCTTCGCCAACTCGTCGATCACGCCGGAAGACGCGCAGAAGCGTTTCGCCGACATCATCGCCGCGGCGGAGTGACCGCAACTGCCTGATTGACCGGCTCCGCCTTGATGTGGAGCCGGCCAAGGCCTCCCTTTCGGTGCGGGGTGACCGCGCCGGCGGCCGCGTGTGAGCTCGCTTTACGCGGTACCTCAAGGGAGCGGTTGTCGCCCTGATGCGGCAGGACGTTGCGCGTTGAGCGCGCGGCGCTGCCCATCGTCCGAAACCCAATGCAGTTCCGGAGGAACGAAACATGGCAGGTCACACACAAGGTTCGGGCCGACCGAACCAGTGGCTGCGGAACCTGAACGCGAAGATTGCCTCCGTCCCGATGATCCTGACGGCCGTGGTGATTTTTCTCGGCGGCACGATCTGGACGGTCGTCTATTCCTTCACCAATTCCAAGCTCTTGCCGCGGCTATCCTTCGTCGGCCTCGATCAGTACGAGCGCCTCTGGGACGCGCCGCGCTGGCTGGTCTCGGTGCAAAACCTGGCGATCTACGGCATCTTCTCGCTGATCTTCAGCCTGGTCATCGGCTTCGTGCTGGCGGCTCTGATGGACCAGAAGATCCGCTTCGAAAACACCTTCCGCACCATTATGCTCTATCCCTTCGCCCTGTCCTTCATCGTGACGGGCCTGGTGTGGCAATGGCTGCTCAATCCGGAATTCGGCATCCAGTCTGTGGTGCGTTCGGCCGGCTGGGAGAGCTTCACCTTCGACCCGCTCTATAACGCAGACATCGTCATCTACGGCATTCTGATCGCCGCGCTCTGGCAGGGCACCGGGCTTGTCATGTGCCTGATGCTTGCGGGGCTTCGCGGCATCGACGAGGACATCTGGAAGGCCGCGCGCGTCGACGGCATTCCGATGTGGAAGACCTACATCTTCGTCGTCATCCCGATGATGCGCGGCGTCTTCATCACCACGCTGGTGATTATCGCGAGCGGCATCGTCAAGGTCTACGACCTGGTGGTGGCGCAGACGAGCGGCGGCCCCGGCATCGCCTCTGAAGTGCCCGCTAAATACGTCTACGACTACATGTTCCAGGCGCAGAACCTCGGTCAGGGCTTCGCCGCCTCGACCATGATGCTGATCACCGTCGCCATCATCATCGTGCCTTGGGCCTATCTGGAATTCGGGGGAGGGCGCAAGCGTGTCTGATATCGTTGCTTTCAATTCGGTGGCTGACGAAGCCGCACCTCAGGCGCAGACGGACCGCGTCATTGCCGGCCCACGCGGTCGCAAACCCCGCCGGGCGCTGTCGGGCCGTAATATCATGATCTACGGCACGCTGATCGTGGTCGCACTCTACTACCTGCTGCCGCTCTATGTGATGGTCATGACCTCGCTCAAGGGCATGCCGGAAATCCGGCTCGGCAACATCTTCGCCCCGCCGGTGGAAATCACCTTCGAGCCCTGGGCGAAGGCCTGGGCGAGTGCCTGCACCGGTCTCAACTGTGACGGCCTTTCGCGCGGCTTCTGGAACTCGGTGCGCATCACCGTTCCCTCGACGATCGTCTCGATCGCGATCGCCTCGGTCAACGGCTACGCGCTTGCCAACTGGCGCTTCAAGGGGGCGGAGCTGTTCTTCACCATCCTGATCGTCGGCGCCTTCATTCCCTATCAGGTGATGATCTACCCGATCGTCATCGTGCTCCGAGAAATGGGCATCTACGGCACGTTGACCGGCCTCATCATCGTGCACACGATCTTCGGCATGCCGATCCTGACGCTGCTCTTCCGCAACTATTTCGCCGGCCTGCCGGAGGAACTGTTCAAGGCGGCGCGCGTCGATGGCGCCGGGTTCTGGACCATCTACTTCAGGATCATGCTGCCGATGTCGCTGCCGATCTTCGTCGTGGCGATGATCCTGCAGGTTACCGGCATCTGGAACGACTTCCTGTTCGGCGTCGTGTTCACCCGGCCGGAATATTACCCGATGACGGTTCAGCTGAACAACATCGTCAACTCGGTCCAGGGCGTGAAGGAATACAACGTCAACATGGCGGCGACGATCCTGACCGGGGCGGTTCCGCTCTTCGTCTACTTCGTTTCCGGACGGCTTTTTGTCCGCGGCATCGCCGCCGGCGCAGTGAAAGGGTAACAACATGCAAAACGTCAGCGTATCGGTCAAAGACCTGTCGTTGAGCTTCGGTGCCGTCACTGTGCTCGACACGCTCAACCTCGACATCAAGGACGGCGAGTTCCTGGTGCTACTCGGCTCGTCCGGCTGCGGCAAGTCGACCCTGCTCAACTGCATCGCCGGTCTACTCGATGTCAGCGACGGGCAGATCTTCATCAAAAACAAGAACGTCACCTGGGAGGAGCCCAAGGACCGCGGCATCGGCATGGTGTTCCAGTCCTACGCGCTCTATCCGCAGATGTCGGTGGAGAAGAATCTCTCCTTCGGCCTGCAGGTCGCAAAGGTCCCGAAGGAGGAGATCGACAAGCGCGTGCGCCGCGCCTCCGAGATCTTGCAGATCCAGCCGCTCCTGAAGCGCAAACCGTCTGAGCTTTCCGGTGGCCAGCGCCAGCGGGTGGCGATCGGCCGGGCGCTGGTGCGCGATGTCGACGTGTTCCTCTTCGACGAGCCGCTTTCCAACCTCGACGCCAAGCTGCGCTCGGAGCTGCGCGTCGAGATCAAGAGGCTGCACCAGTCGCTGAAGAACACGATGATCTACGTCACCCACGACCAGATCGAGGCGCTGACGCTCGCCGATCGTATTGCTGTCATGAAGAGCGGCGTGATCCAGCAGCTGGCCGACCCGATGACGATCTACAACGCCCCGGAAAACCTGTTCGTCGCCGGCTTCATCGGTTCGCCGTCGATGAACTTCTTCCGCGGCGAGCTGCAGCTTCGCGACCAGCGCGCCTACGTCCACGCCAACGGCGTCGACTTCGACGTGTCCGCCTATCCGTCGCGGGCACCCCTGGTGCACGGGCAGAAGGTTGTCCTCGGCCTCAGGCCCGAACATGTGCGCGTCGACGAGGCGGCAAGCGGGGCCGCGGCCTCGCACCGGGCGGTGGTCGATATCGAGGAGCCGATGGGCGCCGACAACCTCTTATGGCTGAAACTCGCCGGGCAGTCGATGTCGGTGCGCATCGCCGGCCAGCGGCGCTATGCGCCCGGCACGGCGGTGACGCTCTCCTTCGACATGGCCGTCGCCTCGATCTTCGATGCGACGAGCGAGAACCGACTCTGAGATAAGGAGATGCTGGGCAGGGACCTCTGCCCGGCATCTCCCAGCAATGACAGCGCCGGCGTCGCCGGTCGATCCATGGAAATACGACAATGCTCTCTGAGGATTTCACCCGAACCGCCATCCGTCTCGACCTTTCGGGGGATTGGCAGCTCAGCTCGGTCGACAACAGCCACAGCTTGGCGATGGCGCTGCCGGGCGACGTGCACTCGGCCTTGCAGAAAGCGGGCGTGATCGAAGACCCCTATGTCAGTCGCAACGAGAACGACGTTCAGTGGGTGGCGCATAAGGACTGGGTGATCGAGCGAACGGTCACGGTCGCCGCCGACGAACTCGCGGGCTACTGGTATCTCGACCTCGAATGCCTTGATACCGTTGCCTCGGTCTTCGTCAACGACACGCTGGTGCTCGAAGCGGAGAACTGCTTCCGCCGCTACAGGCCGGAGGTCTCGCGCGCGATCGTCGCCGGCGAAAACCGCATCCGCATCGTGCTGCATTCCTCGATTTCCGAAGGCGCGCGCCGGCAGGCCGAGCAACCCTTCTACGTGCCTTACCATCCCGGCAATTCGCCGATCGCCAATGGCAACATGCTGAGGAAGCCCCAGTGCCACTTCGGTTGGGACTGGAACCTCGCGATCGCGCCGCTCGGCGTCTACGGCGAGATTGCTCTCTGCCGGCTGGAGATCGCCCGCATCGAGCATGTGACGACCAAGCAGGTCTGGCTTGAGGACGGTTCGGTCGATCTCGTGGTGACGGTGACCTTGTTTGCCGACGCGCCCGGCATCGTGCCCATACATTTTTCGCTCGACGAGGACCGCGAACGGCTGGACTGCGCCGTCGGCAAAGGCGAGACGCGCATCACCCATGTCTTCACCGTGACCAGGCCGAAGCGCTGGTGGCCGGCGGGTAGCGGCGAGCAGCACCTGTCGCGCCTGACAGTGGACCTGCCGCAGGAGCAGGTGAGCCGCCAGATCGGATTCCGCGCGATCGAGCTGCTGACCGACAAGGACGAGGCTGGCAGCCGCTTTGCCTTCCGCGTCAACGGCCGCGAGATCTTCTGCAAGGGTGCCAACTGGATCCCGGCCGATGCGCTGATGTCACGGGTGACGCCAGAGGGCGTCGAGGATCTGCTGACCTCGGCAGTGGACGCCAACATGAACATGATCCGGGTCTGGGGCGGCGGCTTCTACGAGCCGGACTGGTTCTACGATCTCTGCGACCGGCTCGGGCTCATGGTCTGGCAGGACTTCATGTTTGCCTGCAACCTCTATCCCTCGACCCCGGATTTCCTGGAGAATGTCGCGGCAGAGGTGGATTATCAGGCAAAGCGCCTGTCGTCGCATCCATCGATCACGGTCTGGTGCGGCGACAACGAGTTGGTCGGCGCGCTCACCTGGTTCGACGAACCGCGCAAGGATCGCGACCGCTATCTCGTTTCCTATGACCGGCTGAACCGCACGATCGAGGTGGCGCTGAAAGCGGCACTTCCCGAAGCGATCTGGTGGCCGTCGAGCCCGGCGTCCGGCTATCTCGATTTCGGCGATGCCTGGCATGCCGATGGTTCCGGCGACATGCACTACTGGTCGGTCTGGCACGAGAACAAGTCCTTCGACAATTACCGCACCGTGCGCCCGCGTTTCTGCTCGGAGTTCGGCTTCCAGTCCTATACGTCGATGCCGGTCATCCGGCAGTTTGCGGCGGAGAAGGACCTCAACATCGCGTCGCCTGTGATCGAGAGCCACCAGAAGAATGTCGGCGGCAATGAGCGCATCGCCGGCACGATGTTCCGATATTTCCGCTTCCCCAAGGATTTCCCGGCTTTCGTTTATCTCAGCCAGGTCCAGCAGGGGCTGGCGATCCGCACGGCCGTCGACTATTGGCGCTCGCTAAAACCCCATTGCATGGGCACGCTCTACTGGCAGCTCAACGACACCTGGCCGGTCGCCTCCTGGTCGAGCCTCGACTATGGTGGCAGCTGGAAGGCGATGCACTATATGGTCCGCCGGTTCTTCCAGCCGGTTTCGGTCGCGGCCATCCCATCGGCGGATGGCAGAGAGATCGCCTTCTCGATGGTCAACGATACGGCGGAGCCGGTGACGGTCGAGCTTCAGACCTTCCTGGTTTCGCTCGATGGCAAGCGCACGCCGCTGACGGCGGCCGCCGGCACCTGCAGCCCGGATCGCGCGGCGACCCTGGTGACGCTTGCGGCTTCCGATATTCCGGCGGATCACCTGTTGTTCTGGTCGTTCGATGCATCGAACGGCATGCGCGGCGAGGGGCACCACGCCAACGGCACCTACAAGGCACTCGACCTGCAACCGTCCGGTTTGACACTCGATGTGGCGCCGGCGGGCGAAGGCGCTTTCGACGTCAGCGTCAAGGCAAGCGGCCTGGCGCTGCATGTGATGATCGAGGCCGATGTCGCCGGCCGATACTCCGACAATGCCTTTGATCTGCTGGCCGGGGAAACCAAGCTTGTCCGCTTCACGCCGAAGGTGCCGCTCGCCGCAGGCGAGCTTCCGCGCTTTGCCGCCTTCGATCTTGAATCCTGCCAGGGAAAAGGTTGACCGCCATGAAACGCAGCCACGTCAACGATATCATCGCCGAGAGCGGTGCCTTCATGAAGAGCTACGGCTTCACGCTGCCGCCCTTTGCCTACTGGTCGCCAGAACAACTGAAGGCGCGGGTCGCCTCTGACAGCCCGACGATCTTCGAGGCCCGGCTCGGCTGGGACATCACCGACTACGGCAAGGGACGCTTCGATGAATTCGGGCTGGTGCTCTTCACGCTGCGCAATGGCAATGCCGCGAACCTCACGACCGGCCACGGCATGATCTATGCCGAGAAGCTGATGATCACCGCCAAGGACCAGGTCAATCCGCTGCACCGCCATGCGGTGAAGACCGAGGACATCATCAACCGCGGCGGCGGCTCGCTGGTGCTGCAGATGTACAATTCGAGGCCTGATGGCACCGTCGACGAGGAGAGCGATGTCGTCGTCGCCACCGATGCGCGACTTCGCACACTCAAGGCTGGCGAACTCTTGAAGCTCAAGGCCGGCGAAAGCGTCACGCTTTTGCCCGGCAACTGGCACGCCTTCTGGGCCGAAGGCACGGACGTGCTGATGGGCGAGGTTTCGACCGTCAACGACGATCTCACCGACAACTATTTCCGCGAGCCCGTCGGTCGCTTCTCGGCGATCGAGGAGGACGCGGCACCCACCCACCTGCTGGTGTCGGACTACGACACCTGGCTCAAGTGATCCCAGGACCCCAACCCCCAAGGGCAATTGACCCAAGACCAAACGATCTTTCGAGGAGGATTTCATGAAGGACGTCAGTTTCCAGCTTTATAGCGCCCGCAATTTCCCGCCGTTCGCCAATGTGCTCGAGGCACTCGGACAGGCCGGCTACAGCCAGGTCGAAGGCTATGGCGCACTCTATGCGGCGCTCAGCGACGCGGAGATCGCGAGCTTCAAGGAAGGGCTCGACAGCAATGGCCTCGCCATGCCGACGGCGCACTTTGGCTTGGACATGCTCGAAAGCGATCCGGGCCGCGTGCTGGAGATCGCCAAGGCGCTCGGCATCCAGGCGATCTATTGCCCGTACCTGATGCCCGACCAGCGCCCGACGGATGCGGCCGGCTGGCGTGCCTTCGGAGAGCGGCTGCAGAAGGCCGGCAAGCCCTATCGCGATGCCGGGCTGATCTTCGGCTGGCACAACCACGACTTCGAATTCTTTGCCCTTCCTGACGGCAGCATTCCGCAGGACCTGATCTTCGAAGGCGGACCGGATCTTTCCTGGGAAGCCGACATCGCCTGGATCATCCGCGGCGGTGCCGACCCGATCGCCTGGATCAGGAAATACGGCGACCGCATCACCGCCGTCCACGTGAAGGACATCGCGCCCACCGGCGAGAAGAAGGACGAGGACGGCTGGGCCGATGTCGGCGAGGGCACAGTCGACTGGAAAGGCCTGTTCCAGGCGCTCTCAGGAACCAAGGCCCGCTACTTCATTGCGGAACATGACAATCCGAGCGATTTCAAGCGCTTCGCCAAGCGTTCGCTCGCCTCCATCCAATCCTATTGAGAAGCAGGTTCATCCATGACCAAGGAACTTGGCGTCGGCATCATCGGATGCGGCAACATCTCCACCACCTACTTCAAGCTCGCTCCCCTCTTTAAGGGCATCAAGGTCGTCGCCTGCGCCGACATCAACCCGGCGGCAGCCGAGGCGCGGGCAGCCGAATACGGCGTCGAGGCGCAGAGCATCGAAGCGCTGCTCGCCAATCCTGACGTCGACATCGTCGTCAACCTGACGATCCCGGACGCGCACTACCCGGTGTCGAAGGCGATCCTCGAGGCCGGCAAGCACGTCTACTCTGAAAAGCCACTGGTGCTTTCGCTCGAACAGGGCGAAGACCTCAGGGCGATCGCTAGGGACAAAGGCCTTTCCGTCGGTTGCGCACCGGACACCTTCCTCGGCGGCGCGCACCAGCTGGCCCGCAGCACCATCGATGCCGGCAAGATCGGCCGGGTGACGTCTGGCACCTGCCACGTGATGAGCCCGGGCATGGAGATGTGGCATCCGAACCCGGACTTCTTCTTCCTGCCCGGCGGCGGCCCGATCCTCGATCTCGGCCCCTATTACATCGCCAACCTGATCAACCTGATCGGGCCGGTGAAGCGCGTCGCAGCACTGTCCTCCATGGCCAACCCGACCCGCACCATCACCAGCGAGCCACGCAAGGGCGAGGAGATCCCGGTCAAGACCCCGACCAACATCCACGCGCTGCTCGAGTTCCAAAATGGCGCGACGATCACCCTGTCGGCGAGCTGGGATGTCTGGTCGCATCGCCATGCCAATATGGAGCTCTATGGCACCGAAGGCTCGCTCTACGTGCCCGATCCGAACTTCTTCGGCGGCAAGGTGGAGATAAGCGGTCGCGACAGGAACATTGAGCCACTGGAACCCTGGGATCATCCCTTCGGCGTCGAAAACCAGGAGCACCCGCAGGGGCCGATGGCGAACTACCGCACCGCTGGCCTTGCCGACATGGCGCAGGCGATCCTCGAGGGCCGCGATGCCCGCTGCTCGCTCGACCGCTCGCTGCATGGCGTCGATGTCATGGTCTCGATCCTGAAATCCGGCGAGGAGGGCCGCTTCATCGAGCTCTCCACCACCTGCACGCAGCCGGCCGCCCTCGGCATCGAGGAGGCGCGGGCGCTGCTGCGCGAGACGGAGGAAGAAATATCGGGAAATCGGGTCGCTGCGGCTTCATAGCGGCAGCCGTCCGGCACGCGCGCCGCGGACCAGGGGTCCCTCTGCAAACTCGGAAGAGAGGCTTCCGGGGGGAGAGCTGCACCCCAACCTCCCTCATCCTCGCCCTTGTGGCGGGGATCCAGCGACCCGACGTCTGTCGGGTCAAAAGACTTTTCAGCCCAACGACTTGGGCTGGTCCGCAGTTCCATCGGAACTGCTAGGGATTCCTGTGACAAGCACAGGAATGACGGAGGTTTTGGTTGGCGCCAAGCTTCCCTCGTGAGCGTTCGGTGATTAGAGATATCTTTGACAGCAAGCTTGGGTTTCCGTGATCACGGAAACCCTTCTCGTTTGGAGCGATGGTGGTTTCCAGCCGCCATCCGGATACGGATCGCGGAGGATTTTTGCGATGACCTGGCTACCGGCGGAAAACCGCTACGACACCATGAAATATAACCGCGTCGGCCGCTCCGGCCTGAAGTTGCCGGCGATCTCGCTGGGGCTCTGGCACAATTTCGGCGGCGACACGCCGCATGACCGCAAGGTCGACATGTGCCGCACCGCGTTTGACCTCGGCATCACCCATTTCGACCTCGCCAACAATTACGGCCCGCCTCCGGGCTCGGCCGAGACTGCCTTCGGCGAAATCATGCGCACGGATTTCGCAGGTCTGCGCGACGAGCTGATCATCTCGTCCAAGGCCGGCTATGACATGTGGGCAGGTCCTTACGGCGAATGGGGCAGCCGCAAGTATATGATCGCATCCTGCGACCAGAGCCTGAAGCGCATGGGGCTCGACTATGTCGACATCTTCTATTCGCACCGTTTCGATCCGGACACGCCGCTTGAAGAAACCTGTGGCGCGCTCGACCATATCGTGCGTTCGGGCAGGGCGCTTTATGTCGGCATTTCCTCCTACAATTCGCAGCGCACCCGCGAAGCGGCTGCAATTCTCAAGGATCTCGGCACACCGTGCCTCATCCATCAGCCGAGCTATTCGATGCTCAACCGCTGGATCGAGGACGATGGCCTGATCCACACGCTCGAAGATCTCGGCATCGGCTCGATCGTCTTTTCGCCGCTTGCCCAGGGCATGCTGACGACCAAGTATCTGCAGGGCATTCCGAGCGACAGCCGGGCGGCGCAGAACCACTTCCTCAAGAAGGACTTCATCCGCCCGGAGATCATCGACAACATCCGCAAGCTGAACGGCATCGCCGAAAAGCGCGGCCAGACTCTGGCGCAGATGGCGCTTGCATGGGTGCTGCGCAACGGCCGGATCACCTCGGCGCTGATCGGCGCCAGCCGCTCCGAGCAGATCGTCGATTGCGTCAAGGCGCTCGAAAACGACACGTTTACGGCGGAGGAGCTGGCCGAGATCGATCTCTATGCGCGTGAGGCCGACATCAACCTCTGGGCATCGTCGGCCGAACGCTAATTTCGGCTGAAAACATTGATTTGCCTGCATTTTGGGCAAAATTGCCTGCTTTCCGGCGCATTAGACAAAAGTCGAATAGGTGCCGGAAAGCGCCTTCTGGACATGGTCCGGTGTTTCTGTAAGGTGCTGGAATGCCGGTCGATTGCGACGCCGATTTGCGTCGTTTCGGCAGGTTAACGAGGAGGAGCCACCGTCGCCCGGGAAGGGGCAGGGTGGATTGATGGGTGGTAGCGCTGATCGCGGCCGCCCTTTTGGCGAGAACTAGGGGAGGAACCATGGATCGCCGTTCATTTATCAAAAACGCAAGCCTCGGTGGCTTGGCCGCAGCGGGTGCTGCCGCGCTTGCAACGCCGGCCATTGCGCAGGCAAACCCCAAGATCAACTGGCGCCTGGCATCGTCGTTCCCGAAGTCGCTCGACACGATCTATGGCGGCGGTGAAGTGCTGGCGAAGCATGTGTCGGAAGCGACCGACGGCAACTTCCAGATTCAGGTCTTCGCCGCCGGCGAAATCGTCCCCGGCCTGCAGGCTGCTGACGCGGCGGCTGCCGGTACGGTCGAGGCTTGCCACACGGTTTCCTACTATTACTGGGGCAAGGACCCGACTTGGGCGCTTGGTGCCGCCGTTCCCTTCGCGCTCAATGCGCGCGGCATGAACGCCTGGCACTACCACGGCGGCGGCATCGATCTCTTCAACGAGTTCCTGGGAACCCAGGGCCTCGTCGGTTTCCCCAACGGTAATACCGGCGTGCAGATGGGCGGCTGGTTCCGCAAGGAGATCAAGACGGTCGCCGACATGCAGGGCCTGAAGATGCGCATCGGGGGCTTCGCCGGCAAGGTCGTCGAGAAGCTCGGCGTCGTGCCGCAGCAGATCGCCGGCGGCGACATCTATCCGGCGCTCGAAAAGGGCACCATCGACGCCGCCGAATGGGTCGGCCCCTATGACGACGAGAAGCTCGGCTTCTACAAGGTCGCGCCCTACTACTACTATCCCGGCTGGTGGGAAGGTGGCCCGACGGTCCACGCCATGTTCAACAAGGCGGCCTTCGACGGCTTGCCGAAGAACTACCAGTCGCTGCTGCGCACCGCTTGCCAGGCGACCGACGCGAACATGCTGCAGAAGTACGACTACCTGAACCCGTCGGCGATCAAGCGCCTGGTGGCTTCTGGTGCCAAGCTCAGCCCGTTCAGCGCCGAAATCCTGTCGGCCTGCTTCGACAAGGCGAACGAAGTCTATGCCGAAATGGAAGACTCGAACCCGACCTTCAAGAAGATCTGGGACTCGATCAAGGCCTTCCGCGGCGAGTACTACCTCAACGCCCAGATCGCCGAATACAACTACGACACCTTCATGATGATCCAGCAGCGCGGCGGCAAGCTCTAAGCTTTCGCTGTTGCTGATGATTAAAGGCCGCTCGCAACGTCTGTTGCGGGCGGCTTTTCGTTTCGGCCGGAGGCCGCCGGCGTCCCGACGACCCTGCATTTCTGATCCCTACGCATGCGCAGGAGGCGCGGCACGGCAGCGGTTTCGTGGTATGGTTGCGGCCTTGATGAAAGGGAGAAGGTGCAATGCCAAGCGAAGGCCAATCGGTCGTGCTCGGTCCCCATCAGGGCCGCCGGTACGACATGGGTGCCATACAGGCTGTCTTCAAAGCCGATCGCCCGGAAACCCTAGGCCGCTTTTCGATCTCGGAATGGTGGCTCGATGCTCGGCATGAAGGACCCGGCGCTCACAAGCACGACGACAATGACGAGATTTTCTACGTCATCGAGGGCACCGCCAGCATCCTGGTCGGCGACACCTGGCACCAGATGGCCAAGGGCTCGCTCTGCGTCATCCCGCGCGGAACGATGCATGATTTCCGCAATGAGAGCGCATCGCGCATGGGTCTGCTCAACGTCTATGTCGGCGGACCGTTCGAGGAGATGATGCCCATGATCGTCGACTGGTATCGCGACAATCCGGCCAAGAGGATCGATTGAGCAAGTGCGTTTGGTGTGGCTGCCCTGAGATTGCTGACAGACCTCGACGATGGCCTGCGGCGATATGCGTGCCCCGTTCTCCCTCATCCTCGCCCTTGTGGCGGGGATCCAGCGATCCGACGTCCGTCGGATCGAAAGACTCTTTTCAGCCCAAGGACTTGGGCTGGCTAGATTCCTGTGACAGGCACAGGAATGGGGGAGAGTGTGGTTTGCGCTCGACCTCCTACAGGCATCGAGTATTGTTGTCGGCAAACGAAAAGGGCGGCCCTTGCGGGGCCGCCCTTATGTTTTGTGTGCCAGCCGTCTTACTTGAACGAAGGCGGCTGGCTGAGGTCGTTTGACGGTGCCGTCTGCGGCTGGGCACCCGTGCCGCCGAACGAAGGCGGCTGGCTGAGGTCGTTCGAGGGCGCGGTCTGCGGCTGGGCGCCGGAGCCGCCGCCCTGATCCGCAGGCTTCTGGTCGAGCGGGCTGCCGCCTGGAAGCTGCAGGCCGCCCGGAAGGCCGAGGCCACCGCCATTGTCCGGAAGCGTCAGGCCACCACCCGGCGCAAAGCCCGGCACCTCGATCTTGATTGTGTTCGGATCGACGCCCGTGCCCGTTCCCTTGTAGTGCATGACCATCTGCGGGAACATGATCGTCAGCGCCACCATCAGGATCTGGATGCCGACGAAAGGCACCGCACCCCAGTAGATCTGCCCGGTCGTGACGGGCTGGATCGTCTTGCCGGTGATTTTGTCGAGATAGGGCACCTTTGCCGCGACCGAACGCAGATAGAAGAGCGCGAAGCCGAAGGGTGGGTGCATGAAGCTCGTCTGCATGTTGATGCCGAGCAGAACGCCGAACCAGATGAGGTCGATGCCGAGCTTGTCGGCGGCGGGCGCCAGGAGCGGCACGATGATGAAGGCGAGCTCGAAGAAATCCAGGAAGAAGGCCAGGAAGAAGACGAGCAGGTTGACGGTAATGAGGAAGCCGGTTTCGCCGCCCGGCATCGCCGTCAGCAGGTGTTCGACCCAGATGTGGCCGTTGACGCCATAGAAGGTGAGCGAGAAGACGCGCGCACCGATCAGGATGAACAGCACGAAGGCCGAAAGCCGGGTCGTTGCCGTGAGCGCCCCGCGCACCACGTCCATGTTGAGACGGCCCTTGGCGGCTGCCATGATCAGCGCACCGACGGCGCCCATCGCACCGCCTTCGGTCGGCGTCGCGATGCCGAGGAAGATGGTGCCGAGGACGAGGAAGATCAGCGCCAAGGGCGGAATCAGCACGATGATGACCTGCTGGGCAAGCCTCGACATCGCATTGATCTTCAGGCCGCGGTCGATAAGCGCGACGACGTAGATGACGATGACGCCGACGGTGCCGCCGAGGATGTCGGCATTCTCGCCCTGGGTCGGGTAGAGATAAACGTGGGCGGCATACGCGATGCCTGCCGCCACCGCCAGCGCAACGGCGAGCGACGTGACGCCGGAACCGAGCGTGCGGGCTTCCAGCGGCAGGGCCGGCATCGAATCGCGCCGGATGAAGGTCATCAGCAGGATGTAGACCATGTAAAGGCCGGTCAGCACGAGGCCCGGGATCAGGGCGCCGGCGTACATGTCGCCGACCGAGCGGCCGAGCTGGTCGGCAAGAACGATGAGCACGAGCGACGGCGGGATGATCTGGGCAAGCGTGCCCGAAGCCGCGATGACGCCCGAGGCGACCTTCCGGTCATAGCCGTAGCGCAGCATGATCGGCAGCGAGATCAGGCCCATGGCGATGACCGAGGCGGCAACGACACCGGTGGTGGCTGCGAGCAGCGCGCCGACGAAGATGACCGCATAGGCAAGACCGCCGCGGATCGGGCCGAAGAGCTGGCCGACGGTATCGAGCAGGTCTTCGGCCATGCCCGATTTCTCGAGCACGATCCCCATGAAGGTAAAGAATGGGATGGCGAGCAATGTGTCGTTTGACATCACCCCCCAGAACCGGTCCGGCAGTGCATTGAGCAGCGGCCAGGAAAGATTGATCGAGTCCGACAGCGGCGCGAGCTCGACGCCGATGATGAAGAACAGCAGGCCGTTGGCGGCGAGCGAGAAGGCGACCGGGTATCCCAAGAGCAGGAACACGATCAGCGACGCGAACATGATCGGCGCCAGGTTTTCAGCAATGAATTCGATCATGGACGGGTCTCCGGAGACACGACATCGTCAAGCGGCGCATGGGTCGGCACATAGGGTGTCGGGTCTTCCATGTTTCCGGTCATGATCGCGATCTTCTTGATGATTTCCGACACACCCTGGAAGGCGAGCAGCAGGAAGCCGACCAGCAGGATGGCCTTGGCCGGCCAGATGATCAGGCCGCCGGCCGAGGAGGAGACCTCGCCTGAGACGTAGGACATCTTCACGTAGGGGAAGAGGTAGTAGAGCACCAGGAGAACGAAGGGCATCAGGAACAGCAGGTGTCCGAGCAGATCGATCCAGTGCTGCACGCGACGCGAGAACTGGCCGTAGACCACGTCGATACGGATGTGTTCGTTCTGGCTGAGCGTGTAGGCGGCGGCAAACATGAAGGCGGCGCCGAACAGGTACCATTGCGCCTCGAGCCAGGCGTTCGACGACATGTTGAAGATTTTTCGGATCACGGCATTGCCGGCGCTGACGAGCACTGCCGCCAGGATCAGCCATGAAACGCTCTTTCCGATGAATTCCGTGATCGTGTCTATTAATCGGCTGAAGCCGAGCAAAGCTCTCATCGATTTCCTCCCCGCGATGGCTCTTATGGTTCTTGTGCCAAGCACAGCCAGAGTGCCGATTTCAAGCGCGCGTTCAAGTCCGAGGTACGATTTTCCCGTGTAGTTCGGCCGCCTCCGACTAAAGTAGAATAAGCTGTCCCGGCGCTCTGCCCATTGTTTGTGCAAACCCGTACCGCTTCGTCGGTCTGAGCGTGAGCGGACGGTTCCCGCCGGCGCGTCAGCGGTGCGAATCGGTGTGGAAAGACGGCCATAGAGAGGTGCTTGAACGTCTTACTGCAACGTTGCAGTCTTGAAATCGTATGATTTTTGAGATCGGATGTGCGCACCAACGGAGGACGCCGAAACCCATGACTGCCATGATCCGCAACCCGATCCTGAAGGGGTTCAACCCGGACCCTTCGATCTGCCGCGTCGGCGACGATTACTACATCGCGACCTCCACCTTCGAATGGTATCCGGGCGTGCAGATCCATCACTCGCGTGACCTGGTGAACTGGCGGCTCGTGCGTCGGCCGCTGGAGCGGGCAAGCCAGCTCGACATGCGCGGCAACCCTGATAGCTGCGGCGTCTGGGCGCCGTGCCTGTCCTACAACGACGGGCTGTTCTGGCTGGTTTACACAGACGTCAAGCGCTTCGACGGCAACTTCAAGGACGCGCACAACTACATCGTCACGGCGGAAGCGATCGAGGCGACCTGGTCGGATCCGGTCTACGTCAATTCCTCCGGATTCGATCCGTCGCTCTTCCACGACGATGACGGCCGCAAGTGGTTCCTCAACATGCAGTGGAATCACCGCACCGAGAGTTTCGGCGGTTCGCCCAAGCATCCGGCTTTCGACGGCATTTTGCTGCAGGAGTGGGACGAGCGCACACGCAAGCTTGTCGGTCCGGTGAAGAACATCTTTGCGGGCTCGGCGCTCGGCCTGGTCGAGGGGCCGCATCTCTTCAAACGCAATGGCTGGTACTACCTGACGACGGCGGAAGGCGGCACCGGATATGATCATGCCGTGACCATGGCGCGGTCGCGCACGATCGATGGTCCCTACGAGATGCATCCGGATACCTACCTGATGACATCAAAGGATCACCCGGAGGCGCCGCTGCAGCGCGCGGGACACGGGCAATATGTCGAAACACCTGATGGTCAGGCCTATCACACGCATCTCTGCGGCCGGCCGCTGCCGCCGCAGCGTCGCTGCACGCTCGGCCGCGAGACGGCGCTGCAGAAATGCGTCTGGCGTGATGACGGCTGGCTCTATCTCGAAAGCGGTGGCCCGGTGCCGGAGGTGCTCGTGCCCGCTCCAGTTCAGGTCGAGCGGATACCGGCAGCGACCGTCGTAGAGACGGATTTCAACGACAGCGCGCTGCCGATCGAGTTCCAGTGGCTGCGCACGCCTGCGCCGGAGCGGATCTTTTCGCTCGAATGGCGGCCCGGGCATCTCCGGCTCTTCGGGCGCGAGAGCATCGGCAGTTGGTTCGAGCAGGCGCTGGTCGCCCGCCGACAGGAACATCACGCCTTCCGCGCCGAGACGACGGCCGATTTCAAGGCCGAAACCTATCAGCAGGTCGCGGGCCTGACGCACTACTATAATCGTCACAAGTTCCATGCGCTCGGCATCACCTGGCATGAAACGCTCGGGCGGGCGCTGACCATCCTCTCATGCCCCGGCGATTTCCCGCATGGGCGGCTGGAGTTCCCTGTTGGCAGCGGCATCGCCATCCCCGACGGACCGATCGACCTTGCCATGGAGATCCGCGACAACGATCTGCAGTTCTTCTGGCGGGAGACACGAACAGGGGATTGGCGCGCGATCGGCCCGGTTCTCGATGCGGGCGTCGTTTCGGACGAGGGCGGTCGCGGCGAGCATGGATCCTTCACCGGTGCTTTTGCCGGGATGTTCGCCTTCGACACGTCGGGGGTGGGCAAGGCCGCCGATTTCGACCATTTCCGCTACGTCAGCCTTGCGGAAGGTTGAGTAATGGATATTAGGAATGCAGCATAAGCGTCAGATATCATTACGTATTTGTAATGTAGCGCTTTCATATTCGGTTCAGGAAGAGGGGGCTAATTTTCGGGTGAAGACAACGAAAGGACACCCGAATGAAACGTCTCCTGATCGCGCTCGTCGCCAGCTCCGTTCTGATCGCGCCGGTCGCGGCACTTGCCCAGCCGGCAGGATCCTTCGAGGTGGCGCAGAACTATGACCGCTCCCGCCGCCCAATCGACCGGAATGGCGATCGCCAGATGGATCGTCACGTCGACCGCCACGTCGACAAGCACGTCACGATCGAGAAACGGGTGATCGTCAAGAAGAAGGAACGCTGGGCGCGCGGCCATCGCCTGTCGCCGGCCGACCGCCGCCACATGGCCCAGGTGCGCGACTATCGCTATTACAAGCTGCGTCCGCCGCCGCGCGGCCAGCAGTGGGTGCGGGTCGACAACGACTTCCTTCTGATCAGCCTTGCAACCGGCGTCATCGTCGGCCTGGCGACGGCACGGTGAGGACAATCTTCTGGCCAGGGGCGGCGGTTGCGCCGCCGCTGGCCAGCAATGGCATTTCTATCATTCTGAGGATGCCCCCGGACGCCCGGCGCCGACCAAGACCTCCCTCATCTCTGTGCTTGTCACAGAGATCCAGCCGCCGTGCGTCGGCACGGCGAAAGGAATGCTGGACGCCTGGAGTTTTCTCGCGCCGCCGACGCGGCGCGGCTGGATTCCTGTGACAAGCACAGGAATGAGGGAGGTTTTTGCGGCTGTTGCACTTCACAAGCGCCTCTTCGAGTCTTGTTTGCCCCTTCACTTGGCGCACACCGCTACCGTTCCGAGGGTCGGCGAGTTTCCCGCTCGCCAAACAGCAACCACTCGACCTCGCCCGGTACCTCAGGTGTCTCCTCATCCCCAGGCATCTCTCCAAGAAACGGATCGAACATCGGCACCGGCCGCCCGGCGGTGTTGAGCGCCATGCACATGAAGCGCGGCCGACGCGGAATTGGCGCGGCCTCTGCCATCAGGCGGCCCGCGGCGACCAGTTGGCGAAGGGATCGGCGAGATCGCGCCAGCGCTCCGGTTGGAAGGCTTTGTCGGCGATGAGGCAGGCGTCGAGTTCGGCGCGAAGTGCTGCCTCATCCATCGGATCGGCGCCGATGAAGACGATCTCCTGGCGTCGGTCGCCCCAGACCGGATCGATATAGGGACCGACAGCCTTCAGGAAGCCAGGGTCGCGCGGCCATTGCTCCTTCGGCACCGCGGACCACCAGAGGCCCATCTTGCCGGTTCTGACGAGCGGACCCGCCTGGCTGATCTCGCCGACATAGTGCGGCCGGGTCGCGAGCCAGAAGAAACCCTTGGCCCTGAGCACGCCCGGCCAGGAGCGATTGAGAAAAGCCTGGAAGCGCATGGGATCGAGAGGCCGGCGGGCGCGATAGACGAAGGAGTGGATGCCGTATTCTTCGGTCTCGGGAACATGATCCTTGAAACCGTTGAGCTCCTTGTACCAGAGCGGGTGCTGCTCAGCCTTGATGATGTCAAAGCGGCCGGTTCCGAGCACGTCGCGAAGCGCCACCTTGCCGAAGTCGGTTTGGATCAGCTGAGCATCCGGATTAAGGCCGACGATGATCTTGCGGGCGGCGTCCAGCTGCTCGGGCGTGGCGGTGCCGATCTTGTTCAAAACGACGACATCGGCGAATTCGATCTGCTCGACAAGCAAGTCGACGAGCGTGCGTGTATCGCCTTCACCCGCCGTCTCACCGCGATCGGCAAGGAAATCGAGCGAGGAATAGTCCGCGATCAGGTTCACGGCATCGACGACGGTGACCATCGTGTCGAGGCGCGCGACATCGGCCAGGCTCTCGCCGTCCTCGTCGCGAAAGTCGAAGGTGGTGGCGACGGGCAGGGGCTCGGAAATGCCGCTCGATTCGATCAGCAGATAGTCGAAGCGGTTCTGTTCGGCGAGGTTGCGGACCTCCTTCAGCAGATCCTCGCGCAGCGTGCAACAGATGCAGCCATTGGTCATTTCCACCAGCTGCTCTTCCGTGCGCGAGAGGCCGGCGCCGCCGTCGCGCACCAGCGCCGCGTCGATGTTGACTTCGCTCATGTCGTTGACGATGACGGCGACGCGCAGGCCGTCGCGGTTGGAAAGCACGTGGTTGAGCAGCGTCGTCTTGCCGGCGCCGAGGAAGCCGGAGAGAACGGTAACGGGAAGCTTTTCCATCGATTGTTTCCTGTATGTTATATCGTTACGGTTGTTGCGGGTAAAAAAGGCGAGCACGATCGCCCGCTTCAGCCTGCTGACAAAGCCGCCTCCGATCGGGAGGGCCCGCCGATGAAGGCAGGCTCAACACCTCCGTCATTCCTGTGCCTGTCACAGGAATCCAGCTGGCCCAAGTCCTTGGGTCGAAAGAGTTTTTTTACCCGACGGACGTCGGGTCACTGCATCCCGCCACAAGGGCGAGGATGACGGAGTGTGGGATAACCGCTCGCAAGCATGCCATCTCACGCTTTGCCAGCGGAGCGAGGCGGGCGCTCCCCACATTCGAGAGAAGCGAACGCCCGCCTTTGCCGTCTTGGGAGGACGGATCAGCTTGCCGAGGCGAGGCAGGTTTTCAGCGATGTGCCGATGTTTTCCATCAGCTGGAAGTAGAGATCCGGGCCGGCGTCGAGCGTGCCGGCTTCCGGGTCGAGCGTGCCGGATTTCGCCGGCGTTCCTTCGATCACCACATTGATCAGCTTCGGCTCGAACTGCGGCTCGGCAAAAACACAGGTCGCACCTAGCTCCTTGATCTTGGCATGGATCTGGGAAAGTCGCTCGGCGCCCGGCAGCACTTCCGGGCTGACCGTGATCGAGCCGGCGACGCGGACCTTGTAGCGGTGCTCGAAATACTGATAGGCATCGTGGAAGACGACGAAGGGCTTGTCTTTCACCGGCGCGACCGTTTCGGCAAGCTTTGCATCAAGGTCGTCCAGCCGCTTGTTCAACGCCTCAAGATTGGCCTTGTAGGCGCCGGCATTGTCCGGATCGGCTTCGGCGAGCGTCTTCTCGATCTCGGCAGCCATCGCCTTGGCATTCACAGGGTCGAGCCACATGTGCATGTCGGTATCGCCGTGGCCGTGCTCATGATCATGGCCGTCATCGTGCCCGGCGGCCGCTTCCGGCGCTGCGGCGTCATCATGCTCCGTTTCGCCTTCCGCATGCTTGTGGCCTTCGTCGCCGTGTCCTTCATCGCCATGGTCATGCGCCTCAAACGCGCCACCCTCGCGGAATTTCAGCTTCTCGAGGCCTGGCGCTTCGCTGAGTTCCACCACCTTGGCGCTGCTACTCAGCGCGTCGAGCGGCTTGTCGAGGAAGGCTTCAAGGCCGGGGCCGACCCAGAAGACCACCTTTGCCGCCTGCAGGGCAGAGGCGTTGGAAGGTTTCATGTTGTAGGTGTGCGGCGAAGCGGCGCCCTCGACAATCAGCGACGGTTCGCCGACGCCCTGCATGATCGAGGCGACGAGGGAGTGGATCGGCTTGATCGAAACCACCACATTGGGACCGGCCGCGATGGCCGGTGCGGCGAGAAGCATGGTGGAGGCAAAAAGCAGGGCGGAAGTCGATTTCATCGGGTTCTCCGGGCTTGAATGGCGCGCCTGGCCCTATCGACCGGGCACGCTGTCGGGCATGCAAAGCATCGATGCAACAGGCCATTGAAGGGCTTGAAGCAATCATGTAATGTTATTACATCAATTGCGTTATGCTATAACGTGTGCGATAGCCAGTGGCAACCATCCAATCCGGAATTTTTTCATGCTGAATTTCCGCTCCCCAGACACGCTGCCGTTGGTCAATATCAGCAATGCCGGTGTGCGCCGCAACGGCCGCTGGCTGGTGCGCGGCGTCGAATTCTCGATCAGCCCGGGCGAGATCGTCACGCTGATCGGGCCGAACGGCTCGGGCAAATCGACGACGGCAAAGGCGGCGATCGGCGTGTTGAAGCCGGATGAGGGCTATGTCGAGCGCAAGCCGGGCCTGAAAGTCGGCTACGTGCCGCAGAAGCTCGCCGTCGACTGGACACTGCCCTTGACGGTCGAGCGGCTGATGACGCTGACCGGCCCCTTGAAGGGCAGGGAGATCGAGGAAGCGCTTTCGGCGACCGGCGTGCTGCATCTGGCGAAAGCTGAAGTCCAGCATCTGTCGGGCGGCGAGTTCCAGCGGGCGCTGCTTGCCCGTGCCATCGCCCGCAAGCCCGACCTGCTGGTGCTGGACGAGCCGGTGCAGGGCGTCGATTTCAGCGGCGAGATTGCGCTTTACGAACTGATCAAACAGATCCGCAACCGCACAGGCTGCGGCATCCTTCTGATTTCGCACGACCTGCACATCGTCATGGCCGAGACCGACACGGTCGTCTGCCTGAACGGCCACGTCTGCTGCCGCGGTACGCCGCAGGCCGTCAGCCAGAGCCCGGAATACCAGAAGCTCTTCGGTAGGCGGGCGGCCAATACGCTTGCGGTCTACAGCCACCATCACGACCATACCCATCTGCCCGATGGTCGGGTGCTCCATGCCGACGGATCGATTACGGAACATTGCTTCCCTGGCGACGGCCACCACCACGACGACGAGGAAAACGTGCACGACCACGGCGAGGATTGCGGGTGCGGCCACCATACGCGGCTGCATGGTTACGACATGAAGGAGAAGCGCGATGCTTGACGATTTCTTCGTGCGCGCGCTGATCGCCGGTATCGGCATTGCCGTCATGGCCGGGCCACTCGGCTGCTTCGTCATCTGGCGGCGCATGGCCTATTTCGGCGACACCATGGCGCATTCGGCGCTGCTCGGCGTGGCGCTGTCGCTGCTTCTCGAGCTCAACCTGATGCTCAGTGTCTTTATCGTCGCGGCCGTCGTCTCGGTACTGCTCCTCTTCCTGCAGCGGCGAGGGGCGCTTTCAACCGATGCGCTGCTCGGCATTCTCTCCCATTCGGCGCTCTCCTTCGGCCTCGTCATCGTCGCCTTCATGACCTGGGTGCGCATCGATCTCGTCGGCTTCCTCTTCGGCGACATTCTGGCTGTCTCCGAATCCGACATCGACATCATCTGGGGCGGCGGCATTCTCGTCATCTTCGCCATCGTCTATCTCTGGCGGCCGCTCTTGGCGTCCACCGTCAATCCGGAACTCGCCGAAGCCGAGGGGCTGAAGCCTGAGCGCACGCGGCTCTTCTTCATGCTGTTGATGGCGCTTGTCATCGCGATCGCCATGAAGATCGTCGGCATCCTGCTGATCACCTCGCTGCTGATCATCCCGGCCGCGACCGCAAGGCGCTTCTCGACCTCGCCGGAGGTGATGGCGGTTCTCGCATCCGTCATCGGTGCGCTCGCGGTGACCGGCGGACTTTTCGGCTCGCTGCACTGGGATACGCCATCGGGACCGTCTATCGTCGTTGCTGCGGTTGGGCTTTTCGTTCTGAGTCTGCTACCGATCGGCCGCCGCCCGGTTGAGGCAGCGCATCATTCCACGCCCGGAGGACACCACTGATGGCGACGCCGCAACTGACCAAGAACCAGACATTGGTGATGGATGCGCTCAGCCATTCCGAAGGGCCGATGAGCGCCTACACGATCCTCGACAAGCTGCGCGATCATGGTTTTCGTGCGCCGCTGCAGGTTTATCGCGCGCTCGACAAGCTGCTCGAATACGGCCTCGTGCACCGGCTGGAGAGCCTGAACGCCTTCGTCGCCTGTAGCTGCCCGCATGATCACGAGCACGACCACGGCGTCACCGCCTTCACCATCTGCGAGGGCTGCGGCCAGGTGACGGAGTTTCATGACGAGGCGATCGAGCAGCGGCTTTCGACGCTGACGCGGGCGCAGAACTTCAAGACCGAGAAGACCACGATCGAGATCCGCGGCCATTGCCAGAGCTGCGTGTAAGTTCGGTCCCGCCAATCAGGGCGGACCGCCTTTTCGGATTGGCCTGGGGTTCAATCCAGCCGGGTGAGATCGGAGGCGTAGCGCCGCCAGTTCTTGACGTAGTGCGCTGCCGAGCGCTTCAGCCCTTCAACAGCAGCGTCGTCCAGCGTGCGGATCGCCTTGGCCGGCGCGCCGACGATCAGCGAATTGTCCGGAAACTCCTTGCCCTCGGTCACCAGCGCATTGGCACCGACCAGGCAGTTGCGGCCGATTTTGACGCCATTCAGCACGGTCGCTCCCATGCCGATCAGCGAGTTCTCGCCGATGGTGCAGCCGTGGATGATGGCGCCATGGCCGATGGTGCAGCCTTCGCCGATCGTGACCGGGAAGCCCGGGTCGACATGGATGACGACGTTTTCCTGGATATTGGTGCGGGCGCCGAGCCGGATCGGCTCATTGTCGCCGCGCAGCGTCACGCCGAACCAGATGCCAACCTCGTCGCCAATCTCGACCTGTCCGATGACGTTGGCATCCGGGGCCACCCAGTAGCCGCCGTTCGGCGGGGTCTGCGGGCGAAGCGATCCAAGGGCATAAAGCGGCATCGGCAGGTATCCTTCATGTCGTCTGAAATGATGCAATGCCAGGAAGAGCGCGTTATGCCGCTCCTGGCACGGCGCTCTAGAGAACTGTAACCGCAAGCGCCGCGACGCCGTCGACGCCGCAGGTGACCTGGTCCCCGCGCACGACGGCACCAACGCCCGAGGGCGTGCCGGTCATGATGACGTCGCCGGGAGCCAGCGTGAAGAGCTTGGAGAGCTCGGCGATCACTTCCGGCACCTTCCAGATCATCTGATCGAGATCGCCCTGCTGGCGCATTTCGCCATTCACGTTCAGCCAGATATTGCCGTTGACCGGATGGCCGATCGCTTCGGCCGGCGCGATCGCCGAGACCGGAGCGGAATGTTCGAAGGCCTTGGCGGCAGCCCAGGGCTTTCCGGCCTTCTTGGCCTCGGCCTGCAGGTCGCGGCGGGTGAAGTCGATGCCGACGGCATAGCCGTAGACGCAATCCAGCGCGTCCTCGACGGCGATGTCGCTGCCGCCGCGCTTCAGCGCCACGACGAGTTCCACCTCGTGATGGACGTCGGCGGTCAGCGGCGGATAGGGGAAGGCGCTACCGGCGGCAAGCAGGTTGTCCGGATTCTTCTGGAAGAAGAACGGCGGTTCGCGATCCGGATCGTGCCCCATCTCGATGGCGTGGGCAGCATAGTTGCGGCCGACGCAATAGACCCGGCGAACCGGAAAGCCGACCAGACTGCCTGAGATCGGCAGCAGCACGGGAAGCGGAGGAGGGATGATAGTTTCCATGATCGTCCGGTCTTGGGCGTCCATCGGTCTCAACGGACAGAAAGATCGCTGCGCGTTTGATAGGCGCTCGCCGTCGACCGAGTGCGGTTTCGAGCGAGGCAGGGAAGAATCCGGACGTTACTGCATAAATCCGCGAATCGGAATCGATCCGATGAAAAATAAGACGAAGGTTTGAGAAGGATTTTGGGACTAAAGCGCGCCCGGATGGGCGCGCGAGATCACGGCAGCCGAGAGGATGCCGTGAGCGGCAAACTCAGGCGCAGTGTGCGTAGGCCTGAAGCTGATCGCGGGTCAGGAACCTGCCGTCGGAACGCGAATTGAGCTCCGGATGGCTGTATTCGAGACTGGGAACTTGGGGAAGCTCAAGGGCCTGGCGCACCGTCATGATACCGACGTCACGGCGGCCACCTTCACGCTTCACGCTGACTTCAACGATGCGATAGAGATTGCTCTCGCTCATATGTTCTCTCCCGTATATCGTTTTCTATCGTTTTTTTTTAATTCCCTTGCGGGGAATAAAGCGCTCCGAAATTGGTTTTTGTGAGGCACCTCAGAATATAGCCGGAAGAAGTGAAGGCTTCACGACAGAAATCGGGCCGTTTCTGGAAAAATCATGCATGATTGGGCGATAATGCGCCGAAATGATGCGGTTTTTGGGCAAATGCCCGGTATCTGAGCCGTTCGTCGACGGGTATTGGGGTCTGCGGCTTCAACTAAAACGTCATCTTGCGCCCGCCGCTGGCGAGCGTGCGCCGCTTCGTGCGGCGGGATACGGTCCGGCGCGGTTGCGCCTCAGTGAGCGTCCAGTTCGGCCTCTTCGGCAGCCGATATGAACAGCGTTCGCGCCTCCTCGGCCGTGCGGCGACCATCGATTGCGGCGCGGCAGGCACTGCGGGCGGCAACATAGAACGGCCCGCGGCGGGGCCAATGGTCGGCAAGGCAGGCGAGCGCGTCTGAGGGGCCTTTCACGGTGCGGCACATGCCGCCAACAAAGTCGAGCTCGATCGGCTGTTTCCAGACTACTTGCATGCGTCTCCTCCTCGAGATCATCTCAATGAATGTCGGCACTGCGGCTGTCGGCCCCCTGGCTCCTCTCAAGCGGCATCGACAGTCGATCTTGCTAATGTAGCGCAGGAGGAGGGATTTGTAAGCAGCTTTTCCGTGTTTGATCAGCGCGCTGCACGCGCTGGCGGCGTGCGGCGATGGCCGAAAAGGACGCCACGACCCTAAAGGGAGACGTCGTGCCGCAGGCGCTCGGCAAAGGCGCGTCCTGCAAGAAGCAGGTGCATCTCGTTGGTATTGCCGGCAAGGTAGTCGTCGATCAGCATGCGGGCATGGCGCCGCGCCCGTTCGCCGTCGCGTGCCCAGCCCTGTTCCCGGCAAAGCTCGTCGAAGACACGTTGCAGCCTCTCCATGTCACCCTTCGACAGGGCAAGGCATTGTGTCGCTCGCAAAGGGGCCACCTGTTCCTCCCGCAGCACCCATTTCCCCGCCCGGCACTATGGCAGAACGCAAGCGAATTTGACCCCTTGGGAATGAGGGGTTCCAGTGGTCTAGCGATTAATCGGAGATCGGCTATCAGGCCGCGGGCACGACGCGGTCGACCTTGGTGCGGCGACCGCCTTCCTCGATGCGATAATAGTCGGGGCCGATCTGCGCATACTGGTCGCAGCGCCGCCCGCCGTCCTCGAAGGTGATGCAAACCTCGTCGCCAGTGATCGTGTAGCTGCCGCCGTCGCGCACCTCGTAGTCGCGATAGCCGTAGCGGCCGTCGGCGTAGAAAGTGGAATTGACGCCGTTGAGGTTGTAGCGCAGCGTCTTTCCGACGAGGAAGGCCTGGAGCGCGTCGCCGGAAAGCGTCGGTACGGAGGGGGCAGCCGGTCTCGGCCTTGCGACTTCAGGCGCCTCCAACTCCATCGACTGGCATCCGGCCAAGAGAAGCGTGAGCAGTGCCGCGATCGCGCGTTTCATGCCGTCCGTCCTTTTTCCTGTCAACTGTATCGATACAGGGGGCACTGCCTTACCGTGCAAATCCTTAGTTCGGAATCGATTGATGGGCGAAACTAGGGAGCAGGTTCCTGGACAGCGACCGCTGGCATCTCGATAGACGCGCGGCGCTGTAATCGCCTTCGGTCGCTTCTGTCAAGTCCAGGAAGCGGTGGTGACGGCGGATCGCGTCACGCGTCGTGCCGCGCGGGCGGGCCTGCGAAGTAGAGAAAGAGATTGGCGGACGCCTGCGCGCCGGCCATCGCCGCTTCGCCAAAAGAGCTCGCATCCGTTTCGTTCTGCCAGGCGGCCTTGAGATCGGCGAGGCAATTGGCGATGGAATCGACGATCGCCTGCTTGTCTTCGGCCTGCATGACGAGAGCCGCAACCGTCGCATTCAGGATCGAGAGTTGCCCGAGCTGGGCGGCGTCGCCATGGAGGAGCAGCTCTTCTGCGCTCATTTCGTCCGGGGATTTCGACATCGCGTGATTCCTTCGCTTGCTGGTTGCGGCGAAAGGCGATCAATTCCCGACGAAGAAGGCAAGTTGGCCGGAGTTCGGCAAGCGGTTCGGTCCGGCGTTGGTTCTTCGAATACAGGCAGGCGGCCTTCGCCGCCTGCCTCACCCAAAAGGGGTATCTCAGAAGATGCTGCCGGCCACTGCCGCGGCAACCGTGGCGGCCAGCGCCGCCAGAAGGAACGCTGCCCCTATGACGGTCGCTATTGTCCGCCGGCGCCGTGCGCCGCTCCAATCGTAGCTCATGTCTTCGCTCCGACGACGATCATGTCAAAGCGGAACAATCGGAGATTCTGCTTAACAAAATGGAAACCAGATTGCCGGCGGGGGGACCGGAGGGCGAGCGCTCCTCGCTGAGGCGCTCTGCCGCGGCTGGAGTGGTGATCCCATCAGCTCCGCATCGAGCGGAGTTCTGGGAAGTCGTACCAGCGCAGTCGCTTGTCGCTGCAGCGGGAATCGTACGAGCTCGAGTCGACGATCTTCCCATCGCGCAAGGCATAACCGCCGACCTGCAATACCTCCTGGATCCGGGTTTCCCTGAAGCGGACACAGAAGGCGTAGATCTTGGCTTCGGGACTGAGCAAGACCACACTCGATATCTCGGCCATCTTGAACTGGGCGCCCTTGGCGTCGATGGCCCGCATCACTGCAAC
Source organism: Ensifer sp. GW101-20A05 (assembly GCF_059424735.1). Classification (NCBI taxonomy): domain Bacteria; kingdom Pseudomonadati; phylum Pseudomonadota; class Alphaproteobacteria; order Hyphomicrobiales; family Rhizobiaceae; genus Ensifer; species Ensifer sp. GW101-20A05. Next base: position 7,762 of record NZ_JBWKZT010000001.1, on the reverse strand, counting down.
ATACTCCTTGCGCACCGCTGCCGACGGCGGTTTTTGCGACGCCACAACGGAGTCCGGCGCCGGCGGCTGGCAGCCCGAAAGCGCAAGAGCAGCCAGTGCGAGAGAGAGGTATTTCAGCATTCGTTGTTCCCCATGTGTCGTTGCCGCGCAGGTTGTACCCGGCGCGTCGTGCGGCTGCAATATCAATCGGATAGGGGCCGTCATGCGGCTACCACCGCATTGCAGGGGGGCGAGAATCGGGGGCTGGGCCGTGTCGTTCGACACGGTCTCGCATTCTTCGGCGTTGCGCTGTATAAGGCGCCGTCCCATCTGGGGGCTTTGGCGCCAATCGGGCGCCAGTGCTGCAAATCTGCCGTGAGTGCTACAGTGTAGCGCCGGCGCGCAAAACCAGAATAACGAGAGCTGATCGAGCATGGCAGAAGGCCGCGCACAGCCCGGAAATCCGGGCAACCGTCACTATTTCAACGCACCGGTCTTTGCCGTGGCGCCTATGATCGATTGGACGGACAGGCACTACCGGTTCTTTGCGCGGCAACTGTCGCGGCATGCGCTGCTCTATACCGAGATGATCGTCGCCGATGCGATCCTGCGCGGCGACAAGCAGAAGCTGCTTGGCTTTGATGCTTCCGAGCGTCCGGTCGCGCTTCAGCTTGGCGGCAGCGATCCCCGGAAGATGGCGGAAGCGGCTGTTATCGCCGAAGACTTCGGCTACGACGAGATCAACATGAATGTCGGCTGCCCGTCGGACCGGGTGCAATCCGGCACCTTCGGCGCCTGCCTGATGCAGGAACCGGAGACCGTGGCTGCCTGCGTTGCGGCGATGAAGGCGGCGGTGAAGATCCCGGTCACGGTCAAATGCCGCATCGGCGTCGACGATCAGGACCCGGAAGTGGCCTTGCGAGCACTGGTTTCGCGGGTCGTCGACGCTGGCACGGATGCCGTCTGGGTGCATGCGCGCAAGGCCTGGCTGCAGGGCCTGAGCCCGAAGGAGAACCGCGAGATCCCGCCGCTCGACTATGGTCTCGTGCATCGGCTGAAGCAGGAAAATCCCAATCTTTTCATCGGCATCAATGGCGGCCTTCAAACGTTGAGTCAGGCGCTTGAGCAGTTGCAGCATCTGGATGGCGTGATGCTCGGCCGTGCGGCCTATCACGACAGCGCCATGCTGACGGCGGCGGATGGGCATTTCCCGCATCCGCTGACCGGGGCGGCGCCGGTGATGCAGGAAGCCAACGCCTTCTCCGAGCGCGGCCATCGCTTCGATCTCGATTTCTGGGCGGATGTTCGTGACGTGATGGCGGACTACGCCGCCGCGCATATCGCCAATGGCGGCCGCCTGATCCATGTGACGCGCCATATGATCGGTCTGTTCCAGGGGTGGCCGGGCGCGCGGCGCTATCGGCAGTTGCTTTCCGCCGACGCGACGCGCAAGGGCGCCGGGCCCGAAGTGATCCACGCTGCCTTCGACGCGGTGTTCGAGGCCATGGCGGCCAAGCAGGCGGCGGAATAGCGTCGGCTGGCGCTTGAAGTTTCTTCCCTCATTCCTGTGCTTGTCACAGGAATCCAGCAGCGCCGCGTCTGCGGCGCAGAAGAGGACAGAGGTCAATTGTCGTTGGGGGAGGTCTCGCCGCGCCGACGCGCGGCCAAAACCTCGTGCCCCCAAACGAAAACGGCGCCCCCTGCGGAGCGCCGTTTCCAAATGAATGTCCGACTGGACGATCCGGCTTAGGCAGCCTGGATGTTGACGGCCTTCGGGCCCTTGCCCATGCGATCCGGCTCGGTGTCGAAGGTGACCTGCTGGCCATCCTTGAGCGTTGCGAGGCCAGCGGCCTGAACGGCGGAGATGTGTACGAACACGTCCTTCGCGCCGCCATCCGGCGTGATGAAGCCGAAGCCCTTGTCCTGGTTGAAGAATTTTACGATGCCCTTGGTGGCCATGGAAGAAGTCCTTTTCCTTCAGTCAATTTGCGTTGCCCGCGCCCCCGAGGGGATGTGGGCATCTCGTCTTCCGCTTGCAAGCGGAAAGGCGTCGAGTGGTCACGATATCGGGGAAAAGACGTCTACGGTGCCGATGCCGGCGGTCCGGCACGAAGCCGGGCGCAGTTGAAAGTCCAGTCTCCGGGATAGAAATCGCCCGAACGGCGCAAGAAGTGACAGGATTTGCAGAAAAAGGCAAGCGCCTTGTACGACGCATCAAGGCGCGGAGTGTCAGGCTTTGCAAGGCTTTGGCCGATTTCTCGCCACTCCATTCACGCCTCCGGCAGAAAAATCGGGGACGGTCCGTTTCTCGACACAATTTCGTCCCGACCGCGACCGAACGTGCGCGCCGCCGACGGGGCCGGTCGCGGATCGCAGCGGATGCTGTCGTTGCGCTTGGCCGCGTGCCTAAGGCTTGCACATCCTCGGGATAACGCGCAGGCTTTACCGAAGGTTGGTTCCGTCTTCGCTGGCGATGGCGTAGCCACTGGCAAAGGCGACGGGCCGACATTCCGCCTGGAGCGGACGAAGGTCGCCTAGCCTGGACGATTAAGTCGCCTTGGCCGGGCGATAACCGGGAAGACTGGGCGAAGTGTCGCCCAGAGGGCGAAGTGTCGCCCAGAGAATGCGCCGGCTGGCTCGACCGGGTGGCGGAAATGACAGACGAAGTGGGGACAGCGTGATCGACCCTTACGAATTGCTTGGACTGGAACGCGACGCCGACAATCAGGCGATCCGCAGCGCCTATCGCAAGGCGGCGAAATCCGCGCATCCGGATTCCGGCGGCGATCCCGAACAGTTTGCGCGGCTGCAGGTGGCCTATGAGCTGCTCAAGGATCCCGTGCGCCGCAAGGTCTATGACGACACCGGCTACGATCCGCAGCTCGCCGATCCGCGCGACCTCAAGGGGCTGATGATGCTGGAAACGCTGGTCAACGAGTTCATTCTCGACGAGCGCGAGCCCGGAACCTTCGATCCTGTCGCCGCCATGCGGCGCAAGCTCTCCGACGATATCGTCAAGAGCCGCTTCCATATTCTCGAGCTCGAGCGTCACCGCGCCCGCGTGCGCAAGCACCTCGACCGCCTCGGCCGCCGGCCGGAGACCGACGTGCTCGGCTCGATGCTGCGCGCCCGCTCGCGGTCAATCGCCGAGGCGATCAAGAATGCCGACGAGCAGATCAAGACGATAGAGCAGGCCTATGAGATGCTGGAAGGCTACAGCTACGAGTTGGAGGCGCTGGAGATGAAGGCGCACGCGGCGGAGTAAGGCGCCGCCTCGGGCGCTGTCGCGTTCGTTCTGGCTTTGCGACGAAAGGCATGGCCGCGCCTGATATGCGGCTGCCGGCTCCCTGATCGCCGATCCTGCTGTCGGCGGCGTTCGCCTACGCGCCGCCGCTGTGCAGCGGCTTCTGTCGGTGTCATAGTCTGCGTCTGTCCCGGGTGGCCGGGACCTCCGCCATAGCCTGGAGCGAAGGAGAGTGGCATGAGCCGTCGCTTGAACATGCGCGTTGCCTTTCTTCTTCTGGGGATCGTGCTCGCCGCCTACCTCGCGGTCAGCTACTTCCTGGTCCCGGAGCTATGGCTCTTCCACGATGACCGCCGGAAGGTTCCGCTCAATCCCATGGTGACATCGACGGAGCAGGGCATTCCCGGTGATCCGATCAATGTCGGGCTGGTCGGCTCCAAGGAGCAGATCATCCGCGCCTTTAACGCCGCAGGCTGGGATGCTGCCGACAAGGTCACGCTGCGATCGTCCGTCGATATAGGCCTCAGCGTCGTGCTCGACCGCCCGGATCTCGATGCACCTGTCAGTCCGCTGTTCTACGAGGGTCGCGAGCAGGATCTGGCCTTCGAAAAGCCGGTCGGCCGCAGCGCCGACCAGCGCAACCATGTGCGCTTCTGGCAGACCGCGACGCCTGCGGAGGGCGGTGGCCCGCTCTGGCTCGGTTCGGCGAGCTTCGACCGCGGCGTGGGCTTGAGCCACGACACCGGCCAGATCACCCACCACATCGGCCCCGATCTCGATGCCGAACGCGATCTGGTGATCGGCGACCTCAAGAAGGCGGGGCAGGTTTCGTCGACCTATGAAATCCCCGGCGTCGGTGCCACCAAGACCGGCCGCAACGGCGGCGGCGACCCCTATTTCACCGACGGCAAGGCTTTGGTCGGTGTGCTCGGGCCGGCAGCAGTGGGCAGCGGCGCGGGGATTGCCAAGTGAGGCTCGGCGGCTCGTGCTGCCTCGCCTTGTGGAGCCAGCCCCCAGCGCGCCTTTCGACTTACGCCGGCTGCCCCATGAACTGCGACAGCGATGCGAAATCGTCGTGCAGGTGGCCGGCCTCGATCGCCCGGCGGAAGATCGCCTCGTATCCCCCAGTGATCGTGCGGTCGAGGCCGCGGGCTTCCATCAGGTCGACCAAATGGTGAAACGCGCTGTAATGCGGCGATACGGACGAGAGCGTTTCGGCATCAGCGTCATAGCGCCCGGCGGCGCTGCGTTTGATGAGGTCGGAGACGAGCCCCTCGACCACCGGCGCCGTCGCCGTCCATTGTCTTGCCAGCACGCCGAGATCGATCGCCTCGGCCCGGCAAACGGCGATCGACTGCAGCGCACCGAACAATGCGCCCCACATCAGCGCCAGCACGGCGCTGTCGAGCGCATTGGCGAGGCCCGGATCCTCGCCGATGAACTGGACATTGCCGCCGAGGGCGCCGAGCACGTTACGGCCTTCCTCGAAAACAGCTGAAGGACCGGAGACAAGCAGCGTGCCCGCTTCGGTGCCGATGAAGTCCGGCGTCGCCAGGATCGCGCCGTCGAGATAGCGGGCACCCTGCCGCTGCGCCCAGCCGTGCGCCTCGCGGCCACCATCCGGCGTGCCTGACGTGAGTTCGATGATCAGTCTGCCCTCGAGGGCACCGGCGACCTCCTTGTCGCGCAGAAGGCTTTGCGTCGCCTGGTAGTCGCTGACATTGACGATGACGACCTCAGATGCGGCGACCGCATTGCGCACGCTTGCCGCCACCTCGGCCCCGGCGGCAGCGAGCGGCGCCGCCTTTGCCGGCGTGCGGTTCCACACCGTCGTCGGGTGCCCGGCCTTGAGAAGCGCATGCGCCAGCGCCGATCCCATGCGCCCCATTCCCAATACGCTGATTGCAGGTTGCATTCCCAGTCTCCATATCCATGGCGCGGGAAGGGCGCCTGCACCCTTATCCCGCCCTGATTTCCACAGCGACGCGGTTGTCGTCGCGGTTCAGACGTAAGGTGGGCGGCCCGGGTCGCAATACGCACCGGATGGTAAGTGCTTACCGCGACGTAAGGGAGGATGATGTGACGACAGCAATGGAAAACTGCGGCTTTGCAACTGCGCTCAGGGCGATCGAGGGAAAGTGGAAGGTCGATATTCTCTGCGAACTCGGCAAGGCCGCCCGCCGCTTCGGCCGCCTGCGCCAGGCGATCCCTTTAATCAGCGAGAAGATGCTGGCGCAGCAGTTGCGTGAATTGGAGGCCGATGGCCTCGTCAGCCGCACCACCTATCCGGAAATCCCGCCAAAGGTGGTGTACGCGCTGACCGAACGCGGCGCGGCGCTGAACGTGGCGGCGGCGGCTCTCTGCAAGTGGGGCGAGGAGTTTGGCGGCGATGACGAGGTGCGGCCGGAGGCGAGGGTGGTTGCTGCGGGCTGACCGGCGGTAGCGTCGCCCGGGTGAAACAGTGGCGGCACCCGCAAGCGCGCGCGCCTTTGGGCACGCCCTTATGACCGCGCCCTTATGACCGCGCCCTTGTGTCCACGCCCCTGAGCACCTCCCTCCGGAGCGGCGATCTTAGCGGTCACAGCCCGCTCGACCCTCATCTCTGTGCTTGTCACAGAGATCCAGCAGCCGCACGTCCGCGCGGCGGGGTATGCCGAGCCGGTACGCTGGGTGCTCGCGCATTCGGGGCAACGCATCCCCTCGCGCCGCCGATTCGGCGCGGCTGGATTCCTGTGACAAGCACAGGAATGAGCGAGGTGGTACGCGGCCGCGGCACTTCGTCAGATGCCGTTGTGACGTCGAATCCTGTGGCTCTGGGTGCCCGAGATTTCCTGCGCCTGCGGAATTTTCATCCCTGGCATCCGGTTCCCTTGGGGGCAACGATCTTCGTAGCGGCAATCCTGTCCACCCTCATCTCTGTGCTTGTCACAGAGATCCAGCCGCCGCGCGTCCGCGCGGCGAGAGATCCCGAGCCATAACGAAGACTTTCTCGTATTGGTCGGCGCATCCCCCCGCCGCAGCGCGGCAGGGGGATGCCTGTGACAGGCATGGGAATGCGGGCGGTGGGACGCGTGATCGCTGCGCTACTTCACCACGGCATGGCGCTTGCGGCCAAGCGAGAGCCGAACCGGATGCTCGCCGAGTGAGACGATTGTCTCTGCATCCTCAACGACTTCTCCGTCCAGGCGCACACCGCGCCCGGCGATTGCCCGCCGTGCCTCGCCCTTCGATGAGGCCAGTCCTGCCCGTACCACGAGGTCAACGAGACCTATGCCCTTCAGGCGCTCGGCATCGCTCAGCACGACCGTCGGCAACCCCTCGGCCGCTTCACCTCCGCCGAATGCCTGCCGCGCCGTCGCCTGCGCCCGCCGGACTGCGTCTGCTCCATGCGCCAGCGCCGTTGCCTCATTGGCGAGGCGCTCCTTGACCACGTTCAGGTCCGCGCCCTCGGCGCGACCCAGCCTTTCGATCTCGTCGAGCGGCAGATCGGTGAAGAGTTTGAGGAAGCGCACCACGTCGGCATCCTCGACGTTACGCCAGAACTGCCAGTAGTCGTAGGGCGACAGACGGTCCTCGTTCACCCAGATGGCGCCGGCCGCGGTCTTGCCCATCTTGACGCCCGATGCCGTCGTCAGCAGCGGCGTGGTCATGCCGAAGACTTCCGCGCCCTCGATCCGCCGCACCAGATCGACGCCACCAACGATATTGCCCCATTGGTCGCCGCCGCCGAGCTGCAGCCGGCAGCCGGTGCGGCGAAACAGTTCGAGGAAATCGACCGCCTGCAGGATCATGTAGTTGAACTCGAGGAAGCTCAGGTTCTCCTGCTGTTCCAGCCGCGTTTTCACGCTGTCGAAGGAGAGCATGCGGTTGACGGAGAAGTGTTTGCCGACGTCCCGGAGCATGTCGATCCAGGCCATCCGGTCCAGCCAATCGGCATTGTTGACCATGACAGCATCGGTCGGGCCGTCGCCGAAGGTCAGCAACCGCTCGAACACTTTGCGGATGCCGGCGATATTGGCCGCGATCTCATTCTCCGACAGCATTGGCCGTGCCGCCGAGCGAAAGCTCGGATCGCCGATCCGCGTCGTGCCGCCGCCGATCAGCACGATCGGCTTGTGCCCGGCCTGCTGCAGCCGGCGAAGCGCCATGATCGGCAAGAGATGGCCGACATGCAGGCTGTCCGCCGTCGCATCGAAGCCGGCGTAGACAGGCACGATGCCGGCCGCAAAGGCGCGATCGACGCCCTCAAGGTCCGTCACCTGGTTGACATAGCCGCGCTCGAGCAGCGTCCCGGTGATCGTCGAGCGCGGCTCAAAGGCGTCAGTGGGATTGTCGGAAATTGTCATTAGAGCTCTCCATGGCATTGCCGCCAGGGAGCACCGAACAAAACAAAGCCGCCTGACGGCGGCTTGTTTCAAGACATGATCGAAACGCGCCGCTCCCTATGGGGACGTCGCATAATTGAATTAGCCCCCGAAAGGTCCGGACATGCTTCCCCACTTAGCTAAGTGGGTAGGAGTAGTGTTGGTAATATGACTA